>CAVTOP010000001.1:0-369065 GCA_963736275.1 uncultured Alphaproteobacteria bacterium
GTTGACGCTTCAACCTTTGCCACATTTTCGAAATCAGCGAGATAGGGCACCCCGCCAAGGACAAGCAGCAGCAGCCCCGCTTGGGCCATGACGGCAAGCGTCGCCGTCGCGTGCGGGGCCACCAGCAGTTTGAGAAGTTCCATGCGCACGCGTTCGCGTGAAAGCTGATCCAGCCCGTCGCGAGCAGCAATGCAGGCAGCCAGGCCAGCTGCGTCAGGATGGCCGGCACCGTAGGCGGCGTGAAAGCGAAAGAACCGCAATATGCGCAAGTAGTCTTCCTCGATGCGTTTTGCGGGGTCGCCGATGAAGCGCACACGGCGATGAGCAAGATCATCGAGCCCGCCGGCATAGTCGTAGACGGTGCCATCGCGTACCGCCGACAGCGCGTTGATCGTGAAATCGCGCCTCTCTGCATCGGCTTTCCAGTCACGGCCGAATTCGACCTTGGCGTGCCGGCCGTAGGTTTCGACATCCTTGCGCAGCGTCGTCACCTCGAACGGCTGCTTGTCGATCACGACCGTCACCGTACCATGCTCGATGCCGGTCGGAACGGCCTTGAAGCCCGCTGCGGTGACGCGCGCGACGACTTGGTCGGGCGCAGCCGTCGTGGCGACGTCGACCTCCAGAACCGGCACGCCCAGCAGTGCGTTACGGATTGCCCCGCCTACGGCGCGCGCCTCCTCGCCGTCACGATCGAGCACGGCCAATAGCTTCGGCAATGAGCCGGATGTGAGCCAGGTGGCATCGCTGAATTTGCGGTCGGTGCGGCCAGCCTGCGGACTCATTTTTTCGTAGTCCCCGGGACAAACTTGCCGTCTTCCATATGGGCGGGCACATAAGTCGATCCGGGTGGCGCGCCCGAGAAGTGCGCGAAATAAATAAAGCTGCCGAGTACCAGCAACAACGCCACGATGGCAAGCGTGACGACACGCACCACCGGCCAGGACTTTAGATCCAGCACGCCGGATTTCGTCGCCCACAAAAAAACCGCGTAGAGCACGAACGGCGTGAGAAAAAGAAGGGCTTCGGTAAGAACCGGGCGGATCATCGATAAATCCGATCGTAAAGATTCCGCAGGATACCCGCCGTCACGCCCCAAATGTAGCGCTCACCGAACGTGATTGCGTAGTAGTGCCTCGTCATGCCCTGCCAATCGCGGGAGTGGCGCTGCACATTGCTCTGGTCCATCAGGAAATCGAGCGGCACCTCGAAAGTCGCATCGACTTCGCTCGGATTGAGTTTGAGTGCAAAATCCGGTTTGACGCGCGCAATCACCGGCACGATGCGATAGCCCAGGGTCGTCATATAGAGATCGAGATAGCCGAGAGGTTCGACGTGGCGGCGGTCGAGTCCAATCTCTTCCTCTGCCTCGCGCAGCGCCGATGCGCGCGGATCGGAATCGCCGTCATCGATCTTGCCACCAGGGAACGAAATCTGCCCGGGGTGATCGGGCAGATGTTGCGCCCGCTGGGTGAGCAGCACTGCCGGCTCGGGATGATCGACGATCGGGATCAGCACCGCTGCGGGACGGATCGGCCGCACTTCGGCGATCTTCAGCATCACCGGGTCGGCATCGTGATCGCCGCGAACGGGCGTCACGTTCGGATCGGCAAGGCCAGACGGTACATCGAGCGTCAACCGCGTCCGCACGCGTGCGAAAAAATCTTCAGCCGAAAGCGTCGTCAGCGGATGCTGCATCAGGCGAACTCCCGGACAACACTCGCTTCCGCCATAGCGAAAAACTCACCCTGCGAAGCAACGCCGAACATAGCCTTGCCGTCGACATCCCGCTCTTCACCGAGCGCGACGAGGTCATAAAACAAGGCACGCGTGACCTTCGCCCACAAGTCGCGGCGTACGTGCAGGTATGGCTTCAGCCCTCCCGTTTCCGATTGCAGCTCGAACCGCAGCGCGTGGCCCGGCCCCGCAGTCACCCAGTCATCCACGTTGGTGCGAAACTGGAGGACTTGCCCGCTATCGCCGCGTGACGTTGTCATCTCCACCGCCAGAAAAGGCGCATCCTCGACAGCAATCCCGACCTTCTCGACCGGTGTCACAAGAAAGTGTTTGTCGCCTTCCCGCTTGAGGACGGATGCAAACAATTTGACCAAAGCCGGCCGGCCGATTGGCGTCTTTTGGTAGAACCAAGTGCCGTCCGCGGCGATCCTCATGTCGATATCGCCGCAAAATGGCGGATTCCAAAGCTCGACGGGCGGCCGGCCCTTGTTTTCGCGGGGCAGCCCTGCCGCGATCGCGTCCAACCCGCCCTGCCCTGCCTTCGCCATTGTTTTCCTTCGATAATTAAGCCGCCGCGAGCCTGTTCGCATCTTCGTGATTCACCCGGCCCGACGGCGGAAGATAGCGTAAGCTTGGCCGGAGATTGAGGCAAATTCGGCCCAAATAGCGCAGCAAAATCGCCTTGGCGCGTTTGTTGCACGGTGTTTCGTGCTGCATCTGCCGGGCGACGAAAGGGATCGACATCATGGCGAAAGCCGGCGGCGAGAGCCTGGAGAAATTGGAAGACATGATCGTACGTGCGGCTGAATCCACGGCCGCCCACGTTCGCGCTGCGAAAGCAGCGATCGGTGCAGTCATTTTCGGCCAGGATTTGGTGGTGGAGCGCGCACTGGTCACGGTCCTCTCCGGTGGTCACGCGCTGCTGGTCGGCGTGCCCGGTCTTGCGAAGACGAAGCTCGTCGACACCATGGGCACAGTACTCGGTCTCGACGCGCGCCGAATTCAGTTCACGCCCGACCTGATGCCATCCGACATTCTGGGCACCGAAGTCCTGGAGGAAAGCCCGGGCGGAAAGCGTAGCTTCCGGTTCATCGCCGGCCCAGTGTTCGCACAATTGCTGATGGCCGATGAGATCAACCGCGCTTCGCCGCGTACGCAATCGGCGCTGCTGCAAGCGATGCAAGAGCAGCATGTGACGGTTGCCGGTGTCCGTCACGATCTTCCGAAGCCGTTCCATGTTCTGGCGACGCAAAATCCGCTCGAGCAGGAAGGCACCTATCCCCTCCCGGAAGCGCAGCTCGACCGCTTCCTGATGGAAGTCGACGTCGACTATCCCGATCAGGACGCCGAACGAAAGATTCTGTTCGACACCACCGGCGCGGAGGAATCGCGCGCCAAGCCGGCGATGACGGCCGAAGACTTGCTGTCGGCGCAGCGGCTGGTTCGCCGGCTACCCGTCGGGGAATCGGTCGTTGAGGCAATTCTCACGCTCGTGCGCTCGGCGCGTCCGGGCCCTGAAGCAGGTGAGAACGGCAAATTGATTTCCTGGGGTCCGGGCCCGCGCGCCAGCCAGGCACTGATGCTTGCGGTGCGCGCGCGTGCCCTTCTCGATGACCGCTTCGCGCCTTCGGTCGACGATGTGCTCGATCTGGCGGAGCCCGTGCTCAAGCACCGCATGGCGCTGACATTTGCGGCGCGGGCGGAAGGCGAAACCATCCCGAATGTGATCCGGCGGCTTAAGGCCCGCATCGGATAGTTGCGATGGCGGAGTCGAAGGGAAACGACATCGAGACCGGAACGGTAAAGCAAGCGACGGTCAGCGCGCGCAAGCTGGCCGACGCAATGCCCCGGCTTATTCTCGAGGCGCGACGCGTTGCGTCGACGGTCATTCACGGATTGCACGGACGGCGGCGCGCCGGACCCGGCGAGAATTTTTGGCAGTACCGCCGTTTCATGTCGGGCGAGCCCGCCCAGAACGTCGACTGGAGACGCTCGGCGCGCGACGACCATCTGTATGTGCGCGAACGGGAGTGGGAGGCCTCGCACACAGTGTGGATCTGGCCCGACCGGTCGCCGTCAATGACTTTTACTTCTGCTCTGGCGAAAGACAGCAAGCTCGAACGCGCGCTTGTGGTGACCTTCGCATTGGCCGAAGTGCTCGTGCAGGGTGGCGAGCGGGTCGGCGTTCCCGGCCTGACCCGGCCGAGCGCGAGCCGCAACGTGATCGAAAAGATGGCCGAAGCGATCCTGCATGACCCTACGGAGCGCGCGAGCCTGCCGCCGTCATTTGCGCCCTCGCCCCTCTCAGAGATCGTGTTGCTGTCGGACCTGTGGGTTCCGATGAGCGAGGTGCACAGCAAGATTACGCAGCTCGCCGCCACAGGCGCCCATGGCCACGTCATCCAGATCGTCGATCCGGCAGAGGAAAGCTTTCCCTATTCCGGTCGAGTTGAGTTCATTGAACCTGAGGGCGCCGGCAGCGTCACCGCGGGCCGTGCCGAGGCCTGGCGCAGCGATTACCAGGCCATCGTCGAACGTCATCGCGCTGCTATCCGTGCCGAGACCGATATCCGCGGCTGGACCTTCGCGATCCACCGTACCGATCGTCCGGCGAGCGAACTTCTGCTCGTGCTGCACTCGCGCATGGGCGACAACACGCAGCCGTTCGTCGCCAGCAATCGGCACGCCACGGCCAGTTCCGCGAGCGCCGCATGATCGGATCAATACCGCTTGGGTTTGCTCAGCCGCTGGTCCTGCTCGGTCTGCTCAGCCTGCCTGTGTTGTGGTGGCTGCTGAGGCTTGTTCCACCGCGGCCCCGCCGTGTCGATTTTCCGCCAACGCGCCTGCTGTTCGAAATTGTGCCGAAGGAAGAAACCCCGGCACGCACGCCGTGGTGGCTCACATTGCTGCGCCTGACTTTGGCCGCCCTCATCATCATCGCGGCTGCCGGGCCGTTGTGGAATCCTCCGCTCGCAACGAGCGACCGCGCCGCGCCGCTGTTGATCTTGCTTGATGACGGCTGGCCCGCTGCAGCGTCCTGGGATGCGCGCCTGCGAACCGCCGACGAGATGATCGCGCGCGCCGAAGCCGACAATCGCGGCGTCGCGATCTTGCCGATGTCGGAGACCGATCGCGACATTTCCCTTGGTCTTGCAGGCGCTGCCCGCGTGCAGATCAAGCAGATCAAGCCGAAGCCGTTCGGTGCCGACCGGAGCGCAGCCTTGCCGCTCATCGAGCGCTTTCTTGCCGCGGCACCGAACGTGGAAGTCGTGTGGCTGTCGGACGGCGTCGACCTCAGCAAAGGTGCGACGTTTGTCGAAGGCCTGAAACGCGCAATAGGAAATCATCCGCTCAGCATTGCCGAAGGCGGGCTGCCGATCCCGCATGCGCTTGCAGCTGCCGACAACGCAGCGGGCGCGCTCACCGTGAAGGTGCTGCGCGCGCAGACCGGCGCAGGCGACATCGGCATGGTGAACGCTATCGATCTCAAGGGCCTGCCCTTGGGTCAGGCACCCTTCAGCTTCAGGGCCGGAGATCGCGAAACCGACGCGGTGATCGATCTCCCCGTCGAAATTCGCAACGACGTCGCCCGCCTCGAAATTGTCGGCGAGCGCTCGGCGGGCGCCGTGCAGCTTTTGGATAAGCGCTGGCGGCGGCGCACGGTTGGCATCGTATCCGGATCGACTGCGGATCGTTCGCAGCCCCTGATCGGCGCGAGCTACTACCTCGCGCGCGCGCTTAATCCCTTTGCGGACGTGCGCCTTGCCGAAGGCGTTGCTCCGGCAGAAGCCATCACCCAGTTCCTCGACCGCAAATTGCCAATGCTTATCCTTGCCGATGTCGGCAACGTCAATGAGGCGCTCGATCAGCTCAACAAATGGATCGACAACGGCGGCGTGCTTGTGCGCTTTGCCGGACCGCACCTTGCGGGTGCCGACGACAAGCTCGTGCCGGTGAAGCTGCGGCGCGGTGGCCGCACACTCGGCGGCAGCCTGAGCTGGGACAAACCGCAGCAACTTGCCGCTTTTTCGCGCGAGGGCCCGTTCAACGGCATGCCGGTCCCGACCGATGTGACCGTCACCCGCCAGGTGCTGGCCGAGCCCGAACTCGCAGCTCACCGATCGCACCTGGGCGACGCTTGCCGATGGTACACCGCTTGTCACGGCCGAGCGCCGCGGCAAGGGACTGATCGTGCTTTTCCATGTAACGGCCGACACGCGTTGGTCGGATCTCCCGCTCTCCGGCGCTTTCGTCGACATGCTGCGCCGACTGGTGACGCTTGCTGGATCGAGTGCAGCCGCGGAAGCCAGCAACGCGGCCAACGAAGCGGCAGGCAGCCGTGCGGCACAGGTCGTGCCGCCGACCCGCGTGCTCGACGGCTTTGGTGCGTTCTCGACCCCGCCGCCCACCGCACGTCCTATTCCCAGTAATTACATCCAGCGCGGTAGTCTCGACCATCCGCCCGGTTTTTACGGACCGCCCGAAGGACTGGTCGCGGTGAACACGCTTGCGCCGGACGACCGCCCCGTGCCGCTTGATGCGTCGTCGCTTAATGCGCGCATCGATGCATACCGGCAAGGCGAGCCGCTCGACCTGCGCGGACCGATATTCCTCGCCGCACTGGCATTGCTCGTGATCGATGCGCTGGTGGTGATCTGGCTTTCGGGCGGCCTGTCTATCATGCGTCCACGCCGCCGCGCCGGTCTCGCGTTGATCGCGTTTGGACTGTTATGCGGTCTTGGCGTGCCGCAGGACTTCGCACAGGCGCAGGGGCCGCCCCAAATGCCCCCTCCGTTGCTCCGCAGTCAGGGCCGGCCAATCCAACCCCCATCGCCGGCTCCGGGCCCGAATGCAACCGCCGATGATTTTGCCATGAAGGCAACATTGCAGACACACCTCGCCTACGTCATCACCGGCGACACCGCCGTCGACGAGGTGAGCAAGAACGGGTTGCAGGGCCTCACGTTGTTCCTCGCCCAGCGCACGGCGCTGGAAGCCGGCGATCCGATCGGGCTCGATCCCGCGCGCGACGAACTCGCTTTCTTTCCGCTGATCTATTGGCCGATTGCGCCGGGCGCGCCGAAACCGACGCAAGCGGCGCTCGACAAGATCGATGCGTACATGAAGCGCGGCGGCACAGTGCTTTTCGACACGCGCGACGCGATTGACACGCCGGCGGGCCGTGGCGGCGAGATGCGCGCACCCGGCATGGTCGCATTGCGATCGATCCTGTCCTCGCTCGACATTCCCGAACTCGAGCCGGTGCCGCACGATCACGTGCTCACCAAGACATTCTTTCTTCTGCGGGATTTTCCAGGTCGCTTCACCAACGGGCAATTATGGGTCGAGGCATTGCCCGCGGCCGGCGAGGAAGAACAGAGCAATCGGCCAGCGCGCGCCGGTGACGGTGTGTCCTCGATCCTGATCACGTCGAACGATCTGGCAGGCGCCTGGGCGCTGCGGCCCGATGGGCAACCGATGCTGCCACTGGTGCCGGGCGAACCGCGCCAGCGCGAGCTCGCATTCCGCTCCGGCGTCAACATCGTGATGTATGCGCTGACCGGCAACTACAAGGCCGACCAGGTGCACATCCCGGCCTTGCTCGAACGTCTGGGGCAGTAGGAGCGTATCGTGAACCTCGGCATTTCGTTTGCTCCGCTGGTCCCCTCCTACGTGGTGTGGGCGGCGTTCGCCGTCGCCGCGCTGATCTCCATTGCCTTGCTGCTTGCGCGCAGCCGCGGCGCACCGTTGCGCGCGTTGGCGTTGGCGCTGATGGTGCTGGCGCTCGCCAATCCCTCCCTCACGCGTGAAGACCGCGAGCCCATACCGTCGGTCGCCGCCGTCATCGTCGACAAGAGCCCGAGCCAGAGTTTTGGCGACCGGGCGCAGCAGACCGAAAGCGCGCGTGCCGCCCTCGTCGAGCGGCTCAAGCGGATTCCCGGCCTCGAAGTGCGCGTGGCGGAGGCCGGCGCGGCAGACGGAGAGACTGACGGCACCAAGTTGTTCGCAGCCCTTTCGTCCACGCTCGCCGACGTTCCGCCTGACCGTGTCGCCGGCGCGGTTCTGATCACCGACGGCCGCGTGCACGACGTCCCGGCAGACGCGTCCGCGCTGGGATTTTCGGCTCCGCTGCATGCGCTGGTCACCGGACGCAAGGACGAAATCGACCGTCGTGTCGTGCTCACGCAGACCCCCCGCTTCGGAATCGTCGGCCAATCGCAGACAATCGGGTTCCGCGTCGAGGATCAGGGCGCGAAGATCGGCGCAGCCGAAGTCACCGTGCGCCGCGACGGCGAAGTGCTCAGCAAGCGCGTGGTGACCGTCCATACCGACATCAAATTCAATGTGCCGATCCCGCACGCAGGGCCGAACATCGTCGAGATCGAAGCGTCACCGCTGGATGGCGAACTAACGCCGGTCAACAACCGCGCAGTCGTCTCGATCGACGGCGTGCGCGACAAGTTGCGCGTGTTGCTTGTCTCGGGCGAGCCGCATGCCGGCGAGCGCACGTGGCGCAACCTCCTCAAGTCGGATGCCTCCGTCGATCTGGTCCATTTCACCATTCTGCGCCCGCCGGAGAAGCAGGACGGAACGCCGATCAACGAGCTTTCGTTGATCGCCTTTCCGACCCGCGAGCTGTTTCAGCAGAAGATCGGCGAATTCCAGCTGATCATCTTCGACCGCTATGCCAGGCAGGGCGTGCTGCCGCTCATCTACTTCGACAACATTGCGAAGTACGTGCGCGACGGCGGTGCGGTCCTGATCGCTGCCGGACCAGACTATGCGAGCCCGACCAGCATCTGGCGTACGCCGCTCGACGGTATCCTACCGGCAGAACCAACAGGCGAAGTAACCGAGCGTCGATTCCAGCCCCAACTCACGGATGCGGGCCGGCGTCATCCGGTGACACGCGACCTTGAAGGCTCGGACAGCAACCCGCCGCATTGGAGCAACTGGTTCCGCCTGGTCGACATCAAGCGCAGCACCGGTACGAACGTGATGCAGGGCCCCGACGGCAAGCCGCTCCTGGTCCTGGGACGCGAAGGCCAAGGCCGCGTGGCGCTGCTGCTGTCGGATCACATCTGGCTGTGGGCGCGCGGTTATGAAGGCGGCGGGCCGCATCTCGATCTGCTGCGGCGCCTGTCGCACTGGCTTATGAAACAGCCAGACCTTGAGGAAGAGGCGCTGCGGCTCATCGTGCGCGGCCGCGACATTACCGTGCAGCGTCAGACGATGGCCGACACCGTCAATCAGATAACGCTGACGTCACCGACCGGCGCAACCCGGACGATCGATCTTCAAGCCATCGAGCCTGGGCTTTGGCGGGCGGCAACGACCGCCAACGAGCTGGGCCTCTGGCGCGCGACCGACGGCAAGCTCACTGCGCTTGCCAATGTCGGGCCCGCCAACCCGCGCGAATTTGCTGAAGTAACCTCGACGACCGATGTACTGCAGACGTTGAGCAGCGCCACCGGCGGCGACGCACGCCGACTGGCGGAGAACAACAGTCTCAACGTGCCTCGCGTGGTGGCCGTGCGCACTAGTACGACGTTCAAGGGCGACGACTGGATCGGCCTCAGGATGCGCGACGTGAGTGTCGTGCGTGGGATCGGCGTACTTCCGATTTTCGCCGGACTGATCGGCTTGCTCTTGCTGGTCGGCTCGCTGGCGGTGACCTGGGCGAGAGAGGGACGCTAAGCGGTCTCCCAATCCGGCCGGATGAAACCTGCCACGCCGTCGAAGGCGCCCGTGGCCAGTTCTGCCACCAGAAGGCGCGCAGGATCGACAGGGCCTGGCATCTTCACTTGTCCCTTCGGAATCCGCTTGAACCCGGATTTGGCGTAGATCGGCTCGTCCCCCACCAGAACCACTAACTTGTGGCCGCCGTTCTTCGCCTCCTGGAGGGCACGCTTGACCAATGCCCCGCCGACGCCATGCGAGCGGAACGGCGGCTCGACGGTCAGCGGCCCGAGCAACAGCGCCGGCGTTTCGCCGATGCAGACCGGCGTCAGCCGAACAGAGCCGACCATCAGTGTGCCGATGCGTGCCGTAAATGACAGGTCTAGCGCATGAGTCCTGCCCTCGCGAATGCGGAAAGCCGTGCGCGCGAAACGCCCCGGCCCGAACGTGCGCTCGTGCAGACGCTCGATCGCGGGCGCGTCAGCGGCGGTCTCGGGCAAAATTGTTAGCGCCATCCCGCTCATGGACGTCAAATATCCGTGTTAGGCGCTGCCGCTTAGCATTTGGGCCGATTCTGGTCCATTGCACGTAGCGCAACGCGCCACAACAGCCTAAATGAAATGCGGCGAAGGTTAAGGAGATCGGCATGGGACTTCTGGTCGATGGCGTCTGGCAGGACGATGTTTCGCGTACTAAGGATGGCCATTTCGTCAGGCCGACGACCAAATTCCGGAGTTGGGTAACGCCCGACGGAAGTCCGGGTCCGTCAGGCAAGGGTGATTTTGCCGCCGAGGCCGGCCGCTATCATTTGTATGTTTCGCTGTCCTGCCCGTGGGCGCATCGCACGATCATTTTCCGCAAGCTGAAGGCGCTTGAGAATGTCGTGTCGATGTCGGTCGTCTCGCCCGACATGCTGAAGGATGGATGGACCTTCAACGTGAGCGAGGGCTCGACCGGTGACAGCGTCAACGGAAAATCGAAACTGTCGGAGATCTACCTGCTCGCGGACCCGCGCTATACGGGACGCGTGAGCGTGCCGGTGCTCTGGGACAAAAAAAGGAAGACCATCGTCAACAATGAATCGCCTGAGATCATCCGGATGCTCAACTCGGCGTTCGATGCGTTCACAAATGTGCGGGCCGACTATTATCCCGAACCGCTGCGCACGCAGATCGACAAATTCAATGACCTGATCTTCCCGAACATCAACAACGGCGTCTATCGCTCCGGATTTGCGACCTCGCAGGCTGCCTATGAGGGAGCTTTCCGCAACGTTTTCGATACGCTCGAGGAACTCGAGCAGGTTCTGTCACAGCACCGCTATCTCGTCGGCAACACGATTACCGAAGCTGACTGGCGGCTGTTCTGCACGCTGATCCGTTTCGATGCGGTTTACTACTCGCACTTCAAATGCAATTGGCGGCACATCTACGAATACGCGAACCTGTCGAGCTATCTACGTGATCTCTATCAGGTGCCGGGCGTGGCCGAGACCGTGAGCATCGAGCAGATCAAGCGGCACTACTATGGAAGCCAGCGGCACGTGAATCCGACCGGCATCGTTCCGGTCGGACCGCAGCTCGATTTCGCCGCGCCTCACGATCGCGCGCGCTTCGGCGCGTAGCCCTCACCAGTACTCGCTGACCGATGCACGACCGAACACCTCCGCCACGCGGGCGCGCGTGCCCCGGCCGGTATCCTCCGGCAATGCGTCGGGGTGGAAGAAGCCGTGCGCCACGATTTCACGATTGGGACGGGGGTTTCCGTCCTGGCGAAAATCGCGGACGATGAACAGAGCGACATGGTCGCGCCGGGAAGCCCGCTTGTTGAAGTAGATGCCGAAGAGCTGCGGGCTTGCGCCGAGCCGGATGTTTCCTTCTTCCACGAGTTCCCGTGCAAGCGCGTCGAGAAATGTTTCGCCGGTTTCCACGCCGCCGCCGGGAAGATGCCATCCGTCAACATACGAGTGCTTGATGAGGAAGATTCGTCCCGCGCCGTCGATCACCATGGCGCGGGCGCCCAGCGTCGCAGCGCGCGAGAAGCGCCAATAAAAGTGCATGACCCGGCTGATACCCGGCTCAAGCGCGCGCCGCAGCCGATCCAATTGCTCCATCATTCTCCCGATCCCGCGGCCTTTTCGGCCTCACTCCGCCGGTGGAAACCCAAATTCCTTGTCTAGAATAATTCTAATATATGCCATAAAACACTCCGCTAGCGACACGGGGTAGAGTTTGAAACGGTTTTCCGATCTCAGCGAACAGGAAGTTCTGGCCCTCGCAATCACCAACGAGGAAGAGGATAGCCGCATCTATCGCGGTTTTGCGGAAGGTCTGCGCGAGCAATTCCCTGCCTCGGCAAAAGTATTCGACGAAATGGCCGATGAGGAAGTGCATCACCGCACGATGCTGTTCGATCTTTATCGCAAGAAATTCGGAGACTACCTGCCGCTGATCCGCCGCCAGGACGTCAAGGGCTTCCTGCACCGCAAACAGCCGCTGTGGCTCATGCGGCCCCTGGGCATCGACGAGGTGCGCAAGTTTGCCGAGAACATGGAGTTCGAGGCGGAGCGCTACTACCGAAAGGCGGCCGACGGTGCGCGCGATGTCTCGGTGCATCAGCTGCTGGTAGAGCTCGCGGAAGCCGAAGCAGGTCATGAAAGTCTGGCGCACAAACTGAGTGAGGAAGTTCTCACCACTGGTGCGCGCGCCAAGGAGGATGAAACCGCTCGGCGCATGTTCGTGCTGCAATACGTGCAGCCGGGCCTCGCCGGGCTCATGGACGGCTCGGTATCGACGCTCGCACCCCTGTTTGCGGCAGCCTTCGCGACCCATAATACCTGGGAGACCTTTCTGATCGGCATGGCCGCCTCCGTCGGTGCCGGCATCTCGATGGGTTTTGCCGAAGCGCTGTCCGATGATGGCTCTCTGACCGGTCGCGGTGCTCCGTTAATACGAGGCACAGTGTGCGGCGTAATGACCGCGATAGGCGGCGTCGGCCACACTTTGCCTTTCCTCATCCCCGATTTCCATGTCGCAACCGTCGCGGCGATTCTGGTCGTCGCAGTCGAACTGGCGGCGATCTCATGGATCCGCACCCGCTTCATGGATACGCCCTTTCTGCAGGCGGCATTTCAGGTGGTTGTCGGCGGCGTGCTCGTATTCATTGCGGGCATCTTGATCGGGAGCTCGTGACCCCGCATCAAGGAGGCTTGGATGTACGGCGCATAGACGTGCGACAGCACGCCGTCCTCCGGGCGCTGTGGCTGGGCAATGACGGAAAGCGATGCTGACACTCGCGCATCTCTCCGACCCCCATCTCGCACCTCTGCCGACGCCGCGCTGGAGCGAGCTGATCGGCAAGCGGGTGACCGGTTACATTAATTGGCTAAGAAGGCGCCAATTTATCCACGACCCGGCCGCGCTTTCGGCGGTTACCGCTGACATCCGGGCCCAAGCGCCGGATCACATCGCAGTCACCGGCGACATTGCCAATATAGGCTTGCCGGCTGAATTCCCGCGCGGCCGCGACTGGCTAGAAAGCCTCGGGACCACCCGGGACGTGACGTTCGTCCCGGGCAACCACGACATCTATGTGCGGGAGGCCGGCCCTCACGCCGCGCGCCAATGGGGTGCGTATATGTGCGACGACGACGGTGAGAGCGGTTTCCCGTTCGTCCGGCACCGCGGCAATGTCGCTTTGATCGGCCTCTCAACCGGCGTGCCGACTGCGCCCTTCCTCGCCACCGGGTGGCTCGGAACGAAGCAGCTCGCGGAGTTCGCGGCAATCCTCAACAAACTAAAGAACGAAGGCTTTTTCCGGATCATCCTGATCCACCACCCGCCTGTGAGCGATGCCGCACGGTCCAAGCGGCTGATGGACGCATCAATACTCAAGCGCGTGATTGCCGCGCACGGGGCGGATTTGCTGCTGCACGGGCATGATCATTGTCGAATGATCCACTGGCTGCACGGCCCGAACGGCACGCGCGTTCCCGCGGTCGGCGTGCCGTCGGCATCTAGTGTTCCGGGACGCGACAAGGATGCCGCCGGCTACAATTTTTACAGGATCGACGGCGCGCACGGCGCCTGGCGCTGCGATATGATTTCTCGCGGCCTCGGCCCCACGGGCCAGGTCGTGCAGCAGGACAAGATCAAACTGATCGGCTAGGGCAGGATCGAGTTAAATTGAATCGTCATGCCCGCGCTCGTCGCGGGCATCCACGTCTTAATGATCGTGAAAATTCAAAGACGTGGATGGCCGGGACAAGCCCGGCCATGACGACGTTGAGTGTCAACCTCAATGGATCATGCTCTAGGGCCGCGTCAGCATGGCGAGCGCGATGAGCCCTGCGATTCCGACAAAAGCCCCGAGGATAAACATCCCTACGGCGCGCCAGCGCCGCTGGCGGCGTCCGTGATACAGGACCGCCTGCGCAACACCGCGTCCGGCATCGTCAGCAAGCGCGCGCTCGCGCTCGACCAGCCGGCGCGCGACGTAACGCTTGATGGCATCCGCCATCGCGGGCACTTCATAGGATTCCGCGAGCACCGCGCGGCCATAGCGCGTGTCCTGCACGAAACGATATTGCCGCTTGTCGCGACCCATCTCCACGTGCGCCACAACGTCGATCCACAAACGCGGAACGTCGCCTTTGCTCACGCCGCGGTCGAACAGGTCCGCGTCGGCCGGGACTTCATCGAACACGGGCCCAACGGCATCGTTGAGCAGTTCGAGCCGTGCAACATCCGCATCCCGCAGGTCAACGACGACGCCCGAGCGCTCGGCAGCTTCGATACGCGCCTCGCGAACAGCATGCTTCAGCGGCTGCGGCGTGTCCGCGCTTTTGGACTGATCTTTTTTGCGTCCCCACATGGCAGCAATCTACCAATGCGCACCGGGCGCGAAAAGGAGAAAAGCTTGAGTTTTCAAGAAGCTTGATGGGCAATGGCGGATTAGCGCGACGGGACGACCCCGTAGGCACGCGCCCAGCCCAGGCCGTCTTCGGTGCGTCCGCGCGGCCGATATTCGGCCCCGATCCAGCCGCGGTAGTTCAATCGATCCACCGCCTCGAACAGCGCAGCATAGTTGACCTCGCCTTCATCGGGCTCATGCCGTGTCGGCACCGCGGCACATTGCAGATGACCGATCACCGGCAGGAACTTTTCCAGGCGATGGATCAGGTCACCACCTACAATCTGCACGTGGTAGAAATCGAACTGCATTCGGATGTTCGACCTCCCGATCTTTACGATCACATCAGCCGCATGCTCGACGTGATTTAGAAAATAATTCGGCCGGTCGCGCGCATTGATTGGCTCGATCAGCAACGTGATATTCTTCGCTGCCGCCAGGTCCGCCGCGCGCGCAAGATTGTCGATAAACACGCGGTCGGCAGCCGGGCGCTGCTCGGGCGCGACCTTGCCGGCAAGGCAGTGAATTGCGCTGCCGCCGATCGCGTTCGCATAATCGAGCGCACGCGCAAACAGGACCTGCCAGTCTTTCTCGCGGCCCGGCACCGCAGCAAGCCCGAACTCACCCTCGCGCTCGCCGGGCGGCGTGTTGAGACCGAGAATGCTCAGCTTGTTTTTCCCGATCGCGGCCTTTACCGCAGTGGACGGAACGTCATAAGGAAATTGCAACTCAATGGCCTTGAAGCCGGCGGCCGCAGCGGCATCGACCCGTTCGAGCAAGGGACGTTCGGTGAAGAGATATCCAAGATTGGCGGCAAACCGCGGCATGGCCTTTCCTCAATGATCCCTTGCGCGCAATCGCGCGGACGTATTCATTAGCGCCGCGACCGCCACAACACCATCCGGAAATTCCATGACCGCAAACACCGCTTTCCATATCGCTGTTCTGCCGGGCGACGGCATCGGGCCGGAGGTGATGGCGCCTGCGCTCGAGATTTTGCGGCGGATCGAGGCGACCACGCCAAGCCTTAAATTCCGATTCACCGAGAGCGCGGCAGGCGCCGGCCATTACAAGGAAACCGGCAAGTCCATGCCGGAGTCGACCGTAAAACTGTGCGAGGAAGCGGACGCTATCCTGCTCGGCGCCTGCGGCCTGCCGAGCGTGCGCTATCCCGACAATACCGAGATCATGCCGCAGGTTGAATTGCGCTTCATCTTCGATCTTTATGCCGGCGTGCGCCCTGCCCGGCTCATTCCGAACGTTCCGAGCCCGATCGTCGACGCGCACAAGCGCGGCATCGACTTCGTCCTGATCCGGGAATCGACTGAAGGCCTGTTCGCGTCGATGGGCAAAGGCATCGTCACGCATGACGAAGCGCGCGAAACGCTGGTGATTACACGCAAGACGTCGCAGCGATTGTTCGACTTCTCGCTGCGTCTTGCCGAGCGGCGAAAAAAGCGCGGAAAACCGGGCCTTCTGACCTGTGTCGACAAGGCGAATGCCTTCAAGGCGTATGCCTATTTCCGCTCGATCTTCGACGAGCGTGCGAAGGCCTTTCCGCATGTGAAGACCGATCGCATCTATGTCGATGCCTGCGCTGCCTTGATGGTGCGCAAACCGTGGGACTTCGACGTGATGGTGATGGAAAACATCTTCGGCGACATCCTGTCCGATCTGGCCGCCGGCCTGATCGGTGGCCTTGGCATCGCGCCGTCCGCCGACATCGGGGACAAGCATGCGGTGTTTCAACCGTGCCACGGCACTGCGCCGGACATCATGGGCCAAGGCAAGGCGAATCCCACGGCGATGATCTTGTCGGCGGCGATGATGCTGGACTGGCTCGCCGACAGGCACGACCATCCACCAGCGGCGGACGCGGCGCTGCGGATCGAGCGTGCCGTCGACAAGGCTTACGCCGGCGGCATCAAGCCGATGGAATATGGCGGCAGCGACGGCACCGCCGCGATTGCCAGGGCCGTGCTCGCAGCACTCAACTGATTGGGGGCAACAATGCTGTTCTCGATTTTCACGCTCGACAATCCGGATGCTGCGGACAAGCGCAAGGCCGTGCACGGCGCTCATGTTGCGCATCTGAAGAACGCGAAAGACTACGGCGTGACCATCACCGTCGGCGGGCCGCTTGTGTCGGACGATGGCGTAACCGCAATCGGCAGCCTGATGGTGCTGGAAGCACCTGATCGTGCCAGTGCGGAACGGTTCAACCGCGCCGATCCATTTCATCAGAACGGCGTCTGGGGAAAGGTCGAGATCCGGCGCTTCGACCGCAAGGAATAGCTACAGGCCGATGAAATCGCCGATTGCGGTAAGAAACTGCTTCGGCTGCTCAAGCGGCGGACAGTGGCCGCAGCCCGGCAATTCGATGTATCGCGCGCCCGCAACCTTCTCCACGATCTGCTTGTTGAGCGCCGGCGGCGTCGCCTGATCGAATTCGCCGCAAACGACCAGCGTGGGAACCTTGAGGCGATGGAGCTGCGGCACAAGATCCGTCTCCTGCAAGATTTTGCAGGCCGCCTGAAAGGCCTTCGGATCGATCGCGAGCAGAACGTTCTTGCGTTCTTCGATCTTTTCCGGATGCGCGGCAAGATAGGCCGGTGAGAACACGCGTTTCGCTGCAATCTCGGCAATGCTGCCAAGGCCACCTTCGGCGACTTTTTCAGCCATCACCGCGAAGGCCTGTCGTCCTTCCGGAGGAAAGACGGCCGCAGCATCGCTCACCACCAGCTTGGATATCCGTTCGGGATGCGCGAGTGCAAAGGCCAGCGCGACGGTGCCGCCGAATCCGTTTCCCAGCAGAATGGCATCCTTGGCGATTTCGAACTCATCGAATCCGTCCTCGATCGTTGCAAGATAGGCATCCATCAGCGCCAGCATCGCCGGCTGCGAGCCGTGGAATCCGGGCAGATTGAACAAGGTCACGCGATGTTTGGCCGCCAGTGCCTCCAACACAGGATCGAAGGCATGTCGGTCGGCAAGGAGCGAATGGAGGATGACGAGGTCGCGGCCGGCGCCCGTTCTTACGGCGGTCAAGGCGCCACGTCCGGCACTCAGTTGTTGCATTTGCATGGAATCCTCCTGGGCCGCCCTATTCCCGGTCACCGGGAATTAGTTTGTTGGGCACGGTCCCCCCAAACAGCAGAAATTATAACGCGCAACCTCGCATTGCTTTCCATCCTGTGCAAAATTGCCGGCAGGGCAATCCGGGGCTGCGGCTTCGCAACTGCCGTTATAACCAGAAACGACGACCGGGAGGATAAACCATGATCCGACTTCGCATTGGGGCATTTCGCCCCGTCATTTGCACGGCGGGCGGCCTCGCAGTGCTTGCGTTTGGCGCCAGCATCGCTGCCGCGCAAACTTTCGGCTTTGCCACCATGCAGCCAGGGACGCTCAACCACACATCAGCCTCGGCGGTCGCTAAGGTTCTCAAGGACAAAGCCGGATTGAACGTTGTGGTGCAGCCCACCGCCGGCGAGTTGGTTATGATTCCGATGATTGCGCGCGGCGAATTTGAGTTCGGCATCGCCAATATTTTCGAAGTCGAAGGCGCCAAGGCCGCCAATCCCAATTTACGCCTCATCGGCTCGCTGCACGCCCTGCGCGGCGCCTTCTGGGTCCGCAAGGATACGACAATGAAAACCATCGCCGACCTCAAGGGAAAGAAAGTCGGAATGGGCTATTCGGCGATGCGTACGCTTGATCCGATGATCAAAGCGATCCTGGCGACTGGCGGATTGACCGAGAAAGACGTCACGCCGGTCCTGATTCCGAATGTGATCCGCGGAGCGGACGATTTCACGTCGGGCGCTGCCGACATGTTTTTCTTCGCGTTCGGCGCACCGAAGGTGCGGGAGGTCGATGCGACCGTCGGTGGTATTCGCGCGCTGGAGATTTCCGCAAGTGGCATGCCTGCCGCCAAGAAGATCCTGCCCGAGGGTTATCTCACGCCGGCCCAGCCCGGTCCGTTTTTCATCGGAGTCGATCATCCGATGAGCGTCTACACCTGGGACAACATGATCTTCACCAACAACAAGGTGAGCGACGACGCGGTTTACAAGCTGATCGACACGCTCGAGAAAAACAAAGGGGATCTGGTGGCGATCCAGCCCGCGCTGCGCGAGTTTTCTGCCGCCGGGCTCTATAAGAGCTACGACATCCCCTATCACCCGGGGGCCTTGAAGTACTTCAAAGAACATAACGTACAGGCCAAGAGCATTCAGTGAGCGAAGAACGTATTATTCCCGATGCGGCGGAGTTTGCCTCCGCCGCATCGCGGGCAACTGTGCTGTGCACGAACATCCTCCAGTCGCTGCTAGTCGCGGTGGTCGTGCTTTGGGTGCTCGACGCCCCGCGGCGGATCTTCAACGTCTCGTTCTACACCGAGCAAATGCTCACGGTCTGTCTCGGGCTTACCCTTGCGCTCGCCTTTATCGCCGACACGTCGCGGAAACGTCACTGGAGCGACTGGGTCGCCATGTCGCTGTCGCTCGGCCTTTGCGCCTATATCGCCGTCCGTTACGCGACGCTCACCGATGAGATTGCGCTCATTCCGCTCAGCGGATTGATCGTCAGCGCCCTGCTGATCGTGCTGATCATGGAGGCAAGCCGTCGCACCAACGGTTGGGGCTTCGTCACGATGATCGCAGCCATGGCGGTTTATGTGTACATCAGCCCGCATCTGTCCGGGGATTTTCAGACGCGATACGTTTCGCCCGAGCGTATGACGGTCTATCTCGGCCTCGATCTCAATGGTGCGATCGGTTCGATCCTGCACGTCGCCGTCGTTGTCGTGATTCCCTTTACGATCCTCGGGCAGGTCCTGGCGAGAACCGGCGGCGCCGATTTCTTTGCCGATATTTCGATGGCGGCCATGGGCCGTTTTCGGGGCGGTGCCGCGAAGATCGCGGTGCTTGGATCGGCGCTGTTCGGAATGATTTCCGGCAGTGCGGTGAGTAACGTGCTCGCGGTCGGCATCGTCACGATTCCGACAATGGTCCGCTCGGGTTTCACGCCTTATCGTTCCGCCGCAATTGAATCTGTCGGCTCGACCGGCGGGCAGTTGATGCCGCCGGTGATGGGCGCTGCCGCCTTCATCATGGCCGAATTCCTGCAGGTGCCGTACGGCTCGGTTTGCATCGCGGCGGCCATCCCTGCCGTTCTCTATTACGCCTGCCTGTTTTTCCATGTCGATCTCGAGGCCGCCAAGCACAAGATCGGCGCTGCCAGGGTCGTCGAAGCACCGAGCGTGACGGAGGTCCTCAAATCGGGATGGCACTTCCTGGTGCCGATCGTCTTCCTCGTTTACGCGCTGATGTATCCCGACGTGACGTTGCTCACTCCGGAAAAGGCCGCGATCGTGTCGACCGGCATGCTGATGGTGCTGGCGATGATCTTCGGCTACCGCGGCAAGCGTCTCGGCATTCTCGGCATGCTCCGGGCAATCATGGATACCGGCCGCGTTTCGCTCGACATCATTTTGATCGGCGCGGCCGCCGGTATCATGGTGGGCATCCTGAGCATTTCAGGCCTCGCCTTCAGCCTGACGGTCCAGTTGCTGGCGCTTGCGGGCGGCAACGTGTTGCTGCTGTTGTTGCTGATTGCGGTTCTTGCCTTTGTTCTCGGCATCGGGCTGCCGACGGTAAGCGTCTACATTCTCACTGCGACCTTGCTGGCTCCGGCGCTCGTCAAGCTCGGCGTCACCCCGATGGCTGCGCATATGTTCGTCATGTACAACGGCATTCTATCCATGATCACGCCGCCGGTGGCTTTCGCGGCCTATGCCGCCGCCAATATCGCGCGCACCGATGGCTGGACCACCGGATGGATCGCCTGCGTGGTCGGCTGGAGCACATTTATCCTGCCGTTTCTGTTCGTACTGACGCCCAGCCTGCTGATGGACGGCACCTGGATCGAGATCGTTCTCAATTTCAGCCGAGTGCTCTTCGGCATCTGGCTTGGTACGATGGCTGCCGTGGGCTTTGCACTGGCTCCGCTGAACCGCGGTGGGCGGCTGCTTTACGCGCTCGCGTCGCTTGCGGTGGTGCTGCCGCCCGAAACGTTCAGCGGCGCAATTTTTATCAATGCCGCAGGCATCACCGCCGCGGTCGCGCTGCTTGCGGTCGACTGGCTGCGCCGCAAGCAAGGAAAAACGATCGAGGTGGCGGCAACACCCTACTAGAGCAGGATCGAGTCAAATTGAATCGTCGTGCCCGCGCTCGTCGCGGGCATCCACGTCTTAATGATCGTGAAAATTCAAAGACGTGGATGGCCGGGACAAGCCCGGCCATGACGACGTTGAGTGTCAACCTCAATGGATCATGCTCTAGCGTAGCGCCTAGTGACCTTCGCGCCAGATGCCGAGTGCTTCCTGCGCCGGGCGATCGGAGATCGAGAACAGCACCGCCTCCTCGCTGGCGTTATGCTGGTAGCGCTTCCACGGCGGCACCACGAAAACGTCGTTGATGCCCCAGGAAAGCTCTTTGCCGTCGACCACTGTCGTGCCTGTGCCCTCTGCGACACAGAACACGGTGCCGTCAGTCGAGCGATAGGGCTCTCCGTTGAAGCCTTTCGGCAGCAGCGCAAGGTTTGCGCCCATCGTCGGCAAAACCGGCCCGCCGTTGATCGGGTTTGCGTAGCGCACACGCGCACCGTGGTGCCTGTCGATGTCGCCGGTCGACCTCAGACGCTCCAGGATCGGCCGCATCTTGGCATAGGGATAATTGATCACCGGCGAGCGGTTGAGGTGAACCGGCGCGCCGTCCGGCAGGACACCGGTGGCGTAGCGGTCAAACGAGTCGCCGTCCTGGTGATTGACGTTCTGCATCTTCTCGTCGAAGTGCGAGGCGAACGACGCCTGGAAATGATTGATCGTCGGCATGTCGAGAACGTCGAGCCAGATTACCGGCTCTTTGCCTGGATTGCCGTGATCGTGGGGAGCCCAGTTGGCCGTGATGATGAAGTCGCCATGCTCCATTTGCGCCTTCTCACCTTCGACCGCCGTGTAGGCGCCCTTACCCTTGAGCACGAAGCGGATGGCGGAGGCGACGTGCTGGTGCGCGTCCGCAATTTCGCCGGGCAGGATCAGCTGGATGCCGGCAAAGAGCGTGTTGGTGATGCGTGCCTTTCCAGGCTCGCCAGGATTTTCCAGCACGAGCACGCGGCGCTCGGCTTCCTCGGCGGTGATGACTTCGCCGGCCTCGAGCATCAGCTTCTCAACCTCGGGGAACTTCCACAGGGCCGGCAGCATCTGGGTCTTTGGCTCCGGCGTAACCAAGCCCTTGAGCACCTCCCATAGCGGCGCGAGGTGGTACTTGGAAATCTTGTCGTAGTACGCCTGACGTGCCCCGGTGATGTTGTGCTTGTTGCCGGCTTTCGCGCTATCGATCGCGAGCGTCATTGGGTTCTCCGTGAACCGTTCATCCGATTTACGACGAATATAGCCCACCACGTGCGCCGCTTAAACCCGCGAAACCACGCGCAAAACGGCCATGTAGCGTCCGGTTTGCCGTGCGGCCAACGGCGCCGGCTTACGGGCGCTGCTTTTCGAAGCTCGGCAGTGCACCAATTCCCGGGGTCCAGCGCTGCGCCGACCGCTGCCAGTATTGCAGCTTTGGTGCAAGCTGGTCGCGCTGCGTGATCGTGCCGACCCGAATCGAATGGACCTTCGGGTCGGGTTCCGTGCTGGTCGAATAGATCGGCGAGCCGCAATGCGGACAGAACGACTGCGGCCGCTTGTTCCCGCTTTCTCCTGTCTTGACGTAGATCTTCAGCTCGCCCGACAGCAGCTTGAAACTGCCCTTTTTTGTCGGCACCACGGTTCGGAATGCCGAGCCTGACAAAGTCTGGCAATCCGTGCAGTTGCAGATCGCGACCGTGTCCGGATCGATTTCGGCTTCGTAGCTGATGTGGCCACAATGGCACCGGCCATCGATTTTTATCATCGCGCCCTTTCCTAGGTCAGTTGTTGACCGAGCCACCGTCCACCACGAGCGACTGACCGGTCACGAAATCGCTATCGCTCGAGGCGAGGAATATGAGCGCACCGAGCAGGTCTTCCGGATAGGCGTCGCGCTTGAAGGCACGGCTGTTTCGCACCGGAATGCGCTCTTCTTCAACGTGTCCTTTATTCTCGAGCCCGGTATCGCTCAGGATGAAGCCGGGCGAAAGAGAATTGACCGCGATACCGAATTCGCCGAGCTCGCGTGACAGCGCGCGGGTGAAGGCAAGGATCGCACCCTTGGACGCCACGTAAGGCAGCATGCGCGGCACGCCTTTGTAAGGTGTGCCGGAGCCAATATTGATGATCTTGCCGCTGCGCCGCTCGATCATATGCGGCGCGACATGACGGACCATCAGGTACGTCCCGCGCACGTTGATCGCCATGACGCGATCCCACAGCTCCGGGTCCCACTCGTTGAAGGCCCTCGGCTTGAGCACAGAGTAAAGCGCCGCGTTGTTCACCAGCACGTCGATCTGGCCGAAGCGTTTCATGGTTTCCGCGACCAGAGCCTTCACTGCATTCTCGTCGCTGATGTCGAATGTCACGCTGGCGACCGAATTCGCGCCGTGGCGTCCGGCGATTTCCTCGGCAAGCGCGCCACCGTCGACGATGTCCGCAATCATCACGCGCGCCCCTTCGGCCGCGAGCGCCTGTGAATAATGACGACCGATGCCTTTGGCGCCACCAGTGACGAGTGCGGTTTTCCCGGCAAGCCTTGGCATAGCCCCTCCAAAACGCTGTATGGTTGATCATGCAAGACGTGGATGCCCGCAACAAGTGCGGGCATGACGCTGCTATAGGGGAGCTCACTCATGCCGCGCGACACGGCCGATCGTCTTGCGATCCGCGACCTGATCGAGAACTGGGTGCTCTGGCGTGATGCGCGCATGTGGGACCGATTCCGCACCGTCTGGCATAAGGACGGGCAGATGTGGGCGACCTGGTTTCAGGGCTCCTATGAGGATTTCATCCGTGTCAGCCAGGAGGGCTACGATCGCGGCGTGCGCATCATGCATATGCTCGGCGGCATGAGCATTGACATCAAGGGTAAGCGTGCGATTGCGCAGACGAAGATGACGATCTCGCAGCGCGCCAAGGTCGAGGGTGTGCTGTGCGATGTCGTCTGCACCGGCCGCTTCTACGATTTTCTGGAAAAGCGCAAAGGCCGCTGGGGCATCGTGCTGCGGCGCCTCGCGTACGAGAAGGACCGCATCGACCCGGTTGAGCCCGACGCAAGGCTCACCCTCGATAAGGCGCATCTGGCGCAATTTCCGGAAGGCTACCGCCACCTCGCCTACCTGCAGAGCAAGATCGGCTACACGATCAAGGACGAGCTTCCCGGCCTCGACGGCCCGCCGCTTGCGACCCTTTATGCCAAGGGTGATGCCTGGCTGAAGGGCAAGAAGCTCTAGAAGGGCACGAGGGGTTGGCGCCCGCATCAGGAAGTGCGATTTTGACTGCGGGCGGTGCGCCATAAACCACCGGGGGGACAGCTGTCATGTCGCTTGCCGACAAATTCAACCTGCTTAATGAGTTCAATATCCTACGCATCATCTGCGCGGTCTTCTTCATCCCGCACATCGTGGGCAAGATCACCGTGCCGGCAACGCTCGAGTTCTTCGTCAAGGCGGGCTTCAAGCCGCCGGCGACCTGGATGTATATCGCGGGCGCGATTGAAACGGTCCTGTGCATCGGCTTGTTTTTCGGCTTCTACCTTCAATATGTCGCCTTCATCGCCTTCATTCATTTGTTGGTTGCAGCTGCCGCGACTTACAAAGTCACGAAAAGTTGGATTTGGGTAATTGGCGGTATTGAATATTGCGTGTTCTGGGCGATCTGTTGTCTCGTCGTCGCCATGCACGCATTCCATGTCGGCATCTGAAACTTACGCAGTGAAAGGAAGTCCTCCCAATGGCTAGCGTTCTGTTTTCTCCCCTCACCATGCGCGGCCTGACCCTGCCGAATCGGGTCGTCGTCTCGCCGATGTGTCAGTACAACTCCAACAACGGCTCCGCCAATGACTGGCACCTGATGCATCTCGGCAATATGTCCCTTGGCGCCGCCGGCCTGGTGATGTGCGAAATGACGAACGTCAATCCGCAAGGCCGCATCTCGCCCAAATGCGCCGGCATGTGGTCGGACGACAACGAGGCCGCGCTCAAGCGCGTGCACGATTTCTGCCGGCAATACGGCGTGGCGAAGCTCGGCGTGCAGCTTGCCCATGCCGGTCGCAAGGGACCGACCACGCCGCCGGCCGCCGGCGGTAAGCCGATCCTCGAAGGGCCGGACGCCTGGACGCCGGAGGCACCCTCGGCAATTCCTTACGACACCGGCTGGCCGGTGCCGCATGCGATGACGAAGGATGACATCAGGCGCTGCATCGCCGAATTCGCCGCAGCGGCCAAGCGCGTGGACCGCATCGGCTATGACGTGATCGAGTTGCACGGCGCGCACGGTTATCTCGCGCATCAGTTCCTGTCGCCGCTATCCAACCAGCGCATCGACGAATATGGCGGCTCGCTCGAAAACCGTATGCGCTTTGCCATCGAAATGTTCGAGGCCGTGCGCGCCGTGTGGCCGGAGCAGAAGCCGATCGGCATGCGCGTGTCGGCGACCGATTGGGTCGATGGCGGCTGGACGCCGGAAGAAACGGTCGTCCTTGCCAAGGAGCTCAAGAAACGCGGCATGGACTACATGGACGTTTCGACCGGCGGTCTCTCGCCACTTCAGAAGATCCCGCTGGCGCCGGGTTATCAGGTGCCTTTCGCCGAGAAGGTGAAGAAGGAAAGCGGCATCACCACGATGACGGTCGGGCTGATCGCCGGCTATCAGCAGGCGGAGGACATCGTCGCATCCGGTAAGGCTGACCTGATCTGTCTCGCGCGCGCGGCGATCTGGGATCCGCGCTGGGCCTGGCATGCGGCCGAAGAGCTCGGCGCCGAGACACCCTATGCGCCGAAGACCATGGCTGGTCACCCGAAGCTGCGGCCACAGCTCTTCCCGAAGCGCGCGCTGGCGACGGGCTAACACCACCGCTCATCCCTGTGCGGCATCCAGGTCGTAGGGTGGGCTAAGCGAAGCGAGCCCACCCTCAGCCTCTCCGATTGCGGATCATCCGCGGTGGGCTCGGCGCGATCCGCGCCTTAGCCCACCCTACGGTTCGCCTATTTCCCTTCTGACCATCTGCCTCAGGCGCCCGCCTTCACGCGGCCGATGAATTTTGCGAATGCGGCAAGCTGCGCCTTCACGGCATCTTTGGTGCCCTGATCCGTCAGCTCGAGCGTGTCCTTGTTGAACTTCGTGGCCGCGTTGCCGACGAACACTTCCGGCGTGCCGAAAATGAACGCCTTGAGGAACGTCATGCTCATACGCCAGTGATACTGCATGCGGGCGCCGCCGAGCGGACCCTGCGAGCAGGACTGGATTGCGACCGGCTTGCCTTCGAACGGCTGCTCCTTCATCCGCGAGACCCAGTCGATCGCGTTCTTCAGCGCGCCTGGCATCGACCAGTTGTATTCGGGCGTGACGAACAGAACGGCATCAGCGCCGCGGATCGCAGTCGCGAGATCCTGGGCGGGACCCGGAAATCCGGACGCCTCCTGGACGTCTGCGTTGTAGAGCGGGAATGTCTCGAAGGGTGGCGCCATCACGAATTTTATTTCAGGCGGCGCCAGACCAGGCAACGCGCGCGTCAAAGCGGCATTGTACGAACCCTTGCGGAGCGATCCGCAAATGACGAGCACGCTGAACTGGTCGGCCATTTCATTCCTCTTGTGTTGGTCGTTTCGCTATTTCGCTTCGAGGCCGGCTGTTTTTGCGACCTCCTGGAACGTTATGATGTCGGATTGAATGACTTTGCTGAAGTCGGCGGGTGATGACAGATTGGCAACCGCGCCGATGCCTTCGAGGCGCTTCTTGACGGCATCCTTGGACAGAACGGCCTGCATCGCCTTGTGAAGTTTGTCGACAATCGGCTTTGGCGTGCCGGCCGGAAATACCAGCCCGTACCAGCCGAGATAGCCAATCCCGCTTACGCCGCTCTCGGAGAGCGTCGGAATATTCGGGATCGCCGGCCAGCGCGACGGCGTGGCCACGGCAAGGATCCGAAGCTCGCCGGAATCCACCTGCCCGCGAATGGGATGGTAGAGTTCCACGGCGAAGGCCGCATCGCCGCGAAGCAGTGCGCTCACCACTTCGCCGGTCGTGCGATACGAAACCGCCTGCGCGTTGATTGACGCGCGTTGACGCAAATGCTCGGCGATGAGGTGCTGCGTTGAGCCCAGGCCGACCGTCGAATAGTTCAGCTTCCCGGGCTGCTTGTTGACGTATTCGATAAGACTCTTGATATCGGTCGCCGGAGAGTTCTTGGGCACAACGACGACGAAGGCAGAATTGGTAAATATTCCGACCGGTTCGAAATCCTTCACGGCGTCATAGGGCACCTGCTTGACCATGACCGCCGAAACTGAGTGGCCCATGCTGATGGCAAGAAGATTGTATCCGTCCTTCGGCGCCTTGGCGGCGATGCCGCCGGCAATCGTGCCGCCGGCGCCCGGACGATTTTCAACGACGAACTGCTGACCCAGCGCCTCGCCCAGACCATCGGCGAGAATGCGCGTCGCGACATCGGTGCCGCCCCCGGCGCCGAACCCGACCAGAATGTGAACCGGCTTCGACGGCCAGTCCTGCGCGCGCGCGGTTGGCGCAGCAACCGCCATGACCAAACCTGCGGCGATGGTCGCCGCGATATACGTGCGTGTCACGATCGTCCTCCCTTGTCCGGCGCGCCTCCCCACGGGGCGCACCTGTTATTGTTGTTAAGGGAACGCGTTCGTATGCCGCGTTGTCAACGGGAGAGACGGTCTACTTCTCGTCCTCGATGGGATTGCGCAAAACACCGACCTTTTCGATCTCGATTTCGCAGGTATCGCCGGCCTTCATCCAGACCGGCTCGGGCTTGCGCGCATGCCCGACGCCGGACGGCGTCCCGGTGAGGATGACGTCACCGGGCTCCAGCGTCATGCCTTTGGTGAGATAGACCAGGGTCTCGGCCAGCGGGAACATCATGTTGTCGGTGTTGTCCGACTGCATCGTCTTGCCGTTGAGGCGGCTCATGATCTTCAGGCCTTTGCCACCGGGCGGCACTTCGTCGGCGGTCACCATCCACGGACCGAAGCCCCCGGTGCGATCGAAGTTTTTCCCCATGCCCCATTGCGTCGTGTGACGCTGAAATTCGCGGACCGAGCCCTCGTTGGCGCATGAATAGCCTGCGATGCAATCGACCGCGTTGCCCATCGACAGATGCCTGGCGCGCTTGCCGACAATCGCGACCATTTCGGCTTCGTAGTCGAGCTGGATCGATTCTTTTGGGCGCACGATCGGCTGCCCGTGGGGTACCATCGAGGTGAGAATGCGGAAAAAAATCGAGGGAAATTTCGGGATGTTGTCGCGCTGCGGGCCTTCCTTCACATGGTCAAGGTAGTTCAGGCCAAGGCAGATGATCTTGCCCGGATGGGCGACCGGCAGTGCATATTTCAGCCCATCGAGAGGACGGTGCGCGGACGCCGGCCCTTTCTTCGCGAGAGCGCCGATCGACGAGAGGTCACCGTTGCTCCGGCGCAGCACTTCGGCGAGATCGCCTGGCACATTCGCATCCACGGCCTGCAGATCCACGACACTATCACCATCGACCACGCCCAGCCGCACGCTGTTGTTCACTTCAAATCCAACGATCTTCATGAGCCTTCCACCTTACCCGAATGAATGAGCCCGACCACGGGTGGATCGGGCTGCGGCAGCATTAGCGCAGGCGCACAAAGGCGAGCAAGTCACTTGAAGTCACTTGAAATCACTTGCCGAGCGTGAAGGCCTGGATGGAGAAATATTTGTTCGAATCCGTCCAGGCCCCTGCGGGCATCCAGCCGACGCCGCGCGCGAGGGCGCCCAGGGATTCGATGCTGTATTTGTAGCTGTTCTCGGTATGGATCGTTTCGCCGGCGCGAAAGTCGATGGTTTCGCCGGCGACCCGCACCTTTTGCCGCTTCAGGCTGGCGAGGTGCATTTCGATGCGATGCCTTTCGCGATTGAAAAATGCGTGATGCTCGAACAGGTCGAGCCGGAAATTGCCGCCGAGCTCGCGATTGATGCGCGCGAGCAGGTTAAGGTTGAATCTTGCCGTCACGCCTTCGCCATCATTGTACGCGGCGTTGAGCACCTCGGCCGGCTTGATCAGGTCGACCCCGACAATAAGGGTCGCACCTTCTCCCAGAATATTTGCAGCATTGCGTAGAAACTCGGCGGCTTCGTGCGGCTCGAAATTGCCAATGGTCGAACCAGGAAAAAACCCGACACGCGCCGGCGCGGCCTTGGCTTCGGCCGGCAATGCAAACGGTTTGCATATGTCCGCGGTGACAGGCAGCACCTTCAGTTGCGAAAAGTCTACACGCAACTCGGCGGCCTCGCGCTCGATCATCTCACCGCAAATATCGACTGGCACATAGGCGGCAAGTTTCGGCGCTGCGCCAAGCACAATGCGCGCCTTCTTGCTGGAGCCGCTGCCGAATTCCACGAGCGCCGCGCCCGGCGGAATGAGCTTCGCGATACCGGCCGAATGCTGGCGCAGAATTTGCATTTCGCAACGGGTCGGATAATATTCGGGAACGTCCGTGATGCGCTCGAACAGATCGGAGCCGATGGCGTCGTAGAAATATTTGGCCGGGATATGCTTCGGCGTTGCGTGCAGGCCATCGAGCACGTCCACTTCAAATTCGGATTGTTCTTGCTGCTGCGGAATACGCTTTCTAAGTGCTGCAACCATCTCGTGCCTTTCAGATGAACTCGGCCAAACGCAGCCCGCTGAACTGCCAGCGCGCCGGTGGATAGAAGAAGTTCCGATAGCTCACGCGCTCATGGCCCTCGGGCGTCGCCAGCGAGGAGCCGCGGAGCACCATCTGGCTGATCATGAACTTGCCGTTGTATTCGCCGAGAGCGCCTTCGGCAGCGCGATAGCCCGGATACGGTAGATAGGCACTGCGTGTCCATTGCCAAGCGATGCCGAAGGCATCGGCGATGATGCCTTGGCGCGCCGCGGTCTCCCATTCCGCCTCGCTCGGCAAATGCTTTCCGGCGAAGCGGGCAAAGGCGTCTGCTTCGTAGTAGCTGACGTGTTGCACCGGAGCGACAGGGTCGACGGGCCTGAGGCCACCCAGCGTCATGACATGCCAGGCGCGGTCCTTCTGCCGCCAGTAGCCGGGTGCCTGCCAGTTTTCGTTCTCAACAGCGGTCCAGCCATCGGAGAGCCAAAGCGATGGCGTCGAGTAGCCACCGCCGGACATGAATTCGAGCCACTCGGCATTGGTGACGAGATGCCGGGCGATCCGCACGCGCGGAATGAGCTCGTCGTGAAACGGCGTTTCGTTGTCAAAACAGAAGCCCTCGCCATCGTGGCCGATGGCATGCACGCCGGCCGGCACATCAACGTAACCGCGCGGGCCCAGCGTTGCACGCGGCGGGTGCCATTTGGCGTCGTAGACCGGATCGGTGGGATTCTGTGCAAAAGCATGAAGTATATCCGTGAGCAGCAACTCCTGGTGCTGCTGTTCATGATGCAGTCCGATCTCGACAATGGTGAAGATGCGCTCGGCGTCCGCAGCCGCGACCTGCGCAACCAGCCGCTCGACCGCCGCATCGACATGCGCGCGGTAGGCAGCGACTTCCGCCTCGTTCGGGCGCGTGATCAGGCCACGCTGCGGCCGCGCATGCCGCGGACCGGCGGCGACATAGTAGGAATTGAAAAGAAACGGAAATCGTTCGTCGAAGATCCTGTACGAGACGTCATGCGGCACCAGAAGAAACTGCTCGAAGAACCACGTGACATGTGCACGGTGCCATTTGGTCGGGCTTGCATCGGCCATCGACTGGACGATCTGATCTTCGGCCGACAGATGCGATGCACGCTTTTCCGTCTCCGCCCGCACACGACGAAAAGCCTCAAGCCTAATTGCGCGGGTTTCATCCAGGGAACGCTTGGGCTTGTTCGCCGGACCTGTACGGAGGGCCGGCGACATTCCGGTTCGCGCCATGGAAATCCTCCGTGACTATGCAAAGGGCTTCGGCAGTTGATGTACGTACAGAGACGAATAATGGGCGCAATTGTTCCATCGTGAGGACGGGCTAGCAACCTTGAATTGTCTTCTCATCGCGTACCCACGGGGATGCCGTACCCGGTACCGCAAACTCAAAATGCGGCAATCCTTTGATCGAATGCAACAAATCCTGTTCTTCGACATGCGGACCTTATTACGCCTCGGCAGAATGGGCCGGCATACCAAACTGCGGAATCGACGTGGAAGGCGTCGCGCTATTTCAATTCCAAACGCGCTGTTCGCCTGTCGATCAGCCCCCGAATCATGACGTTGAATGCGACAACTATTCTGTCTTCATTTTCGTTGGAGGTGCCGTAATCGACCCCGTGCGAAAGATAGCTCGGCCATATCAACATGCGGCCTTTCTCGGCCGGGACCGTCAGAGCGGCAGAGTTAAAGGTATTATTTTCTGTATACGTTGGTTCGATCAATCGAGCGTTTATTCTCGGGTCAAAGAAGAGTGTGGGTCCGCAGTTCTTCGGTGCCTTGATATAGATAATCCCGCTGAACAGACAGTTCGGATGGATATGCATGTGATGGCGGTGATTTGGATGAGTAATATTCGCCCACATGTTGGTGATGTAATGCGACTCTCTTTTTATCTTATAGAGATCGAGGATTTGTCCTGATTCATTCATGATCAAATCGACCAACTCTTTCATCTCCGGAAGAGCATGAATGTCGTCGGCTGTAAGAAACGCGAAGTCTCCAAAGTTATGTTTGAGCCCCTGGGCTGATTTCTGCATTTCCCGCAGTTTTTTCTCTACCCGGTCACAAGCGCCAAGATCGGACACCTTTCCGCTGAACATCGGCGTCGGAAAAAGCATTTGCATCTGCTTATCGATCAGTTGCATTTTCGTTTCTCCTCCACCGAGACATTCCAATCGATTGAGTGCGTCGAACGATAATCGAAAGCTGCCGTTGGGGCCACTTGATCGGCCATTCAGGCGCGACAATTTCCGTGGCCGTACTGGTCATGTGGTTTATGGATGAACGCCGACAGTACTGCGTCGTAATTCAAACGAGACGATTGTCTTTATTATCAGGCAGGAGATCAGATTTGGTAGCGGGGGCCGGCTACTGCCTTTTCGGCACACCAAATTTCCCTGAGATTTCAACTCTTGGCGGTCGCCTCGTTCCCAAGGCCTCGTCCGAACAATCGATACGAGCACAAATTCTCGTATCACTATATGATACAAAACACTTGAACCATGTATCAAGCATGATACATGGCTCCATGATCAAGGGGTTCAAGGACCAAACGGCCAAGGCGGTCTTTGATGGCGAAAATCCGAAGGGTTTCCCGTCAGATATTCTCAAGGTCGCTCGCCGAAAGCTTCGCTATCTCAACGCCGCAACGCAATTAGAGGATCTTAAAGCGCCGCCCGGCAACCGTCTAGAAGCACTGAAAGGCGATCGGGCGGGCCAACACTCGATCAGGATCAATGATCAATTTCGGGTGTGCTTCAAATGGACCCCGGAAGGCCCGACAGAGGTTGAAATCACGGACTACCACTGAGGACGTATGCCATGACCAAGAAGTTGCCGCCCATGCACCCCGGAGAAGTTCTCCGCGAGGAGTTTCTTAGTCCTCTCAAGCTGTCGGCCGGCGCGCTCGCCAGCAAGATGAACTTGCCGCGCACGCGCATCGAGCGCATTGCGTCCGAGGATGTCGGCATCACCGCCGACACGGCCCTTCGCCTGGGCAAGGCTCTCGGCACATCGCCGCAGCTGTGGCTCAATCTGCAAAACGACTACGACTTGCAGATCGCGCAACGCGGAATTGGAAAGCAACTTGATAAAATAGAGCCTGTCGTCGCTCGGCACGTCGCCGCATGACCACTACTTCCAAAGTCACCAGCAGCAGTGGAAACATCTTTAAAGATGTCGAACTACCTAATGCTGAGGAACATGCGATCAAAGCCGATATCGTGATCAAGCTCGCAAAGCTGATCGAACTGAAAGGACTTACTCAGAGCGAAGCCGCCGCTCTCACCGATATTGCTCCGCCCGAGCTCTCAAAACTTTTTCGCGGCAATTTTGTGGGCTTCTCAATGGACCGCCTCGTACAGGCGATCCTTTCGCTCGGCTCGGAGTTCGAAATCGGCGTGAAAAGGCCGGCGCCGCACCGCCGCGGGGCGCGCGCGTCACCGCCGAAGCGATATTGAAGCAGAAGAGAACGGCACCGACGCAGAAACCGGCTATGACCAGGAAGTTGCTCTCCATGCACCTGATGGATATTTATCTTTTAAAATCAAATACTTATCTTGATTTTGGTAGCGGGGGTACGCTACAGCCACTGGGCACACAAAATTCTCCTGAGATTTCAATTGCAGGCGGTCGCCTAGTTCCAACGGCCTCGTCCGAACAATCGATACGATTTGAATCAAGCTTTTAAGCAAGCCGAAGGCGCGGTTCGCGTAATGGTTGTTTCCAAGCGATAGACGCCGAGGCCAGTCCCGCGCATGCCCCACGAGCAACAGGCACAGAGCAAGCCGTTTTGGCAACGTTTGGTCAGCTGGGTAAACTTTCCAATAGTCGTTGTCGTGAACGCTGTTTTCTTTCTGTGCGTTATCCCGACGATGATTATTTGGGCGCTGGTATCAGCACCTTTCAGGCCAAGACAGCTAAGGCAAACGCGAGACACCTTTGAGAGAAATATTGCGCGGGCGAAGGAACTGTTTGCACAGATTGCAGAGCGACACCGACTGCGCCTTGAATGGGACCACGAATCTCCGGTGGAAGTTGCCGCCTCGCTACCAGAACAGCCGGGCTTGGATTTCGAAACTCTGGCTCAATCTCCAAAATAACGATGAGATTGGAATACAATCCAACCTATTCACTTTCAGTTGGTTTCCGCTCCACGATCCAGAAACTGAAGCTGAGTTTGTCTCCACGGTAGACGGACTAATTACCGGCGAATTTCGTCTCCTTTGCCTTCGTGGGTCATACTATTCGAAACCATTCAAAGTGATGTTGCAGCGCTTAGTAGGCGAGGAATGGACGACTTTCCGTACATATCACTATGGCGCTTTCGGAGGATGGCCCGTTCATGAAGACATTGTCGTGAATGGCGCACGTACCCGAGAGGGCTAGTCAAATGGCCAAACAGCAAGCCGACGCCTGGCACCGCGTTTTCACGAACCTCAAAGACCTAAAGTATGCTCGCGTGCGTGCACTTGACGAGGATGGCAAGACATTTTCGGTGGCTTGGTCTCAGGCATTCTGGCACTGGAATAAGCCGTCAAAGGAAGAAGAGCAATTTCTGCACACCATGAACGATGTTTGGCCGAACCCGGCAGTCTTTATAAACCCGATCGATGACGATACCGAACGTGAGTTGGTTGTGCTGCCGGGTGTCGAGAAACGTGGTGATGCACTGATCGTACCTAAAGACGCCTTCACGACCGTCATTCGAGAGCTTTATGTTGGCAACTGGGCAATGTTGTTCTTCCCGGTCGGACGTAAGCCGCGAGATATTCGTTGGACGGAACAACTTGACGATGCGAATGCGATGCAAGCTTTTCTGACAATGACCGGTGCGGCTGCTGGTATTACATCAGGTCCGGACGATGCCGATTGGCATATGTTCTTCGGACAGGGAACACGCGCTTGGATCGGGGAGAGCGCAATACGCTCTTGGATTATTGAATCAATCGGTCGGATTTTGGCGTGCCAATCGTTTTCCATGGAAGATTTCGAAGCGCAACCAGCTGAGGGCTGGGAGCAAATCAAATCCAGATCATCATTTATACGGCGCGATCGAAATCCCGCGCACTACGCATGGATCGCTCTGCAGCACTGGGTGAATGATGACGATATCAGGGCTAAGGACCCTGACTATGCCCAGAGTAAAAGGGGACAACTCCGGGATCTGCTTCGATTGATCGAGGATGAGGTGGCCTAATTTAGGACCGGTGGCATCACCCCACTATTTGGCCGGCGGCTTTAAAACCCGCTTGCGCGGTTTCTTCCGCCAATCATTCCGTTCGCGTTCATAGTCTTCGCGCGCGGCTTGGCGGCCCAACGCGCGAGCGAGCTTTAGGATCGATTCAAACGCCAGCTTGTAGCTTTCATCATCGGCGGAATCCGACGCTTTGGTCCTCTTTGCCATATTCGCCCCCATTCTTGGTCGCACAAGTGCACCAGAATTCGGGGGTTCGAGTCGGGTTGACCTGGAGCGTCTATCCAACCTGCTGTTTTGCGGCTTGTAATCAGAGACTTAGCCCGGGTTGCGGACCTCTAGGACTTAAAGTCTCTGAATGGCTATTTTGTCTTTTAAAATCAGAGGCTTAACTCAGCCTCGGTAGCGGGGGAGGGAGACTCGAACCCCCGACCTCCGGATTATGATTCCGCTGCTCTAACCAGCTGAGCTACCCCGCCATTCCGAAACAAACCGCCGGAATGGGCGCGATATAGGAAGCCGAAGCAAATACTGTCAAGCAATCGCGTACTTCATCTCTATCTCTTGGGCGGTTATTTCGGCTGAACCGACTGGTCACCTCCGGGGCTGCCGGGCGGCGGAATGACCGGCATCGCGCCACCGGTCGGCGGGGTCGGTTGCCTGATTTCGGGATCGACATGCTCCGGCGGGCAAATGACACCGCCCGACCGCGCAAGCTTCTCACTCAGGTCGTCCTTTCCGTCCGGACGATGGACCTGGGCTTCGCCACCCTTCCCGACCGTTGTCAGCGTGTCCGAGTGCGCGCACGCGTTCGGATCGAGCTGATCGGCCTTGGGGGCGACTGGGGCCTTCGTTGGAGGCGGCGCCTGCGCCGCGACTATCGACGGCATCAGCAACGCCGCTATTGCGAGGCCGACAATCCGGACATGGCAGACCATGACACGCTTCCTCCGCGCGCGGACGTGCGCGACCGAGATAACGGTTTGATATGAGAGAGAGTTCCGCTCAGGTACCGTTGGTCAGGCGCTCGATGCGGATCAGCGAGAAATGGCCGAGCGGAGGCATTGGCCGGTGCTCCAATACGCGTACGCCGCCGTGGCGCTCGGCCCAATCGGCGAGACGGCCAAAGCGGAATTCCGGCCGCCAGCCGAGCTTGCGCGCGATCGGTGCAAAGCAGACCTCGAACGCGCGGCGTGGACCGGCTTCGGCGCCGATGTGATTGACCAGGACGATCTCGCCGCCAGGACGGATCACGCGCGCGAACTCGTTGAGCGTTGCTTCGGGATTTGGCACCGCCGTGATCACAAACTGCGCCACCACGACATCGAATGCCCGATCGGGCAGCGCCATGCGCTCGGCATCCATGACCGCCAATGTCTCGACATTCGCGAGGCTGTGCTCGGCAACACGCTCATAGGCTTTGCGCAACATCGGCTCCGAGAGATCGATGCCGACAAGCCGGTTTCTTCGCGAATAGTCGGGCAGCGATATTCCGGTGCCGACGCCGACTTCAAGAATCCGTCCGCCTTGCTCGCCGCAGGCCTGTTCGGCGACTGCGATCGCCGCGCGCCGGCCCGCGTCGAATACCGCGCCGAACACCAGGTCATAGACCGGCGCCCAGCGCGCATAGGCGCGCTCAACGCTTGTTTTGTCGATGTCTGCCCCCACGGCGAGAACTAGCTGCGGATCGCGGGAGCCGGCGCGCGGGTATCGCTGGCGGAACGACTATCGCTGGCCGCAACCGCTCTCTTGATGAAGCCGCCACCCAGCACGCGCGCCTGGCCCTCACCCGCGTCATAAAAAACGCAGGCCTGGCCGGGCGATACGCCATGCTCGCCGTCGACCAATTCCACCTCACAACCATTGACGCCGTGCCGCAGCCATGCGGCTTGCGGCGGCCGCGTCGAACGGACCTTCACGAAGACCTCACGGCGATCGTCAGCCAGCGCCTCCTCGAGCGAACCTTCGCCGATCCAGTTGACGTCGCGCAGCACGATGCGGCTCATGCGCAGCGCCTCGCGCGGACCGACCACGACCCGTCGGTTTTCGGCATCAAGACGTACGACGTAGAGAGGCGTGCCGGTCGCAACGCCGAGGCCACGCCGCTGACCGACGGTAAAATGAATGATACCGGAATGCTCTCCCAGTACTTTCCCATCCAGATCGACGATATCGCCCGCCTCCGCCGCGCCCGGCTTCAGCCTCTCGATAATATCGGCGTAATGGCCGGTCGGGACGAAGCAGATATCCTGGCTGTCGTGCTTGTCGGCAATCGCCAGCCCGAAGCGGCGCGCCAACTCGCGGGTTTCGGTCTTGGTCTGCTCGCCAAGCGGGAAGCGGAGAATATCAAGCTGCGCGCGGGTCGTGCCGAAAAGAAAGTAACTCTGATCGCGCTCTTCGTCGCGCGCCCGGTAAAGAGCCCTGCCCCCGCCGGCAAGCGAGCGTGACGCGACATAGTGGCCGGTTGCAAGCACGTCGGCGCCAAGCTCACGCGCCGTGATCAGCAGATCATGGAACTTGATCGACATGTTGCAGTCGACGCACGGAACCGGTGTCTCGCCGTGGATGTAACTCTCGGCGAACCGGTCGATCACGGCTTCCTTAAAGCGCGTCTCGTAGTCGAGAACGTAGTGCGGAATGCCGATGCGCTCCGCAACGCTGCGAGCGTCGTAGATGTCCTGGCCCGCGCAGCATGCGCCCTTGCGATGCACCGCCGCACCGTGGTCGTAGAGCTGCAACGTCACGCCGACCACGTCATAGCCTTCCGCCTTGAGCAGGGCGGCCGTCACCGATAAGTCGACACCGCCGGACATGGCGACCACGACACGCGTCGTTTCGGGGCTGCGATCGAACTCGAGACTGTTGGCCATGGCCGTTCTTACTATAGGTGGCGACCGGGTGCGCGCAATGCGAGGCGGCAAACCGGCAAATTTTGCCGATCCGCTATCACGAATGCCGGGCTGTGTTCACGTTCCCGCTGTATCCTGCTTGCACAAGCATTTGAATAGAAACACAAATCCGGCGATTCCGAGGCTGGCCTGACGATTGCAGATCAAACGGCGGAAATCCGGAGGTCCGCCAGTGTCGCAAGTTGCGTCAGATCCTAAAGTTCATGCGCCCAACCTTCATACGCAGCGCGTTGCGCGTCCGGCACCGTCCGAGCGCGCGCCATCGCCGTTCGAAAGTCTGATTGAGGATACCTCGCAACCTGCCGAGCCAGCGCCACCGCCGCCGGAAAGCAAGGTCGCTGCAAGAGCGGACAAGCAGGCGCCTGCCAAAAGCAAGGACTGCAAGGCAGCCGAACGAACCGATGACACGAAGCCGGAAAAAACCGAAGAGGTTGCCGCGGCCGCTGAGACGCCGGCTGATGAAAGCACCGCGGAGGCGGGCGACAAGAAGACCGCAAAGCCGAAGGTGGCCGATGACATTGGCGACAGCATCAAGCCGACGGCTGACCATAAGCCGGCTACCGGCCAGAAGACCGACGATGCGAACGCGGCGACGACGACCGACGGCGTCGTGACCGTCGCGAGCCCGGATGCGAGCTCAATCGTTCAAACGCCGGTACAATCGCCCAACACGACACCCGATGACGGCAAGCAAGGCGAGGAGCCGCTGCAACAGCTGGTGCTCGTGTCGGATGCCAAGCCCAAAACCAAGCAGCAGCTTGGTGATGATTTGCCGAAAACAATTGCAGGGAAGAAAGCTGAGGACGGAAAACAGGCGGACTCGGGAGACAAGGTCGAGACCGATCAGCCGACCAGCGAGGCCGACGATGCTTTCCGGATTTTGACCAAGGACGCCCCTCCGCAGCACGCCGAAACCAAGCCGCAAACCGGACCTGGCGATGGCGACACGCAACATGTCCCGCAAGCGCGCGGCGACGTCGCAGCAAACAGCCATCGTCCCGACGCCAGCGGGCCGCCCCCGGCCGGCGGCGCTGATACCGCCGGAGCCGCAAAAGTGCCGGCCGATGCAACGACACAACTGCCAATCCCCAGCACGGCGACACATTCAACCGCGAACGCCGCGGCGTCCGCTGTACCCACCTTGCAGCCGAGTCCGCAACCTGTGGCCGTCCCGTTGTCCGGTGTCGCCATTGAGATTGCCGGCAAGGCACTCGCGGGAAAGAACCGTTTCGAAATCCGTCTTGACCCGCCCGAGCTCGGCCGCATCGAGGTGCGGCTCGACGTCGATCGCGACGGTACCGTGACGTCACGGTTGACGGTCGACCGCCCCGACACGCTCGACCTATTGCGCCGTGATGCGGCGGGCCTCGAACGCGCCCTCCAGGATGCGGGCCTCAAGACCGCCAATAATGGTCTGCAATTTTCACTGCGCGATCAGTCAATGCACGAGCAGCAGGCAGGCACATCTCCCGGTGCAGCAGCTATGGTGGCAACCGATGAGAGCCTGCCGTCCACCGATGTCATCCCGCAACGGTACCAACTCGCCGGCCAAGGCAGCGATCTCGATATCCGCGTCTGAGGTTTGGACATGGCTACAGTTCCTCCTATCTCTACCGGCACCGGCACCAGCTCGGTTTCGGGCGCATTGGACAACGTCCAGATCGCCAGCAATTTCACCACGTTTCTGCAGTTGCTGACGACGCAGCTGAAGAACCAGAACCCGCTCGATCCGCTCGACACCAATCAGTTCACGCAGCAGCTCGTCCAGTTCGCGCAGGTCGAGCAGCAGATGAAGTCCAACGACCTGCTCTCGGGGCTGGTCCTCCTGGAAAAAAGCTCGGAAGCGACCGCAGCGCTTGCCTATGTCGGTTCAACGGTCGTTGTCGATGGATCGACGGCACAACTCGCCAATGGCCAGGCGAAGTGGACCTTGAACGTCAGCAAGCCCTCGACCGCAACCATCACGATCAAGGATGCGACGACCGGACAGTCGGTCTACACCGGCAACATCGGCATTAACCCTGGCAATCAGGCATTCACCTGGGACGGCCGGGGCAATGATGGCCGCGTCTGGCCCGACGGCACCTACACACTGACCGCCACGGCCGTCGACTCCAACAAGCAGTCGGTCGCGATATCGACGGAGGTCGAAGCCGTCGTCGATTCCGTCGATCTCACGGGATCCTCGCCCGTCTTGTCGATCAACGGTCAGGACTACACGCTCGACAAGATCAAGCGGATCGTCCGGTCGACGGGCTAAGACATCGCCGTTATCAGGCGGATGCGCGCTGACGGATGCGAGCATCGCCAATGACCTGCTCGATGGCGCGCTCAAGCACAGAGAGCTCGAACGGCTTGCGCAAAATATCGAAGCGGCCGTCGGCGGCCTGAGCCGCATCGGAAAAGCCGCTGGTCAGCAGAACCGGCAGGTCGGGAAACTGCTCGCGGCAGATCTGCGCCAGGCCAAGCCCATCCATCGGGCCCGGCATGACGATATCGGAAAACAATAAGCTGAATTCGATGCCCTGCTGTAAGTGACGCAGTGCCTCGGCGGCATTTTCTGCCCGCACTACGCGGTATCCGAGCTGCTCGAGCAAAGCGGATGTCACGTCAGCGACGTCGCGGCTGTCTTCCACGACAAGCACGGTCCCTTGAACATTCTCGCGTTCCGTTGACGCGCCCGTTCCCGGCCCCGCCGGCACTTCTGTGCGTGCTCGCGGAAGATAGACGGTCACGACCGTGCCGCGGCCCTCCTGGCTTGCGACCGTAACCGCCCCACCCGACTGATTGGCGAAGCCGTGCACTTGCGAAAGCCCGAGGCCCGTCCCCTTACCGACGGGCTTCGTCGTGTAGAAGGGCTCGAACACCCTCTGCAGGACATCCGTAGGGATTCCCGTGCCGGTATCGATGATGGCCAGCGCAACAAAATCACCCTCCACCGCGCCGGCGGCCGTGCCGGGGGTGAGAACGACGTTGCGTGCCTGCAACGTGATCGTGCCGCCCTCGGGCATCGCATCGCGCGCATTAACAGCGATGTTGACGAGCGCGAGCTCCAGCTCGCCCAGGTCAACTTCAACAGGCCAGAGCTTGTCCTCGATGTCGACGACAAGCTCGATGTTGCCGCGCAAAGACGGCGCCAGCATGTCGCGCACCGCACCGATGTGTGCATGCAGATCGACGACGACCGGCATAAGCTGCTGCCGCCGCGAAAACGTAAGTAGCTGCCGGGTCAGTTTCTCGCCGCGACCGGCCGCGGCGCGAATCGCCTCGACGGCCTGGACTTCCTTCGGTTCGCTCAGCTTGCGCTGCAAGATTTGCGCATAACCGGAAACGATCATCAGCAGATTGTTGAAATCGTGCGCGATGCCGCCGGTGAGTTGGCCGATCGCTTCCATCTTCTGCGCCTGAGCCAATTGCTCGCGGGTTTCGTCGAGCGCGATCTGCGCCTCATGCTGGGCAGTAATGTCGCGGGTTATCTTCGCAAATCCGGCCAGTTCACCCGTATCGTCGCGAATGGTCTCAATCAGCTCGTTGGCATAAAAGCGGCTGCCATCCTTGCGCACCAGCCAGCCTTCCGCTTCGTATTTGCCCTCGCGCACAGCCGTCACCAGGGCATCTTCCGGCACGTTCTGCGCGCGATCTTCTTCGGTGTAAAATTGGCGGAAGTGTTGACCGACAATCTCATCCGCACTGTAGCCCTTGATCTGCTCGGCGCCGGCGTTCCAGCTGCGCACGTGACCATCGAGATCGAGCATGTAGATCGCATAGTCGCGAAGGCCGGTCAGCAGCATCCGGACATTCTGCTCTAACTCCCGCAAGGCGGTTTCGGCTTCCTTGCGCTCCGTCACATCGAGACAAACGCCGAGCATACGGACCACCGTACCGCTCTCGTCCCGGATCACCTCGCCGACGCTGTGCAAATGGCGGACGCGTCCGTCTCCGCGAACGATCCGTTCTTCGTGACTGAAGTCGCCACCGGTTTTCAGGGCGTGGGTCAGGCTCGTCTGCACGTGAGCACGATCATCCGGATGGATGAGGGCCATGAAGTCCGCAAAGGTTCCGCCAAATTCACCGGGCGCGAGCCCGTAGATGTCGCAAAGCCGGTCGGACCAGGTGATTTGATTTTTCGCGACATCCCACGACCAGCTCCCAAGATTCGCAAGACGCTGCGCTTCGGAGAGCTGGATGTTGACATCGGCGAGCTGCGTATTGGTATCAGCGAGTTGCACATTGGCGTCGGCGAGTTGGCTGTTCGCTCTGCCGAGGTGCAGATTGGCGTCCGCGAGTGCCGCTGTGCGGTCTTTCACGCGCTGGTCAAGCTCGGTCTGGATGCGACGAAGATCCTCCTCGCTGCGGCGGCGCATCTCGACATCGGCGCTCAGCGCAAGGCTCGGCACCGACACACTCACCATGAAGGTAAGCAGGAGCAGGAATGATTCGTTGAGGCCCAATTGTGCAAATGGGCCGATCTGGGCAATCGTCGCCCATATAGCGAAAATGGTGAGAATGACCGCAACCGTCGCGGTGTCGCGCGGTCCGCGGCGCAAGGCCGCCCAGAGCAGCGGCAAAATCGCAAGAAAGCCGAGTGGGCTCGTGTATTGGGAGCGTGGCAACAGCGGGCTGAAGGTGATGAGGCCAACCAGAATGGTGCAGGCGAACACGGTAGCCGTGTCGCGCAACGCGCGCCCATCAATCGCGCGCCAGTCGGTCACCGCCCAGAGTACGATGAGAGGGGTGACCACCAGCGCACCGGCGGTATCGCCAAGCCACCACGTGATCCAGATCGGCGCAAGATTCGGCTCGACGGCAAAACCGGCCACAAAGAGTGTGGCAACGCCGATGGTGGCGCTGATCATGGTCGGGAGGCTCACGCAGACAACTGCGAACTTCGCGATTCCCACGGGGGTTACAAACGTCTGTGCCCCACCACACCACCTAGCGATCAGGTAGCCACCCACCACACCTTCCAGCGTATTGCCGACGGCAATCGCGGCCGACGTTTCCAACGTTCCAGCCGTTACGGCGTTGGCCGCGAACGCCCCGACAAGGATGGCTGGAAAAAAACGCACGCCCCCCAGAATGATGGCTGCGAATGCCAAACCCGTCGGCGCCCAGATCGGGCTGGCGCTTGGGTTTATCGAGGCGAGTTGAAGGCCGAGTTTTGCAAGAAGAAAATAGGCGACAGCCACCACGGGCAGCCAGGCGAGAAAAGTGCCGAGACCACCCCCGTGCGAAGAAGCAGTAGGGAACTTTTTCACCGGCGCAAAATCCCAAGAAACCCGCCCTTTGGGCATACTACCCGCAATTACGGCGCTTTGCCGCAAAGGCCCGGGGTTGCCCACGGCGCTCCATCCGTAACCAAAAGGTTAGCGGAAACCCGGCAATCATTGCCCGATGCATTTGCCATGCTTAGGCAAATTTTAAGCCGCGACCTGTAGTTTTTCCGCAGTAACTGTCAGTCGAGTCTCGTTTTGTGAGTGTACCAATGACCGAAGCCCATCGCCCGAGGGTCAAATATGTCATCGGGCCAGATGGCAGTCCGCTGACCATTGCGGACTTGCCGCCGCCGACAACCAAGCGCTGGGTCATCCGCCGCAAGGCAGAGGTGGTCGCCGCGGTCCGCGGCGGCTTGTTGTCGCTGGAAGAGGCCTGCGCCCGCTACACACTCACCGTCGAGGAATTCCTCTCCTGGCAGTACTCGATCGACCAGCACGGCCTTGCCGGGCTGCGTACGACACGCATTCAGCAGTACCGCCAGTAGCAACTCCCGCGCTGGGTCCCGCACGCCGGCACAACACGCCGGCGTTTTTTCATTTGGCCTTTCGCGGACACACCGGCCGGAAATTAACCCGACGCTAACCTTAAACTGGGCAAATCTTGCCGGGTGGGGCGCGCAATCGGCGCCCCCGCGGGTAGGACAAACCGGTGCAAGGCTTCTTCGATTTCATGAAGTCGCTGGGTGCTGCGCGGATGGCGGCGATGGCCGCGGTGACGCTCGCCCTGATCGGCTGCTTCTCATTCCTGATGGTCCAGATGACGACGCCGCAAATGGTACCGTTGTTCACCGACCTCTCGGTCGAGGACAGCGCGTCAATCATCAAAGACCTGGAACGGCAGGCCGTTCCCTATCAGATGAAGAGCGACGGCGCGATCATCATGGTGCCCAAGGACAAGGTCGCCCGTCTGCGCATGAAGCTCGCGGAATCCGGTCTGCCTAAGGGCGGCGGGGTCGGTTATGAGATCTTCGACAAGACCAACTCCCTCGGCGCCACGACGTTCGTCCAGAACATCAATCATCTGCGCGCGCTGGAAGGCGAGCTCTCCCGCACGATCCGCAGTCTAGACCGCGTGCAGGCGGCACGTGTGCATCTGGTGCTCCCGGAGCGCCCGCTGTTCTCGCGTGACAAGGTCGATGCTTCCGCCTCGATCGTGCTCAAGGTGCGCGGTGCGCTCGAGCCGCAGCAGGTACGCGCCGTCCGCCACCTGGTCGCCAGCGCCGTCAACGGCCTAAAGCCTGAGCGCGTCTCGGTGATCGACGAGACCGGCAAGCTGCTTGCCGACGGGGCCACACCCGACAACCCGCTCAACGGGGCGAGCTCCGATGAACGCAAGCTCGCCTACGAGAACCGCCTGCGCGGCGAAGTCGAGACGATTGTTTCCTCAGTCGTCGGCCCGGGTCATGCGCGGGTGCAGATCAATGCAGATTTCGATGTCAACCGGATCACGCAAACATCCGACAAATTCGATCCGGATGGCCGTGTGCTGCGATCCAGCCAGACCCGCGAGGAGCAATCCGCCACGAGCGACAACAAGGAGGGGTCGGTGTCCGTCGGCACCGAATTGCCCGGCGGCAGCAGGCCGCAGCAGCCGGCCGATAGCGGCAGCCGCGGCGACCAGAGCCGCAAGACCGAGGAAATCGTCAACTACGAGATTTCGCGCACCACAAAAACCGAGGTCATCGAGGCAGGACGCGTCAACCGCATCTCGGCGGCCGTGCTCGTCGATGGAGTCTACAGCAAGAATGACAAGGGCGAGGTCGCCTATCAGCCGCGTCCGAAAGAAGAGCTCGACCGCATCGCCGCCCTCGTGCGCTCGGCGATCGGTTTCGACGCCAAGCGCGGAGACCAGGTGGAGGTGGTGAACCTGCGTTTCGCCGAAACGAGCCCGTCGCCGATCAACGAAGCGACTGGTTGGATGAGCTACCTGCAGTTCACCAAAGACGACATCATGGGAACCGCCGAGAAAGGCGTTATGGCGTTGCTCGGCCTGGTCGTGCTGTTCATGGTCGTTCGCCCTCTCGTTCGCCGGGTCATCACGCCCGAAGGTGCACAGACGCCGTTCGCCGCTGCACCTGTCGCCGCAGTTCCCGCAGTGACGGCCGAAGCGCACGCGGCAGCCGGCATGACGCTACCTGGCGTCAACGGCAATATCACCTCGACGGGAGGCCCGAACGTCTCGATCGTCGGCGGCGATGAAGCTGTCGCAATTTCCAACCGTACATCCGCGATGATCGATATCGCCAAGGTCCAGGGCCAGGTTCACGCGCAGTCCGTCCAGAAGGTCGGCGAGCTCGCCGAAAAGAACCCGCACGAAGCCGTATCGATCATCCGCAACTGGCTCCACGAGGACGCAGCCTAAGCCATGCCGTCAGCCTATGCCGAGAGCAAAAAGGACAGCAAAGCGACGCGCGACGACATCGGCGGGCTGATGGCCGAACTCTCGAAGCGCCCGCATGCTCAGGAACGCGCACGCAAGCTGACCGGTCCGGAGCGCGCCGCCGTCCTGATGTTGTCGCTCGGCGAGCAGTACGGCGCCAAGATCTTCAGCCTGCTCGACGACGACGAGCTGCGCGAAATTTCCATCGTCATGTCATCGCTTGGCACGATCGAGGCCGAGGCGGTCGAGCAACTGCTGCTCGAATTCGTCTCACGCATGTCGGCATCCGGCGCGCTTCTCGGCAACTACGACGCCACAGAGCGTCTCCTCAAGCAGTATCTGCCGCCAGATCGCGTCGGCGGCATCATGGACGAGATCCGCGGCCCCGCCGGGCGCAACATGTGGGAGAAGCTCGCTAATGTCCAGGAAGAGGTGCTGGCGAACTACCTCAAGAACGAATACCCGCAGACCGTCGCCGTCGTGCTGTCGAAGCTGCGGCCGGAACACTCCGCGCGGGTACTGTCGATACTGCCCGAAGACCTCTCGCTCGACTGCGTCAATCGCATGTTGAAGATGGAGGCCGTGCAGAAGGAAGTCATTGAGCGCGTCGAGCAGACGCTGCGTACGGAATTCATGTCCAACCTGTCGCAGACGCGGCGTCGTGATGCGCACGAGGTTATGGCGGAGATCTTCAACAATTTCGACAGGCAGACGGAAACCCGCTTCCTGACCGCGCTCGAGGAAGATAACCGCGACGCGGCCGAGCGCATCAAGGCGCTGATGTTCACCTTCGACGACCTGGTCAAACTGGATACCGGTTCGGCGCAGACACTGATGCGCAACATCGACAAGGAGAAGTTGGCGGTGGCGCTCAAGGGCGCCAACGAGACCGTACGCCAGTTTTTCTTCACCAATATGTCAAGCCGTGCTGCCAAGCTGCTGGTGGAAGACATGCAGGCCATGGGACCAGTCCGGCTGCGCGATGTGGACGAGGCGCAGGCTCTTCTCGTCAATGTCGCCAAGGATCTCGCAGCCAAGGGCGAAATCATCATCGCCAAGAGCCGCGGCGAAGACGAACTGATTTACTGAAGCGCGCATGATCCAGAAAAGTGGGAACCGGTTTTCTGAAAAGATCATGCGCAAAGGGAAGTGAATGAAAGCGACCGCCAAATATCTGTTCGACGAGGATTTCGCCGCCGGCGAAAAGCCGACCATAACCCTGGTCGAGCACGAGCGTAGGCGCGCGGATGCCGAGTTGCAGGCCTACCGGCAGGGATTCACCGCCGGCCAGGACCAGGCGCATCAGGAAGCCACCCAGCGGATGGCCGACGCGCTCTCGGTGATCGCGGACGGGCTCGGCCGACTCGATGGCGCGCTTACCGCAATCGAGACACGTCTCGAAACGGAGGCCGTCGAGGTGGCGGTCGCGGTTGCCGCCAAGCTGTCGCCGGCGCTGATCGCCCGCGAGCCTTTTGCCGAAATTGCGGCGCTCGCGACTGAATGCTTTCACCACCTGGTGTCCACGCCGCTTGTCACCGTGCGCATTGCGGCAGACATCCACGAGGCTGCGAAGGAGAAGATCGAGGAAATCGCGCGAACATGCGGCTTCGACGGCCGGCTTGCCATCGTTGCCGACGAGAGCCTCGCGCCAGGTGACTGCCGTGTGGAATGGGTCGACGGCGGCATCATCCGCAACAATTCCGCAACGGCATCGGTGATCGATGAAACGGTCGCCCGCTACATAGCGGCCCGCAATATGCCCGCCGCACAGGATTCCGGAGACCACGGCAATGAGTGACGACGACACCAAGGTACCGCTTCCCGACCTCGAAAACGGCAGCGATGTCCAGGTCGTGCAGGATGCGGGCACGCTCGCGCCTTCCGACAGCGAGACTGTCAACCGGGGAGCTGCAGACCTCGAAGCGGTGTTTGACGTCCCGGTCCAGGTCTCGGCAGTGCTGGGGCGAGCGCATATGGAAGTCGGCAATCTGCTCAAACTCGGACCCGGTGCCGTGCTCGAACTCGACCGCAAGGTCGGCGAGGCCATCGACATCTACGTCAACAATCGGCTGGTCGCCCGTGGCGAAGTAGTGCTTGTCGAAGACAAGCTCGGGGTGACCATGACGGAAATTATCAAGGCGGATCACAACTGATGCGACGACGATCCGCCGTTACTCGAATGATACGGAGCTAAGCCATGCGACTCCTCATTGTCGGCACGCTCGGCGGTCAGCTCACCACCGCAACCAAGCTTGCAATGGAAAAGGGCGCCAGCGTCACGCACGCTGAAAACATCGACCAGGCGCTCGCGGTGCTTCGCTCCGGACGCGGCGCGGACCTTTTGATGGTGGATGTCAGCCTCGATATCCGCGACCTCAATCGGCGGCTCAATGCGGAGCACATCTATATCCCGATCGTTGCCTGCGGCGTCACAAACGACGCGCGCGCGGCGGTCAATGCCATTCACGCCGGCGCCAAAGAATATATTCCACTGCCGCCCGATCCTGACCTGATCGCGGCCGTCCTTGCCGCTGTCGCCGAGGATACGCGCGAGATGATCTACCGCGACGACTCCATGGCGAAAGTGGTCAAACTCGCTCAGCAAATCGCGGGCTCGGATGCCTCCGTTCTCATTACCGGCGAAAGCGGAACCGGCAAGGAGGTTCTGGCGCGCTTCGTGCACGGTCGCAGCAACCGGTCCAAGAAGCCGTTCATTACCGTCAATTGCGCCGCGATCCCGGAAAACCTGCTCGAATCCGAGCTTTTCGGCCACGAGAAAGGCGCCTTCACCGGCGCGATTGCCCGTCGCATCGGCAAATTCGAGGAGGCGAACGGCGGCACGCTCCTGCTCGACGAAATCTCCGAAATGGATGTCCGGCTACAGGCGAAGCTCCTGCGTGCGATCCAGGAACGGGTTATCGACCGCGTTGGCGGCAATCGGCCTGTCCCGATCGACATTCGCATTATCGCGACGTCGAACCGCGTTCTCACCGATGCGGTCCGCGAAGGGAAATTCCGCGAGGATCTGCTGTTCCGGCTCAACGTCGTGAACCTGAAGATTCCGCCCCTGCGCGAGCGGCCAGCCGATATCGCCGAATTGGCACAGCATTTCGTGCGAAAATATTCGCAGGTCAACGGAATGCCTTTGCGGCCGCTGTCCGCGGAAGCGCGCCGCACACTCAACACCACCCGCTGGCCAGGCAATGTCCGCGAGCTTGAGAACACGTTGCATCGTGCCGTACTACTTTCGAGCGGTTCGGAGATCGGTGTCGACGGCATTCTTTCGCCCGACGGCGCGCGGCTGGATCAGGTGCGCGGCACGGACGTCGCTGCTCATGCGGCGATCGCCGCCGAACAGGTTACCCGCAATCTGGTCGGGCGCACCGTGGCCGAAGTCGAGCGCGATCTGATCCTGGAGACGCTCAAGCACTGTCTCGGCAACCGCACACACGCCGCCAATATTCTCGGCATTTCGATCCGCACACTGCGCAACAAGCTCAACGAGTACGCCGCCGACGGTGCGCCGATCCCGCCGCCCCACGGTGGTGAACCCCTCAAGGGGGCCGCCTGATTTCCGCAAAAGAAAAACCCGGCGCGAGCGCCGGGTTTTGTTTTGAGTTCGACAGAGCGCGCTCAGGCGTCGCTTGCGTCTTCAGATTTCTTTCTCGCCTTCTGTCGCGTGGTATCGAGTTCGACAGCCTTGGCCATCAGGTCGTTGCGCATGGCTTCCAGGCGCTCGACCAATTCACGGCCTTCGCGTGCGAGGCCGGTGCACCGGTCAGCCGTCTCGATCAGGAATTCTTCAGTCTTCGACATGATATCTCCGTCACAGATCTTGGCCGGGGATATGCATAGAAATTCCAGCAATTCAAGTTTGTTTTCGGAATGCGGCCATGCACGAAAAATGATGGTTCAATAATAGTTGGAACTCCAACTACATAGACGGCTGGCACCATGCAGACACTTTATAAAATTTGCTCCATTGCACTGTGGCAGGAAGCAGAACGAGCCGGTGTCTTCCGCGGCTCCGAGGTCGATCGCCGCGACAAATTCATTCATTTTTCGACGGCAGCCCAGGTTGCGGAAACCGCTGCAAAGCACTTTGCCGGTCAGAGCGATCTGCTGCTGATCAGCGTGGATGCCCGCAAGCTCGGCGACGCCCTGAAATGGGAGCCGTCGCGGGGCGGGTCGCTGTTTCCGCATCTCTACCGCGATCTCGATCTGGCCGCCGTCGTTGGCGTCGAACCCTTGCCACTCGGCCCGCACGGGCGCCACGATTTTCCGCGCTTAAAGGACTAGTCCAGCCGGACGCGGCACCCGTAATTGTAGCCAGACCGCCGAAACCTTAAGGTGGGCCCCGAGCCTGCCAAAATCCGGGCCCGCGTCCGATGGACCTCGATGCCAACCGAACCCTGATCGCTGCCGCGCTCGGCCGGATTCCGGACGGCGACCGTGCGGCACTGCAAGCCGTCTATCGCCTCACCTCGGCGAAGCTTTTTGGCGTCTGCCTGCGTATCTTGGGTGAGCACGGCGCTGCGGAGGACGTGCTGCAGGAGGTCTACGTGACGGTGTGGCGCAAGGCCGCCGATTTCGACGCCAGGCGGGCGAGCCCGATGACCTGGCTGATCGCCATAGCCCGCAATCGTTCGATCGACCGGCTGCGCGCCTCGCGCACAAGCCGCAACATGGAGGCCATCGACGTCGCTGCTGACGTTGCGGACACCACACCTCGCGCCGACGTGGCGCTGGAGAGCGTCCAGGAGCACGCAAAACTGCACGGTTGCCTCGACGGCCTTGCTTCGCACGAGCGCGCGGCGCTGCGCGGTGCGTTCTTCGATGGCAGCACCTATGAGGATCTCGCCACGCGAATGAAGGTGCCCCTCGGCACCATGAAGAGCTGGATCCGCCGCGCCATGTTCAAGCTGAAGGCATGCCTCGATCAATGACCGACACATTCGACCATAGCGGCTTGCCCGAAGACGAATTGCTCGCAGCCGAGTATGCGCTGGGCGTGCTCGACGGCATCGACCGCGCCGCGGCCGAACAACGCATTGCGCGCGACCGCGGCTTTGCGCGCCAGGTCGCGGCGTGGGAACAACGGCTCGCGCCCTGGGCCGCAGAAATTCCCGAACTGCTTCCGGCGCCGCAGGTCTGGGATCGCATTGCCGGTGCTCTGCCCCCGCAAACTCCCCGCCCCGGCTTGTGGCAGAGCCTCGCATTCTGGCGCGGGTTCAGCCTCGCGGCCGGAGCACTCGCCGCGGCCTGCATCGCCGCGCTGGTTTATTTCGGCGCGTTCACGCAAACCGAGCCGCTCGTCGCAACCATCGAGGGCAGCGGCCAGCGTCATTTTGTGGCGACCATCGACGTAAGGCGCGGCACCGTCGCTGTCGTGCCCGCAGCCTTCAGCGCCGACGCGACGCGCGTCCCCGAGCTTTGGCTGATCCCACCTGACGGCCGACCGAGGCCGGTTGGCCTGCTGCGCGCCGATGCGCCAGTCACGCTGCCACTCTCTGGCGATCTCGCCGGCCTGGCAAAAAATAATGCGGTACTGGCGGTCTCGCTCGAGCCACCTGGCGGGTCGACCACCGGCCTCCCGACCGGCCCGGTGATCGGCACGGGCAAGCTCACGAACCTGTGACCGATCGTCCGCATCCGTAGTTTCACCCCCTCCGTAGCTCTCTACGTCTCCGCCTTAGGGGACAGCAAACAGAGCAACGGAGAGAACCATGAAACGCATTTCTGCCCTCGCTTTGGCCGGAGCCGCAGTGTTTGCGCTCAACCTTGGACTGAACGCAACCGCTCCGAGCTTCGCTGCCGAGAAGACGGTGACGGTCGGCGGCGCGCCGATGTATCCGTCAAAGAACATCATCCAGAACGCGGTCAACTCGAAGGACCACACCACGCTGGTGGCCGCCGTGAAGGCCGCGGGCCTGGTCGACACGCTGTCGGGCGACGGCCCCTTCACAGTGTTCGCGCCGACCAACGCCGCCTTCAGCAAGCTGCCGGCGGGCACGGTCGACACACTGCTGAAGCCGGAAAACAAGGCGCAGCTCACCAAGATCCTGACCTGCCACGTCGTATCGGCAAATGCGATGTCGTCCGCGATCAAGAAGATGATCAAGGATGACGCCGGCATGCACCCGGTGAAGACGGTCGGCGGCTGCACGTTCACCGCGAAGCTGAGAGGCGACAGTATCGTCCTGGTCGATGGCAAGGGTCATGAGGCCACCGTCACCATCGCGAACGTGAGGCAGTCGAACGGCGTCATCCACGTCATCGACACCGTGCTGTTGCCGGGCTGATTGGTCTCTGACGCCCGGCAAAAGCGGCTCCCATAAAGCCGCCCGGCGGTCCTCTCCTTGTCCCCGGGGAGAGGATCGTCCGGTTTTTTGGCGGCAACAGCGTACCGTTAACCCGGCGCTAACCATAAAATGGGCAAATATTGCCGGGGGTAAAGGGTAAAGGCACACCGCGGCTCTCTACTCGGGCACCGGCAATGGTGGCCTCTTCCGGTTTGATCACGTTCGTATTGATCCTGCGTGTTCCAAAATAACTGCAACTGGTCTCGCGCCGAGCGCGACGTTGAGCATGAGCGATATTACTGCCGCGACGACGACAAGCACGATCGGCGGCATCAAGCTGCCTGGCCTCGGCGACGTTGGCGCTTTCTTCAAGCGCGGAGATCTGGCGCTCGCGGTGGGCGTGCTCACCATTCTCGTGGTGCTCATCCTGCCACTGCCGCCGTTGCTGCTCGATTTCTCGCTGGCAATCTCGATCATCTTCTCGGTGCTGATCCTGATGACAGCGTTGTTCATTCACACGCCGCTGGAATTTTCAGCTTTCCCGACCGTGCTGCTGATCGCGACGATGTTGCGGCTGGCGCTCAACCTCGCATCGACGCGCCTGATTCTCTCGCGCGGCCATGAAGGTACCGACGCAGCCGGCCACGTGATCGAGGCCTTCGGCAATTTCGTGATGAGCGGTAATTTCGTGATCGGCATTATCGTCTTCGCGATCCTCGTCATCGTGAACTTCGTCGTCATCACCAAAGGCTCCGGCCGCATCGCCGAAGTTGCCGCCCGTTTCCACCTCGACGCCATGCCCGGCAAGCAGATGGCGATCGATGCCGACCTTTCGGCCGGTCTCATCGACGAGAAGGAAGCGCGTCGCCGCCGGCAGAAGCTGGAGGACGAAGGCGGCTTCTTCGGCGCCATGGATGGCGCCTCCAAATTCGTGCGCGGCGACGCCATCGCCGGTTTGCTGGTGGTGTTCATAAATGTCATCGGTGGCATGATTATCGGCATTGCACAGCAGGGCCTCAGTTTCGCGGACGCAGCGCACTCCTACACGATCCTCACCGTCGGGGACGGTCTGGTGACGCAAGTACCGGCGCTCATTGTTTCGACCGCCGCAGGCTTGCTGGTCACCAAGGCAAGCGTCGCTGGCGCAGCCGACAAGGCGCTGCTCAGCCAACTCTCCGGCTACCCCAAGGCGCTTGGCATGTCCGGCGCGGTGATGCTGGTAATGGCGCTTCTGCCCGGCATCCCGATCGTCCCATTCATGGCGCTCGGCAGCGGTGCGGCGGCGCTGGCCTTCATAGTCGACAGGCGGATGAAGCTCACGCTTGCAACGGAAACGCAGAAAACGGAAGCCGCAGCCAAGAGCGAAGCCGCGGACGAACCGATCGCGGCCGCGCTCAAGATCGACGACTTGAAAGTGGAGCTCGGCTACGCGCTTCTGCCTCTGGTCAATGCGCCCGACGGGTCCGACCGCCTGACCGAGCAGATCAAGGCCTTGCGACGCTCGCTGGCGGTCGAAATGGGCTTCGTCATGCCGGCGGTGCGCCTGCTCGACAATGTGCAGCTCGATGCGAACACCTATGTCATCAAGATCAAGGAAGTCGAGGCAGGCAGCGGCAAGGTCTGGGCGGGCCAATACATGGTCATGGATCCGGCGGGCGGACAGGTAAAATTGCCGGGAACGCACACGACCGAACCGACTTTCGGATTGCCGGCGACATGGATCGACGGCTCGCACAAGGAAGAAGCTTCAATGAAGGGCTACACGGTGGTCGACGCCGCCACCGTGCTATCCACGCATCTGACCGAACTGCTCAAGAGCAACATGGCGGAGCTGCTGTCCTACGGCGAGGTGCAGAAGCTGCTCAAGGAGCTGCCAAAGGAGCAAGCCGACCTGGTCAAGGATCTGGTGCCAAATCTGATCACGGTTTCAGGCATTCAGCGTGTCCTCCAAATCCTCCTTGCCGAACGCGTTTCAATTCGCGACCTCGCCACGATCCTGGAAGGGATCGCCGACGGCATCGCGGGCTCGCGCAACCCGGTCATGCTTGCCGAACATGTGCGGGCACGGCTGTCGCGCCAGCTTTGCGCCCAGCACACCAGCCAGGGCGGCTATCTGCCGCTGGTGGCGCTATCGGCAAAGTGGGAACAGGCCTTCGCGGAGTCGATGGTCGGCCAGGGCGACGACCGACAGCTCGCTATGCAACCCTCACGCTTGTCCGAATTCATAACGTTGGTCCGGGAGCGCTTCGAGGAAGCAGCGCGCGAAGGCGAAGCGCCCGTGCTGGTCACTTCGGCGAACATCCGCCCCTATGTGCGCGGGATTGTCGAACGGTTCCGGGCACAGACCCCGGTTCTCTCGCAAAGCGAGATCCACCCTCGCGCGCGCCTGAAGACGATCAGCAGCATCTAGCCGGCCTTGCCCCGGATTCGCGGCGAAACGCCGCGAGTGGCGCTTAAGGTGCCGTGCTTGCAGGCAAATCGGCTTCAAATCACGAGGATTCAACGATCCGTGATGCCTCCTTGGGAACTGCCGCGGCGTACTTACGTTAAATGCTCGATCCAGTGAACCTTTTGTCAGGACGGGGAGACAAAGGAGCAGGAGCCCCGGAGGATGTCATGAACTGGTCCATGTACAGCGCAGACCGCGGCACCCATCTCAAGATCATTGTGGTCGGGCTTACCGCCGCTCTACTGATTGCCGTAATCGGCATCTCGGCGCGTGAATTGAATCTTGGCGTAGATATTATGACCGCGCAAACTCCGTCGGTAATCAAGGCGGGCGGACCGGTTGTGTTCACCGATCGAAACGGGCCGACCGTCCGTTAACGCTTCTTTCGATCACGCGGGTCGTTCGACGCGCCGCAAATGCGGCGCGTTTTGTTGTGAAGTGGCAGAATCGACGAAAATGGCCGACAACATTTCGCATGAAGACCGGTTCGCATGCTTGGGCATTCCTCATCGTCTTGAGCTTGCTCGCTCTCATGCCGCAAGCTCGTGGGCAAGCCATCTCGCCTGCTGCAGTGGCCGACTATCAGGTAAAGCTCGAGCAATATCAGGCGGCACGGGGCGCCTATGAGGCCGAAGCCAATGCCTATTGGGATGCAGTTGCTGCAAAGCGCCGCATCCGCAATGCGAAACGTCGTGAGCACAGGCCGATCGAGCTGAACGACTATGTGCTTACGCAACCCCCGGCCTATTCAGGGCCATCGCGTCCGGTCGATCCACGCGCTCCGACGCACCCGCCCCCCGAGCGCCCCGATATTCCGGTCGTCGCTGACTTTCTCCAAAACGCCTCCGAGCAGTTTGGCTTCGTGCCACAGCGCCCGCCGAGCGAACTTGACTTCAAGCGCGCCTACGCGAAGGCCGCTTTGGCCTCGGGCCTGACACGCGATCAGATTGTCGGTGTCTACGTCTTCGAGACCGGCGGCAACGGCACCTACAACTCGCAGGCCGGGCTGGTGCCCTACCGGCCGGGCGCGCGCGCGATTTCACCTGCGGTCGGATACAATCAGTTGCTCAGCACGAATTCGGTCTCGCTTCTGGCGGAGCACGGCGGCCGGCTGACCGCCATCCTGCGACAAAAGGCCAACACGCTGACTGGCAGCGCAAAGATCGCAATGGAAGGCAAGATTGAAGCTTTCAAGCGCATGATCGTGTTCAGCCGCTCGGTGCCCAATCGTTGGAGTGAGCACGACCGGCTAGCAAAGACGACCGCAGGCGGCTTTGGAATTCACGCGGCGGTCCTCGACATCGATATCGGGCCACTACTGCAGGTGCAAAAACTCGTGGAACTCACTGCGTTTCGCGCGCACCAAAGGATATACGGCGCCGCTCACCGCCGCCGAGCTGGAAGTGATGAATTTGACCGGCGATGGCAATGGCTTTGACATCGTGACGATGCCGCCTGAAATGCGGGCGCATGTCCCGACGTCAAATTTCTTCCAGCAGCAGGGCTATGAACGAAACCCGGTCGCGCGGCGGACCGCCGTCGTGGCCAATCTCCTCGCCGACATTGAAGGCAAGATGCAGCGCGGCGCGCAGGCGCAAGGGGCGCGCGATCTGGTGAATGCGTTTTAGGCTTGCCGCGATCTAGCGCTGATCGCCCGCGATTTCCTCGACCAGGTCGACGACGCGGCGGCGCAGCTTGGAATCTTTGATATTGGTGAACGCCTTGGTCAGCGCAAGCCCGTCCGAGCTCGACAGGAATTCGGAAACGTAATCCGCGACGGGCGCCTTAGATCCATCTTCGGATTGCTTTCCTCCGCTCACGCCCTCGAAAAAGAACGACACCGGTACTTTGAGAATCTGCGAAATGTGCTGCAGCCGGCTCGCACCGATCCTGTTCGTTCCTTTCTCGTATTTCTGCACCTGCTGAAAAGTCAGTCCGAGTTTTTCACCGAGTTTTTCCTGAACTCATGCTCAACATCAGCCGGCGCATGCGCACACGAGAACCGACGTACTTGTCCGTAGGGTTTGGAGATTTTTTTGCCATCATCGGAAGTTGCCGCAACGCAATCATTGAAAGTTTCGCAGCGCAAAGACCATTTAATTAGAAGGCACCTGATATTGGGATGCAAGATAATGATATTCGAATGTATTAATACAAGGCGTGCCGCGTTACCGCACACAACAAACAAAAATTCGAGCCTGTGCGCATCGATCTCGTTGTTTGGCCTATGCGCCGACTTAAGCGGATCAAAACTTCGGTGGGCAGATGACGCCGCAACTCAACAGTGCGTCGAATTGCAGCAACACCAAATTTCGCTGCTCAAAGGCGCGAACTGTTCGCTCGAATGAAAAGAGCCGCCGTCGGCAGCGGCCGGCGGCGGCTCGCATTTTCGCGCTCGGCGCTTAGGCCGGTGCGCCGCCCGCGTTGAAGCGAAGCGTGGCAATCCGGTCGAGCTCGGTTTGCTCGCGCGCATTTTCTTCGGCCTTCTCGCGCTGCTGGTCGCGTTCATCCAGCATTTCGACCTTCTTGAGTTCCTCGAAAGCTTCACCGAGGGCAGCCTTGGCGTCGTCAAGCTGCACGCGCAGCTCGTCGGTTGAGTGCTTGAGATTTTCACGACGCGACGTCGCAGCCTTCGCGTAGGTCGGATAGGCAAAATGAGCGGGGTCATGGATACCCGCGCGGTCCTGCTCGATCTTGATCTCGCGCTCGAGATCACCGGCAATGCGGTCGAACTCGGCGATCATCGCCTCGATCTGGGCGACCTTGCGCCGCTTCTCATCGACCTGGAATTTCTTAAGACGGATAAGGGTTTCGCGTGACTTCATCGACTAGGTACTCCCCGAAGCCCCGAATAGTGGGGGCGCCTTGACGACGCCGCCAAGACCGCGCGCCCATATTCCGGACCATTCAGGGGCCGACTGTGCCCCAATAACGTTAGTTTTGTGTTTCTTCGCCGCTTAGAATCCGCTCCAACCTCTGGTAGCCCTCCGCCATAGGCGTTGATTCTTCCTTAAGCTGGGCCAGGAAGGTCTCCAGCGGCTTGTGCAAACCTATGGCCTCGTCCACCTCGGGGCTGGAGCCAGCCCGGTAGGCGCCCAGCCGGATCAGCTCCTCCATATCGGAATACGTCGCCATCACCTGGCGCGCGCGATTGATCGCCGGCAAAAAGGCCGGGTCCGCCGCCCGCGGCATAGTGCGCGAAATTGACTTCAGGATGTTGATGGCCGGGTAGCGACCGCGCTCGGCGATCGCGCGCTCCATGACAATATGACCATCGAGGATACCGCGGACCGCATCGGCGACAGGTTCATTGTGATCGTCACCATCCACGAGCACGCTGAAAATACCGGTGATGGTGCCCTGCTCCGTTCCGGGGCCAGCGCGTTCGAGCAGTCGCGGCAATTCCACGAATACGGTCGGCGTATATCCCTTTGCGGTTGGCGGCTCACCGGCCGAAAGGCCGATCTCGCGCTGAGCCATCGCAAAGCGGGTCACGGAATCCATCAGCACCAGCACATCCTTGCCGAGATCGCGGAAATATTCGGCGATGGCGAGCGTCAGGTAGGCAGCCTGTCGCCGCATCAGCGCGGGTTCGTCGGATGTGGAAACTACGACCACAGATCGCGCGAGACCGGCGGCACCGAGGTCATCCTGCAAAAACTCCTGCACTTCGCGCCCGCGTTCGCCGACGAGGCCGATGACCGAGATATCAGCTGACACGTTGCGTGCCAGCATCGACAGCAAAACCGATTTGCCGACACCCGAGCCCGAAAAGATGCCCATACGCTGGCCGCGGCAAACCGTGATGAACGTGTTGAGCGCGCGCACGCCAAGATCGAGCGGTTCACCGACGCGATGGCGTGCATGCGCCGGCGGCGGCGAGGCACGATAGGGATACGGTGCGGGCCCTGCCGGCAATGGACCCAAACCATCAATCGGTTCGGCCCGCGCATTAACGACACGGCCAAGCCAGCGCTCGGATGGACGAATGGCACCGGCAGCGCTCGAAACCACCGCCCTGCAACCGCGACGCACGCCGTCGAGCGCTGCGAACGGCATGGCAAGCGCGTGCCCACCCGAGAAACCGACAACCTCGCACGGTATCGGCTTGCCGCCGGTTTCGATGGTCAATCGGGCACCGACCGACATCGCATAGATCGGCCCGGCAACCTCGATCATGAGCCCACGCACGGCGACAACGTGTCCATAAATCTCAACGCCGTCGATATCGCCAATCTGTTCAGCGAGGGCTTTCATCGGCTTCGCCTGTCACTGCTAGACGGGCGGAATGCGCGCCGACGGCTGCGCCATAAACCGGCCCTTAGGCTTACCGCTAAAGCGGTTCCATTAACTTGGTGTTTACCCGGGTCGTTAATCATTGGGTCACTCGTCCACGGGACTTAAGGCTTTGAGTCGCCCAGCCAGGACGGAAGGGGCGAGTCGTTAAAGTCGGTTAGACCCGATTCTTAAACCAGGGCATTAGACAGGACGTGGCCAAAAAACCACTCTCCAGCAACATCTTACGCCGATTCGGGCTCCTCTGCCTACGGCACGCTTGCGTGGAAGAATCAGGTTTTGTTAACCATGCCTCGATAGTGTCGATTCGGTTTGTCCCACCGCGTTTTTTTCAGCCTCGCCGCGAGATTGCGGCGTGACCTCAGGGCCCGGTTGCGGCGAGAAGGGGACTTAAATGCGCGTTTTACTCATTGAAGATGACAGCGCGACCGCACAATCCATCGAATTGATGCTCAAGTCCGAGAGTTTCAACGTCTACACGACGGATCTCGGCGAAGAGGGCGTCGATCTCGGCAAACTCTACGACTACGACATCATCCTGCTCGATCTTAACCTGCCCGACATGTCGGGCTTCGAGGTCCTGCGCTCGCTGCGCGTCTCGAAGGTTAAAACGCCGATCCTCATCCTCTCCGGCCTCGCCGGCATCGAGGACAAGGTCAAAGGTCTCGGCTTCGGCGCCGACGACTATATGACCAAGCCGTTTCACAAGGATGAGCTGATCGCACGTATCCACGCGATCGTTCGCCGCTCGAAAGGCCACGCCCAGTCGGTCATCAATACCGGTGACCTTGTGGTCAATCTCGACACCAAGACGGTGGAGGTCGGCGGCCAGCGCGTGCATTTGACCGGCAAGGAATACCAGATGCTCGAGCTGCTCTCCTTGCGCAAAGGCACCACGCTCACCAAGGAGATGTTCCTCAACCATCTCTACGGCGGCATGGACGAGCCGGAGCTGAAGATCATTGACGTGTTTATCTGCAAGCTTCGCAAGAAGCTCGCCAATGCATCGAGCGGCAAGAACTACATCGAGACGGTCTGGGGGCGCGGCTATGTGCTGCGCGAGCCAACCGACGCAGAAGAAAGAATTCCGGCGTAGCGCAGGTCGCGCGCGCAAGCCGCGCGCGACGGGTTCAACATTTCCCCCGCGTTGCGTTTGCGTGGTTTGAGCCTTTCGGCTCTCTCCCATCCAAACTTCAACCCCGGCCAGTGCAGGCTGTGTGAGAACTAAGCGAGTCAGCTAAGAAGGCCGCATCAACAACGATGCGGCCTTTTGCATGAGCTACATTCAGGGCGAGGATCGCGGTCAGGCGGCGCTGCTGCCGGCGGCGGTCGAGGATTATGTGGCGGCGGATGCGCCAGTTCGCGTGATCGACGCCTTTGTGGATGGGCTGAACGTAAGCGAGCTCGGATTTGCCCGATCGGTCCCAGAACCGACGGGACGGCCGCCCTACGATCCACGGGATCTTCTGAAGCTTTATATCTGGGGTTACTTCAACGAAGTGCGGTCCTCGCGACGGCTGGAGCGGGATGGCCCTCTCGGTACTCGCTTACAACATGCTCCGCGTCATCAACATCAAGGCGGCGCTCGCCTGACGCAAAAATGAGGCTCTGGATAACCAGAGCCTCTTTCCGTTTCCACACAGCCTGAGTGGCCGGGGTTTTTTTGCGCAAGAGCACGTCCCTCCCCGCCTACCGGTCTGGTTTGAGTTGAACGATTTTCCAGCCGAGCTTCTTGATCTCGGTGTCAGCCAGCGGCGTGATCGTGCCGGTTGCCGCAAGCACCGGCATCGAGCCGGGGCGGATTTGACGAATTTGCGCGGTCGCCGCCGCAAATGTCTTTTGCTGGATGTCGGTCCAGACAATGTCGTCGAACGTAAAGGCCGCGACGATCGTCCCGTTTCGCGCAACATTGACCGGTTGACCGCCCACGGAGACGAATGCCACGAGGCCGCCGAGTTCGTTGCTGCGCGCCGCAAGGATCTGTGCGCGGCGGCGGTGGTAGAAAGCAACATTGCGCGAGCCGGCGCCCGCGGCCTTGTCGACGAAAATTACAGTATTCTCAGCGCCAAGCCGCTTGAGCGCGCGCGCCATGATGAGCAAATCCGCAGGCGTGTAGTTCCGGTTTTCGACCAGGCGATCAATGGTCTCCGGCGGTACTCCGAGCGACGCCAAGGTCGACTTGGCTTCGGCGATCACCTGCGCGGCAGACTTGCTGCGCAGGCTATCCTTGGCAGTGTCCATGCTCGTGACCGACGAAATCGCGATCCCGGCCCCGCCGGGGACGAGCGCCAGCCCGGCGCGAACGGGCAGACCGCCACCCGCCATCGCTCCGGCCATCTGCTTGAGCCGTTCCGCCAGCGGCGGAAAATCAGTGTAGGGGTCGACGTCGAGATCGACCGCAAGCTGGCGCTGCGTATCACTGACACCAAGCAGGCTTTCCATCACGTTGTCACGGTCCGCGCGCGTGTTCGACAGGCCCGCGCCGACACGATCGAGCATGTTGCCGATGCCGCTGAGCGAGCGCTCGACGGTATCGGCCGGCTTTGTCAGAAGGTCTGCACCGAACTTGATCGGGCCGAGCGCAGCACGGCCGAACGCCTGGCCAAAGGCCTCCGATTGCGACATTTTTTCGATAGCAGCGGCGGCTTCCAGCTCGTGCAATCGCAGTTTGGCGAACTCGACGCCGTCAAAGGTGAATTTTCCATATGAGGTATCGACTTCGAAGATGCGCATCACGCCGTCGCTGCGCACAGTCGGCTTGACCGTGTAGTTCGGCCCACTCACCTTCGCGCCGAGATACTTCTGCGCAGTCTGCGGCTTTGGCGCCTCGATTACGGCGGCCGCCGCCAGCCCCACAAGAGGAGCGATGATGACGAGTGGAAAAAAGAACCGGCTTGCGATCATCTGCGCCCGCCCGCCAAGCCAGCGCGTGCGCCACATCGGGCGCGCCATCCGATTTTGCTGCAGCATTTATCCCCCCGGGAACACAACCGTTTTCGATGTCCAACATAGCATCCGGCACAAGCGCGGGGAAAGCGACCCGAACGGCAACATCCGAAAGCAATTAATGGCAGGATAGAAAGCGTCGGAACCCGCTCAGCCCTGCGGCGGCCGCATGAGCTGCGTGATCACGTCCTTCAAAGTCGTCAAATTGAACGGTTTGGTCATGAAAAAATTCGCGCCGGCGGCGATGGCCGCCTCGGCGTGCTGCGCCTCGGAACTCGCTGACATAATGACGATCGGAACGTTGCGGATTTTCGGATCGGCACGGATCTCACGCACGAGCTCGAGCCCATTCATTCCAGGCATTTCACGATCGGTCATCATAAACAGAAAGGGCTTCTCGCGCAGCTTTTGCAGCGCGGTCGGCCCGTCATGGCACTGCTCGACATTGGTGAAGCCGCACTTGCGCAGCATTCCATCCACGATGCGGGTCATCGTGTTCAGGTCGTCAACGACCAGCACCGGATCGACATAGTCGACCACGATCAATCATCCCCTTCAGGCCGCAAAGCTCGTGATAGCGAGCAGTAACCCCCACGCGCGCCGACAAGGCGCGCCGGCCCGGCACCTGTAATCTACATGATTCGTTCGGAGATCAAGTCGCCGGCGCAGGTCGCTCGCAATATTGGTCTTTGGCGGATAGCCCTAAGCTTTCACCGCGGCAAGGCGGATCACATTGTCCGCACCGCGCGTCGACTGCTTCGTCCCGCCGGCCGGAACATAAAGCCCACGCTTGTCGGCGAGTGGCTTGAATGCACTGGTGAGACCAATGACGGTCTCGGCTGCGCCGAGCACAAGGTATCCGTCTTCGGGCATCTGCGGCGCAATCCGGTCGAGCACGGCGGTCTTGGTATCCTGGTCAAAATAGATCAGGACGTTCCTGCAGAACACAACGTCAAATATGCCCAACGCCGAGAAGTCGTTCAGAAGATTGATGGGACGGAACTGCACCATGCTGCGCAATTCCGGAGCAAGCTGCCAAGCTTCACCAATCTGGTCGAAATATTTGACCAGCAGTTGAACCGCGAGCCCACGCTGAACTTCGAACTGCGTATAAATTCCGGCTTTCGCCTTTTCCAGGATCTCCGATGACAAGTCTGTGGCTACGATGTCAATGCGATATCCGGAAATCGCCGCGCCCATTCCCTTGAGCAACATCGCAAGCGAATATGGCTCCTGACCGGTGGAAGCCGCAGTGCACCAGATTCGGATGCGCTTCTCGCGCGCGCGAGCGGCAATCAGCGCAGGCATGATCGTGTCGCGGAAATGGTCGAATGGCAGCTTGTCACGGAAGAAGAAAGTCTCGTTCGTGGTCATCGCTTCCACCACTTGCGTGGTGAGTGGAACCGATGCCTTGCTTTTCAAGCGGTCGATAAGCTCATCGATCGTGGTCATGCCATTGCGGCGCGCGACCGGCACGAGCCGACTCTCGGCGAGGTACTGTTTCTCCGCGGCCAGCACCAGGCCGGAGCGTTCCCGCAGCAGCTTACGCAGATAGTCGAAGCCCTGCGGGGTCACTGACGCTCCCCTGTAAAGAGACGTGTGATCCTGCCGCCGATCTCAGGCAACGGAAGCACGGCCGAACACAGACCGGCGTTGGTTACCTGGCCCGGCATGCCCCAAACCACGCTCGTCTCTTCATCCTGCGCGATCACGTGCCCACCGGCGGCGACGATCTCTTTCGCCCCGGCGAGACCGTCCGAACCCATGCCCGTAAGCACCAAGGCAAGAACCTTGTTTCCCCAAACCTCGGCAGCAGACGCGAATAAAGGATCGACCGCAGGCTTGCAGAAATTCACCATCGGCCCGTCGTCGATTGCAATGACTGCCATGCCATCGCGCCGCTCGACTTTCATGTGCTTGCCCCCGGGGGCGAGATAGATGGCCCCGGCGTTCACTTCTTCACCGTCGCTTGCTTCCCGCACAGGAAACTTGGAGACGCGCGCAAGATGCTCCGCCAGCACCGCAGTGAAGGTCGGTGGCATGTGCTGCGTAATCAGGACGGGCGCGCGCTGAATCACGGTATCGATTTGGACAACAAGGCGGTTGAGCGCTTGCGGCCCTCCGGTCGAGGCTCCGATGACAAGGACCCGTGGGGGCGTTAGCGGCATTTGTCGCAGACGGAGCGGCGCAATCTCTTCGGTGGCTGGGACAATCGACGGCGCGGGTTTGGCGGGACGTGAGACGCGGGTCTTAATGCCGTGGCGCAGACGCTTGGCGCGCAGCCCGAGTTGCCGGATTTTTTCAATGAGGTCGCGGCGGAACGCGGTCGATGCGCTGACCTCGCGATTGCTGCCCGGTTTTGGAATGTAATCTGCGGCGCCCAGTGACAACGCCCGCAAGCTGATTTCGGCATTTCGTCGCGTCAGCGTGGATGCCATGATCACGACGAGATCGCGCTTTTTTTCGAGTAGCAATGGAAGCGCCGCGATACCATCGAGCTCCGGCATGTCGACGTCGAGCACAACCACATCGGGGTCGACGCGCTCGAGCTGATTGACGGCATCGCGCCCGGTCCTCAGGGTAGCGACCACCTCAAGATCGGGCTCGGCTTCGACCCAGCGTGCGAATAGCCCACGAACGACCACAGCATCGTCGACGAGCATGACGCGGATGCGCCGGCTTATACTGGCAGCAGCAGAGGGCGTAACAACGACGTTCATTTCACTGACTTCACTGATCACTACTGACGCAGACGGAAGAAGACTTGGCGATCAGATCAGTCCAACTTCCTGGAACTTCGCCTCGACGATTTCCTTGTCGAACGGCTTCATGATGTATTCGTTCGCACCGGCGTGCAGGGCACGCGCGATATGTGCGACGTCGTTCTCAGTCGTACAGAAAACAACCTTCGGCGCGTCACCGCCTGGCAACCGGCGCAGCGACCGCAAGAACTCGTAGCCATCCATTTTCGGCATGTTCCAGTCGAGCAGGATCGCCTCCGGCAGCTGCTTTCGGCATGCCTCAAGCGCTTGCTCGCCGTCCTCTGCTTCCACAATCTGGAAATCGAGGCCTTCCAGGATTCGCCGCGCCACCTTTCGGATGACGCTGGAGTCGTCAACGACCAAACAGGTTTTCATCGTACAGCCTCTTCATGTTCGCGCCAAATTCCCATTCCAATTTCGGCCGCCTCACGCTGCGACCGCCTTCACCGTGATGTCGAGCACACGGTCGACGTCGAGAACCATAAGCAATCGGGTATCGAGCCGATAAATACCGGTTGACACGCTTGCCAAACGTGCATCGAGGTTGCTCGGATTTGGCTCCCACGACTGATTGTCCAGCTTGAGGACCTCACCGACGTTATCGATGAGCAGGCCGTAGGATTCGCCGCGCGATTCGACGCCGATCGCCATCGACTGCTGGCTATCTTCGCGGGTACCAAGCCCAAGGCGGCATCGCATGTCTATCAACGTCACGATGCGGCCGCGCAGGTTGAGAACGCCCGCTACCTCCGGCGGCGAAAGCGGCACGGCGGTGAGGCGTTCCGGCGCAAAGACATCCTGCACTCGCAGGATCGGCACGCCGAACAGCTGACCGCCGATCACGGCGGTCACATACTCGTTGAAGCTATGGTCGGCTCTCTGGTTCATGCTGTCTCTTCACGCGGCCTGGACGACGCCGGTTTGCTCCTTGAGCGCCGCGATCAAGCCTTGGCGGTCAAATTTCGCAACATAATCGTGGAAACCGACACGACGCCCGCGTTCAATCGCGTCCGCCGAGACCACAGAGGACAGTGCGATAATCGGTAAATGGCCGGTGCGCGGGTCGCCGCGCACGACCTCGGCGAACTGGAACCCGTCCATGTCCGGCATCTCGATGTCGGTAATGGCCACGTCGAATGCCTGTCCCTCACCGAGGATCGCCAAGGCGTCGCGCGCCGACGCAGCTGTGGTCACGACATATCCGGCCGCCTGCAGAACGGGCGTGAGCATGTTGAGAAAGAACGGAGAGTCGTCCACGAGAAGCACGGTGGACGGGCGATGCTGCACCTGCTGCTCCTTGCGGCGGAACCAGTCCTCGAACGCGAGTGGCAGAAAATGCCCGATGTCGACGATTTCAGTGGCGTGCCCGCGCACGATGGCAGAGCCGAGCACGCCGGGATTTTCGCTTGCAACCTGGATGTTGAGCGTGTCGTCAACGATATCGACAATTTCATCGACGACCAACGCCATGGACCGGCTGCCGTCCGAAAACACAAGGAGCGGCTGCGTACCTTCCCCTTTTACGCGCACGTTCTCGCTCATGCTGATGAGCGGCATCAGGTGGCCGCGGTACTGCACCATGTGCCGGCCGTTCGACAACTCGATTTTCTGCGCGTCGATTTCCTCAAGCCGTGTGACGAGCGAGAGCGGGACCGCCTTTGGCTGCATCGATCCGGCGCGGAATACCAACAGCGACGTACTCGATCCGGCCGATGGCGCCGGCTTGGTCTCGGAAGCCTCCGCCGCGGCCAATTGGGATGCCACGGTCGTACCGAACGCCTGCGCGACGCCGTTCGGGTCGATAATCATAATCACCGAGCCGTCGCCGAGAATAGTATTGCCGGAGAACATCGAGATATGGCGCAGCTTGCTCGACATCGGCTTTACGACAATCTCTTCGGTGTGGAACACACCGTCGACGACAATTCCGAAGGTCTGGCTGCCGACTTGGGTAACGACGATGAACCCGCCGTCGATCTCGTTGGCATCTTTGTCGAAGCTGAACAAATAACGAAGGCTGACGAGCGGCAGGAGTTTGTCGCGTAACCGCAGCACGCGCGTGTTCTTGATGCTCTCTATGCGATGCTCGCTGCCGGTGCGTGCGCGGACAAGCTCGACCACGGACAACTGGGGGATCGCAAACCGGTGCCCGCCGGCTTCAACGATCAGCGCGGCCACGATTGCCAGCGTGAGCGGTATCTTGATGGTGAAGGTCAATCCTGCGCCGGCAACCGACTTCACGTCGATCGTTCCGCCGATCTGATCGATATTGTTGCGGACGACGTCCATGCCGACACCGCGGCCGGATACGTTGGTGACCTTCGTCGCCGTGGAAAATCCCGGGGCAAATATGAACTTGTGAATTTGGGCTTCCGGCAGCTTCTCGGCGTCGACCTCGGAGACCAGGCCCTGCGCAATGGCTTTTGCCTTAATTCGGTCGGTGTCGAGGCCGCGCCCATCATCCGCGATGCGGATAATAATGTAGCCACCCTCGTGATATGCCGACAAGCGGATCAATCCGTGCTCGGGCTTGCCAATGGCGCGCCGTTCTTTCGCTGTTTCAAGCCCGTGATCCGCCGAATTGCGCACCATGTGCGTGAGGGGGTCTTTGATCAGATCCAGAACCTGGCGGTCGAGCTCGGTATCGGCGCCCTGCATCTCGAGATCGATCTTTTTGCCGAGTTCGTTGGAAAGATCGCGCACGATGCGCGGCAGCTTTTGCCAGGCGTTACCGATCGGCTGCATGCGCGTCTTCATCACGCCTTCCTGTAGCTCGGCGGTGACGTTCGACAGCCGTTGCAGCGGCGTCTTGAATTCTGATTCCTCGTGACGGCGCACGATTTCAAGCAGCTGATTGCGCGTGAGCACCAGCTCAGACACCATGGTCATCAACTGTTCGAGCGTGTCGACCGTAACGCGAATCGACTGATTGGCCGACTTGCCCGTCTCATCTTCCTTAACGGCAGCATCAACGGCGCTCGACGCAGCCTTGGCCGGCTTTGCGGGTTCACCTTCGATCGCCGTGTTGCGGAACGCACGCTCGAGGTCGTCGAGCGTGTCTTCGTCCTCACGCAAGGGCCGTTCAAGCACCTGGTGGATCAGTGTTCCGACAGAATGCTCGCTTTCGGGCTTGGCGCCCCCGACGCTGATACGATCGACCATGCCATCCAGGCTGATGATGAGATCGTCATCAGCGCCTTCGGGCTCGCGTTGGTCGCTTTCAAGCGACTCGAGAATGATCTTGATGCGGTCGATAGTGGCGAGAATAAGCGTGACGGCCTCGCTCGACGCCGGCGCGCCGTCGCGAAACTTGCCCATCAGTGTTTCGGCCGCATGTGCGAGCGCTTCGAGGCGCGGCAGCCCAAGAAACCCGCAAGTGCCTTTAATGGTATGGACCAGCCGGAAGATGTTATCGAGAATCTTCGCGTTGTTCGGATCCTGCTCGAAACGCACGAGCTCGACGTCGACTACGTCGAGACTCTCGTTGGTCTCGGTGACAAATTCCCGCAGCAGATCGTCCATAAGAAACGCTTTCGTCGACGGGCCTGGCCCGTCCGCCGCTTACCGTCGGAAGCGCGGCCAGTGTGTCGGTGAAGCGTTTAATTTTGGTTGCGGGACCGCGACATCACGCCGCCCGTTAACTGCTCGTTAACTGCCGGAAATGGCCCACAATAGTCGCTCATTGCGCGGTGATGACGACCTTTTCGCCATCCATCGCAATCGCCGCTTTGACGCCGCAGGCCCGGGCCAGAAGGCCCGCATAGAAAGGTTGAATGCGATGAGCATCGAGACCCTCTGCGGTTTCGCCACCGAGCAGCGCAGGCACGGCAGGCGGAACTTTCGCATTGGTCCCGGCCGCGGTGACCTTGAACCCCATGGTTTCGCCTGACCCGATCGGATCGACGGTCAATGCGCCGCCACGGGGGATCGCCTGTCCCGCAATGGCGAGCATATTGAGCAGAAGCTTGACCCGATTTTTCTGTAGCAGCGCTCGCGGAAGATTCCAGGCAAGCTTGGTCTTTTCGTCCTCCAGGAATCCGCGCGAGATCGTTTCCGCATCGCCGAGATCGATCTGGGCGCCCGCCGAACCGGCGGCGCCAAAAGCGATGCGGCAAAACTGCAATTTCTTCGAGGCCGTACCGGCGCTGCTTTTGATCAAATCAAGCGCAAATTCCTTGGTCGCCTCATCCTTTTCTTCCTCAAGCACTTCGAGCCCGTTCACGATGGCACCGACGGGGCTGATCAGGTCGTGGCAAACACGCGAGCAAAGCAAGGCGGCGAGATCGAGCGCTTCGATGGGCGATTCCGACATGGACTAGTCTCCGCTGGGCATGCACGCTGCGCCGACCGGCGAATCAGTGGTCACGCCGAGGTGCTGGCGTGATACACCGCACCCGCATAACCGCCAAGGACTGCCGCACGGCGAGAGGAAGCGGTATTTGACTCCAGCACCCGACATTTCGCCCGCGCAGGCACGGCAGTTCATGGACGATCTGACCGCGCTCATCACTCATGCTTGCGCCGAGATCGGGGCGACATCGCCCAGCACGGTAGTCCGGCGTCTGAAGCCCGACCAATCACCGGTGACCGCGGCCGATGAGGCGTCGGAAGCGGCGATCCTGCGCGGCCTCGCCCGGATTCTGCCGAAGATACCTGTGGTCGCTGAAGAGTTGATCGATGCGGCAGCGCCTGCTGATCTCACGGGCAGCTTCGTCATCGTCGATCCTCTGGATGGAACGCGCGAGTTCCTTGCCGGCCGTGATGAATTCACTGTCAATCTCGCCATTGTCACACGCGGCTTGCCGGTCGCTGGCATTATTGCCGCGCCCAAACAGCGACAACTATGGCGCGGTGTCATCGGTTACGGTGCGGAGCGCCTTCGCCTATCGGGCGGCGGCGCCGATCGCCCGGAAGCAATCAGCACGCGCCCATGGCCGGACGCCCCGGTTGCAGCGGTGAGCAGGTCCCATATGGATCTTGCCACCGACAAATTCGTGAGCGCGCTCGGGCCGATAACACGCGCGCCGAGCGGTTCGGCGATCAAGTTCTGTCACATCGCGGAAGGCCGTGCCGACATCTACCCGCGCCTGGCCACGACCTGCGAATGGGATGTGGCGGCCGGCCATGCACTGGTTGTGGCGGCCGGCGGAATTGTGACAACTCCGCTTGGCATCCCTTTGACCTACGGGCGCGCGGCCGAAAACTTTCGCGTGCCAGCTTTTGTCGTCTGGGGCGATCCTGGCAAAGCCAATATGGTCAAAATCCGACCCTGACCGTTATTCACCGAGAGCGCGTGAAACGTCCGGCCATTTGCGCTCGGCCGTAGCGACAATCCGGCCGGGTTCAGCAAGGAAAGCCAGACGCGTCTTCTCACTATAGAAAAAGTAAAGTCTCTGACCGACGACGGCCCAGAACAGCGGGTGCCCACGGACCGAACGGTCACGGCCGATCGCCACAGGGTCATAGCCGCCGAACCGCGGCGCATAGACTTCGGGGTGCAGATCGAAGGCTCCACGGTTGCCCTCGTTGCTGAACCGCCAGACCGCGCCGTCTTTATTCAATTCAATTTCCGACCGCCCGAACTTCGCCTTGCCCTCCGTGAAATAGGATACCGGATCGAAACCGCTGATCGCGAGGCCCGTATCCGAATTGACTGTTAACTGGTTGTCGGTCGCCGCGTTTATGGCCCGGGGTGCAAAAATACCCGCTCCCAAGGCGATAAGGCACGCCAGGCCGATAATGAATGGCCGCTTCCGTTGCTGCCGCGCTGCAGTCATAGTTCTCGGTGACGGTTGGGTGATTCGGGAACAGCCTTTCGTCGTCACATTATTACCGTGGTCAACGTGAGCATCCGGTTAAACGGGGCCTGAGGCCCAGCATCCAAGGAGCATCTGATGCGCGCGACCTTGCGCCTCGTCACCCTGGCGCTTTGCCTTGTCACCCTTGCTCCGGAAATCGCTGCTGCGCAAAACCAGCCGCCCCCGGCTCAACGGCAAAGCGGCACGTTCACGCCCGGGGAGATCGTTGGCGAAGGCCACAAGTTTTTCGGAACGGTATCGCGCGGTCTTGCCCAGGTCGTGGAAGCAGCCTTCAGCCGCTGGGGCCAACCCAATGGTTACATTCTTGGTCAGGAAGGCAGCGGCGCTTTTATCGTTGGCCTGCGCTATGGCGACGGCAAGCTTTACACCAAGAATGCGGGCGACCGCCGCGTGTTCTGGGAAGGCCCGTCGGTCGGCTTCGATTATGGCGGGGAAGGCGCGCGCACGATGATGCTCGTCTACAATCTGCCGGCGACGGGAGCGATCTATCAGCGTTTCGCCGGCATCGACGGCTCCGCCTATTTCATTGGTGGCTTCGGCATGACCGCACTCGCCTCCGGCAACATCGTCGTCGTGCCGATCAGGTCCGGCGTCGGACTGCGCCTTGGCGCTAACATCGGTTATCTCAAGTTTACGCCGCAGGCGACGTGGAATCCCTTCTGAGTCCGCCACATTTACTAATTTCGCAGCGGCATACGCCGAAAGCCGCGACGCGGCAGTCGCTTTAGGCTAATGTCGAAAGACCGGACAGTCCGGGCCAAGCGGCAATGAGTGCGCGTGAGTTGGAGGCGTAAGTTCCATGATTGAACCGATCATGTATTTCGGGATCGGATTTCTTGTTGCGGCGCTCATCGGGCTCGTTGTCGTTCCACTGGTGCACAATCGCGCGGTACGGTTGACGATGCGTCGGCTTGAAGCCGCGACGCCGTTGTCCATGGCCGAGATTCAAGCCGACAAAGATCAGCTTCGCGCCGAATTCGCAATGTCGACGCGCCGCCTCGAGATGAGCGTCGATCAGCTCAAGACAAAAAGCACAAGCCAACTCGCCGAACTTGGCAAGAAAGGCGACGCGATCAATCGTCTCAAGGTCGAACTTGGAGAGAAGACTGCGGCGATTTTTGCACTGGAAGCGCGTGACAAGGCACTGCGCGAGCAGTTGCGCGCCACCGAGGAAGAATTCGCGGTCAAAACCACCGCCATGTATGAAGCCCAGCGGGCGCTTTCCGACAAGGAGGCCGATCTCGCCAAGATGATGAGCGACCTCGACGAGCGGTCGACGCTCGCCGATTCACAAAAGGTCGAAATTATCGCGTTCAGAACGCAGGCCGAGGCTCTGAAAGAGCGTCTTGACGGGGCCAGCAGCGAGTTGCGAGCGGTCGAGGAACGCCGTGATGCCGAGCGCGTAGAGTTGAAGGCAGCCACCCAGGAATTGCAGGACGAACGCGGCAAGGTCGAAAATCTCGGCCGGCGCGTCGCCGAGCTCGAGCAGCACCTCGCGGCACAAAACAAGGAAGCCGAAATCCTCGGCCGGCGCGCTCAGGATCTTGAAACACGCCTCGGCGAACAGTCGCGACTGCTCAATCAAAGTGAATTCGAACTCAAGCACGTGCGGCAGGAGATGGATGCCGCCCGCAAGCTCGAAGAAGAACTTCGCACCACGATTGTCGAGCTGGAAGGCCGCGCCAATTCGGCCTCGCAAGGCTTAAAGAACCAAAATACGCAACTTCAAGCGACGCTCGCGCACGTCAAAGAAGAACGGGACCGCTTCGCGCGCGAACTCGCCACCATGAAGCGCGAAACCGAGGAAGCTTGGGCGTCGGAGCGGGTGGAGAACGCCTTGCTGCGTGAGCGCATCAATGACGTCGCCGCGGAAGTCGCCCGCCTTGCCTCCGCACTGGAAGGACCGAATTCGCCGATTGAATCCCTGCTGGCAGCCGAAACGTCGCATGAGCGGATCAGCAGTGTTCCCGCGCCCGGCGGACAAACCGAACTCGCCGCGTCGCCGAATAATGGCAACCTTGCCGATCGTATTCGCGCGCTGCAGACCCACGCCTCCCGGCTGGCGCAGGCAACCGACGACAAGACCCGCAACTGACGCGTGCCTCGCTTGACACTGGTTGGAGCCGCTCCTTATATCGCGCGTCCGCGAAGGCCGGGCGCTTAGCTCAGCGGGAGAGCGTTCCCTTCACACGGGAGAGGTCGTAGGTTCAATCCCTACAGCGCCCACCATTTATCTCGCCCGCGGTCGAGATCCATACTGACGAGACCGCGACACCAGGGGACCATTGTCCGGCATTGTTCGGACGGCGGAGTTCATGTCATCCTCCGTTCGCTACTGTCACGCGGTTTAGGGGAGCGAGCGCAATATGAGTGCTTTTCTTCGGCGTCAGCTTGCAGACTACGTCGAATACCACCGCGACCCCATGAACTGCGCCCTGCACGTGGTCGGCATCGTGATCCTGTTCCTGGGGGCGATTCTTCCACTCAGTCTGTGGCCTGTCACTGTGTTTGGCCTTCAGATCAACGTGGGGGTTATCTCGGCCGCCCCGGTACTGATCTATTGGATCCTGCTCGACGTCCCGATTGGCCTGGCGATCGCCGCCGCGGCAGCACTCCTGCTGTTTACGGGCGCGGCGATCGCGAGCCACGCGAGCGTCACGGTCGTCTGGGCGATCTCGATTGTGTTGATTTTGATCGGAGTGGCGCTGCAGATTATCGGGCATCAGGTGTTCGAGCGTCGTCAACCGGCCCTTATGGACAATCCCCCTCACCTTCTCCTGGGCCCGGTGTTCGTGATGGCAAAATTGTTCATTTCACTCGGGTTTAGAGACGATCTTGCGGCAATAATTCAAAAAGGACCGAACTCAGTCTACCAGCACCAAAGCCAGGGCGGCGTGCAGCAAGATCGATGACCTGCGTTCTTGTCACGGGCGGCAGCGGCTTCATTGGCCAGCACTTGGTGGCAACGCTCGTCGCGAGCGGCCGGCAGACGCGCGTTCTCGATTTACGCCCTCCGGGCCGCGCCGTGGCAAATGCGCAGTATTTCAAAGGTTCGGTGCTCGACCGCGAATTGGTGAACCAGGCACTCGACGGCGTCGATGAGGTCTACCATCTGGCCGGCCTGCCTGGCATGTGGGTAGCGCGTAAAGACGACTTTCATGCCGTCAATTGCCAGGGCACTGAGGTCGTCATTTCGGCTGCACGCAAGCGTGGTATTGCGCGGTTGCTCCATTGCTCGACCGAGTCCATTCTTTTTCGCTCCTCGCCCGCAGGAGGGGCCGGTGCGGAAGATACCTTGTTGACTGCGGAGGACATGCCAGGCCCATATACGCGGTCGAAATTGCTCGCCGAGAACTCGCAATGGAAGCCGCCGCATCTGGTTTTCCGGTGGTCATCGGCAGTCCGACAATGCCGATCGGACCTCACGACCATAACCTTACGCCGCCAACGGCGATGCTCCGGCATTTTCTCGGCAAGCGCTTTCAGTTCTATCTCGATTTCGTCCTGAATCTCGTCGACGTGCGCGACGTCGCAGCGGGATTGATCCTTGCCATGGAACGCGGAAAGGTCGGCCATCGGTACATCCTCGGCGGCGAAAGCATTCCGTTGAAGAAGCTTCTTCAATGTGTGGCCGCGATCAGTGGCCGCGATAGCCTGCGCGTGCCCGTTCCGGGGCGGCTTGCGGAAACGACTGCTGCTATACTGGAGTTCATGGCCGATCACGTAACGCACACACCCCCTTCCGCCACGGCCGAAGCCGTCCGGATTGCATTGCGATCTACAGCCCTCTCGACAGAAAGAGCACAGCGGGAGCTCGGCTATGCGCCACGGCCCATTGAATCCGCTCTGCGCGAAACCATAGCCTACCTCGCCGAAACCCATGCCGCTTAGTGTCCATCAAATTTTTGCCTCGGTCTGGAGCGGGTGGCTTGCCACCTGGCCGACCGAATTGCTTGCCCTCATCTGGATTGCCTGGCTTGTCAGCTGGACGGTGGGGTCGTTCTGGTCGGCTCGAACCGAAAAGCGGCCTGTGACCTGGCGCGCACGCGCGCACCGACTCCCCGTCATCATTGGAGGGCTCCTGCTCACGCCGTGGATCGCGCAGGTCTTGGGCGAACGCCCGCTATGGAACGTCGGCAATGCCGTTACGTACGCGCTCGCAATTCTTGTCTTGGCAGGGGTCTTGTTCACATGGTGGGCGCGAATTCATCTCGGCCGTTTTTGGTCGAACGAGATCACGCGAAAGGAAGGTCATCGGGTCATCGACACCGGCCCGTACGGGCTTGTGCGTCATCCGATTTATACCGGGCTCATCGCCGCGATACTGGCGACGGGTGCAGGCGTCGGGACGGCGACGGCTATTCTTGGCGCGGTGCTGATTTCCTTTGGCTTATCGGTGAAGGCGCGCGCGGAAGAAAACTTTCTCACCTCAGAGCTCGACCCGAGCGCATACGAGTCCTATCGTCGCCGGGTTCCGATGCTGATACCGTTCCTGCCTCACCGGTGACTGTGCTCTGGGCAACCTAGAGCGCGGAGAGGATCGCGCTAATCACTTTCTGCTGTATGATTTCGTTCTTGTCGATCGTTATGTGACCGACGCCGCCAGGTATATTTTCGACGTCGACATTCGACAGCTGCCCCTGCAAGTTTTTGCCCCGCGCAACGCGTGTGCCCGCGCCATTGCCGATATAGAAATTGATATAGCGGCCGACCTTGCCTGAGAGTGTCGTCTGAAACACGGAATCCAGGCCTATGGCTAACTTGACCGGGGCACCGAGCCTGGTCAGGCGATCGACCATATCCGGCAACACCGTTGCGCCAGAAGAGTGCCCGACCAAAATAATGGTCCGCACCTTTCCGCTCTTGTATGCGGCCGCGGCGTCATCTGCCACCGATGACCAAAAGAGATAGTTCGTCACAGTGGTCTGAATTCCCCGCTGTTCGAGCTTGGCTGCAATCTGGTCCATCCCCAAAGAAAAGACGTTGAGCACGCCCCTGAGGAGATAAACGTGAGCTGTCGACCTGGACGTCGACGGTCCCTGCGCGCGAGCGCCGCTGGGGGCTGCAAGCAACACGAATACAATCGCTAACGCCGACAGCGGACGCAGCCATCGCCGATGCGCAAACGTGTCGGCAAATCGAAAGCACCCACCATTCGGCCTCATTTCATTCCCCCTCTTGAGCGCTGTGCGCCCCCAAATGTGTCGCGGCCAAACAACCGTCCGTCGCATGCCAATTTTAGCTGCATCAGCCCGGATTCCAAGCGTATTACGGGGGTTCTTCAGCGCGTTAAAATCTGCTTACTCAACTAACATAGATTACCCCGCCCAAAGTGCCGATCGGGCAATACCTCCTCGTCTATTGGAGTGCATCCAATTGGCCCGGAGTGTAGCTATGAGCGATATGCGGATTTCCACCAGCACGGCAATGCGGATCAGCGAAACGGCTCGCGACAATATCGCCGCGGGCATCTGGTTTGCCGTGCTTGCCGGCGCGCTTTTCCTGACGGCCCACGGTCAGTCGATTTTGATGACGGCGGACTCATGCTTGAACTGACCGCGGCTTATTCGACATTTGTATTGTGCGGAAAAACGGCTCGCAGCCCACTCGTCCACGCCGTGCCTTATGTATTCGCGCTCGCAGGCGCGGTCTCCCTTTGCCTCGCTCCCGATTTCCGGAATGGCGCCCAAGCCAGCCTGGTGTTTCTGGGGGTTACCGCGTTGATGCACGGATCCGTCGTCTACGGCGCGCTAAAAAACTCGCCTGAGACTGACGATCCGGTCTACGCCAGCGCGACCTGATCTGGTTTTTCACGTTGTCGAAAGGGCCGCCTAGCCGTTATTTGCGGGGCGCAGGCGGATCTCTCTTCATATTCTTGGCAGCAAGTTCGTCGAGATAATCCTGCCAGTACGACGCGTAGTTGCGGCCAAGGTCGTGCAGATAGTCCCAGCCGAAAATGCCCGTGGAATGCAGATCGTCGAAAACGAGCCGCACGGCGTAATTGCCGATCGGCAAGACCTCAAGGATCTCGACATTCCGCTTGCCGGGGACGGTCTTTCGCTCTTCTGCCGAATGGCCTTGCACTTCCGCGCTGGGGCTTTTGACCCGCAAGAATTCAGCCGGCAATTCGAAGCGTTCCCCGCTTTCGAAGGTAACGGTCAGAGCCTTGCGGTCCTTGCGCAATCGCAATTCGGTGGGCCAGATTTGCGCATTGGTCATCAGTTTACGAACCGTACGGTGCCTGACGCGCTGAGGTCGTAGCCGCCAAGTTCGCGCGCGCGCGTGGCGCAATCCGGCGAATGGAAAAACGTCAGCAGTGACTGCAACGGAGGCCGGAAGTAGTCGCGCTGGCGCATCACCAGGTCGAACGTCTCCCAAACGATCGGGATGAAATCAAGCCCGGCTGCGTTGGCGACACCGCGCGTGGCAATGCCGATATCGGCGCGGCCAGCACGGATCGCCTGCGCGATGTCAGGGCCGGTCGGGCAGACGGGCGCAACGGAGGCAAGCTGGTCCAACGCAATGTCTGCGCGGTGTAACAGTGCCAGGAGCAACAACTGGGCGCCGGCGCCTTGCGGCCGCATGGCAATGCGCGCACGTTTCCTGCGGATATCCTCGATCGAGCCGAGCTTGAGCGGATTTCCTGTCGCGACCAGAAGCCCTTGTTCGCGGCGGCAAAATGCAATCATCACGGCGTCCCGCAGTTCGTTGCGGCTTCGCAAGGCATCGACGTTGGCGTCGGCTTCGATGTCTTCCAGGGCGTGCAGATGAATTGCGGCGGCAATCGTTTCGCCGGCGGCGAACCGGGAAAACCCCGCCTCGCTGCCGAGCGCCAGCGTCGCCAGACCGGAGCCGCTTTCGCGAAGAGCCCATTCGAAAAGCGGATCGTGGCTGCCACTGACGATGAGCGCCTGGCGTCCGGCCGCGCCATACCCTCGGGTCGCGAGATACTCGAGGCCAGCCAATGATCGAGCTCGGCTTTCGGAAACAACCAGCGGCCGGTGACCTTCGTGCAGGGCACGGTCCCCTCCGCCACCATTTCGTAGATCTTGCGTTCCTTGAGCCGGAGATAGGCGGCAGCCTCGGCCGTGGTGAAAAGCTGCATGACTTCAACCTGCACCGATATGCATCGGTTTTAGGATGCCAAAAAGCGCACAAATAACAAGGGCCTGCAAAGAAGCCGCGCCTGCAGCCCGCGCGGCTTTGATTAAGGAAATCTTTCTCGACGGGCCGCCGAACGGGCAATCAATTTAGGGATTTAGCCAATTTTGCCGATTATTTGAATGCAATTCACGGGAGTATGTGACAGTGGCTGAACGTCGTAAATCAGGACGCTCGCGTGTGCTGAAGAGCGCAAAGCTTGTTTTGGGTCGCTCCGCGATCATCGATTGTGTCGTGCGCAATCTGACCAACAAAGGCGCGCGTCTCCAGATCGCGAATACAGTCGACCTGCCGAACGACTTCGAGATGACTTTCGATGGTGGCTACTCCATCAGGCCATGCCGCCTCGTATGGCGGACAGTGACTGAGACCGGCGTGGAATTCGTGTCGGCCGCTTAAGGCACGTGCCAGATCAGGCAGCGATGGCGCTCCCTAGGGGACTCGAACCCCTGTTTTCGCCGTGAGAGGGCGACGTCCTGGGCCGCTAGACGAAGGGAGCTTGGACCCCTCGAAATAGCCTCGATCGACCGGCACCGCAAGCTTGGCGGCCGGACTGTCACTGGGGCGTCAGGCGCACCCGTCCGACTGGCTTAAGCGTATTGAGGTCGAAACTGAGGAGTTCGATCGCGCCGTTGGTCTCCACAGTGACCACCAGACGGCCGTCACCGATCGCGGTCGAAAGCACTTTGGCGCCGGCAGGAATTGCAGCGGAAACGGCCGTGACGGACGGCGCCCTTTCCTCTCCCTTGAAAACACGGTAGCCGATGACCGCGATGATGGCGGCGACGGCAAGGAAGGTGGTCAGGGTCGCAGACCAACATCAGCCGACGCACTTTGGCGACAACGCCGCGCTGCTTCCGGATCGAGAGGTTTTTCAGTGTCGCCGGACATTGCTTGAACCATGAGAGATGATGCAACCGAGACCGTAACGATCGGAACCGGCGAAGCTGGCCTGAGGCTTGATCGCGTGCTTGCCGCGCATCTTGCACACCTGTCCCGGTCGCGGCTGAAGGCACTGATCCTGGCCGGACAGGTCGCGATCGCCGGACGCACGATCCGCGATCCGGCCGCTACCGTCAAATCGGGAGATTCGGTGACGGTGGTTCTACCGCCGCCTGAGCCCGCTACGCCGCAAGGCGAAAATATTCCGCTCAATATCGTTTACGAGGACGACGCGATCATTGTGATCGACAAACCGAAAGATCTGGTTGTCCATCCGGCTGCCGGCCACGCGAGCGGCACTCTGGTCAATGCGCTGATTGCCCATTGCGGCGACAGCCTGTCGGGCATCGGCGGTGTCAAGCGGCCCGGCATTGTGCACCGCCTCGACAAGGACACGACCGGCCTCATGGTCGTGGCGAAGACCGATCCGGCGCACCACGCACTGGCGAAGCAATTCGCCGAAAAAGGCGAAGGCCCCCTCAGGCGTGGTTATCTCGCATTCGTCTGGGGCGCACCCGGAAAGCCGAAAGGTACGGTCGACGCTCCGCTCGGCCGCCACCCGCAAGCGCGCGACAAGCAGGCGATCCGCGCCGACGGGCGCGCGGCTGTCACCCACTGGCAGGTGCTCGAACGCTTCATATCGCCCGGCGCCAAGACCCCGGTCGCCAGCCTGCTCGCCTGCACCCTGGAGACCGGACGCACCCACCAGATCCGCGTGCATCTTGCCCACTTGGGCCATCCAATTCTGGGCGACGCCACCTACGGCACCGGATTCAAGACCAAGGCGAGCCTTCTCCCTCCGAAGGCCCGCGAGCCCCTGTCGACCCTTGGCAGACAGGCTTTGCATGCCTATCTATTGGCCATTGAGCACCCCGAAACCGGCAAAGTCCTGGAGTTCCAATCGGAACTGCCGGGCGATCTGCGTCGTTTACGAGATGCCCTGCTCGCGGAAAGCCCGTGAAACAGGGCACCGAGTCGCGCAAATAGACCAGCCGCAACAATGGCTTGGCAACCGACTGCGACGCCTTGTTGCGTCACGGTGACGTGACGGGCGCCAGCCTATCTTTCGCCCGGTCAAGCCGGTATGCTGCAGTTGCGATCGAGGGATTTCGCGGTCGCAGCATCAAATGTGCGCCGTCGGCTCGGGGAGCGGCGGCGACAACCCGCCTGCCGATCAAACGGGGGCATGTAAGGAGGGCGCTGTCATGGCCCGCACCGCCGCATTGCCGGCACTCAAGGCCGAATCCGGCCTTTCACACTATCTCGATGAAATCCGTCGGTTCCCCATGCTGGAACCACAGGAAGAATACATGCTGGCGCGCAGCTGGCGTGAGCACGGCGATCGCGAAGCCGCGCACAAGCTCGTCACCAGCCATCTTCGCCTCGTCGCCAAGATCGCCATGGGCTATCGCGGCTACGGACTGCCGATTTCCGAGGTGGTCTCGGAAGGCAATGTGGGCCTGATGCAGGCGGTCAAGCGCTTCGAGCCCGAGAAGGGTTTCCGCCTCGCCACTTATGCGATGTGGTGGATCAAGGCGGCGATCCAGGAATACATCCTGCGGTCGTGGTCGCTGGTGAAGATGGGCACGACCGCAAACCAGAAAAAGCTCTTCTTCAATCTACGCAAAGCGAAGAACAAGATTTCCGCGCTCGAGGAAGGCGATATGCGGCCTGACCAGGTCCAGCTCATCGCAAAGCGGCTTGGGGTCACCGAGCAGGACGTCGTCGACATGAACCGCCGCCTCGGCGGCGATGCGTCGCTTAATGCGCCGATCCGCGACGACGGCGAGAGCGGCGAATGGCAAGACTGGCTGGTCGACGATGCACCAAGTCAGGAGCGCATCCTTGCCGAGAGCGAGGAGAGTGACAATCGCCACAAGGCTCTCGTATCGGCGCTCGATGTGCTCAACGAACGCGAGCGGCGCATTTTCGAGGCGCGGCGGCTTGCCGATGATCCGATCACGCTCGAGGAACTCGCCGCCGAGTTCAATGTCTCGCGCGAACGCGTGCGCCAGATCGAGGTCCGCGCTTTTGAGAAAGTGCAAAAGGCAGTGAAGAACGGGATGGCCACGCTGGAGAAGCCGGCCGAAGCGCCGGCGGTCACCGCGCACTGAGCATTGCCACCGAATGCAAAAAAATGGCCGGGTTATGCCCGGCCATTTCACTTTGAATGTCACGGCAGACGATTTATTGCCCCCACGCGCGGAAGGCTTCCTCGAAGGCGCGAGTACCGGGCGTGCCCTTCTCCATTGCGAGGATCGCGCGCTTGCCGCTGGTGTACACCAGCGGGATGTCGAACCAGTCGCGCTCCTTCAACAACTGTATATTGCGCTGCACGTCGACATCGACCGCCGAGAGACCGATCAGGAAATATCCGTTGGTGACTTTGACCGCGAGACCGGCGAGCGGGACGCCGCGCGCCTGCTCGTTCTGTTTCATCAAGACGCCCGGCACGTTGTTGATGCCACCTTCCGGAAAATCGGCCGGCAACGTGAACATGATCTCAAGCGTATGACTCGCGGGCAGCGCCTTGTCGGTGTTGCGCCGGAGCGACCACGTCATGCGGAGCTTGCGCTCCGGTATCTCGATGTCTGCACGGATCGCCAGTTCAGGTGCAAGGCCCGGCCCCGGCGATACAGTTTCGGTGCGCCAGAGCGCTGAGCCGACGTAGCGCTTGCCCTGCGGATCGCTTGGGTCTTCGTCATAAAGCACCACTTTCTGCGCCACCGCGGCCGCAGGCGCATTCGCGGTATTGGGCGACGGTGTGCCCGACTGACCGATACGATCCGCAATTTTCGGGCGAACCGCCGGCTGAGTGGCATCTTTCGGCTTCTGCGCAGGCTGTGAACGAAATTGCGCCACCATCGTCCCGATGGTGTGGCGCTGCCAGTAGAGGGCGCCAGCAATGCCTGCCACCACCAGCAAAATCACGGCAACCTTGATTAAGCCGACATAAGAGCGTGCTGGACGCGTGTAGATATCGTCATCGTCGTAAGCAGGACGCGACGACGGCGCGACGCGTGGTGCGGAGGGAGGCGCCTCGTCGGTAAGCGTCGGCTCCGTGACTGGCGCAGGCCCAGCTGGAAACTGGGGTTCAAATTGACGCGGTGCAGCCAGTTCGTCCGGCATTGCGTCGTAAGTGGCGTGCGCGGCTCGTTTTGCCTCAGCTGCGGCACCGCCGAGCTCTTCGGCTTCCGCCACCGTCTCGCGAAAGTCACGCAGTCCGCGATCGCGCAGCGAGGGTTCAGTGGCCTCCAGTTCCGAAGCCTCGACGCGCACGCGCTTCGCCGTTTCAGCTTCGACCTTGCGGATCGCCTCCTCAAGCGCCAACCGCTCGCGGGTGATGTCGCTCTCCTCAAGCGCCGGCTGGACGCCGCGCAACTGACCGACGAGCGCAACCCGCGCGCGGTCGTACAGAGCGCGGCGGTTCTCGCCTGTGTTTTTATCCAGGCCACTAACAGCCCGGGCAATCAGGGGATAATAATCAGCCATTGCGCCTTGTTCGCCGGTGCATGATGGCATCCGAATCGCGATCTCTCCCCAGGACGATCATGCTTGGCCCCGGTTCGTGTCTTTTTTCAGCAATCATAGCTCAAACGGATTCTTCATCAGAATAGTGTCCTCACGCTCGGGGCTCGTCGATAGCAGAGCGACCGGGCAGCCGACCAGTTCCTCGATGCGCCGCACATATTTTATGGCCTGCGCCGGCAATTGCGCCCAAGAGCGCGCCCGGGCCGTCGGTTCCTGCCAGCCGTCGATCGTTTCATACACCGGCTCCGCCCGCGCCTGCGCCTGTTCGCCAGCGGGAAGGTAGTCGATTTCGCGGCCATCGAGCCGGTAGCGCACACATACCTTGATTTCGTCAAAGCCATCGAGGATGTCGAGCTTGGTGAGCGCCAGGCCGTCAATCCCGCAAGTCAGGACAGCCTGCCGCACCAGCACGGCGTCGAACCAGCCGCAGCGGCGGGCACGCCCGGTCACCGTGCCGAACTCCCGGCCTCGCTCGCCGAGGGTCTTGCCGACGGCATTGTCCATCTGGTCGGTGGGAAATGGACCGAGGCCGACGCGCGTCGTGTAGGCCTTGCATATACCGAGCACATAATCGATCGCGTTCGGTCCGAGTCCAGAGCCTGTCGCTGCCTGTGCTGCAACCGTATTCGACGATGTCACATACGGATATGTGCCATGGTCGATATCGAGCAGGGCGCCCTGCGCACCTTCGAACAGGATGCGCTTGCCTTCGCGCCGCTTGCCATCGAGCAGCGACCAGACCGAATCCATGAACGGTAAAACCTTCGGCGCGATCCCGGCGAGATGATCGTACACTGTTTCTGTCGCAATCTCGGCGAGATCATGCCCGCGTCGCAGCGCATTGTGGTGGGCGAGCAGCCGATCGATCTTGCCGCGCAACGCCGGAAGGTCGGCGAGATCCATGAAGCGGATTGCGCGGCGGCCTACCTTGTCCTCATAGGCAGGACCGATGCCCCGTTTTGTCGTCCCTATGCGGGTCGCAGCATCGTCTGCCTCGCGCAGAGCCTCGAGCTCCCGATGCAGCGGAAGAATCAGGGTCGCATTTTCGGCGATGCGCAAACTTTCGGGCGTCACCACGATGCCTTGCTTCTTAAGTTGGGCAATCTCATCGATAAGCGCCTGCGGGTCGATCACCACGCCGTTCCCGATGACCGAAAGCTTACCTTCGCGAACGACTCCCGACGGCAGCAGCGAGAGTTTGTAAGTTGAGCCGTCTATCACCAGCGTGTGGCCGGCATTGTGGCCACCCTGGAAACGGACGACGATATCCGCCTGCTCCGACAACCAGTCGACGATCTTGCCTTTGCCTTCGTCGCCCCACTGGGATCCGACAACCACAACATTAGCCATCAGAATCCCTTCCCTGCGCAGCGCCCGGACACTTGAAGCCGGGTGCCACCGGCCAGGTCCACCTTCGGATAAAGGAAGCCTTTGTGGGAGGCAAGCCAAAGTCCAAGGTTGGCGCGGCACCCACCGGGCGCAACAACGGCTTGATCTTACGTCATTTTCAGAAATGCAGGGGCTTGGCTTGCTGCACCTGCGGCAACGCACGCACCTTGGCGAGCACGTCCTCGGGCAGGTCGCCGTCGATCTCGATCAGCGCCACTGCGTTGCCGCCGGGCGCGTCGCGTCCGACGTGGAACGTGGCAATGTTGATGCCCGCTTCACCAAGGGTCGATGAGAATTTGCCGATGAACCCCGGCTTGTCGAGATTGGTAATGTAGATCATCGAAGGCCCGAACTCCGCATCCATCCGAATTCCCTTGATGTTGACGATGCGCGGGCGGCCGTCGGCAAAGACGGTGCCCGAGACGTGCCGCGTCTGCCGCTCGGTCGTCACGGTGACGGTGATGAGGCTTTCGTAATCCTCCGGCATTTCGCGCGTCACTTCTTCGACCACGATGCCGCGCTCCTTGGCTACGATCGGCGCTGAAACGACGTTGACGTCGCCGAGCATGGGCCGCAGCAGCCCGGCAAGCGCTGCCGAGGTGAGCGCCTTGGTGTTCATCTGGGCGACCGCACCCTCATAGGTGAGCTGAACTTTGCTGACGCCGGTTTCGGTAAGCTGGCCGGCGAACGAACCAAGCTTCTCGGCCAACGCAATGAACGGCTTGAGCTTGGGCGCCTCTTCCGCGCTGATCGATGGAAAGTTGATGGCGTTGGTGATGGCGCCGCGCAGCAGGTAGTCGGACATTTGCTCGGCGATCTGCAGCGCCACATTCTCCTGCGCTTCTGTTGTCGACGCGCCAAGATGCGGCGTGCACACAACGTTGGGCAGATGAAAAAGCGGGTTTTCGGTTGCGGGCTCGATGACAAAAACATCGAACGCCGCCCCGGCAACCTGCCCGCTTTTGAGCGCCTCATAGAGCGCGGCCTCATCAACGAGGCCGCCGCGCGCGCAATTGATGATGCGCACGCCCTTCTTCATCATCTTTATTGACGGGGCATTGATGACGTTGCGCGTCTTGTCGGTCAGCGGGGCATGCAGCGTGATGAAGTCTGCACGCCTGAACAGCTCGTCGACCTCGACTTTCTCGACGCCGAGATCGTCGGCACGCTCCTGCGACAGGAACGGATCGAAGGCAATGACCTTCATCTTCAGGCCGATCGCACGGTCGGCGACGATGGAACCGATATTGCCGCAGCCGACCACGCCGAGCGTCTTGCCGAAAATCTCGACGCCCATGAATTTGTTCTTCTCCCATTTTCCGGCACGCGTGGACGCGTCCGCCTCCGGAATCTGCCGCGCGAGCGCCAGCATCAGTGAAATGGCGTGTTCGGCGGTGGTGATGGAATTGCCGAACGGTGTGTTCATAACGATGATGCCGCGTGCGGTCGCAGCAGGAATGTCGACGTTGTCGACCCCGATGCCGGCCCGGCCGATCACCCTCAGATTCCTGGCCTGCTCAAGGATCTTCGGCGTCACCTTGGTCGCGGAGCGGATGGCGAGCCCATCATAGTTGCCGACCGCTGCGGCGAGCTTTTCCTTATCCTTGCCAAGCGCCGGCTGAAAATCCACCTCGATGCCGCGATCCTTGAAAATCTGCACGGCGGCGGGCGACAAGGCGTCCGAAATGAGGACCTTTGGCATGACCGGCCTCACGCGGCTTTTGGCAGCGCGGACTTGGCCTCGGCAAAGGCCCATTCAAGCCACGGCGTGAGTGCCTCGAGGTCGCGACATTCGATCGTCGCCCCGCACCAGATGCGCAATCCTGGCGGGGCATCCCGGTAATAAGCGATGTCGTAGGCGACGCCTTCTTTCTCGAGCAGACCGGCCAGCGTCTTTGCAAAAGCGGCCTGATCATCAGCCGACAGGCGCGTGACCGCCGCATCAACAACTTTAAGGCAAACCGACGTGTTCGAGCGGAAGGCTGCATCTTTTGCAAGGTGGTCGATCCAGGGCGTCACCGCGACCCAATCGGACAGGACCTTTGCGTTGGCATCGGATCGAGCGATGGTTGCCGACAGGCCACCGGCCGATTTGGCCCATTGCAGCGTGTCCAGGTAGTCCTCGACGCACAGCATCGACGGCGTGTTGATGGTCTCGCCGGCGAAGATTCCCTCGTTCAGCTTGCCGCCTTTGGTGAGCCGGAAGATCTTCGGCAAGGGCCAAGCCGGTTTGTGCGCCTCCAGTCGCTCGACCGCGCGCGGCGAAAGAATGAGCATCCCGTGCGCGCCCTCCCCGCCGAGCGCCTTTTGCCAGGAGAAAGTCGCAACATCGAGTTTCGGCCAGTCGAGACGCTGCGCGAATGCAGCCGACGTCGCGTCGCAAATCGTGAGACCTTTGCGATTACCGGCAATCCAGTCGCCGTTTGGCACACGCACGCCCGAGGTGGTGCCGTTCCAGGTGAAGATAACGTCGGTTGCAAAATCGATCGTGCCAAGATCGGGCAGTTCGCCGTAAGGCGCTCTGACGACAGTAACGTCCTTTAACTTGAGCTGCTTTTCGACGTCGGTGACCCAGCCTTCGCCGAACGATTCCCAGGCAAGCATCGTCACCGGGCGCGCGCCCAGCAGCGACCACAATGCAATCTCGACGGCGCCGGTGTCGGACGCGGGCACAATGCCGATGCGGTAGTCCGCCGGCACTTCCAGCACCTCGCGTGTAAAATCGATGGCGCGTTTGAGCTTTGCCTTGCCGATCTTCGATCGGTGCGAACGCCCTAGAACCGCGTCGGTGAGATTTTGGAGGTTCCAGCCAGGGCGCTTGGCACATGGGCCGGACGAGAAGTGCGGGGTTGCCGGCCGCACGCCGGGCTTGGTCGCCGTCATTTGTCTATCCTTCCAGATAGGCGCCCCTCGTTGGGGAGGGGTGTCCCACTGGCGGAGATAGGCGACTTGCCTGCCGCGGTCAACTCATGTCGTTTTTGGCCGAATTCGCCTGCGGGTTTGGGCCGCTAGAAGCGCGCGCCGACGCCGACTTTCCCGGTATTGATGTTGGATCGGCTTCCGTTCACCGGCGCGAACGCGACGTATTCCCATTCGGCGCGCAAATACATTCCGGGCGTGACCGCATAATCTATGCCAAGCCCGGCCACGGCGCCGGCGACAACGGCGTTGGTTTTGCCGCTGCTCGCGGTGTTGGTGATATCGAAAGGGAGGCCTGGCGCAGGTGGAATTGGTGTGCCGGTATAGTTCACTGTAACAGTCGTCCCGTAATTGAAGCGACCCGCGGCGATTCCGACCATCGCATAAGGCAGGAATTGGCCCCAGGCATAGCCGGCGCGCGCGCGGAAGGTCGCATAGTCGACCAGCTTCATCTGGGATCGGGCGTCGATGCTGACCGTATTGAGGAACTGGTCGGACGTCACGAACTGCCGCGCAATCGAATTGTTCGCACCGGTCGCAATGTTCGCGTATTTGTATCCGAAATCGACCCCAAGGACGAGTTGCTCCCATTGCATGTTGTAACCGAGATAGCCGCCGAACACGGGTCCGTTCGTGGTGCCCGACGGCAGCGTTGTCCAGGTCGACGGCGCGAATTCGGATTCCGCGGTCGTATTTCGCAAGATGAAGGCGACGAGCGGGCTTGTGCTGTTGCCAAAATCGTTTCTGAAATTTCCCCACCCGGCTTCGACGCCGAATTGCCATCCGTCCCACCGGACATAGGTTGGCTGAGGCGGCAGCGAGCCGCGGAGTGGCCAGTCCGCTGCTCCCGCGTGCTCGATCGGCCACATCGCGAGCGCCGCACATATTGCGAGGCCGATATTGAAGGATCGTGCGGCGGTAAAGGAAGCAACGGCCGCCAGTGCCCAAACGCGAGTACGCGCGATAATCATTACGTCCCTCACAACTGACCCAGCCGAACCGGCTACCGGTCAGAGAGACGATGGCATCAAATTCTTAATTGGCACTTAACCTTAATTCTTAACCACGACTGTTAACACATAACATCGGATCGCGTGTAGAGCGCGGCGCATAGGGCGAAATCGCAATTAGGAAATTGTTTACTTCAGGCGTTCGTCAACGATTGCGGCGGCGAGACGGAGATCAGGCCGCCGCCTGACTCAGCGCTTCGACGACATCGTCAACCACTGATTCGACCAGTGTCCTGTCGTCGCCCTCACCCATCACGCGGATGACAGGCTCGGTACCCGATGGTCGCACGATCAGGCGACCGCCTCCGCCAAGCTTGCGCTCGGCGCTTGCAATCGCCGAGCGCACCTGCGCATTTTCGAGCGGCTTGCCCTTCTGATACCGAACGTTCTTCAGCACTTGCGGCAACGGCTCGAAGCGATGGCACACCTCCGACACCGGCTTTTCGCCTCGCTTGATCACGGCGAGCACTTGCAGGGCCGCGATAAATCCATCACCGGTCGTCGTGTAGTCAGAAAGAATAATGTGTCCGGATGGCTCGCCACCAATGTTGAAGCCGTGCGCTCGCATGTGCTCGAGCACGTAACGGTCACCGACAGGGGTGCGCACCATCTCGATGCCAAGATCGCCGAGATAGCGCTCGAGGCCGAGATTGGACATCACGGTCGCGACGACGCCCGGACGCTGTAGCCGGTTGTCTTGTTTCCAGCTTTCCGCGATGACCGCGAGCAACTGATCGCCGTCAACCACATGTCCGCGCTCGTCGACGATCATGACGCGGTCCGCATCGCCATCGAGCGCAATACCGATATCGGCGCGCATCTCGCGAACCTTTGCGCAAAGCGCGCGCAGGTCGGTCGACCCGCAATCCTTGTTGATGTTGAAGCCGTCCGGATCAACGCCGATCGGGATAACATCCGCACCCATTTCCCACAGCGCCCCAGGCGCGACGCGATAGGCGGCGCCGTTGGCACAATCGATAACCACCCGCAGGCCTTCGAAAGACACGGCCTTGGGCACGGTCAGCTTGGCGAATTCGATGTAACGATCCTGCACACCGTCAATGCGCCGGGCGCGACCGAGGTCAGCGCTTTTGGCAAGCTGCTGACCGAGGTCAGACTCTATCAGTTCCTCGATCTTCTCTTCTGTCTGATCGCTGAGCTTGTAGCCGTCCGGTCCGAACAGCTTGATCCCGTTGTCGTCAAAAGGATTATGCGAGGCTGAAATCATGACGCCGAGGTCGGCTCGCATCGAGCGCGTCAGCATCCCAACTGCCGGCGTCGGGATGGGGCCGGTCAGCAGCACGTCCATGCCCATTGAGGTGAAGCCCGCGACCAGCGCGGTTTCAATCATATAGCCGGACAGCCGAGTGTCCTTGCCGATCAGCACGCGGTGCCGGTGGTCGCCGTTCTTGAAAATCAGGCCCGCAGCCTGCCCAACCTTCAGCGCCAGCTCGGGGGTAATCACCCGATTGGCCCGTCCACGAATTCCGTCGGTGCCGAAATAACGACGACCCATACAACTTTCCCCCGGACGCCCACGTTTCCTTTGATGCTCCTGACCCAGCAACAAGCGGCCAAGCCTCGTAGCGGCCGCATAATAATGTCAACGCCGTGAATTTGCTTCAAAAATATGAGGAATCACTACCGCGCGCGGTTAACCGTTTTCGCAGCGCCAACCACCTGAAAACCGACTATTTCGCAGCAGGGCGTCACTGTGCTACTCGATATGTTTACAGGGTGACCCTTCAGAACCTCTCATGAAGACCATTACTTGCATCGAGGACCTGCGAGCGGTTGCCCGCCGCAAGGTTCCAAAAGCTTTTTTCGAATATGCCGACGGCGGCTCCTACAACGAAGAGACGTTGCGCGCGAACCGGGCTGATCTCGAGACCATCAAGTTGCGCCAGCGTGTGATGGTGGACGTATCTGATCGGACCTTGGCCACCACAATCATCGGGCAAAAAGTCAGCGCGCCGTTTGCGCTGGCCCCGATCGGCCTGTGCGGAATGCAGTATGGTGACGGCGAGATCCTGTCGGCCCAAGCTGCCGAAGAGGCCGAGATTCCCTTCGTCCTGTCCACGATGTCGATCAATTCGATCGAGCAAGTGGCGGAGGCGACCACCAAGCCGTTCTGGTTTCAGCTTTACGTCATCCGCGATCGCAGTTTTTCCAAGGACATTTTGTCGCGCGCGGCCAAGACCGGATGCAGTGCCTTGGTTCTCACCGTCGACCTGCAGGTTCTCGGCCAGCGTCACCGGGACATCCGCAACGGCATGACCGTGCCGCCGGAGATCCGGCTCAAGAACATCATCGACATCGCGACCAAGCCGGAGTGGGTGTTCAGTATCCTGAAGGGCAAGAGCAAGACCTTCGGCAATCTCGCCGGCCACGTGAAAGGCATGGATGACGTAACGTCGCTTGCGCAGTGGACCAACAGCCAGTTCGATCCGGCGCTGAACTGGAAGGACGTCGACTGGATCAAGAAAATCTGGCCGGGGAAGCTCATCATCAAGGGTATACTCGACGTCGAAGACGCCAAAACCGCGGTGAAGCTCGGCGCCGATGCCATTGTCGTATCGAACCATGGCGGCCGTCAGCTTGACGGCGCGCCCTCATCGATCTCGGCCTTACCGGCGATCGCGCAGGCGGTCGGCTCTGATACCGAAGTGCTGTTCGACGGTGGCATTCGCACGGGCGCCGATATGTTGCGCGCGCTCGCTCTGGGTGCGCGAGCCTGCCTGATCGGCCGCGCTTATATCTATGGCCTTGGCGCCGGCGGCAGGGCCGGGGTTGCCAAGGCGGTCGATATTCTGAAGAAGGAACTCAGCGTTGCAATGGCGCTGACGGGCACCACTCGCGTGGGCAACATCGGACCACAGGTGCTTGTGGGTCACGAGACAAAGAAGCGGACGCGGAAAAGCTGACACGACACGCCAGCGGCGGGCGTAACCGATCGTAATGTTGCGTACGGCGGGGAAGTCATGACTGCTGAGGTATCGATCGGTAGTGGCAAAGGCGTACGGCTTAGACCGCATCCGTTACGCGCCTCTATTCTTGGGGAAGTTCATGCGCGGCCCTTCACGCCGATCGATACGCCGTGCCGTGTCCTGCATTTTGCCTTCGACACCACCGGCGATGCCGCCAAACGCGACCGTGCTGCGCTCGCCGATTTCTGTGCGCGCAGAAATCTCGAGCCATTAAAGCCGTCCGCCAAGCAGCACCGCGTTGTTCTCGGCGGCGCATTGCTTCGCTGGGAGCAGCATTCGGAATTCACAACTTATACCTGGGAGCTGCCGTCAACGGACGTGACTCCATTTCATCCTGATGCCGCATCTCTGGCAGCGCCCATGGCAGGCCTGCCGCAGCCGGGACCGCTGCTGGTGGCTCTCGACGTGCATCTGCTTGCGGAGAAAAAGAAGAAAGTCGCGCTCACGAAGGTATTCGATCGCGCGAGTCTCGCGGTCGCCGAGAATTCCGACGGCCTCGCCTTGTTTGCGACCGACTTTCAGACCGACGCCGCAGGTTTCGTGCGCATTCTCGTGCTGGACCGGGGTCTGGGCAGCGAGCGTGCCGGGGCCGTAGTTCAACGCATCGTCGAGTTGGAGACATATCGCACGCTGGCGCTGCTTGGCCTGCCGGAGGCACAACGTCTGCTTCCTTCGATCAACCGGATCGAAAAACGAACTCGGTGAAGTGACCGAGGAAATGCGCAGCACCGACAAGCTTATCGATAACCACCGTCTGCTCGACGAGTTGACTGCGCTCGCCTCCGAGCTCGAGGCTGGCGCGACCGCGAGCCTGTTCCGTTTTGGCGCAAGCCGCGCATACAACGAGATCGTCCATCTGCGGCTGCAAACTATCGGCGAGCGCAAGGTCGAGGGTTTGCCGACGTGGTCTTCGTTCCTGGCGCGGCGCATGGCACCGGCCATGCGCACATGCATCACCACCGAGGAACGCCAAACGAATTTGTCCGAGAAGCTTGCGCGCGCCGCCAATCTGCTGCGCACCCGGGTTGATGTGGAGATGGAGCGTCAGAACCGCGATCTGCTGCGCTCGATGAACGAGCGTACGCGGCTGCAATTACGGCTGCAGGCGACAATCGAAGGCCTCTCTGTCGCGGCGATCAGCTATTACGTGGTCGGGCTGTTCGTATATCTTGTCAAGGGAGCTCACGATGAGGGCCTGCCGGTCGACGTCTCGCTCGCCACTGCGCTGTTCGTGCCGGCTGCCGTGCTTGCCATCTGGTGGATCGTGCGCCGTGTGAGGCGGAAGCATATTGCGGATACGGAATAAAGTTACGCGGGTCGTCGAAATCTGTTTGGCCCTGCTCTTTCATCCGACCCGGCCAGGATATATTTTCCCGCTCATGTCGGATGCCGCGCACGCATTGACGCAGCAGTTTCTCGCCTGGGTGGCGGAGGCGCCACGCAGCTATGCCGAAGCCGATGCCTGGCGCCGGAGCTGCCCGCATCTGTCGGTCTGGGAAGACGCCATCTCCGACGGGCTGGTCCAGTTTGAGAACGGCAGCAGCATGAAGGAATTGCGGATCGTGCTGACCGCGCGCGGACGCAGGCATCTCGGCGGCAGTTGAATGGCCTCTAGGCCTGGGGTTTGTTGACCCTCGCGACACCCTCTCCCTTGCGACTTGACCTCCTCTGATCGTTGGAGAACACTAGAACAAACCAAGAACACAAAAGTCCCAAGGGGCCAGCGTGATGGTCCCAATGTATCCGCGTCTTCAAAGGCTTAGGGATGATCGACCAACTCCGCCAACGCCTGCAGGCCTTGCAAAAGGCACCGGGGATCGAGGGCCGCCCCGGCGCCTTGCCCTTCGGCATTTCCACCATCGATACGATGCTCGGCGGAGGCCTCGCCCGCGGCACGCTTCATGAAATCGCGGCAACTGGCGAGGCGCATCTTCCCGCAGCGGCGGGGTTTGCTCTGGCAGTGGCGAAGCGTGCTGCTCCCTCGCCTCGTTTGTTCTGGGTCGCGGAGGATATGGCGTTCGCCGAAAGCGGCGTGCCGCACGGCGCCGGCTTCGATGCCTTTGGCCTCGCTCCGGAGCAACTGGTGATGGTGTCCACCACGCATCGCCGCGACTTGCTGTGGGCGATGGAAGAAGCGTTGCGCTGCGGCGCGACCACCGCGGTGATCGGCGAAATGCGCGCCGGCGCAATTGACGGCGTTGCGATACGGCGGCTCTCACTCGCGGCAGCGGAATGCGGCACGCTGGCTTTGCTGCTGCGGACAGAACCTCCAGGCGACGCTTCGACCGCAGCCACGCGCTGGGTTGTCGGTGCCGCGCCTTCGGCCGTCCCCGGCGTGCCGCTCCTTGCCGCGCAGCTTGTCCGCAACCGCCGCGGCCCGACCGGAACGTGGATTCTCGAATGGAGTGACTGCGATGGGCAATTCATCCTCACAACGCATGCTCAGCCTTTGGCTGCACCGACTCTCGACCGACCGCATCGCCAGATCGCGTAAGGCGCCGCATGAAACATCCGCGCCGCTGGTCGTCACCGGCAAGCGCGGCAATGTCGAAGTTCTTACGGCTGTCGATGATACTGCAAGACAACTCGGCCTTACGTCCGGTCTCGCCCTGGTACAGGCGCGTGCCATGTATTCTGGCATTGACGTCGTCGCCGAAGATCTCGAGGCCGATGCAACCCTGCTCGATTCCATTGCCGACTGGTGCTTGCGCTACACGCCGCTGGTTGCCTGCGATAGGCCCGATGGCCTGCTGCTCGACGTCAGCGGTTGCGCACATCTTTATGGCGGCGAGCGCGAACTGATAGCCGATCTCAGCGGCCGCCTGGAAAAAAACGGTTTCGCCTATTCGCTCGCCATTGCCGGCACCATCGGTGCTGCCTGGGCTGCCGCACGTTTTGGCGAACCGGCAGGCTATGCCTGCGGCGAGGAGCGCAGCGTTCTCACACCATTGTCGCTCTCTGCGTTGCGGCTTCCGCCGGCGACGGTCGCGAGCCTCGCCCGCGTCGGCTTGAAGCGCATCGGCGATATCGTCGATCTGCCACGGGCGCCGCTGACCGCGCGCTTCGGGCCTGACGTGCTGCGGCAGCTCGATCGTGCTCTTGGCCACGACCATGAACCGCTGACGCCGCGCCTGCCGGTCGCACCTTATGTCGCCGAGCAGCGTTTTCCCGAACCGATCTGGCCGCGAGGAGGACGTGCTCGCGATCACCGTGCGGCTGGCGCGCCGGCTGCAATCCGCGCTGGAGCGTGGCGGCGACGGCGTGCGCCGCATCGAATTGAGCCTGTTCCGCACCGACGGCGTGGTACGCCGCATCGCCGCCGGCACCTCGCGGCCGTTGCGCGACCCGGAGGAAATCCGGGCACTCTTTGTCGAGCGACTCGCCGCGCTCGCCGACGCGCTCGATCCCGGTTTTGGCTTCGATATGGCACGCCTGTCGGTGCTCGTCGCCGAGCCCTGCCCGCCCGAACAGATCGGCATCGCCGACGGGGAAGATGCGGCCGAACTCTGCCGGCTGATCGACCGGCTGAGCGCGCGGCTGGGCCCACGGCGGGTGCGTCGTCTGGTTGCACAAGACAGCCATATTCCGGAGCTGGCCGAGACCGCTTTACCGGTGCAGGCCGTCAATGGCGATACCGGCTGGAGCACGTTCCGCCGCTACCGCAACGAGGTTGATCTGCCGCCGCGCCCGCTGCGGCTGCTGACACGGCCGGAGCCGATCGAAGCGGTGGCGGAGGTGCCGGATGGCCCGCCATTGCGCTTCCGGTGGCGGCGCGCGCTGCACGAGGTGGTTGCCGCCGAAGGACCGGAGCGCATCGAAGGGGCTTGGTGGAGCGAGCACGGCGGACCTGCGCGCGATTATTTCCGCGTCGAGGATAAAAGCGGGCTTCGATTCTGGCTGTTCCGCGCCGGACTCTACCGCGACCTCGCGCATGGCGCCGGTGCGCCGGCGTGGTTCCTGCACGGGACGTTTGCGTGAGGCTGAAGTGTAATGCGTTATCTCGAATTTGCCGCCGCCTCGAACTTCTCTTTCCTGCGCGGAGCATCGCATCCGGAAGAATTGATGGTGCAGGCCGCCAGTATCGGCCTTGCCGGGCTTGGCCTGTGCGACCGCAATTCGGTCGCCGGCGTAGTACGCGCGCATCTGGCCAAGCGCGAGCAGAACTTGACGCTGCGTTATCACCCGGGCGCGCGGCTGGTGTTTGCCGACGATACGCCCGACATCTTGGTCTATCCGCGTAATCGCGCCGGCTGGGGAAGACTTACCCGCCTGCTGACGCTCGGAAATCTTCGCGCCGACAAGGGCGAATGCATTCTTCACCTCGACGACCTGCTCTCGCATGCCTTCGGGCTCGAATTGATCGCCATGGGTGGTCACGCACGATTCCTGGCGCGCCTGCGCGAGGCTGCACCGCATCGTGTCCGCCTCGCCGCGTCCATGCTCTACCGCGGGCATGACCGCGCCAGGCTGGCACGTACAAAAACCATCGCGCGCGATGCACAAGTGCCGCTGATCGCTGCCAACGATGTGCTCTATCACCATCCCGACCGGCGGCCGCTTGCCGACGTGCTCACCTGCATTCGCGAGAAAACCGTCATCGAACGGGCCGGCCGCAAGCTCGCCATCAATGCCGAGCGATATCTGAAGCCGCCGCAGGAAATGATGCGGCTGTTTCGCGATGCACCGGAGGCGGTCGAGGAAACAATGACACTCAGCGACGCGCTTTCCTTCTCGCTCGACGAATTGCGCTATGAATATCCGGATGAAGAGGTCAAAGGCTTCGACAATGCCCAGGACGCGCTGGCGCATCTCACTTACGAAGGCGCGGCTCACCGCTATCCGGCAGGCATCCCCGACAGAGTGCGCGACAATCTCGAGCACGAGCTCAGGCTAATCGCGCAGCTGCAATACGCGCCTTATTTTCTCACCGTCCATGACATCGTGCGCTTCGCGCGCTCGCAAGGCATCCTTTGCCAGGGACGCGGCTCGGCCGCCAATTCCGCGGTCTGTTTCTGCCTCGGCGTGACGGAGGTCGATCCCGACCGCGCCGATTTGCTGTTTGAGCGATTTATCTCGCCCGAACGGCGCGAGCCGCCCGATATCGACGTCGATTTCGAGCACGAGCGGCGTGAAGAGGTCATCCAGTACATCTACAAGAAATACGGGCGCGACCATGCCGGCATCGCGGCCACCGTGATCTCGTATCGCGGACGCTCGGCGATCCGCGAGGTCGGCAAGGCTTTCGGTCTCTCCGAGGATGCCATCGGTGCGCTGTCATCGTCGATCTGGGGCGGCGGTGGCGGCGCGGTGTCGAAAGATGCCGTCACCCGCACCGGCCTCGATCCGCACAGCCGCCGCATGCGCCAGGTCCTGGCGCTGGCGCGCGAGATTAACGGCTTTCCGCGCCATCTCTCGCAGCATGTCGGCGGCTTCGTCATCACGCGCAGCCGGCTCGACGAGGTGATGCCGATCGGCAATGCGGCGATGGACGACCGTACCTTTGTCGAGTGGGACAAGGACGATCTCGACGCGCTGGGTATTCTCAAGATCGACGTGCTCGGGCTCGGCATGCTGTCGTGCCTGCGCAAAGCGTTCGATCTGGTCGATGGGCATTACGGCGAACGATGGACGCTTGCCTCCATCCCGTCCGAAGATCCGGCCGTCTACAACATGCTCGGCCGCGCGGATTCGCTCGGCGTGTTTCAGGTGGAAAGCCGCGCGCAGATGACCATGCTGCCGCGTCTGAAGCCGAAGAATTTCTACGACCTGGTGATCGAGGTTGCGATCGTGCGGCCGGGGCCGATCCAGGGCGACATGGTGCATCCCTATTTGCGCCGGCGCCGCAAGCAGGAACAGGTCACTTATCCGTCGAAAGAACTTGAAGCGGTGCTGTCGAAGACCCTGGGCGTACCGCTGTTCCAGGAGCAGGCGATGAAAATCGCGATCGTCGCCGCCGGCTTCACGCCTTCGGAAGCCGACAGGTTGCGCCGCGCCATGGCGACCTTCAAGCGCGTGGGCACCATCGGCACGTTTCAACGCAAGATGATCGACGGCATGCTGGCCAACGGCTACGAGCAAGATTTTGCCGAGCGCTGCTTCCAGCAGATCGAAGGCTTCGGCGAATACGGCTTTCCCGAAAGCCACGCGGCGAGCTTTGCGCTGCTGGTCTATGCCTCGGCCTGGCTGAAATGCCGCTATCCGGATGCCTTTGGTGCGGCCCTTCTGAACGCGCAGCCGATGGGTTTCTACGCGCCGGCACAGATCGTTCGCGACATGCGCGAGCACGGCGTCGAGGTGCGCCCGCCCGACATCAATCATTCGCATTGGGATTCCACGCTCGAACCGGGCCCGCGCGCGGCCGAGCGCATGCATGATCTTCATAGCGAGATGCGGAATGATGTCCGGACAACGCACGCCGTGCGTCTCGGCCTGCGCGAGATCAAGGGGCTTAAGGAAGAGGATGGGAAACTGATTGTTGAACGACGCGTTCAATCGTCATGGCCGGGCATAGCCGTTCGAAGAACGGCGTGCTTTCGCACGCCTGTGTCCCGGCCATCCACGTCTTCCCTGAAGGAGAGAAACAAAGACATGGATGCCCGGCACAAGGCCGGGCATGACCAATTAGAGACTAAACTTGCCTACGATTCCATGCGCGATGTCTGGCTGCGCACCGGGCTTTCGCCGCGCGTGCTGGAGCGGCTGGCCGATGCCGATGCTTTCCACTCGCTGTGCCTCACGCGCCGCGAAGCATTGTGGGCGGCCAAGGCGCTCGGCCGGGTCGGCGACCGCGATGACGATCTGCCGCTGTTTGCAACCGGCAGCGTCCCGCCGGCGCGCATTGTCTCACAGGAACCCGACGTGCGGCTGTCGCCGATGCCGATCGGCGAGGAAGTCGTCAACGATTACCGCTTCCTGCACCTCTCGCTGCGCGCGCATCCGTCGCAATTCCTGCGCGCCGATCTCGATGCCCGCGGCATCAAGCAAAACGAGACGCTGCGCCATACGGCCTCCGGCATGCGCACGCGCATCTCCGGCCTGGTCACCTGCCGTCAGCGGCCGGGCTCGGCAAATGGCGTGGTGTTCATGACCATCGAGGATGAAAGTGCCGTCGCGAATGTGATCGTGTGGCCGAAAGTGTTCGAACGCCTGCGGCCGATCGTTTTAGGCGCGCGCTATGTGGCGGTCATCGGCCGCGTGCAGGAAGAATCGGGCGTCATTCACGTTGTCGCCGAGCAATTGGAAGATCTTACCTATCTTCTGGCGCAGCTCGCCGAGCATGGCGCAGAGATCGACAGCCTGGCGCGGTGCGACGAGGTGCGCCGTCCGATCGAGGAGCAACGTGAAGCACGTCTCGCCGGCAACAGACGGAACCGCCTTGTCAGCCTGATGCGCGAAATGCCCGAGCTTGCGGGCGACATGGATGTTTCCGCTCGCGGCTCGGCGCACGCACCGAACAGGAATTAGATACCAGTAATCAGTAATCAGTAATCGTAATCAGAAGAACTAACTCTGCGTCTGATTACTGATCCCTGATCTCATCCTGATCCCTGATTTCTGATTCCTAACTCCTGGCCCTCACATCGCCGGCGTGACGTTGCGGCCTATATACAATGACTTCGCCAGCACCGAACCGTCCGGCTGCTTGTCCCAGCCGAAAATGATCATCGGAGTCCCCGCCTTGATCTCTTCTTTCTTGGCTGGTGCCGCTGCGGCAATGACGGTCTGCGGCGTGACAATGACTTTCTTTTCTCCGTCCTTGTATTTCACCGTCAGCACCTCGCCGTCCTTCTCCTTCACCGCGCTCATCACGTAGGCATTGGTCATCGTGCTGTTCGGCCGCGCATCCCAGGGACCATGCCGGTCGGGGACGACGCCGCGTTGCGCCGGCAGAAAGATATGGATCGAGAACGCCTCGATGCTGTCGTCCGGCTTGGGCATGCCGGCGATGCCGATGAACGTATCGTTCTTGATGTCGGCGAGCGACGCCTTCTCGAGCGCCGACACGCGCGCATCGTCGGCAAGCTTCACATTAAGCATCGTGCCGTCACGTGCCTTGAGGACATAAGTCGCGCCATCGACCTTCTCGATCTGTCCGCGGATACGTCCTTGCTGTTGCGCGTGGGCGGCTGTCGCAAAAACCAGGGCAATCGCCACCGTGCCGATTGCCCAGCGTGTCATATTCAATTTGTACATTTTAATTCCTCCCGATCCGGTACCGGCACGCAGCCAGCATCAATCAGGCGGATAACCCCGTCTTGTCACGCTTATTCCAGGCCGGACACGCTCACTTCTTCTTGAGCAAATCAGCTTCCACCAGGGCGCGAAGCTCGGGCGTCACTTCAGGGCGCACGCCGAACCAGAGCTGAAAGCCCCGAACGGCCTGATGCAGCAACATGCCGAGGCCATCCGCCGTGCGCAGGCCGCGCGCGCGGGCCGCCGCCAGCAATCCCGTTTCCAGCGGCGCATAAACGAGATCGGCCACGACAAGCGAAGCCGGGCAGCGCAAATTGATCTCCAGCGGCGGCTGCCCGACCATGCCCAAAGTGGTCGTATTGACCAGTATTCCGGCACCCCCAAGCAGACCGGTGGTCTCATTCCAGCCCGCGAGGTGCACGCGTGCGCCGAATTTCTTCTTCAGCGCCTGTGCCCGATCGTGTGTCCGATTGAGCACATAGACGCGGCCAACCTCGCGCTGGAGCAACGCAAACACCACCGCGCGCGCGCCGCCACCCGCGCCGAGCACGACGGCGGTCTCAAGACCACGGTCCCATCCCGGCGCCGCCACGTCGAGATTGGCAAGAAAGCCTTCGACGTCTGTGTTGGTCGATCGTAACGTACCGTCGTCGTACCAAAGCGTGTTCGCAGCTCCGACCGCGCGTGCGCGGTCGTCCGGCTCGGATGCCGCCAGCGCGGCCTCTTTGTGCGGCACGGTGATATTCGCGCCGACATAGCCGTTGCCGTGCAGGTCTTGGACAAACGCGGCAAACTTGTCAGGTGGCACCGCTTCCCGCCGATATTCAGCGTCGAGTTTGTGCTGCTTGATCCAATAATTGTGAATTAGCGGCGAGCGCGAATGACCGGCCGGCCAGGCGACGACGCAGACAGCTTTGTGATCTTTACTCATTACTCCGCTACATTATGTTGCGTCAGCGATCGGTGCATGTAGTCCGCGCCGGGCGACCCGTCAACGTTTGCAATTTTCCTTCCGTTTCACAACCGTCCGAGCGAGATTCCGATGAAAACTATTTTCCTCGACTGTAACGATCAGCTCGCTCCCGTTTGGGAGCGCGTTGTCCGGGCCGACGATCCCCCTATAGACGTGAACCGCAAGACGTTTGCACGCGATGAGCTGCCGCGCATCATCGGCGGCTACGGCATTGCAATCGACGACCATTCTTACATGCCGACACCGTTGGTCGCGCAATGTCCGGAACTCAAGCACATAGTTTTCCTGGGCACGGGTCCGGCGAGCTACATGAACGTCGCCGAACTCACCGAACGTGGCATCAAGGTGCACATCATCAAGGGCTATGGTGATACCGCGGTCGCCGAGCACACCATCGCGCTGATGTGGGCGTGCGCCCGCGATCTTGCGCGAATGGATCGCGAGGTGCGCCGTGGCGTATGGACCCCGCACGAAGGCGTGCAACTGCTGGGTAAAACCCTGGGAGTGATCGGACTCGGCGGCATTGGCCGCGAAGTGGCGCGCATCGGTAAAGGTATAGGCATGAGCGTGATCGGCTGGAATCGCACGAAACATCTGGAGATCGGAGTGCCTTTGGTCGACATAGACACCTTGCTCGCAAGCGCGGACATCGTGTCGATAAACCTGACCCTCGGCGACGAGACCCGCGGTTTTCTCTCCGCTGCGCGGATCGCGCGCATGAAGAAGGGTGCGATTTACGTCAATACCGCGCGTGGTGCGCTGGCCGATGAGGCCGCGTTGATCGCCGCGCTCAAAAGCGGGCACATTCGCCATGCGGGTCTCGACGTCTTCCACAACGAGCCGCTGCCGCCGGACCATGCGCTCACAAAGCTCGAAAACGTGACGCTGTCCGCGCACGCGGCATTTCGCACCCCGGAGGCGTCGGAAACACTGTTGCGCCGCGCGATCGACATCGTGAAATCGATTTCTTAGCCGTATCAGGCCGCATTGACCTGCCCGCGTTACCGGTCAGAATAAGAACAAATGGGGAGAAGACGTGAAGCCGGCGCCATTCGCATACACAAAGGCGAAAACGCTGAAGGAGGCGGTGTTGCTCCTCGCCAAGCACAAGGACGATGCACGCCTGCTCGCCGGCGGACAAAGCCTGATCGCCACGCTCAATATGCGGCTGTCGGCGCCTGATTTGCTGATTGACATAAACGGCATCAAGAACCTCGACGGCATCGCCAAAAAGGGCAAGTACGTCGAGATCGGCGCACTGGCGCGCCATGCTCAAGTTGAGCGTTCGGATGTCATCGCAAAGCACGCGCCACTGATCGCGATTGCGATGCCCCATATCGGCCACCCGGCAATCCGCAATCGCGGCACTTTCGGCGGCTCCATCGCTTTTGCCGATCCGGCGGCCGAATTGCCCGCTTGCCTGCTGGCGCTCGGAGGCGAGATCGACATCGCGGGCCCGCGCGGAAAGCGCAAAGTAAAGGCGGATGCTTTCTTCAAGGGTCTGTTCGAAACCGCCCTGCGCCCGCAGGAGATGATAACCGCGGTCCGCGTTCCTGCAGCCGACAAGGCTACGCGCGTCGGCTTCGCCGAGCTGGTGCGCCGTCACGGCGACTACGCCATTGTCGGCCTCGCGGCGAGCGCGCGCGCCGATGGCAAGGGTCACCTGGCTGATGTGCGGCTCGCCTATTTCGGCGTTGGCGACATACCGGTCCGTCCGAAGAAAGCTGAAGCGGCGCTCGCGAACGGTGATATCGATGCCGCCGTCAAGGCACTCGACCTTGACCCGCACGACGACGTGCAGGCGACGGCAAAGACGAAGAAGCACCTGGCCGGTGTCCTGCTCCGCCGCGTTGCAAAGCAGCTGATGGAGCCACGGGGATGAGCAACCACGCCGTCGATATTTCCCTGACGGTCAACGGCGAACGCGTGGAAGGTCACGTCGACGCACGCAAGACGCTGGTCGATTACCTGCGCGACGATCTGTGTCTTACCGGGAGCCATGTCGGCTGCGAGCATGGCGTGTGCGGCGCCTGCACAGTGCGCGTCGATGGCGAGATCATACGCGGCTGCCTGATGCTCGCCGTTCAGTGCGACGGCGCCAAGGTGGAAACCATCGAAGGTCTCTCCGACTCGGGCGAGATCGCTGACCTGCAGGCGGCCTTTGAGCAGCGCAATGCGCTACAGTGCGGCTTCTGCACACCCGGCATGCTGGCCGCGGCCCAGGATCTGCTGAAACGCGCGAAAAAGGTGCCGAGTTGAGACGAAATCCGCGAGCACCTGTCGGGTAATTACTGCCGCTGCACAGGCTATCACGCGATCGTTGATGCCGTTGAGTTGGTGGCCCAGGCACGAGCGAAAGGACGGTAGGCCATGAACGAGCATGCCCATCCGCTGTCGATGTCAGAACGTGCCGACGAGCTCGAAGAAGAAAAGATGCACGAGATGGAACGCATCATCACCAAGTCGACCATCGCGCACCTGATGGACGGCGAGGTGAAGATGGATACCGGCCCTGAGATGAAGGCAAAGCACCCGGGCAAGTATTTCCTGATGGGCGACGACCCGCGTCTGCCGTCGATGCCGGAAAAGCCGACGCTCGTGGACTACTTCCGCCACCGCTTTGCTTCGACCGCACACCTTCTGCAAAGCGCTACTCATGCTCTGAACGGCGGGCAACCGGAAAAGGTCGTGCTTGCTTGCCTGCTGCACGACATTGCCATCGTCAGCTTCATCCGCTGCGACCACGGCTATTGGGGCGCACAGATGATCGAGCCCTACGTCGATGAGGAAGTGGCGTGGGCGGTGAAGTCCCACCAGGCGCTTCGCTTCTTCCCCGACGAGTTGGTCGGCTATGGCTATCCCGACCTCTACAAGGAGCTGTTCGGGCCCGACTACCAGCCGGAGCCGTATATCGTCGACGAGTACAAGCGCGCGCGAGCACACAAGTGGTACATGACCTCGCGTCTCATTTGTATGAACGACATTTATTCGTTCGACCCGAATGCCAAGGTCAATCTCGACGACTTCGTGGACATCATCGGGCGCCATTTCAAGCAACCGAAGGAAGGTCTCGGCCTCGACAACAGCCCATCGGCGCACATGTGGCGCACGATTCTGTGGCCAACCCGGTTTTTGTGATGGTTGCGAATGCGATCAGCCGCATTTCTTCACCCTCCCCTGGAGGGGGAGGGTTGTCCGCCGTAGCGAAGCGAAGGCGGACGGGGTGGGGTGACCTCCGATTCACCCCCTCCCGGCTCGCTTCGCTCGCCGACCTCCCCCCTCCAGGGGGAGGTGAAGAAAGAGAGCCATGAAAATCGTCGATGATTCACCGCCCGTCCTGAGCGCCCTCGACCGGCCGAATTCATACATCGGCCGGTCGGTGCCACGCCCGAACCTGCGGCGGTTGAGCCAAGGGCGCGGACAATACGTCAGCGACGTCGTGCTGCCGCGCATGGCGCACGTGGCCTATGTGCGCTCGCCGCACGCTCATGCGCGCATCGTCAAGATCGCAACCGATGCCGCAAAGAAGTCGCCCGGCGTCATTGCGGTTGTCACCGGCGCCGAGCTTGCAAAGGTCATGACGCCTTGGGTGGGCGTGCTGACCCATCTCAAGGGACTGAAATCCGCCCCGCAGGCGCCGCTCGCCCTCGAGCGCGCCTGCTGGCAGGGGGAAGCTGTCTGCGCGGTGGTCGCAAACACACGCGCCGAAGCCGAGGACGCCTGCGAGCTGGTCGAAGTGAAGTACGAAGAACTTCCACCTGTCACCGACCCGGAGGTCGCGCTCGACCCCAAGACACCGGTGATCCACTCCTCACTCGGTGACAATCTCTGCTTTGAGCGCAAGCTCGATGTTGGCGCCGTTGACAAATCGTTCGCGGAATCCGACGCCGTGATCGAGACCACATTCCGCTTCGGCCGCCACACCGGCGTGACCAACGAGCCGCGCTCGATCGTCGCCGACTGGAACGAAGGCGAGCAGCGGATGACCGTCTATCAGGGCACCCAGGCTCCGCACATGATGCAGAACCTGTTCGCCAAGCATCTCGGCATCGCCGAGCATCAGGTGCGCGTTCTCACCAAGGATGTGGGCGGCTCGTTCGGCATCAAGGTGCACACCTACGCGGATGAAATGGCGACGGTCGCCCTGTCGAAACTGCTCAAGCGTCCGGTGAAATTCGTCGCCGACCGCATCGAGAGCTTCGTCACCGATATCCATGCGCGCGATCACCGCATCAAGGCGAAAATCGGCGTCAGCAAGGACGGCACCATCAATGCCTTCGAGATCGACGACCTGACGGGGATCGGTCCCTACTCCGTCTATCCGCGGACCAGCGGTATCGAAGCCAACCAGATCGTCAACCTGGTCGGCGGACCGTACAAGTGCCCGAACTACCGTGCGCAGGCGCGCGTCGTGTTCCAGAACAAGAACGTGATGTGCCAATACCGCGCGGTCGGCCACCCGATTGCCGTTGCGGTCACCGAAGGCCTGGTCGAGCTCGCCGCTGCCAAGATCGGCATGGACCCGCTTGAGTTGCGCCGCCGCAATCTTATTGCCGACGATGCCTATCCGACACAATCGGCCGCGGGTCTGAAATTCGAGCTGCTGTCGCACCATGAAGCGCTCGCACATCTGGATTCGATGATGAATTACGCCGGGCTGCGAGCAGAGCAGAAGAAGCTGCGTGAAAAAGGCGTCTATCGCGGCATCGGCTTTGCAAGCTTCATCGAGGTGACGAATCCGTCGGCCGCCTTCTACGGCGTCGGCGGGGCGCGCATCACCTCGATGGACGGCGCGACGGTCAAACTCGACGCACAAGGCGCAATCATTGTGCACACGGGTGTCACCGAGCAGGGCCAGGGTGCCGAAGCCGTCGTCGCACAATGCGTCGCATCATCGTTTGGCGTGCCAATTGAGAAGGTGCGCGTCGTCACTGGCGACACCGACAACACGCCGTATGGTGGCGGCACCTGGGCCTCGCGCGCCGCGGGTATCGGAGGCGAAGCAGCCTGGCAGGCCGGCAAGGCTCTGCGTGCCAACGTTGTTGCGGTTGCCGCAGCCATGCTGCAGGCCAAACCGGAGGATCTCGACATTCGCGACGGCATCGTCGTGGACAGAGACAAAGGCACCGAGCGCCTGCCGCTCGATGAGCTGGCGCGGGTCGCCTATTTCCGTCCTGACACGCTGCCGCCGGGATTCCAGGCCGAGTTGATGGCGACACGCCATTATGTGCCGCGCGCCTGGCCGTTCGCCTTCACGAACGGCATCCAGGCAAGCTATCTCGAAGTCGATGTCGACACCGGTTTCGTGAAACTGCTGAAGCATTGGTGCGTGGAAGATTGCGGCACCATCATCAACCCGCAGCTGGTGGATGAGCAGATTCGCGGCGGGGTCGTGCAGGGCATTGGCGGTGCCTTGTTCGAGCATTGCCTCTACGACGAGCGCGGTCAGCTCCTCAACGGAAACATGGCCGACTACCTCGTGCCGATGGCGGCGGAGATGCCGGACATCGAGTGCGGTCATGTAGTCTCGCCCACGGCCGACAGTGAACTCGGCGCCAAGGGCGCGGGCGAAGCGGGCACTGCGGGCGCGCCGGCTTCCGTGATGAACGCGATCAATGATGCGCTGCGCCCGCTCGGGGCGCAGCCGCTCACCGACATGCCGTTCACGCCCGACAAGATCCTGCGTGCGCTGGGTAAGGTCTGAGCGATCCCGCGAAAGTGTCGATCAGAATTTGATCATGTCGCTTTTTGTCAGTGTCGTCTTGGCCGACACCGACGGAGCGTTCATGAAAGTAAAGACGGTGCTGTATTCAGCGTATGGATCGACTGCCGACATGCCGTCGACCGGAATGATCACATTCATCCCGCGGAACGCGGCGCCACTCGCCGTGTAGAGCACCGCACCGTTGGACGAGGTCCCGACCGCAATGACGGTCGTTATGCCTTTGTCTTTGAGAATCTTCTCAAGATCCGTCTTCAGAAATTTGTCCGGGCCAGAGAGGACCGATGCCTCACCTGCTACGGGCGCCACGTCCTTGATCACATCGGCCGCGGTGGTGTTGGCAATCAAGCTGTAAACCACGGTCGCCTTGGCCGCGCGCGCGGCATCGAGCAGCTTTTTCATCGCCGGAATCGTGTCGAGGCAGCGTGGACGCTTGCCGCAGTTCTGATTCATGAAATCGAGCATCAGGAGCGCGGTCGTCTTGGGATCGACGGTCACCGGCTTCAGCGTGGGCGCCACCGGTGCCTTGGTGCTTGCCCACTCATCGACGATGTTGTTCGCCTGGGCAGGCAGCGCCAGCGCGACCATCATTACGACGGCGGCGATCAGATTGCGTTTCATGAATATCCTCCCTCAATGGCCCGCTTTTTGAACGGATGCTTGTGGGCCGGATCATGCGCAAGCAATGCGTGTTCGTCAAAGCGGCAGCGTCGCACCCCGCTTGCTGAAACACCGGAGGCCAGCGCAATATTGCAGCGGGAAGCGGGCATCCGGACGAGGACGCGCGCTGCAATAGCGAGAAGACCGGAAGGACCAGGTTTATGAACATCAAGGTCGGCAAGCAGGCGATCGCCGAAGCAACGCAGAAGCTCAAGAACTGGGGACGTTGGGGCAAAGACGACCAGATCGGCACGCTCAACCACGTGACTCCCGAGGACATCGTAAAGGCGGCGGGCCTGATCCGTTCCGGCAAGGTCTTCGCGCTTGGCATTCCGCTCGACCGCACCGGTCCTCAGACCGGCCTGTTCGGTGGCCGCTTCAATCCGATCCATCAGATGCTCGCCACCGGCACCGACGCGATTGCCGGCCAGCAGGACTGGAACAAGATCCGATATGCCGACGACACGCTGACCTTGTGCGTTCAGGGCGCAACGCACTGGGATGCCCTCGGCCATATTTTTTACGAGGACAAAGCCTACAATGGCTACGACGCCAAGCTGATCGACTTGCGGGGCCTCTCGGTGCTCGGCATCGAGCACTCCAAGAGCAAGATGGTCGGCCGCGGTGTGCTGCTCGATATCGCGCGCTTCCGCGGCGTGAACTGGATGCAGGACGGCGAAAGCATTTCCAATGACGAGCTCGACCAATGCGCCAAGCAGCAGAACGTGTCGATCGGGCGCGGCGATTTCGTTCTTGTCCGCACGGGGCAGATGGAACGCTGTCATGAGGAGAAGGATTGGGGCGGCTATGCCGGCGGCGACGCGCCAGGCGTGAAGTTCGAGAACTGCTACTGGTGCCAGGAAAAGCAGATCGCCGCGATCTGTACTGACACATGGGGTGTCGAAGTGCGTCCCAACGAGACCAAGGAAGCCAACCAGCCCTGGCACTGGGTCGTGATCCCCGCAATGGGCCTCTGCATGGGCGAGATTTTCTATCTCAAGGAACTCGCCGAAGATTGCGAGCAGGATGGCATCTACGAATTCTTCTTCTGCGGCCCGCCGCTGATCATCACCGGCGGCACGGGCTCACCGATCAATCCGCAAGCGATCAAATAATCGCCGACAGCACGCCAATCTCCGTCACCCCCGGGCTTGTCCCGGGGGTCCACGTCTTTAGGTTATAGTGCGGGCGAAGACGTGGATGGCCGGGACAAGCCCGGCCATGACGCGCGGCAGTGGCGCTGCTGCGACAAAACCGGAGGACAGAACCATGGCTCGTTGGCTCAAACGCGGAATGGACGCGAGCACGATCAAGGCCGCCGACGCCAAGGTGCGCGAGACCGTGGAATCCATCCTCGCCCAGGTCGAGGAGCGGAAGGACGCCGCGATCCGCGAGTTATCGGAGAAATTCGACAAGTGGTCGCCGAAAGATTTCCACCTCTCTCCCTCCGAGGTCGAGCGCGCCATCGCGCAGGTGTCGAAGCGGGATATCGAGGACATCAAGTTTGCGCAGGCGCAAGTGCGCAACTTCGCGCAAAAGCAACGTGACACTATGCTTGATCTCGAGGTCGAAACTTTGCCCGGCGTCGTGCTCGGCCACCGGCATATCCCGGTCAACTCGATCGGCTGCTACGTGCCGGGCGGCCGCTATCCGATGGTCGCCAGTGCGCACATGTCGATCGTCACTGCCAAGGTCGCGGGCGTGAAACGCATCATAGCCTGTGCGCCGCCGTTCAAGGGCGGGCCCCACCCGGCGATCGTCGCGGCGATGCATTTCGGCGGCGCCGACGACATTTATGTTCTCGGCGGTGTGCAGGCGATCGCTGCCATGGCACTCGGCACGGAAACCATCAAGCCGGTCGACATGATCGTCGGACCCGGCAATGCCTACGTGGCGGAGGCAAAACGCCAGCTGTTCGGCCGCGTCGGCATCGACCTCCTTGCGGGGCCGACCGAGACCCTGATCATTGCTGACGACACGGTTGACGGCGAGATTTGCGCCACCGACCTGCTTGGCCAAGCCGAGCATGGACCGACTTCGCCGGCGGTCCTCATCACCAATTCGGAAAAGCTTGCGCGCGATACCATGAAAGAAGTGGAGCGCCTGCTGAAGATCCTGCCGAGCGCCGATCTTGCCGGTCAGGCCTGGAAGGACTATGGCGAAGTGATCATCTGCGACGGTGAAGCTGAGATGATCGCCGAGGCCGACCGTATCGCGTCAGAACACGTTCAGGTGATGACTCGCGATCCTGACATCTTTCTCAACGGCATGAAAAACTACGGCTCGTTGTTCCTTGGACCGCGCACCAACGTCGCATATGGCGACAAGGTGATCGGCACCAATCACACCCTGCCGACCAAGAAGAATGCGCGTTTCACCGGAGGCCTTTGGGTCGGGAAATTCATCAAGACCTGCACCTACCAAAAGGTGCTCAGCGACGAAGCTAGCGTCAAGATCGGTGAAGTATGCTCTCGGCTCTGCGTGCTGGAGGGGTTTCTGGCCCACGCCGAACAAGCCAATGTGCGCGTGCGCCGTTACGGCGGCCGCAACGTGCCTTACGCGCAGGCGGCGGAATGATGGTCGAGCTGACCAAGACGCCTTCCTTTCGTCTCGACGGCAAGCGCGCGCTGGTTACTGGTGCCGGCCGCGGCATCGGGCTTTCGGCGGCATCGGCGCTGGCCGATGCCGGCGCCCACATCACGCTTGCCGCGCGTACCTCCAAGGAGATCGAGGAAGCGGCCAATGCCATCCGCGCGCGCGGACAGAAGGCTGAGCCGCTCACCCTTGACGTGCGCGATGTGGAAGCCGTGAAAGGGACGATTGCCGCGCAGGCGCCATTCGACATCCTTATCAACAACGCCGGGACCAACAGGCCCGCCCCATTTGTCGATGTGAAGGTCGAGGATTTCGACTTCGTATTTTCGCTCAATGTCCGCGCTGCTTATTTCGTGGCGCAGGCGGTCGCCCGCAAACTGATCGAGGCAAAGAGACCAGGCTCCATCATCAACATGTCGTCCCAGATGGGTCATGTCGGCGGGCCGACCCGCACGGTCTACTGCGCCACCAAGCATGCGATGGAGGGCTTCACCAAGGCGATGGCGATAGACCTCGCCCCGCACAAGATCCGCGTCAACACGCTGGCGCCGACCTTCATCGAAACGCCGATGACGCGGCCGTTCTTCGAAAACAAGGCATTCCGCGAGGACACGCTGCGCCGGATCAAGCTCGGCCGACTGGGCCAGCTCGAAGATCTCACCGGTGCAATCGTATTTCTCGCCAGCGACGCCGCCGCGCTCATGACGGGCACGTCACTGGTTGTCGACGGCGGCTGGACCGCGGAATAGCTACTTCAGCGGCGGCAGGTCGGCGAAATATTCCGGGTGTTCCTTCTGTACCTCCGCCATGAATTGCGGCCGGAACAGGCTCGGCACATCAAGGCGCGGTGCTCCCTTGAGCGTGTTCATCAGGACTTCGTCCTCGGCGTTCTCGAATGCGCGCAATACGTTTGGAGACAAACGCGGATCGAAGCTGATGTGCTTCACTGCTTTCTTGCCGATTGCAACATCCGTGCCCGGCACCCACTTGGCGAAAATTTCCACCGCCTCATCGCGATTGTTGCGGGTGAAGTGGGACGATGCCGCCAGCCCCGCCGCTATGCTTTTTACCACGGACGGTTTGCTCTCTACGGTCGGCCCATGGGCGGTTGCCACCATCACGTAGGACATGTGATGCCCGCCGCGGATCACCGTGAATGAATCGGGCACTTCGGTGAGCACCTGCGTGACGTAAGGCTCCCACGACACCACCGCGTCGACCTTGCCTTCCTTCAATGCGGGGGCAAGGCCGAATTGCGACCAGATATTCTCGATTGTGAGCTCCTCGTATTTCATCTTGGCGCGGCGCAGCACCATCTTGAAATATTCATCGGAGGTTTGCCCTCGCGCGAGGCCGATTTTCTTGCCTTTGAGGTCTGTCACTTTACCGGCCTCGATGCCCCTGCCCTTCTTGGTCACGATGGCAAGGGGGTCGTCGCAGTTGTCGCGCGTCGCATCGTTCATGATCAGGCCGATCACCTTGAACGGCTCGCCGGAATGCACTGCCTTAAGATAGGTGGTCGTGCTCATATCACCGATCTGGGCGCGGCCATCGTGCATGGCGTTGACCATGTCGGTGCCGGTATCGACCACCAGCATCTTGGCGTCCACACCGTGCTTGGCGAAGAAGCCCTTCTCCGCGCCAATGAACATCGGCAGATGGCCAAAATTGTTGCCAATCACCACGTCAAGCTTGGGCAAATCCGCCATGACCATTCTCCCCTACGCCTTCCGACCCGCACGCAGCGGGGATGACATTCTTACCGGCCGGCGATCGTACCTCAAAGGTCGCGACCGGCGCCGCTCATTTGCCGAGCGCTTGCGCGTTGACGCAGTTGGGCGGGTGTCCCGCCATTGATCAGGGCCTGCAGGTTATCCACGACGATATTTGCCATTTGCTCCCGCACTTCCATCACGGCACTGCCGAGGTGCGGCGTAAGCACAACGTTCTTCATCGTTTTCAGGGCCGGCGGCAGCTTGGGCTCATGTTCGAACACATCAAGGCCCGCGCCCGCGATGCGCTTTTTCTTCAACGCCCGCACCAGCGCCTTCTCGTCTATGACCGCACCACGGGCAGTATTGATAATGAAGGCGGTCGGCTTCATCAGCGCGAACTGCTCGTCCGAGATCATGTGATGCGTATCGGCGTTCAAAGGCGGATGGAGCGAAACAAAATCCGCCTCCGTCAGGAGCCGCTCCAGCCTGACATGCTCCATGCCGAGCTCACGCTCCGCTTCGGGTTTGCGGCGGGGACCCCAATAGATGATTTTCATGCCGAAGCCGCGCGCGCGGCGCGCGGTGGCCTGTCCGATACGTCCTGCCCCGACGATGCCTATCGTCTTGCCATGCACATAGACGCCCGCAAGATGGTTCGATTGCGACCCCGGAAACTTGCCGGCGCGGACCAGATGTTCGCCTTCGACCATCCGCCGCGCGACGGCAAGCATCAATCCGAAATGGATGTCGGCAGTCGCTTCCGCGACAATCGGCGGAACGACGGTGACGGCAATGCCGCGCCTGGTCGCTTCTGCGACGTCAATGTTGTCGGGCGTGATCGACATCGAACAGACAGCGCGCAGTCTCGGGTTGGCGGCAAGCACGGCACGATCGATGCGGTCGTGCAGCAGCGAAAACAGAATATCGCACTTCTTGACCGCCGCGATCAGCTTCGACTTCGTGATAATCCTGCTCGAGTCCGTGTTGACTTTGACGTTCGCAAGCGCGCGCAGCCGCATCAGCGCGCTGGACGCAATCGGCTGCGTAACAAAGACGCGGGGCTTGACCGTCACCGCACCCACCGCACGATGCCCGCGACGCCGTCAACCGCGCATTGTGCGCCATCGGGAATCTTTTGGGTGGCATCGAGTACCCCGAGCACCATCGGAATGCCGCGCTCGCGCGCAAGGGACGCCATATGAGAGGTCGAGCCGCCGCGTTCGGCAACGACACCCGAGACGCGTGACAGAATGTGACTGAGAGCGGGGCCTGCCACTTTCGTCACCAGGACGTCGCCGGGCGCGACGCGCGACAATTCACATTCGCAGTTCACTACCACCGCCCGGCCTGCCCCCCAGCCTATGCCGGCGGGATGACCGCGCACGCCTGGATGCTGCAGCCAGATTTCGTCGGGCACGATCGGTGCCTCGACATGCAGCGGCCGCGATTGCAGCAATTTAAATCCGTTTTCATCCATTGCCCATTCGATCTCGACCGGAGCACCCGTGAGCTGCTCACATTTACCCAGCAACCGGCCAAGCGTCACGGCTTCTCCCGGCGAAAGGCATGGCTCGCTTACCAGATCCTTCGGCACAAGCTCGGGGGCCGATACGCCGTGCGCGCAGGTTTCGCGATGACCCTTGCGGCCGGCCTCGACCGTTCGCAAGAAGCCATTCTTCGCCAGCACAATCCGATCCGGCACGACTTCACCCTGCGCGATCGCCGAGCCAAGTCCCCAGGTGGCGGAAATCAGCATTTGCCCTTCGGCCGTTTCGCTCAGGCCGCCGCCCGACGCACGCGCGGATATCAGCGGCTGGATGAGAATGCCCATCGCGGTGTCGGCCGGTGAGAGGCCGTGATTGTCCATGTACCGCCGTGCGTGCGAGGTCCACAACGCCGCCCAGCAGGCCCGCACCGCCGTGAGAAATTCGGTTTCATCGGAAAGTCCGAGGAAGCTCTCGAACTGGCCGGCGAAGTTTGCGCCGGCGCGGTCCTCGATCAGCGCCGAGGAGCGCACCACGCCAAGCGGGGCAATTTCGCGCTGCGTACGCCAGGCGGCGAGCAGCGGATTGAGAATCTCGGGTGCGATGTCGCGCTCGTAGAGCGCAAGCCTGATCTGGATCGAAATCCGGCGCGATGCCAGCAGATCGCCGTCGTTATATTGCCGTAAGAAGTCCTCGATCCCGAGGTGCCGGAGCTGATGGCGATAGGCGTCGGCGGTCAGGGCAAAACCGCCCGGTGTCGGCAGACCGGCTTGAGTCAACGCTGCCAGGTTGGCCGCCTTCGGCCCTACCCGTTCGGGATCGGCAGCGAAAGGATCGTCAAGGCGGAGGATGAAGGCGGTCATCGAGCTTGTTCTCAACAGTGCCACGATTTCGGCGCGCTCCCTCTCCCCGCCGGGGAGAGGGTTGGGGTGAGGGGATTTCCGACGTCTCGAATTTCAGACCCCTCACCCGGACCGCTTCGCGGTCCGACCTCTCCCTATGGGAGAGGTGACGGTGCCGCGATGCGAACCACGTTATTTTACATGGTCCCCATAACCGGGCAGCGGATCGACGACCGTGATCTGCTTCACAGGGAAGTTCGACACGATCTCGATGTCGTCCTTCTTCACGATCAGCATTTCCTCGATGCGCACGCCATAGCGAAACCGCTTGCCGTGCTGGGTCTCGAGCGCAAAGGTCATGCCTTCCTGGATTTCGATCGGATGATCGAGCGACCAGATACGCGAGATCACCGGCGGATCGTATTGCGCAAGTCCTAGACCGTGGCCCCACAGATTGGCCGCTGCCTGATCTTCGTCCTCATAGCCCCAGGTCTCCATTGCCGACGGCCATTTCGACGCGATGTCCTTCGTGGTGGCGCCGACTTTCACCGCGCCGATCGAGTCGTAGAGCCACTCCAGTGCCGTGCCGTAAGTGTCCTTCTGCTCCTTCGTCGGTTCTTTTCCGACGCAGTAGGTGCGGTAATAGCAGGACTTGTAGCCGTTCCAGGTCAGTGCGGCCAAATCCATGAACACGATGTCGCCGGGCTGAATGATGCGGTCGGAGAAATTGCGCCAGTTCGGCCAGGTGTTCGGGCCGGACGAGACGATGACGTCCTCGACGTCCTCCATGCCGGGAATGTTGTAAAGATACTGCATCAGGTGCGCCGTCACCTGGTTCTCGGTGATGCCGGGGCGCAAAAACTTCATGCACTCCCAGTGCGTGGCATCGCCGATCGCCCCGACGATGCGGAAGCACTCCTGCTCGTCCGGGCTCTTCACCGCGCGCGCTTCCATCATCGGGGTCATTCCGTCGACCCAGTTGATGTTATTTTCCTTGAAGACGTTGATCATGTTGATGTCGATGAAGTCGACGCCGAGCTTTTGCCCCGCAACGCCGTTCTCCTTCATCGCCTGGAGCACCGCCTTCACAAATTTTTTGACCTGCTGGGTCGAGGCCGGTCCAGCCGCGCCCTTGATCCATGCGAAGGAGTGACGGACGTTCTCCTTTGGGATCCACGGCGAGTGCCGCTCGATCTGGAACCCGAGGTCGCCCTGCTCGAACAGGATCGGACGTCCGTCGCCGCACAGCATCGCATAGCGCAGTCCGGGCTTGAGACGATTCCAGCCGGGCGTCAGCGTCCCGGTGATGTAACGCACGTTCTCGTCGTACATGCACAGCATGGCGCCGAGGCCGTGCTTTTTCATCATCGCGCGTGCGCGCTCGATGCGGTATTCGCGCATGCGGTCCCAATTGACCCGCTGCTGCCAATCCAATCCGGCAATGCCGAAATTAGCTCCCATGGCGTCCTCCCCGACCCGGCGCGTTTGCGCGCCACGTTCCTGATTGCAGAAATCCTATGCCGGTTGGCTGTGCAGGCTAAATAATATATTCTGCCTTCTGTCATCAGTTTTTCTAATATCTCGTTTTCGAGGGTGTCATGGCAAATATCCCGCTGCGGCAAATCCGCGCCGTCATCGCCGTGTGCGAGGAAGGCTCCTTTACCCGTGCGGCACAGCGGGAAAACGCGACGCAGTCTGGAATCTCGCAACATGTTGCAGCGGTTGAACGCTCACTGAAGGTAAAGTTGTTCGAACGATCGACCAGCGGTGTGACGCCCACACCTGCAGGGCTTCGTTACTACAAGCGCTGCGTGGAAGCCGTTGGCGCGCTTGAGCACGCCGCCGAGGAAGCGCGCTCAATGGCCGGTGAAGTGACGGGCGAACTGCGCATCGGGCTGATGCCGACGTTCACCCGCGCAGTACTTGCTCCGGTACTGGACGATTTCGTGCCGAAATGCCCGGACGTACGCCTGCACATCGTCGAAGGCTACAGCGCCCTGCTGACCGAAATGGTGCTCGACGACGAGCTCGACTTTGCTGTGGTGCCCTCGTTCGAGGGCACCATCGGACTGAAGTCGCGCATCCTGGTGCGCGACCGCGAGATGCTGATCTCGGGGCCGCGCGCCGGCTTTACGCCGCTTGCACCCGTGCGGCTTTCCGAATGCCGTCCGCTCAAGATCATCGCACCGAGCCCGGACAATATCCGCCGCCGCAATCTCGAGACCTATTTTCAGGCGCACGGCGTCGAGATCGAGACGATGCTCGAAATGGATGCCATGATCGCGACACTCGAATTCGTAGCCCGCTCCGATTGGGTGACGATCCTGCCGAGCGTAATTTCAGTCAACGACATCGGGCGCGGCGAATTGATCGTGAACCCCATCGTCAATCCCGAGCTGCATGCCGAATTTGTGGTGATCCAGCCGACGCGGCGCAAGCTGTCGATGCAGGCGCGAATGTTCCTCGAGCGTTTCGAGGCGGAGGTTGCGCATATTCACAACATTTGGGATCGCGCCATCGCGTCGCCCGCACGCAGAACTCCGTGCCTAGTCCACCGTTATTTTCGCACTCGCCCCTTCACCGCATTGGCGCGCGCTGAATACGTGAGGCGGCCGTTTGCACCGACGGGCAATCGATCACGAAGCCGCGCTTTCAGCGTATCGACGTCGCTTGGCTGCATCGCCCTGACGATTGGGCCGATGCTCGGCGTCGTCAAACCAATCGACAGGAAGTCTTCAAGATCGTCAAACGTCCGTTGCACGGTGATCTCCCGTGTCTCGACATCGGTCACGCCGGCATCCGTCCACAGTTTGCGCATCTCATCAATGCGGGATGCGTCCACACTTGGCGGATACACGACCTTTTGGCCGAGTGTCCGCAATTCGGCCTGCACCGGCTCCCATGGAAATCCGCCGCCGCGCATGTCCCACGCATAGGCCGCAACGCTTCCCTCTGGCCGCACGACCCGGACCATTTCGGCAACGCCCTTGGTTGGATCGGGAACGAAAAAAATAACCAGCGCCATGACGGCAACGTCGAAAGACTTGTCCGCGTAAGGCAAGGCCATGGCGTCGCCTTGCTTGAACCTGGCGACCCGGGAGGCTGGCCGCGTGCGCGCGAAAGCCAATTGCCCTTCGGAGGGATCGACGCCGTCTACGCTCGTCGGCCCGCAACGCTGCACGATCAATTCGGTGAAGGCTCCGTTGCCGCATCCGACATCGATCCAGCGCTGACCAACGGCCGGGGCGAGCCAATCGAGAAATTGCTCGCCCGCAAGCTGGCTCCAAACGCCCATCATGCGCTCGTAGGCGGCGCCGTCGTCGAAACGGATCTGCTGCTCTGTCATCCGGCCACTATACTGTCATCCAATCGCCGTCGGCATCCACCGATTTGAAGACGGCCTCAAGCGCTGCTGCCGTCTGCAAGATGCCGGCTTGTGAAATCGGGAAGGAGCCCTGCCCCTGCACGGCCTTAGCGAAATAGTCGAGGTTGCGGCCGAGATGATTGTCGTGCGGCCGTTCGATTACCTCGGGGTCGTCTTTGCCGGCGTACCGCACGATGGCCCGCGTCTCACTGACACTTTCGGCCCAGCAATTTTCACCGAAAACAGCAATTCGCCAGCGGAACGGCGTCTTGATCGTGGTGCCGAGCGTGCCGGTCGCTCCGTTCTCGAACTCGATCAGCGCCGCGGTGGTATCGCCCGTCGGTAACTTGAGCGCGCGCGCCTTTGAAAGTGCGCTGATCCGCTTCATCGGCCCGACCAGATCGCGGAAGCAATCAAGCACGTGAATGCCCATGCCGGTCATTCCGCCGGCGCGGCTTTCCTCCGCCGCCATGCGCCAGGTGTCGGTAGAATAGCTCGCCAGCCAGTCGTGGCTGTAGTTGCCCTCGACATGCATGATGGTGCCGAAAGCCCCGGTTTCCTTCAGTTCCGCTAAGACGCGCATCGATGGCATCAGCCGGAAATGATGACCGACTCCCAGGACAATGCCGGCGCGCTTGCAGGCGTCGAGTGCCGCTATGGCATCCGCCTTGGTCAGCGCGAAAGGCTTTTCGCAGTACAGATGCTTGCCGGCGGCGGCGACCGCCTCGACCTGCGCGCGATGCTTGGTGTGAGGCGTTGCGAGCAGCACCGCCTGAATTGACTTGTCGGCGAGCGCCTCCTCGAACGACGTTCCAATTTCGATCTGATGTTCGGACGCAAAATCGCGAACTGAATCGGGTTCGAGCGTGACGCCTCGCGCAAAGCGCAAGGGCGCGCCGAAGTCGCGCGCCGCCTTGACCAGCGTCTTGCCCCACCAGCCGAGGCCGACGATCGCCGTATTGATCATCGGCGGCCTCAGACTGCGGCCGGTGCGCCGGGCTGCTTGAGCGGATGGGCGCGCGCGAACGCGTCATTCTTCGCACAGGTCGCGGCTATTCGAGACACGGTCGGGTATGGCGCCAGATCGACCTTGAAGAAATTCGCGCCGGCTACCTGGCTCGCAACGCAGATGTCCGCAACCGTGATCTGTTCGCCATGGCAATATGTGCCTGTTTCCTTTTCCCCGGCGAGATGTTCCTCCAGCGCGCCCAGCGCCGCGCGATGCCAGTGTTGCGCCCATTTCATGACGCCCGCCTCATCGACCTTGAACTCATGCGCAAGATATTCGCGCACCCGCGGAACGATCAGCGGATGAGAATCGCAGGCGACGATCTGCGAGAGTCCGCGCACCCGGGCCCGCCCGCGCGGATCGTTCGGCAGCAACGGCGGATTGGGATGCGTCTCGTCGAGGTATTCGATGATCGCAAGTGACTCATAGAGCGCGGTGCCGTCGCCATCGACCAACGCCGGAATGGCCATCATCGGGTTGACCTTGCGAAATGCCTCCTCGCGTTGATGACCCTTCATTAGGTTCACTTCGATCACCTCGGGTGAAAGCCCTTTGAGGTTGAGCGCAATGCGCACGCGGTAGGTCGCGAGCGAGCGCCAGAACGAAAATAGTTTCATGAATTTCTCCTATTTCTTGGTCCCGCCCGGGTCAGCCTTCAGGCCGGCGGCTTCGATACCCGCGACCGCAATTATTTCGTCATTGTCGCCGGTGTCGCCAGAAATTCCGATGGCGCCAAGAATGTGATTGCTCGCGTCGCGGATCAGTACGCCGCCCGGATTGGGCACTATGCGGCCGTCGCTGGCTGCGACAATCGCGGTGAGAAAGTTCGGATTCTGCGCGGCACGATCCATCATGGTGCGTGAGCCCCAGCCCATGCCGAGTGCGCCGTAAGCCTTGCCGACGGCAATTTCGAAGCGGATAATTCCGGAGCCATCCTCGCGCTTCGCGCAGACAACATGGCCACCGGTATCGAGCACAACCACCGTCTGCGACATCTGCTTGAGTTCGCGAGCCTTCTTCAAAGTCGCGTCAACAACGTTCGAGGCCTGAGCAAGCGTTACCGACATCAAGGTTCTCCAGTGTTCAGGATTTTTTGCGGGCGGCCCAATAAACGGACATGCGCGACCCATCCCCGCCGCCGAAGCCGTTCTTCGTCGCATCCTCGAAGCCGGTGAGCGTCGCCTTCGTCACACGCATGTCGGCACCGTTCGCTTCGCCGGTCTCCACCATCGTGCGCAGATCTTTCACGCCATTTGCGATGCTGAACGTCGTAGGCCCGGGATCGCGCCCCTCGAACATCGTGACAATCATTTCGGCACGGTTCTTCAGCGCGGGATTTGCCCCGTTGGTGTCGACGAACAGATCGAGAAGCCGCTTCGGCTCCCACCCGGCCGAGCGGGCGATGGCGAACGCCTCGCCATAGGCCTGCCACGCGACCATCAGCGGCAGGTTGATCGCAAGTTTCATCGATGCGCCGGTGCCAACCGGCCCACAGTGCTCGAGCCTGCGGCAAAGTTGGTTCAACAAAGATTTTGCGCGCTCGGCATCGGCGGGGTCCGCGCCCATGAGACCGAGCAGTTTCCCCTGCCGTGCAGGCGCCGTCGAACCGCCGACCGGGCATTCGACGAAGGCCGCGCCCTTGGCGCGCGCTTTCGGCGCAAGGGCGAGCGGCACCTTCGGCGGCACCGTGCTCATTTCGATAAGCAGCTTGCCCTTCACATCGCCTGACAGGAGACCGTTGGAGCCGCTGTAGACGGCATCGATCGCCGCCGCGTCGGTCAGCATGGTGACCGTCGCTTCAACCGCGCTGGCAAGTTGCGCCGGTGTCGACGCAACCTTGGCGCCGGCGTCCGATAGCGGCGTGGTCTTGTCCGCTGTGCGATTCCAGACTGTTACCTCGTGACCGACTTCCATGAGCCGGGCCGCAACCGCCGCACCCATGACTCCAAGACCTGCAACACCAACGCGCATGCATCCTCCCGTTCTTTTGTAAGCGACGATAGGCGATCAGCGGCCTGCTTGAAAGCGGGCAAGCCGCAAGCCACGCGACTCGACAGCCCCACACCCAACGCATAAGAGGGAATGGGCAGACGGATGCGATTAAGCATCGGGGAGACGGTGAATGGCGGTAAGACGACGCAAGGGCACGGTCGGCGTGATCGGCCTCGGGATCATGGGCGGCGCCTTCGCAAAGAACCTGGTCAAGGCGGGCTGGCATGTCGTCGGGTACGACACCAGCGCCGCACGCGGCCGGGAAGCCAAACGCGCTGGGGTCGAGGTTGCACAAAACGCAGTCGAACTCGCGGCCGCCGTTCCGATAATTCTGACCAGTCTTCCCAAGCCGGAAGCCCTCGCCAATACGGTACGAAAAATCGCGGCGGCCGAACTCAAGCGCAAGCTGCTCGTCGAAATGAGTACCTTCAAAATTTCAGATAAGGAAAAAGCGGCCGGGCTATTACGCAAGGCGGGCCATCAGATGATCGACTGCCCGGTCAGCGGCACCGGCGCGCAGGCCAAAAATCGCGATCTTGTGTTTTATGCCAGTGGCGACTCCAAGCTCATCGCGAAAATCCGGCCGCTGCTCTCGGCGTTTGGCCGCGGGGTCTTCAATGTCGGGGCGTTTGGCAACGGCAGCCGAATGAAATACGTCGCGAACCTTCTTGTCGCCATCAACAATGTCGCGTCCGCCGAAGCAATGGTGCTTGGCATGAAGGCCGGCCTCGATCCGCGCATGATCGTCGACCTGATCACGGCGGGAGCCGGCAATTCGCGCGTTTTCGAACTGCGTGCACCAATGATGGCGAAAGGCCGCTATGACGACGTGACGATGAAGATTTCCGTCTGGGACAAGGACATGCAAGTGATCGGCGACTACGCGCGCAAAATCCGCGTACCGACGCCGATATTCAACGCGACCAAGGGAATCTATATCAAGGCAATGAAAAGCGGCCTTGGCGGCCGCGATACCGCAGCGGTCTGCGCAGTGCTTGAGAAGATGGCGAAGGTCAGGCGGCGCAAGCGCTAGCCCGCGTCTTCGACGCTCTTGCGTCCTTCTTCGTGTTCTGTAGCCTGCCCACCCCATAAAAGAATAATTCGTGGGAGGGGCGTAGGTAATGGCGTCGCATCAGCAACGCACTGAGATCCGCGATGGGATGCGGATCGATTGGGACGTTCCGATCACAATGGACGACGGTCTCGTGCTGCGCGCCGACGTTTTTCGCCCAGTGAAAGACGGCAAGTATCCCGTCATCCTCAGCTATGGACCCTATGCGAAAAGTCTTGCATTCCAGGATGGATATCCGAGCGCGTGGCAGCGTATGGCGGAAAAACATTCTGACGTGACCGCCGGGTCGAGCAATCTCTATCAAAGCTGGGAAGTAGTCGATCCGGAAAAGTGGGTGCCGCACGATTACATTTGCGTGCGCGTCGACTCGCGCGGCGCCGGATGCTCGCCAGGCTTCATCGATCATTTCTCCCCACGCGAGACGAAAGATTTCTACGACTGTATCGAGTGGGCCGGCGTGCAACCGTGGTCGAACGGAAAAGTCGGGCTCAACGGAATTTCCTACTACGGCATCAACCAGTGGCAAGTCGCATCGCTGCAACCGCCGCATCTTGCCGCGATGTGCATCTGGGAAGGTGCCGCCGACTGGTATCGCGACATGACGCATCACGGCGGCATGCTCTCGACCTTCTGGGAAAACTGGTACGACATGCAGGTCAAGACCGTTCAGTACGGCGCCGGCGAACGCGGCAAGCGCAGCCGCGTGCATGGCGAACTGGTGTGCGGACCTGAGACGTTGTCGGAATCCGAGCTCGCCAGGCACCGCGCTGATTTCGGCACCGAAATTGCGTCGCATCCGATGGACGACGACTACCACAAGGCGCGATCGGCGAAGTGGGACAAGATCGTCACGCCGCTGTTTTCGGCCGCCAACTGGGGCGGCCAGGGATTGCACCCGCGCGGCAATTTCGAGGGATTCGTGCGCGCCGCCTCCAGGCAGAAGTGGCTGGAGGCCCATGGCATCGAGCACTGGACGCATTTCTACACCGACTACGGGCGCGAGCAGCAGCTGCGTTTCTTCGACTATTTCCTGCACGGCAGGAAAGAAGGTTGGGCAAAACAACCGAAGGTGCTGTTGCAGGTGCGGCACATCGACAAGTTTGTGCCGCGCGCCGAAAGCGAATGGCCGCTCAAGCGCACACGATGGACGAAATTCTACCTCGATCCGTCAGCGATGACGCTGACAACCAAAAAGCCGTCGGGAGCCGCTCAATTGAAATTTGCCGCAATGAGCGACGGCTTGACCTTCCTCACGCCGCCGCTCGCCAAAGAAACGGAGATAACAGGACCGTCGGCGGTGAAACTTTTTGCCTCGTCCTCGACTTCCGACGCCGATTTCGTTGTCGTGCTGCGCGTATTCACCGGCGACCTCAAGGAAATCGTATTCCAGGGCGCGATCGACCCGCACACGCCAATCGGACAAGGCTGGTTGCGTGCGTCACACCGCAAGCTCGACAAGAAATTGTCGAAGCCGTATCGGCCGTACCACACGCACGACGAAAAGCAGCCTTTAAAAAAGGGCCAGGCCGTGGAACTCGACATCGAAATCTGGCCGACGTCGATCGTCGTTCCCGCCGGCTATCGCATCGGCCTGTCGATCCGCGGCAAGGATTACGAATATGGCGGGGCGAGCGGCGGCAAGCTGTCAAATTTCAAGAACGAGCTGAAGGGTTGCGGCCCGTTCCTGCATGACGATCCGCGCGACCGGCCACCTGCCATTTTCGGCGGCACCACCAGCCTGCATTTCGGCCGCGGCAAGACGCCTTATTTGCTACTACCGATCATCCCGCAGAAAAAACTGGCAAGCGGGCGCAGTTAAAGTCAATGCAACCGATCCGAATGCGCAATCACACAGCCTTTCATGAGCCGCGTGCGGTCATTTGGGGTGTTCATTGCCATCGGACCTAAGGTAAGCTTTGCGGCAACCTTCGGCACAACAGAAGGACCAGGGGAGGAATGAGTACGCAATTCTGGATCATCCAGGCGTTCAATGGCGTGTCCTACGGCGCGTTGTTGTTTCTCGTCGGCAGCGGCTTGTCTCTGATCTTTGGCGTCATGCGCATCGTCAACCTTTCGCATGGCTCCTACTTCCTGCTCGGCGGCTACGTCGCGTTGTCTGTCATTCACGGCACGGGCTCCTGGGCGTTGTCGTTGCCGGTCGCAGCTCTGGCGATCGCCGCCGTCGGCATTGCAATGGAGCGCCTTTTTCTGCGATCGGAAGGTTTGGAGATTTTGCGAAACCTGACCATCGCCGCTGGACTGGCGATTTTGGTTGCCCTGGCTCTTAGCAGCTGGAAGCCGAACATTGTCGGCACCAACATTGAGTTTATCGTGGCTGCGGCCATCGCCACCTCGATCCTGTATTTCGTGTTGAGACGAATTTCCATTGTTCCGATCGAAACCGATGTGTTGCGGCAGGTGCTGCTCACGGTCGGGTTCGCCTTCCTTTTCCAGCAAGGCGCTCTCGACATTTGGGGCGGCAACAACATGGACATCAATCCACCGAGCGAATTTACCAGCAGCGTGGTGATCGGCGGCATTTATTTTCCGCTCTATCGCGTGTTCATGATCGGCATGGCGATCGCCATCGGCATATTGCTGTGGCTGGTCATGGAAAAGACGCGCATGGGCGCCGCCGTGCGCGCCACGGTCGATGATGCGCAAATGGCGCGCGGCGTCGGCATCGACACCAGCCGCATCTCCATGTTCATCTTTGCGCTTGGGGCCTTCCTGGCCGCGCTTGGCGGGGTGATCGGCGGCGCGTTTCTCGGCATCTATCCGGGCCTCGATTTCGAAATGCTGCCGCTCGCCTTTGCGGTCGTCATCATCGGTGGCATGGGCAGCCTCGGCGGCGCCGCCATCGGTGCGCTGGCAGTCGGGCTTGCCGACAACTTTGGCAAGGCCCTGATCCCGGAGGTCTCCTATTTTACGCTCTACGCACCAATGGTTCTGATTCTGGCGATCAAGCCGACCGGCTTGTTTGGGCGAGAGTGAACGGCGCGCCGATGAGCCAGAACATCAAAGTCCTGATCGTGGTCCTCGTCTTGGCTGCGCTCGCCATGATCATCCCGCACTCCAGTTCTTTCGTCGTTTTGTTGGCGACCCGCGCGTTGGTGTTTGCAATTCTGGCGATGAGCGTGGATCTGCTGCTCGGTTTCACCGGCCTCGCCTCGCTCGGCCAGGCCGCTTATTTCGGCGTGGGGGCCTATCTGACCGCGATCCTCGCGGCCAGATTTCACATCGGGCTGGGATGGGATTTCTGGCTTGTCGTGGTGCTGGGATTGCTGTCCGGCGCGGCGCTCGCAGCGTTCTTCGGGCTGTTCGCCATTCGCGCCTCAGGCGTCTACTTCCTGATGATCACGCTTGCGCTCGGCCAATGCGTGTGGGGGCTTGCCTATCGATGGAATTCGCTGACCGGCGGAGATAACGGCATCAACGTCACGTCCCGGCCGAGTTTTGGCCTAGATCTGACCGATGAGCGAACCTTCTTCTATCTCGTGTTCGGCTTTTTCGTCGTCAGCCTGTTGATGCTCTATGTCCTGGTGCGCTCACCCTTCGGACGCAGCCTCGCCGGCATCCGCGAGCGCGAATTGCGCATGCAGATTCTCGGCTACAACACCTGGCTGCACAAATACATCGCGTTCATCATTGCGGGGGCTTTCGGCGGGCTGTCCGGCGTGCTCTGGGCGCATACCAACGGCCTGATCAGCCCGGAAACGGTGGTCTTGACTACCTCGGTCGATGCGCTGCTGATGGTGGTGCTCGGCGGCGCTGGAACCCTCGTCGGAGGCGCCATCGGCTCGGTCATTGTGTTCGGCCTGCGCGAATATCTCAGCACGCTGGTGCCGTGGTGGCAGTATGTATTGGGCGGCGTCTACGTGCTGACGATTTTGTACCTGCCGACGGGCCTGATGGGAATTCCCGCGCGGATTCGTCAAGCGCGCGGCACGCGAAACAAAACGCCGAGTCAATCGGGAGAGTCGAAGACACTCGCTTCTGTGCCTTCCCGACCGGAAGGTGAAGATAACAAGGGAGGACTAACTATGATGAGCAAGCAATCGCGAAAGCCAAGCCTGCTGCTTTTAGGAACCGCGCTGGCGGTCGGGCTGGGCACATCGACCGTCCGCGCCGAGGAGCTCCGCATCGGCTTCATCTCGCCGACGACCGGCATCTTTGCGCAGGTCGGCAAGGACATGGTCGACGGCTTCCAGCTTTATCTCGACCAGCACGGAAACAAGCTCGGGGGCGCCGACGTAAAGTTCATTGTCGAGGACTCGCAGGGCAAACCTGATACCGCGGTTACCAAAGCCAAGAAATTGGTGCTGCAGGACAAGGTGCATATGTTCATCGGCGGCCTTTTGGCGTCCGCCGGATATGCGCTTGCGCCGGTGAGTACGAGTGAAAAAACGCTCTATATTTCCTCGATTTCCGCGGCCGACGATCTGACGCAACGTCAGCTCGACAAGTATCCCTACTTCATTCGCACCGGCTGGAGCTCTTCGCAGCCGACGCATCCGATCGGAAAATGGGCCTGCGAACAAGGCTACAAGAAAGTGGTCTCAATCGCAGCGGACTATGCCTTCGGCTACGAACAGCAAGGAGGCTTTCAGAAGGCCTTCGAAGACTGCGGTGGCAAGGTGATTCAGAAAATCTGGCCGCCGATCGGAACCAAAGACTTTGGACCGTACATTCCGGGCATCAAGGGCGACGCCGACGCCATCTTCTCGTTGATGGTGGGGCCGATGGCGCTCCAGTTCCCCAAGCAATTGCGCGCTGCCGGCAACAAGAAGCCGATCATCGGCGGCGGCACCAGCTATGACGAGTTCGTCCTGCCGTTCATGGGCGATGAAGTCATCGGCGACGTGTCGTCGCTGCAATACAGCGCGGCCCTGACGACGCCGAAGAACGAGGCTTTCGTGAAGGCCTACCGCACCAAATACGGCAAGGTGCCGTCCTACTATTCGGAAAGCAACTACACGACTGCGCAGATGATCGACGAACTCATAAAGAAGTCCGGCGGCAAGTATCCGGGCGCCGAAGCGTTCATCAAGGCCATGGTGGCAATGAAAATCGACGCCGTGCGCGGCCCGGTCAGCTTCGATGATATGCGCAATCCAATCCAGAACATCTACATCAAGAAGGTCGAAAAGAAGAAGATGTTCGGCTACGACAAGGCCGAACTCTGGAACACGGTCATCAAGACCTACCCGGACGTCAGTCAATTCTGGACCTACGGCAAGGCAAAGTTCCTGGCGCAGCCGGTCTACAGCCGCGAGTTTCCGCCCTGCAAGTTCTGCGAATAGCGCGCAACAGACCGGGGCCCTTACTTTGGGCCCCGGTCATTCGTTCTGAATTCCCGAAGGGTGCCGGTGTGAGTACTGCGACGCAAACAAGCAGCGGGAACATTCCCGTCCTTGAGCTCAGAAGCCTGTGCAAAAGCTTCGGCGGTCTCCAGGCCACGCGCGAGGTTACGCTTCGGATCATGCCCGGCGATCGCAAGGCGATCATCGGTCCAAACGGCGCGGGTAAGACGACCCTCTTCAATCTAATAACAGGTATCTATCCGGTGACGTCCGGTCAGGTGCTCCTGTTCGGCGAAGATGTCACCAAGTGGCCGAGCCATCGGCGCACTGCACTCGGAATGGCGCGCACATTCCAGGTGACCAGTCTGTTTCCCAAGCTGACCGTGCTGGACAACGTGCTGCTGGCAATCAAGGGCCTGCGCCCGTCGAAATTCGTCATGTGGCGATTTTTGTCCTCCTACAAGGAGGTCTACGATAAGGCGCACCATCTGCTCGAGCAGGCGGGTTTTCTCGATCGCAAGGATGTCGAGGTGCGCAACCTCTCGCACGGGGAACAGCGTCAGCTTGAGATTGTGCTCGGCCTCGCCAGCGACCCGAAAATCCTGCTGCTCGATGAGCCGGCCGCCGGCCTGTCCTCCGGCGAGTCAACCGAGATGACCGAGTTCCTGTCGAAGCTCGATCCGAAGCTCGCGATTCTGCTCATCGAGCACGACATGGACGTCGTGTTCGACGTTGCCGATGAAATCTCGGTTCTGCATTTCGGCGAGATTCTGGAGTCGGGATCGCCGGAAAGCATCAAGAAGAGTCGTCGCGTGCAGGAAATCTATCTGGGGACCGACTGACGCCATGGCCATCCTCGAGGTCCAGGACATTCATACCTACTATGGGGACGCCTATGTCCTGCAAGGGCTGTCGCTTCAGCTCGAGCAGGGCCAGATCCTCGGGCTGCTCGGGCGCAATGGGGTCGGAAAAACGACGCTGGTGAACTCCATTATCGGCTTCAACCCGCCGCGCCGTGGCAAAGTCATGTTCAAAGGCGAAGAGATCACACACAGGGCGTCGTTCGAAACCGTGCGAGGCGGCATGGGCCTGGTTCCCCAAGGCCGCCGGGTATTCCCCACCCTTGGCGTGGAAGAAAATCTGCTTGTTGCCGAGCGTAGTCCGGAACGGCACAAATGGAATCTCGATCGTGTCTACAAATTGTTTCCGCGCCTGCACGAGCGCCGCAACCAGCGCGCCAAGACTTTGTCAGGCGGCGAACAGCAGATGCTGGCGATCGGTCGAGCCTTGATGACCAATCCCGACTGCCTGATCATGGACGAGCCGTCGGAGGGATTGGCACCCATCATCATCCAGGGTCTTTGGGACGCGATTGGCACGTTGAAGAAAGAAGGTCTGTCGATATTGCTGGTTGAGCAGAACGCGCATCTTGCACTCAAGCTTGTCGATTACGTGCATGTGATGAGCAAGGGCCAGGTTGTGTACTCCGCCAAGCCGGAGCAGCTGCGCGCCAACGACGAGATCAAGGCCAGCTATCTTGGTATTTAGCGGCTGATTTCACATTCCGTATCGTGCAAGTGCCTTGCCCATTCGCGAAGGTGGGCACACTCTCTGACGTCGATCGGGCTTTACATCGAGGAATGGCATGGCGGATGATGGCGCGGCCGGGACGCTACGGTGGGACCAGCGGCCCGGAACGGACATCGCGGCGCATCAAACAAGGCCGGAATGCGGCCAATCATAGTCAAGCCCCGGTCGGGGCGACAAAGGGAGGAATGCAATGTCTCGCAAGGTGACCCGACGAAAATTTATGGCCGGGACCGCCGCCGGTGCAGCTGTGGCGGCATTCAAATTTCCAGCACCGGCGATTGCGCAAGCCGCGCCATTCAAGCTTGGCTTGCTCACCATCAAGACCGGCCCGCTCGCACAGGGCGGCATCCAGATGGAACAGGGCATCGTCACGTTCCTGAAGGAAAAGAATTATACCTTCGCCGGCCGCAAGGTCGAATTCATCTCGGCGGATTGCGGCGGCACTCCGGCGGGCACCAAGACCAAGGCCCAGGAGCTGATTGAACGTGACAAGGTTGACACCATTGTCGGTCCGCTTGCCGCCTTCGAGCTGCTCGCGATCACCGACTACATCAAGGAGCACAAGACGCCGTGCCTCAGCCTCGCCGCCGCTGAAGATATGACGCAACGCAGGCCAAACCCGTACTTCCTGCGCGCGTCGGCGACCTCCTCACAGGCGATGCATCCGATGGCGGACTTTTCCGCCAAGGAGCTCAAGCTCAAGCGGATGATCACGATCTCGGAAGACTTTGCCTTTGGCTATGAACAGATGGGCGGCTTCCAGCAGACTTTCGAGGACAATGGCGGGAAGATTCTCAAGAAATTGTGGCCGCCGATCGTAACGCCCGACTACACGCCCTATCTTGCACAAATTTCAGACTGCGATGGCGTGTGCCAGGGCTTTGCCGGCTCGAACCCGCTGCGCTTCCTTAAGCAATATGCAGCGGTCGGACTCAAATATCCGGTGGTGACCGGCGAAACCGGCGGCGACGACGCGCTGTTGCGCTCGTTCGGCGACGAGGCAATCGGCCTCTACAGTGCCTGCCCCTACACGCTCGATCTCGAAACAGAAAGCAACAAGCGTTTCATTGCCGCGATGAAGAAAGACTATGGCGTTGACCCCGGCTTCTACTGCGCAGGCCTCTACGTCAACGGCATGGTGATTGAGGCCGGCCTTCAGAAGACCGGAGGCAAGTCGGACGACAAGGCGGCGCTCATGGCCGCGATGAAGTCGGTCACGCTCACCGATACGCCGCGCGGTCCCATCAAGTTCGACCATTTGGGGAACGTGATCGGCGAAATCTTCATTCGCCATCTCGAAAAGGCGAACGGCAAGTTGATCAACAAGACGGTCAAGACCTATCACAACGTGAGTCAGTTCTGGACTTACGACGAGAAGAAGTTCCTGCAGCAGCCGGTCTATTCGCGCGATTTCCCGCCGGTCAAATCCTGATACCAGCCGGGCCGCGGGCGCCGCAAAGGCGCCCGCGGTGCTTTTTTTGACACGACGAGGGCGGGAACACTGCGACTATGACTTTTTGGCTTGTGCTGGCCGTCAACAGCGTCACCTTCGGTGGTCTGCTGTTTCTGCTGTCAGCGGGTTTCTCGCTGATCTTCGGGCTGATGCGTATCCCGAACCTGACGCACGGCTCGCTGTTCATGCTTGGCGCCTATATCGGCGCGACCTTTGTCATCGGTATGCTGGGCGTGAAAATGAATTTCTGGCTGGCGGCGCTGCTGGCCACGCTCGCAGTCGCCATCATGGGCGCGCTTGCCGAACGGTTGCTTCTGCGCCGCTTGCCCGGCGATCAAATGGCGCAGGTGCTGGTGACGCTCGGTCTTTCCTTCATGGCCGCCGACTTCTGTCTGATGATATGGGGCGGCGACCCGCTTTCCGTGAATACGCCCGCCACCCTCACCGGCTTTGCACGGTTCGGCGTGCTCATTTTTCCGATCTATCGGCTGGCTATCATCGTGATCGCGGTCATCGTGGCCATCGGCCTGTGGCTGCTGCTTGAGCGCACGCGGCTTGGCGCGATGATCCGCGCCGGTGTCGACGATCCCGACATGGCACGCGTCGTCGGCATCCGCGTCTCCCAACTTTTCACGATTGTGTTCGCACTCGGTGCCGGTCTCGCCGCCTTTGCCGGAATCATCGGCGGACCGATCCTGTCGGTCTACCCGGGTCTCGACCAGGACATGCTGCCGCTGGCGCTGGTGGTGGTGATTCTCGGGGGCACGGGCAGCCTGCTCGGCTCCTTCGTCGGCAGCATCATCGTCGGTTTCATCTATAATTTCGGTCAGGCACTCCTGCCCGAGCTTGCCTACTTCGTGCTGTTTCTCCCGATGTTGCTCGTCCTGCTGCTGCGGCCGCAGGGCTTGTTCGGCAGGCACGTGCCATGAGCCAGCGCGTTTTTGCACTTCTTGTCACGTTCGTCGTGCTTGTGACGCTGCCGTATTGGATGACCGGCATCTACTACGTCAACGTCGCAAGCCAGATCCTGTTCTATGCAATCTTCGCGCTCGGGCTTAACGTGTTGGCCGGCTACGGCGGGCTGGTGTCGCTGGGTCATGCGGGATTGTTCGGCGTCACGGCTTACGCGACCGGCTACATGTTGCAGCTGGGTTTCGGGCACACTGTTTCAATCATCGCGGCCCTGGTCATCGGCCTCATAGCGATGGCGATCTTTGCGCTGCTGTCGCTGCGATCGACCGGCATCGGCTTCATCATGATCACGCTCGCACTGGGCCAAATCCTGTGGGGCCTCGCCTATCGCTGGATCAGCCTCACCGGCGGCGACAACGGCCTGAGCCTGAAGACACGCCCTGAACCCTTCGGATTTTCACTGGCGGACGCAAACACGTTCTACTACGCGACTTTGGTCATCTTCCTGCTGTCGATCGCCGCGATGACCGTCTTCGTGCGCTCGCCGCTCGGCGCCGCATTGATGGGCACGCGCGACCAGCCGCGCCGCATGAGCGCCCTCGGCTACCACGTCTGGGCGATCCGGTTTTACGCCTGCATGTTCTCGGGCCTGCTCACCGCGGTGTCGGCCATTCTGTTCGTTTACTACACGCAGTTCATCAGCCCGCAGACGCTTGGGCTGACATCGTCCGCCGAGGTCCTGCTGATGGTGATTTCCGGCGGCGCGGGTACCCTGCTTGGGCCAATCGTCGGATCGACGCTGGTGGTTGTCGTGAAAACCGTCGTCAGCGGCTTCATCGAGCGGTGGAATTTTCTGCTCGGTGCGATCTTTGTCGCCATCGTGATCCTGATGCCCGAAGGTCTGGTGCCCGGCAGCGTGCGCCTCTGGCGCATGGCCTGGCGCATGCGTGAGCGGCGCGCGGGCACGGTTGCGGGTCGCGCGGAGGTCAAATCATGAGCGCCCTCACCGTCACCAACCTCTGCAAAGCCTTCGGCGGCCTGCGTGTCACCACCGATGTCAATTTGAATGTCGAACCGGGCGAGCGCAGGCTGATCATCGGACCGAACGGCGCCGGCAAGACGACGCTGTTCAACCTGATCACCGGTGAACTTACTCCCGATTCCGGCTCGATCGAATTGCTCGGCCGGGACATTACCCGCGTACCCAGCCGCCGCCGCGCCCATCTCGGTATGGCCCGCACCTATCAGATCATCACGCTGTTCGGGCGCAACACCATCATTCACAACGTGACGCTGGCGTTGCTCGGCCTGTCGCCAGCCCGCTGGAATCCGCTGATCGACCTCAAGCGCCAGGGTCATTTCGTCGAGCACGCGCAGGCGGCGCTCGACAGGGTCGGGCTCGGGCACATCGCAAACCGCCCGCTGGCGCAAACGTCCTATGGCGAGCGCCGACGCGTCGAAATTGCCATGGCGCTGACGCAGAACCCCAAGGTCCTGCTGCTCGACGAGCCCTTTGCCGGTCTCTCGATCGACGAGCGCCGCGATGTGCACCAGCTGCTGCTGGCGATCCCGCGCGACGTCACCATCGTCATGATCGAGCACAATATGGACGTGGCGCTGGAATTCGCCGAGCGCATCACGCTCCTGCACTTCGGCGAGGTAATCGTCGAGGGCAACCGCGCCGAAGTGGTTGCCGATCCCCGCACGCGGGAGGTCTATCTTGGCCACTAGCGCGCTCACGCTCAGCCACATTGACGCCTTCTACGGCGACAGTCACGTGCTCGGCGACGTTTCGTTTGAATTGGGTGAAGCACGTATGCTCGGCCTGCTTGGCCGCAACGGCGCCGGCAAATCGACCTGCATGAACGTCACGATGGGTCTGTTGCCGCCACGGCGTGGCGAGGTGATCGTGTTCGGTAAGCCAGTGGGTGGCATGTCGCCCGAGATGATCGCCGCCCGCGGAGTCGCACTGGTGCCGCAGGGCCGGCGGATCTTCAAAAGTTTGACGGTGCGCGAGAATTCTGGTGGTCGCCGCCCGCAAACCCGATCCCGGCAGCAGGCATGCGCCGTGGACCACCGACACCGTATTCAGCATGTTTCCGCGCCTAAGCGAGCGCCATAACCAGATCGCCGCGCATCTTTCCGGTGGCGAACAGCAGATGCTTGCCATTGGACGCGCGCTCATGGGCAATCCACGCGTCCTTTTGATGGATGAGCCCTCGGAGGGACTGGCGCCTCAGATCGTTGCCGAGGTGATGGCGACGATCCGAAAGCTGAAGGAAAGCGGGCTTTCGATCGTGCTCGTCGAGCAAAATCCGAAGCTGGTCTTCGATATGGCGGACGACATCGTGATCCTCAATACCGGCCGCGTCGCGGTGGTCTCCACTCCCGCACTGATTGAAAAAGACGGCGTCGACTTACGCCAGCACCTCGGGGTGTTCTAGGCCGGATTGAAATCCAACATTACAATCGTTACTGGATCGTCTGCTGTCACGGACGATGACCAAGCGAGGGAAATGGCAATGGCGAATGTCTGGAACAAATATGCCAATACGGCTGCGCGCAAGCACGGAAGGCCTGGACGGGAAGTCAGGCCAAAAAGCCTCACCCTCGATATGCACTCCCATGTCGCGGTCCCGCGCGTGACGGAGATCGTGACACCGCATCTCAAGCAGTCGACCGATCCGCTGGTTGCGGCCTCGACGCCGGAAACCCAGGCGCTGATGGCAAAACAAGCTGCGGACATCAGCACGCGCATCGGCACGACGGACGAGCGCTTTGCCGTTATGGACGAGATGGGCGTCGACATGCAGCTCGTCTGTCCGGCGCCGCCGCAAATCTACTATTACCTGCCTCTCGACGTCGGCGTGCAGGCGGCACGCGCACTCAATGACGGCATCGCGGAGTATGTGGGCAAGCACAAGGATCGGCTGGTCGCGCTCGGCGGCGTGCCGATGCAGGACGGCAACGAGGCAGCCAAGGAGCTCGAGCGCGGCATGAAGCAGCTCGGTTTCAAAGGCGTCGAGATCCTCACCAACGTCAACGGCAAGGAGTTGTCTGATCCGGTCTTTGAGCCGTTCTGGAAAAAGGCCGAGGAGCTCGACGCACTGGTGCTGATCCACCCGACCGGCTTCACGCAGCCGCAACGCTTCGGGCGCTTCTACTTCAACAACGTGATCGGCAACCCGCTCGATACCACGATGGCGCTCCACTACCTGATCTTCGACGGCGTGTTCGAACGCCATCCAAAGCTTCGCGTCCTCGCCGTCCACGGCGGCGGCTTCCTGGGCGCCTACTCCGGCCGCATCGATCATGCCTGGGGGGCGCGGTCGGATGCGCACGGCGACCTGCCGGTGCCGCCGACGACGTACCTACGGCGGAACGTCTATTTCGATACCGTCGTCTTCACCCCGCACCAGCTTGAAGCGCTGGTGAAGACCTTTGGCGGCGATCGTATCGTGCTCGGCACGGACTACCCGTATGACATGCTGGAGTACGACCCGATCGGCCATGTCGCGTCGGTCGAAAGCCTCGACAGCGCCACCCGCGCCGCGATCTGCGGCGGCAACGCGAAGAAAATGCTGGGGGTGTGAGCGCGAAATCGTTGGCGGGCTCCGCAGCGCTTCTTTCATGCTAATATTAAAGTTGCCGCGCGCACCGGGGCGCGAAATTTAAAGTTCGTAGAAACCGGCGGAGGTGGCTGTGACCGGAATTCAAACACACATTCCGACGGAAGTGCATTTTGAATTTCTGGGAATGACCATCCCAATTCATTGGGATTATCACGCCATCCTGATGGTCGCGGTCTGGTTCGTGCTGGTTCCGATCTGCATCATCATCATCCGTTTCGGTAAGCCGAAGCCGACGCTCACCGGCCTCCATCCCAAAGTCAGCATCAAAAATGGCGTCTGGTGGTGGTTCAGCGTCCACAAATACGGGCTGATATTTTCGATCAGTCTGGCGCTCGCGGGAGCAATTGTCGCGGTTACAGTCAGCGGCGGCTTCAGCGGCTCGGTACATTCGATGTTCGGACTGACGACAGTCGCGCTCGGATGCTTGCAGATAATGGGTGGCTGGCTCAGAGGCGCGCACGGCGGAAAAAACTATTACTCGGCCGATCCGAATGATCCGAAGACCTGGTTCGGCGATCATTACAATATGACGCCGCGCCGGCGTAAGTTCGAGGCCTATCACAAGACGGCGGGGTATTTCGTCTATTTCTTCGCTGCCGGCGCGGTTACCAGCGGCATGATGCAATATCCCATGCCCGGTCTGGCAACATTCACCGTCGTTATGGTGCTTATCGCATTCGTTGTATCCGTTGTTCTGGAATACAAGGGGTACCGCTACGACGGCTACCGCGCCGCGCACGGCTACACGATGGACGCGCCTTTCAACAAAGAACGCGAATTTCTGTAACCCGGGACTGGCGTCGACAATTGCCGGTCACGCATACAAGAAATCCAGCACCGCCGTTTCCGTGATCACCGCTTGGTCGGTGGAGTGGCGTCCGGCGCGGGCCTGCTCGGCCTCGGTGCGGGTGGCCTGCAGATAGGCGCCGAGATGGCGCGCGCGCTCGATGATGCGGGAATTCTCCGGCAGCCGCTCCGCTTCGAAGCGCCTGAGCGCCTGCACGACATTGCGCTCCGCGCTCAGCGCCTCGACCAGAGCCGCGGCATCGTCCGCCGCCTTGGACACACCGGCCGCCACGTGCGGCCGGGCGACAAATGCCGCATCGCCCATGATCGCCACGCGGCCGAACGCCATGTGCCGCGATTCGAGATCGTAGATCGGCTGCAGGATCGGCTCCCCCATCATGCGCGCGATCTGGCGGAATTGCGGGCCGAGCAGGCGCTCGGCGTCGGCGCGCATTTCCGCGATCACCTCGCGGCGGATGAGCGGCGGCGGAATGGAGATCGCATGTGTCATTCCGCGCTCGTCGGTCAGCAACCACTGCAGTTTCGTCGCCTCGTCGGCCGGCCGGTACCAGACCACATTGTAGCGCCGGTGCCCCGGGCGCAGGTCGTTGTCGGGCCCCGCCACCGGATACCCGAGAAACTGCTCGCCCGGCGGCAGCGCGAAGGTCATGAATTCGAACAGGTCGCGGTGCACGTCGGGCGGAAAGGCGCTCTCCGCGATCAGCGCGCGCCAGGCGCTGTAGCCGGCGTAGAGCGGCGCGACGTCCGGCGCGCATTGCTGGCGCACGGTCGAGCGGATGCCGTCGGCGCCGACGAGCAGATCGGCGGCGATGCTTTCGCCATCGGAAAAATGCGCGGTGACCTTGGTCGCGTCCTGGGTGAAGCGCGCGAGCCCACGCCCGCGGTGGTAGTGCGCCGGCGGAAAGGCGTCGCGCAGCAGCCGGTAGACGCGCTCCCAGGCAGTGAGCACCTGCGGGCACCGGCAGCTGTGAGTGAAATGCCCCCGCGCGTCGAGAATCTTGCGCGTGGTGATGTGCACGCCGAGCTCGGCGGTGGGCAGGCCCAGGGCGCGCAGACGCTCGATCAGCTCGGCCTGCGCCACGATGCCGGCCCCGCGCCCCGACAATTCGCTTTCGACCCTTTCGTAAACATCGACCGCCCAGCCGGCCCGGCGCAGCAGCAGCCCGCTCAGCAGGCCGCTCATCGAGCCGCCGATGATGACCGCGCGGCGTGTTTCAGTTCCGGCCAAGGCGTTTCCCCAATCTTTAAGTCCGCCGAAATATGCTATATATGACCGCAAATTGCATCGGAGGGATCCCCATGACGCTGAGCATGATCGACAAGGCCGCGGAGCAGAAGAACGAGTCGCCGTGGCCGGCCGACATCGCTGCCGAGTTCGCGCGCGAAGCCAAGAACCCGAACCCCTGCGTCGGCTCGACCCTGTTGTCGGAGAACGAACGCACGCGCGTGTGGATCATCCGCCTCGCGCCCGGCGAGCGCATCGGTTTCCACCGTCACGTGCTCGACTATTTCTGGACCGCGGTTTTGGGCGGGTGCGCCCGCCAGCACGTGCACGACGGCACCACCGTCGAATACACCTACCAGCCGGGCGAGACGCGCCACGAGAGCTACGGCAAGGGCGAGTTCAAGGTGCACGACCTGGAGAACCTCAGCGACAAGGAAATGATCTTTATGACCGTCGAATTTAAGGACAGCGCCAATAAGCCGATGCCGCTGCCCGCTGGCATGAGACCGCAATCCGCTGCGGCCTGATCGAACGCTCCAAGTTTTACGCCCGTCTCCCTTTCATCGGGGGCGGGCGTTTCATTTTGCCGCAAGTGGGCAGCGCTGTGTTCGCGCGCGGGCTAGCCAAGCAGGGTTGCTTCCTGCAAACTGCCGGGCAATAAACCCGCGGTGAGTCATAAAAACAAGGGGACCTGAGGGGAAATGCCGACTTCATTGTACGCACGCGTGCGCCCATCGAGGATCGTATGGACGTATCCCTCGATCTTCTGATAGGCGCGATTGTCGCCGGGCTGTTGCTTGGCGGATTTTACGCCGCCGTCACCGCTGGAATATCGATCTCCTTTGGAATGCTCGATATCGTCAATATCGCGCATCCCGGCTTCATTATTCTTGGCTCGTACATCGCCTACATCATCAATATAAAATTCGGCGTCGATCCGGTGATCGTCAGCATCGTCATGCTGCCGATGTTCTATCTGCTCGGCACTGCGATCTACCAAGTCTACTATTTGTCGTTCGAAAAGCGCGGCCAGGAATCGCTGCGCGGCCTCGCATTCTTCTTCGGCGTGCTGTTCGTCACCGAGGTCGTACTGCTACTCGTTTTCGGGGTCGACTACCGCTACGTCGAGGCAGCCTATATCGGTCCAAGCCTGCATTTCGGGCCGATCGACCTGCCGCTGCGCATGCTGGTTCCCTGCCTTGCCGCATTGACGATGTTCGCGGCGCTGCAGCTTTTCATCAGTCGCACGTTTACAGGCCGGGCAGTGCTTGCCGTCTCGCAGGATCAATTCGCGCTACAGCTGATGGCCGTCGACCCAGTCCGCATCAAGCGCATTGCCTTCGGCATTTCAATTGCGACAGCCTCGATTGCCGGCGCACTGCTGGTCATTATCCAGCCGGTCGAGCCGTCGGTTGGGCGCGAATATATCGGGCGCGTGTTCGCAATCTGCGTGCTGGGCGGCCTCGGCAGCCTGCCGGGAACACTGATCGCAGCGATGCTGCTCGGCGTGGTCGAGAGCATTACCGCTACTTTTTACGGACCGTCCTGGGCGCCGGCGATCGCCTTTGGATTCCTGTTACTGACCCTCGCCTTCCGGCCTTCCGGCCTGCTGGGGCGCTGAACCGTGCGAATGGCGCCCTTCACACTGATTGCAATGGCGGTCGCAACCGGCGTCTTTCTGGTCATTCGCGAGCCCAACATCGAATACCTGTTCGTCGCGGGCTACACGATTGTGCAATACATCGTGCTGGCGACTGCATGGAATATCCTTGGCGGCTATACGGGATATGTAAACTTCGGCTCAGCGGCGTTCTTCGCCATGGGGGCCTACAGCACGGTGGCGCTCGCGACTTTCGGCAACCAGCTCGATGAGCTGGTGCCTGAAAGCCTGGCGCCGATGTTTCATCTGATCTTCCCGCTGTCGATTCCGACGCTGATTTTCATCGGCGGCGTCGTATCGGGCATCGTCGGCTTCGGCATGGGGTATCTGACGTTGCGTCTGCGCGGCGCGTTCTTTGCGATCGCCACGCTGGCGATGGCGGTCGTGCTGCAAACGCTGGTGGTAAACTGGGAATTCGTCGGCGGCTCAGGCGGCGCATATGTCGTGCGTCCGGGCGAATTCCCGGGGCTCGGCAGTTATATGCAGTATCTGTTTGCGCTGATGCTGGCGCTCGCTGTGCTCGCCATCGTGACCGCGCGCGCCATCGAGCGCTCCCGCCTGGGCTATGGATTCGCTGCTATCCGTGACGACGAGCTCGCCGCCGAAGCGTCCGGCGTTCCCACGCTGCGGCTGAAGCTGGTCGCGACCACAATATCGGGCGCGCTGATGGGCATGGCCGGCGCGCCGTTCCCCTACTACATCGGCTATCTGCAGCCACAGTCGGCATTCGGCCTCGAATATGCGGTCAATTCGATCGCCATGCCGATGATCGGCGGCACCATGAGCTGGGTCGGGCCGCTGGTGGGAACGCTGCTGCTTGGCACATTGCAGCAGGTCGCCAACGTCACGATCTCATCCGCGGTCAACCTGCTTCTGGTCGGCCTGCTGCTGATCGGCTTCGTGATCGTGGCACCCAACGGAATTGTCGGACTGGTGCAGGATCGTCTGCGCGCACGGAGAGCGAAATGAGCGCCATCCTGCACGTCCAGGGCCTGAGCAAGCGCTTCGGAGGCTTCATCGCGCTCGACGGGATCGACCTCGAGGTCAAGCCAGGCGAGCGGCTCGGCCTAATCGGGCCCAATGGTTCCGGCAAAAGCACGCTGGTCAATTGCATTTGCGGAACGCTGCAGAACGAAACCGGTTCGGTGGCGTTCGATGGCCGCGTCGTCGACGGTCTGGCCGCCCATGAGCGCACGCATCGCGGATTGGCGCGAAGCTTTCAGCTGCCGCGACCATTCCCCAGCCTGACGCTCGCCGACAATCTGCGCATTCCAATGCTTTACACGGTGCACAAGCGCGCGGGCACACCGCTGCACGCCGAAAATGTTGAAGCACGTTGTGCCGAATTGCTTCAGATGGTCGGGCTTGCCAACAAGGGAAACCACAGGCCGCGCGATCTGACGCAGGTCGAGATGCGCAAGCTTGAGCTGGCGCGTGCCATGGCTGCAGAGCCGAAGCTGCTGATTGCCGACGAATCCATGGCGGGCCTGTCGCATTCGGAGATCGAAGATATCCTCGCGCTGCTGGTGAAGCTGAATGAAAGCGGCATCACAATCATCCTGATCGAGCACATCATGACTGCGGTGATGAGCTTTTCGCAACGCCTGGCCGTGCTGGTATCAGGCAAGAAGATCGCGGATGGAAAGCCGCAAGACGTTGTGCGCGATCCGGAAGTGGTAAGGGCCTATCTTGGCGAGTAGCATCACCATAGAAAACGTGAATGCCGCCTACGGCGCGGTGCGCGTGATCGAGGACGTTTCGCTCAACGTCAATGCAGGCGAAACCGTCGCCCTGCTCGGCACCAATGGCAATGGCAAAAGCACGCTGATGAAGTGCGTTATGGGCATCGTGCGCCCGAGCACGGGCCGCATCGTCGCCGAGATCGACGGCGAAAAGTTCGACCTTGTTGGCCGCACCACGGAGCAGATTGTCGATCTCGGGATCGCACTGGTGCCGGAAGGCCGTCGGCTGTTTCCGAAACTCACTGTGGAAGAAAACCTGCTGCTCGGCGCGTCGCGCAAGAAAGCACGTGCACAGATCAACAGCAATCGCGACTTCTGCTTCGACGCTTTTCCGCGGCTCGCGGAAAGAAAGAGCCAGCTCGCGGGCTCCATGAGCGGCGGCGAGCAGCAGATGTTGGCATTGGCCCGCGCGCTCATGCTGGCGCCGCGCATATTGTTGGTGGATGAGCCTTCGGTTGGGCTGGCGCCGCTGTTGGTTGCCCGCACCATCGACGCCATAAAGCAGCTCAAGGACCACTATCAGCTCACGGTGCTAATGGCGGAGCAGAATTTCAAACAGGCGGTGCGTATAGCCGACCGCGGCTATGTCATCGTCCACGGCAAGATTGCCTTTGAGGGTCGCTCGGCGGACGAGCTCAACAATAACGACCTGGTGCGCAAGCTCTACATGGGAATGTGAGCCAGTTACCTCAAAAGCCGACCAAAAAAGGAATAACGGCGCGGGATTTCTCCCGCGCCGTCATGTTTTTACCCGAGCGGCCGATTACTGGGCGGCCTTCTCGTACGGGAAGATCACGCTGCCGGTCTTCAGGTCGGCCGGGGTGAGCACGGTCTGATAGTCCATGCCCTTCCAGGTCTCGAGGCCGGCGCCCTGCTTGATGCCGTGATATTGCACCTGCAGCATGCGTGACTTGGACCATTCACCCTTGGCACCCTTGCCGAAGGCGATGTCGCCCATGATCGTCTTGATCGTGTGGCTGCGCAAATAGTCGGCGATCTTGTCGTCGTTGATGCTGTTGGTCGCTTTGATCGCATCGCCCAGCATTTCGAGATAGGCGTATCCCCAGGTACCCAGATAGTAGCCGAGCGGATCGACGCCTTCAGCACCGGCCTTGGCCTGATAGATCTTCAGGAACTCGTTGGTGGCCGGGGTTGCCTGTGACGGAACCCACGTCTCGTAGTTGATGATGCCGTTGAGCGCCGGGCCAAGCTTGTTCTTGAATACGGTCGCCTGCAATCCGACCATGGCGCCGCCGAGTAACTTCGGTTTATAGCCGACTTCCTTGATCGCCAGCACCATGCCGACCGAGTCGAGCGGATACGAACATACGACGACCGCGTCGGCATTGGCTGCCTGCAGCGCGCGCACGATCGGTGTGAAGTCCGTCGTGTTGCCCGGGTAGCTTTTGTCGTAGACGATCTTCTGGCCGAATTTCTTCGCATTCTCGCGCGCGCCTTCGCAGGCGTTCTTCGAGAATTCAAGATCGGACCAGGTGAGCGCCACGGTCTTCAGCTTTTGCTGGGCCGCAACCTGGAAGAAGCCGTCAGTGAACGCCGGCTTCGTGTCGGGGCCAGACGGAAGCATCGAGAAATATTTCGGATAGTTGAACTTGCTGTTCACGGCCAAACCGAACAGGCCGATGAACACCTTGTTCTTTGAAATGACGACTGGCATCGCCGGTGCGATCATCGCGGTGGCGTAGGGACCGACTACGAGATCGACCTTGTCGACGTCGAGCAGCTTGGTGTAGATGCCGGGAACCGTCGATGGATTGCTCTGGTCGTCGTAGTAAATGATTTTGACCGGCCGGCCGATCAACCCGCCCTTCTTATTGACTTCCTCTTCCCAGATCTTGGCGCCAAGCAATGCCTGCTTGCCGTTCGGCGCGAGCGGGCCGGTCAGCGCCATGCTGAAACCGATCTTGATCGGCTCCTTGTTCTGCGCCTGCGCGCCCGAAATGACGAACATGCCGCCCGCAACGAGAGTGACCGCCACTCCCGCAAGCCAGGCGAATGTCCGGGATTTTAGATGTCGAACCATTTTTGTCCTCCCGATTAGCCGTTATTTTGCGTCATCTTATGCGCATTTCTCAGGAATAGGCTAGAGGGTGGGCCGCCCAACGAGTGGGCTAGACCCCCTCAACCATGATCGTTTCCACCTCCCCGGCGCCACTGCGCCGGAAGGCCGCGGCCTTGTCGTATTCCGGGGAGGTGAAACAGGCGACGCCCTGCTCGAAGGTGGGAAATTCGATCACGATAAACCGGTGGAATTTGTCCGGGCCCTCCATGATCTGGAATCGCCCGCCCCTGGCCAGTACTTTGCCGCCGAACTTGGCAATAATGCCCGGCACCAGGTCGGTGTATTTCTTGTATTCGACGGGGTCGTTGACCTTGGACCGTGCCACCCAATAAGCCGGCATAGAACAGTCTCCTTCTTGGTCGTGCCCGGCGCTCGGTCCGGCTTCGCCGGTCCAGGCACAAGCCTTGTGCCGGGCGTTCACGTCTTTATAGGCAGCACACTAGAGTCGTATGTGGCCGGCACAAGGCCGGCCTGCAGAGGAGCAGCATGTCATGCCGCGCAAGGTGATCGATATTTCGGTGCCGCTTGAAAATGACGTCGCGGCCGACCCGCCGGGCTACGGTCCGAAAATCGAGTACTTTGATCATCAAGCGACAGCGCCCGACATCATCAAATTCTTTCCCGGCTTAAAAAAGGAAGACCTGCCCGACGGCGAAGGATGGGGCTTCGAGTGGGTGCGCCTGTCGACGCACTGCACGACACATCTCGATGCGCCCTGGCACTTTGCTTCGACAATGGACGGCGGCAAGCGCGCGATCACCATCGACGAGGTCCCGCTCGACTGGTGCTTCCAACCCGGCGTAAAGCTCGACTTCCGGCATTTCGCTGATGGCTACGTGGCAACCGCAAACGATGTCGAAACCGAGCTCAAGCGCATCGGTCACACGCTTTCCCCGCTCGAAATTGTCGTAGTGAACACGAGCGCGGGCCTGGCTTACGGGCGCCCCGACTATGTCGCCAAAGGCTGCGGCATGGGACGTGAGGCCACTCTGTACTTGCTCGAACGAGGTGTGCGCGTGACCGGAATAGATGGCTGGAGCTGGGATGCGCCATTTGTCTTTACAATGAAGAGATATGCCGAGACACATGACGCGTCATTGATCTGGGAAGGTCACCGGGCCGGGCGGGAGATCGGATACTGCCACATCGAAAAACTTCATAACCTCGAGGCACTGCCGCCGACCGGCTTCATGGTGAGCTGTTTCCCGGTGAAAGTGCGTGGCGGCTCAGCCGGTTGGACTAGGGCTGTTGCAATCATTGATGCTTGATTGCCCACCGCGCCGGGCGATAGCATCCAACCTAACTAAAGGGCCCGGGATCAATCCCGGTAAAACAAACATTTTCCAGGGAGGATCATGTGGACAGACGTCATTTCGTGGCCGGTAGCGCCGCGGCTGCAGCGGTTTTCGGCTTGCGGCCGGCATCTGCACAGGATGCTTATCCGTCTCATGCGATTACCATCATCAACCCGTTTCCGCCCGGTGGCGCGGTCGACACGGTCATACGTCCGTTTGCTTCAATGCTCGAGCCGCTGCTTAAGCAGCCGGTTGTGATCGAAACCAAGGCGGGCGCTGCAGGCCAGGTCGGCGCGCAGGTGGCCGCCAGTGCGAAACCCGACGGCTATACGTTGCTCGCTCACCTGCCGTCGATGTCCGGCTTCGAGGCGGTGGACAAGACGTTCGGCCGCACGCCAAAGTTCACGCGTGCCGATTTCGTCCCAATTGCACGGCTCACCGAAGGCCCGATGGTCCTGGTCGTCAATGACCAGCAGCCCTACAAGACGCTCAAGGATTTGGTCGACGACGCCAAGAAGCGTCCGGACCAGATCATCTTCAGTTCGTCCGGACTTTACGGCGCCCTGCATCTTCCGACCGCATTGTTCATGAACGCCGCGAATATCAAGATGCGCCATCTGCCGACCAATGGCGGCGGACCCGCGCTGACTGCCGTTCTCGGTAACAACTCGCAGGTGTTGGTGACGTCGATTGCTGCGGCGAGCGGCCAGATGAGGGCCGGCAAGTTGCGCGCCCTCGCCTGCTTCTCGCCCAAGCGCGCGGCCTCGTCGCCAGACGTGCCGACGATGAAGGAACTCGGCTATAACGTCGAATTCTCCATTTGGGTCGGCCTGTTCGCGCCCAAAGGTACGCCGACGCCCGCTATCGCCAGATTGCGTGCGGAAACCAAAAAAGTCGCCGCAAGCGACCAGTTCAAGAAATCGATCGAAAATGTCGGCGATGTAGTGGCTTATCTCGATCAACCTGAGTTCACAAAATTCTGGGATGAGGATGCCAAACGCGTCGAGCAAGCGGTCGGCCTGATTGGCAAAGTGAGTTAGGACCGGCAAACCCGAAATTGTGAAAGCCGTGCGTTGATAAGCGCGCACGGTTCTCGTCGTCGCTCGCAAATGTCACGGTGGAGTCAGGGAGGACCATCATGGATCGCCGAACTTTCATGATCAGCACGGCTGCCTTTGCGGCGGCAGGGCCGGCTTTTGCGCAGGAGACTTTCCCCTCGCATGCGATCACGGTCATCAACGCGTTTCCGCCGGGCGGCGCCAACGACCTCGTGACGCGGCCGTTTGCCGCCGCCCTCGAGCCGGTGGTGAAACAGCCGGTTGTCGTCGAGACCAAGGCGGGCGCCGGCGGCCAGGTCGGCGCACAGGTGGCTGCCAGCGCCAAGCCCGATGGCTACACGCTGCTCTCGCATAACAACGGCATTTCCGGCTACGAGGAGGTCGACAGACTGTTCGGGCGGCAAGCGAAAACGACCCGGGCCGATTTCATCCCGTTGGCGCGGCTGATCGCCGACCCGGTCCTGGTGGTGGTGAATTCCCAGCAACCATATGTGAACCTCAAGGATTTTCTCGACGACGCCAAAAAGCGCCCGGAGGCGATCATCTACAGTTCGGGAGGGCTTTATGGCGCGACCCACCTCCCGGTGGCCCTGTTCGAGAAGGCTACCGGTATCCCGAAACTTCGCCACCTGCCGACCAATGGCGGAGGACCGGCAATAACCGCGCTGCTCGGAAACAATGCGCAAATGAGCACGCAGACCGTCACTGCGACCCTGTCGCACATCAAAGCGGGCAAGCTGCGGCCGCTGGCCTCGTTCGGCGGCAAACGGTCGAAAGCGTTGCCTGACGTGCCGACCCTGAAGGAGCTCGGTTATAACGTCGAATATTATTTATGGGTCGGCATCTTTGCGCCGAAGGGCACGCCCGCGAACGTCGTCTCGACACTGAACGCCGCCGTCAACAAAGCCGGAAACTCCGACGCATTCAAGACGGCCATCACCAACGCCGGATTGGAGTTCGCATTCCTCGACGCGGCCGGATTCGCCAAGTTCTGGGCGGAAGATGCAAAACAGTGCGACGCAGCCATCAAACTGATCGGCCGCGTGCAGGGCTGAGCCGGATTCGTTTGATCGATAAGCCGGAGCTACCGGCAACTAAAAAAGAGGGGGGAGCAAGATGGATCGCCGCAGTTTCGTTATCGGTACGGCCGCTTCTGCCGCCACTTTCATGGCCGGTGAGGCACCCGCGCAGGACGCCTACCCGACGCGGACCATCACGATGATCAGCCCGTTTCCGCCGGGCGGGGTCAGCGATACCATCACGCGCCCGCTCGACGCGGCGCTTGAAGCAGTATTCAAGCAGCCGGTCGTGCTCGAGACCAAGACGGGCGCCGCGGGCGCGGTCGGCGCCCAATACGTCGCCGCCGCCAAGCCCGATGGCTATACTCTGCTCAGTCACATCGTGTCGATTTCCGGCTTCGCTGCCGTCGACAAGCTGTTCGGACGGCAACCGAAGTTCACCAATGCCGACTTCATTCCGATCTGCCGCATTATTGCCGACCCGATCGTGCTGATCGTCAACAAGGACGTCCCCTACCGCACGCTGAAAGAGCTCGTCGCAGATGCGAAGGCCAATCCGAACAAGGTCATCTACAGCTCCTCGGGGCTTTACGGCGCGTCTCACATACCGACTGTACTGTTCGCGAAAGCGGCGGGCGATCTGCAGATGCGCCACCTGCCGACCAACGGCGGCGGACCGGCCGTTACCGCCGTGCTGGGTGGCAACGTCAATTTCTTCATGTCGCCAACCTCGATCGCCCTCACCCATATCCGCGCGGGCAAAGTGCACGCGCTCGCCGTGTCGAGCGCAAAGCGCGTCAAGGCGCTGCCTGACGTGCCGACGTTTAAAGAACTCGGCTACAATCTCGAATATTATTTCTGGGTCGGGTTCTTTGCACCGAAGGGCACACCGACGCCGATCATCAACACGCTGCGCGATGGGTTCAAAAAGGCCGTACACAGCAAGCCGTTCGTCGACATGCTCGACAATCTCGGCCAAGAGCTCGACTACCTGGACCAGCCGGAATTTGCGAAATTCTGGGAAATCGACGCCAAGCGCCAGGAAGACGCGATCAACTCCATCGGTCGCGTGCAAGGATAGTTTCGCGTATACCGGAACTCCGCCGCCGGCGCGGCTCCGAAATTTCTTCAGTTCGAGGATGGCTCAATGACTTTGCGCGCCGATCACGTCGCTGGCGCATTCTTCATCGGCGTCGGCCTGTTGATCATCGCGCTCAGCGGCGATCTGCCGACCGGCACGCTGTCGCTGCCGGGGTCCGGCTTCATGCCCAAGATCGTCGCCGTGCTGACGATCTGCTTCGGGCTGGTGCTCGCCTTGCGCGCCGGCGAGAGCAAACCCTTTGCGACTGTGCCATGGTCCGACGCACAGCACGCCGCCCAGGTGGTCGCAATTACCGCGATAGGCGCCGCGCTTTATGAGTGGCTGGGGTTCCTCACCACCAATATCCTTCTCATGTTCGCCCTGCTCGTGGTCATTGAGCGGCGCAAGCTCCTGCCGGCGGCGATATACAGCGTCAGTGTTGTTGCGATCACTTACGTTCTCTTCGTCCACCTGTTGAAGACTCCGCTCCAAACAGGTCCGTTCGGAATTTAGGCCCGCCGTGGAAACCACCCTCCTCAGCCTGGCACACGGCTTTTCCGTCGCTTTTGAGCCGAGCAACTTGTGGTACGCGTTCCTTGGCTGCCTGGTCGGGACGCTTGTCGGCGTTTTGCCGGGCATCGGGCCGCTCGCGGGCATCTCAATCCTCCTGCCCGTGACATTCGGTCTCAATGCGACGCAAGCGATCATCATGCTCGCAGGCATTTATTACGGCTCGCAATATGGCGGATCGACCACATCGATCTTGATGCGCATACCGGGCGAAGCCTCGTCAGTGATGACGTGCATCGACGGTTACGCGATGGCGAAGAAGGGACGCGCAGGCGCAGCGCTTTGCATTGCAGCAGTCGGTTCATGGATCGGCGGCACCTTTGGCCTCCTCGTACTGACTATGGTTGCGCCGCCGCTTGCGACCATCGCGCTACGGTTCGGGCCGCCGGAATTCACGGCCCTGCTCGTGCTCGGCCTCATCTTCCTTGCCTACATGTCGTCATCGTCGCTGATCAGGACGCTGCTGATGGCGTGCCTCGGACTTCTGCTCGGCATGATCGGCATCGACAACATGACCGGACATTTCCGCTACAGCTTCGATCTCGCGGAGCTTGGTGACGGCATCGGCATCGTTCCCGTGGCAGTGGGATTGTTCGGGCTCGGCGAAATTCTCTCAACGCCAAGCGCCGGAGCCGTCAAAGACATCATAAGCCCGCGTTTGAAGGACTTATTGCCGACCCGCAAGGAGTGGAATGACGCCGCCATGCCGATCACACGCGGCACGGTGCTGGGATTTATCATCGGCATTATCCCGGGCTCGGCGCATGTGATTTCCAGCTTTCTCTCCTACGCGATCGAAAAGCGTATCTCGAAACATCCCGAGCAATTCGGAAAGGGTGCGGTTGCGGGCGTCGCCGGACCGGAAACAGCAAACAATGCCGCCTCGACCGGGGCCTTCGTGCCGTTGCTCGCACTCGGCATTCCGGCGAGCCCGATCACCGCCGTTCTAATCGGCGCGCTGATGATTCACGGTGTTTCGGTCGGCCCGACGCTCGTCAATGAACACCCCGACGTGTTCTGGGGCTTCGTCGCGTCGATGTACGTCGGCAACCTCATGCTGCTGGTGCTGAACCTGCCGCTGGTGAGCCTGTTCGTCACCGTTTTGCGCATTCCTTACGCCTACCTCTACCCGATGATCATCATGTTCTGCATCATCGGCGTGTACGAGGTGAACAATTCGATCGTCGACGTGTGGATCATGCTGATCATGGGCGTGCTGGGCTACGCGCTGCGCAAATTCGATTTCGACCCGGCTCCGCTGGTACTCGGACTCGTCATCGCGCCGATCCTGGAGCAAAGCCTGCGCCAATCGCTGATTATGTCGAATGGCAACTATCTTATTTTCTTCAGCCGCCCGATCTCGCTCGGCCTGATGATAGTCAGCATCGGACTGCTGGCGCTTGCAGCCTATGCGTTCGTGGCTCAGCGGGCAGACTGGCGCACCAAGCTGGCGGAAGTCGAAGCCAGCGAAAAAGAGCCGTAAAACCTACGCCAGCCTGCGGGCGTGTAGCGCCATGGCGATCATCGCCGCGCCGCCAAAAATCATGTTGATGCCGACAAGCAGCCCGAGGGCCCAGGAGGCAGTGCTTGGCAGGCCGGCAAAGATCATTAGCGCTAGGGCGAGATCGATGATGCCGCTGAAAAGCATCCAGCCCCATTGGCCTGATAATTCGCGCTTGTGATCGAGCGCAAACATGATCGAGACCGCGCCCTCGACGATGAAGAACGCGATCAGCAGCAGCGTGAGGGAAAGCGCGCCGCCCAAAGGCCGCGCTAGGAGCAGCAGGCCGACGACGATTCCGAGCGCTGCCGAAATCAGCGACCACCAGAAGCCGGGAGCGTTGCGCATCCAGAATGTTGTAATCAGCCCGATAATGCCGCTAATGAGGAACAGCCAGCCGAACAGGATAGTGACCGCGAGGGTCGCAACGGGCGGGACCAGAACGGCAAACGCGCCGAGAACCAGCAGCACGATGCCTTCGATCAGAAACAGCACCCAGTGCCTGTGCAAGGCGCTTTCGACCGCGCGCTGTACGCCTCTCAAATCGGGTTGCGTGGACATGCAGGCCTCCGCGTCTTTTCCGTCGCGCTCGGTATACTCCCGCGCGCGGCGCCGGTACAGCGTAGCGGTCACGCCCAAAGACGTTCTTTTTCCAGACCCTTGTAGAGGCCGGCGACAAAGTCGCCATAGCCGTTGAAAAGGAGCGTCGGCCGCCGTTCGCCGGTGCCGATGATCTCTTCGGTCGCCTGGCTCCAACGCGGATGCGGCACTTCCGGGTTGACGTTCGCCCAGAAGCCGTATTCCGACGCCTGCAACGCCTCCCACAAACCCTTCGGGCGCGTCTCGGTGAAACTAAACCGCACGATCGACTTGATCGATTTGAACCCGTACTTCCATGGCACCGCGAGCCGCAACGGTGCGCCATGCTGGCGCGCAAGGGGATGGCCATAGGCACCGGTCGCGAGAAATGCGAGTTCGTTGGTCGCCTCCGCCATGGTGAGGCCTTCAATGTACGGCCAGGGAAACCAAGGCTGCTTCTGCCCGGGCGCGATTTTCGGATTCATGAACGTTTCCATCCGCACATACTTTGCAGACCCGAGCGGGCGCGCAAACTCGACGAGCTTGGCGAACGGGAAACCCGTCCATGCGATCGCCATGCCCCATGCTTCCACGCAGCGGTGCCGATAAGTGCGCTCTTCGAGCGTCAGCTTGTGAATGAGATCGTCAATGCCGATCTCCATCGGCTTCTCGACCATGCCGTCGATCTTCACCGTCCATGGCCTGATCGGTAGCGCCTGCGCTGCGGTAGCAATCGTTTTCGAGGTGCCGAACTCATAGAAATTATTGTAGTTGCCGTTGACCTTCTCATCGGTGATCGGCCGGTCGAGCGTATATTTCTCGTTACGCTTGGCGGGATAGAGGTCCACGCTTGGATCGGGCAATTTGGCAACGTCGGAAACGCGCTGTGCCTGCGCGGCATAAGGCGCCATCGCGAGCGCGCTGGCGCCACCGGCCAGAAAATTGCGGCGGCTGAAAACCAGATGCTCGGGCGTGGCGAGGCGGTCGGATATTTCCCAGCCGCGGCGGCGGATGACGTTCATCGGCAAGATCCTCCAGAATCGCCATCCAGAGGTAAAAGCCGGGCGGTTCACTTGCAAGTCAAGCTTCTGCGAGAGACCGGCCGCAGGGCCGAGTTTACCGGCACAAGTTAACTGAGCGCGATGCGCCCCTGCATCGGCTGCGGCATCCCGGCGCCCTTCACGCGCGCGCGCAAACGGCTGAGAAAATCTGCCTTAGGCATCGGCTTCGCAAACAGGTAACCCTGCCCGATCTGGCAGCCGATCGACTGCAGCTTGTGGCTTTCCCGGGTGGTTTCGATGCCTTCGGCGACGGTACGCAGACCGAAGCGGCGGCCGAGCTCTACGATTGTTTCGCACAGGCCGGCATTGAAGTGATCGTCGTTACAGTTGGCGACGTAGCTGCGATCGATCTTCAGCTCGCTGAACGGCAGCTGCTTGAGACGGACGAGCGACGAATAGCCGGCGCCGAAATCGTCCACCGACAGTTCGCATTTGAGCTCGCGCAATGCCGCCGCGACGTCGTTGGCAAGGTCGAGATCATTGATGATCTGGTCTTCGGTGACTTCGAGGATGAGGCCCGGCCAGTTCAAAGCGCGCGGGCGCGCTTCGCGCAACATGCGCGGAATCGGCAGTTGGACCAGCGCCGAAACCGGAACGTTGACGGCAAGCTTTATGGGCGCGCTGTATTCGGCAAAGTCTTCCCAGTCGCCCAACGCGGTGAGGATTACGCGCTCGGTGAGCTCGTGCATATCCTGCTCGCTGGCGCCGGGCAGGAACAGCCCGGGCGGAATGATGCCGCGTGTCGGATGTCGCGCGCGCACGAGCGCTTCGGCGCCGACGAGGTGCGTCGTTCGCAACTCGACCTTCGGCTGGTACCAAAGGTCCATCCAACCGTGACGCAGCACCGCGCTGAGCGGAATCGACGACTTCGGATCGGCGTAAGGCACCGGCCCCGACGAAAACAGATTGCGAAAACTTTCCAGCATGCCGTCTGTCCGCAAACCCGCGTCACTCGCGCCTGGTCGCGAATTGTGCGGGTGCACGGCGGCTGGCCGGTTAACGGCAAGAAACTGCCGCCGAACCTGCTTTGCATCTGCTTACCGGGATCGCGAAAATTGTCGCAGTCACGCCAGCCACGCCGCGCGCGACCGCTTCCGGTTACGGCAAATTTATTCCGCCGCCCGCCGTGCCGCGACGATCTGATCCGCCGTACGGCCGGTGAGCTCCGCCATATGGTCGAATTTGAAGATAAACGATCCCACGCCGGCGGTGGCCGAACGCACTTCGATAATCAGGTCGCCGATCTCCGCCTCCGGCATTTGCGCGCGCACCATGTCCCAGCCGTCCCAGCCGTCGCGGGTGTCAAAGCCGAGAATCTGCCCGCGCCGTCCGGACAGGATCGCGTTCATCTTTGCCGTGGCCTCGGTCGGACAGACGATCTCGACATGGTGGATCGGCTCCAGCAAGACCGGCTGACATTGTGGCAGGCCTTCCACGATGCCGATCCGCCCGGCAGTCCGGAAAGCCTGATCGGACGAGTCCACCGTGTGGTAGGAGCCGTCGATCAACGCGACCGACATATCGACCACCGGGAATCCGAGCGGCCCGTGCTTGAGCGCGTCGACCACACCCTCTTCCACCGCCGGAATGTAGTTGCGTGGCACGACACCACCGGTGATACGGTCCTCGAATTTGAAACCGCTTCCGCGTGGCAGTGGCTTGATCTCGATCACGACGTCGCCGAACTGGCCATGACCGCCGGATTGCTTCTTGTGGCGCCCGCGTTGCGTAATCGGCTTGCGAATAGTCTCGCGGTAGCCCACCGACGGCGGACGCGTTGTGACGGGCACCATGAACCGGTCGGCAAGGTGTTCCGCCGCCACGCGCAGGTGCATTTCGCCCTGCCCCCAGATCACCACCTCATGGCTTTCCGCGTTGTGCACGACGGTGAGCGAGGGGTCTTCTTCGGTCAGCTTGGCGAATGCCGGGCCGAGCTTGACGTCGTCCTTGCGCTCCTTGGCCTGCACGGCGACCGCCAGCACAGGCGGAGAAGGCTTTTTCTCCACGAGCGCCGCATGCGGCTGCTTGCCGGACGAAAGCGTGTCACCGGTCCTGGCGCTGTCGAGCTTACCGAAAGCGACCGTTTCGCCGCTCGCCGCCTGCCCGCGCTTTTCGAAATGCTGACCCATCAGCTTGAACACGCCCGACACGCGACCGGCCTCGCCGCCCGCGGTGGTTAGCGTGGTCCCGTCGCCGGCCTGGCCTGCAAGCAGGCGCGCAACCGACATCTTTCCCCCATGCGTCGTGTGGAAGGTCTTGAGCACCAGCGCCACGGCGTCGGTGCCGGCTTTGACACCAAGCCGCTGCGCTGTTTCGCCGGCGCCGGGAGCCTCGTGGCGAAGCGCCTTCAGCAGCCGTAGTACACCGTTGGTGCGCGTGGCGACGCCGAGGAGCACCGGACAAACGATGCGATCGCGCAATTCCTTTGAGAGATCGTCGAAGACCTTGTCGCGTGGCGGCTCGATGTCCTCGAGCAACTGCTCCATCAGCTGGTCATCGTGATCGGCCAGCGTCTCCAGCATGGTGAAGCGCGCTTCTTTCTTGCGGTCGAGGTTTTCACCGTTGAGCTCCACGATCTCGGATGGCGCGTGCTCCTTGTAGACATAGGCGCGCTCGAGCGCGAGATCGACGAACCCGGAAATGATGTCGCCGTTCCAGATCGGAATCTGGCGAAGCAGCAGCGGCGCACGTGACGCCGGCTGCAGCAACTTGATTGTCTCACGGACGCGCTTGTCGGCCTTGTCGATCTTGTTGAGGAAGAGGAAGCGCGGAATGTTCTGGTCTTCCAGTTCGCGCAAAATCAACTGAAGCTGGGGCACCTTCTTCTCGTCCGCCTCGCAGACGACGACCGCGGCATCGACGGCCGGCAGTACGCTGCGCATGTCCTGGATGAATTCGATGGAACCCGGGCAGTCGACGAATGTGTAGTTGTCACCCATGAAGGTGGTGGTGGCGAAAGTCGCCTCGACGCTCATCTTGTGGTGGCGGGCTTCTTTGCTCGCGTCGCCTACCGTAGTACCCGCGTCGACGGTGCCCTGGCGCTGGACCGCGCCGGTACGGGCAAGGATTGCTTCCAGAAGTGTGGTTTTGCCGCTTTGAAATGGGCCCACCAGCGCGATGCACCGTGGACCCGAGCTCCTTGTGCCATTGGGACTTGAGCCGTTTTGTCCCATAAACGCCTCCCTCGCCGGCCGGGAGGTCGGACCCGGTTTCCCGGCCCTGTGACGTTATCGTCTCAGGACGCAGGGATGCTGGCAAGGGCGGAGATTCGCCGGTGCAGAAGATTTGCTACTTGACGAAGCTCGCATCGACGACGGTGCGCGCATCGACAGCCTTGTCGATCAGGCCTTGTGATTTGTACCATGCGACCTGGCGCGCGACGTCGGCGACATCGAGTCGCGCCTGTGGATCGATATAATAAGCGCCGAGCTCGACCGTGGCGGCCGCATCCGTTCCACGGTCAGGATAGACGTAACGCGCGATCGTCGTCGCCGCTTCTTTCGATTTGATGTCGGAAATCCGTTTCGAACTGCGGTCCTTGCGCAGCAGTGCCGCAGCGTAGTCGGCAGCCCCACGGCGATAGGCGTGCACGAACTTCTCGACCATGGCACGCCGCGTCTCCACCAACTTCTTCGAAACAAACAGCGCGCCCAGCTGTTGCTCGTCCAGCTCGGAATACCAACCGAGGAATTTGGCCTGATTTGCGACCAGCAGTTCGCGCGCATAGAGCGACGGCATGATTGCCGCATCGACCTGATCGGTCCCGACGGCCCGCGCGATGGCATCAAGCGTCCCGAGCGCCTTGACGGTGATACGGGCCGGGTCAACGTGCTTGATGCGCGCGATCTGCTGCAGCTGGTAGTGCGCCGTCGATCCCAGCGCATCGATGGCGACCGTCTTGTCCGTCAGGTTGTCGAACTTGCGCAGGCCCTTTTGAAAGCCGATGCTCGATGCGATGATCTGACTACCCTCATAGTCGCGCTTCTCGCGCGCCTGCGCCGCAATCGCCCGGATCAGGCCCTTGCCGGCGGCATCGAACGCGGCGGGAGTGAATCGCGCGAGGCCGAAGTCAGTCGCGCCGGACGCGAGCATGTCCGCAACAGCCTTGTCGGAATCGTAGGCGGTCATCGCAAGTTCGAGGCCTTCCGCCTTGAAGTAACCTTGCGCCGCGGCCAGGAACAGTGCGCCGTTTTCGCTTAGCCGCTGCGTGCCGATGACGATACGCTGCTGCGCATTCGCGGCGAAGAAAAGATTGGAAATAAAAATAAAAATCGCCGCCGTCAGTCGAATCATGCCCGCAGATTAGCGGAGCCCGGCATAAGAGATAGTGAATGGGTCTCCCCGGTCATTGCCGGGCTTGACCCGGCAATCCATGATGAATTTTCGAGCGAAAAGCCGTCGTAAGGATTGCCGAGGTGCGCGTCTTCATGGATGCGCGGGTCATAGGCGTGCAAGCACGCCGTTCTTCGAACGGCTATGCCCGCGCATGACAACTGCACGCGCGGAGTAACTGCTACTTCAAATTACCGCAGAAACGCTGGATACGGCGGCAAGCCTCTTCCAGGTCCTCGGTCTTGGTCGCATAGGAAATACGGAATGCGGGCCCAAGCCCGAAAGCCGTGCCTTGCACCACCGCGACGCCCTCGGCTTCGAGCAACTCGGTGACGAAGTCCTGGTCGGTCGCCAGCGTCTTGCCGGTCGGCGCAGTCCTGCCCATCGTGCCGGCGCACGACGGATAGACATAAAACGCGCCCTCCGGGGTCGGGCACTTGATGCCGTTCGCCTGGTTGAGCATCGACACCACGAGATCGCGCCGTTCCTTGAAGACCTTGTTATGCTCGGCGATGAAATCTTGCGGTCCCGTCAGCGCTTCCACCGCCGCCCATTGCGACACGGCGGTCGGGTTCGACGTCGACTGCGACTGCACAGTCGCCATCGCCTTGATCAAAGGCTCCGGCCCGCCGGCATAGCCGATGCGCCAGCCGGTCATGCAGTAGGCCTTCGAGCATCCGTTGATCGTCAGCGTTCGCGGGTAGAGCGAGGGTTCCACCTTTGCCGGCGTCGCGAATACGAAATCGTCGTAGACAAGGTGCTCGTACATATCGTCGGTCATCACGTGCACGTGCGGGTGCTTCACCAGCACATCGGTGAGGGCCTTGAGCTCGGCATGCGTATAGGCAGCGCCGGTAGGGTTCGATGGCGAGTTGAGCAGGACCCACTTGGTCTTCGGCGTGATCGCGCGCTCGAGTTGCTGCGCGGTCATCTTGAAGCCGGTCGACATACTGGTGACGACTTCCACCGGTTCGCCACCGGCGAGCAGCACCATTTCCGGATAGCTCACCCAGTACGGCGCTGCGATGATGACTTCATCGCCCGGGTTCAGCGTCGCCACGAATGCGTTGTACAGCACCTGCTTGCCGCCGGTGCCGACGGTGATCTGGCTTGCCTTGTAGTCGAGGCCGTTCTCGCGCTTGAACTTCTTGACGATCGCATCCTTGAGCTCGGCGATGCCGTCGACGTTCGTATATTTCGAAGCCTTGCCGCTCTTGATCGCTTCGATCGCCGCCTGCTTGATGTTATCGGGCGTGTCGAAATCCGGCTCGCCGGCCCCGAGGCCGATCACGTTGCGGCCGGCCAGTTTGAGCGCGCGCGCTTTGTCCGTGACGGCGATGGTCGCCGACGGCTTGATGCGCTTGAGCTGCTCCGCAAGGAAGGCCATGGAATCTCCGAATCCGGGGCGAAAATGCCCCGCCGGAGTGTCGTAATGGGCCATTGAGGCAACGGCAAGTCGCAAAGGCTGATGGTCATTATCAAGGCTGTTGATGGCCTAACCGTCCTTTAAGGCACAGTTGCTAGTCCCTGGGCATGGCATATGCCAAGGCAGTAACTTTGGACATTCTGCGCACCGGAGCCTGGCTGACCCGCGAACGGGTGAAGCTCGTGGTGTTCGGTCTCCTCGCAGCCAGCCTGATTGCCGTCGTATACGTTGTGGCAACCTCGGACGGCCTCAACGACCGTTTTGGCCGTCCGCTCGGAACCGACTTCTCCAACGTCTATGCCGCCGGCACCTATGTGCTCGATGGCAACGCCGCCGCCCCCTTCGATCCGCCGCGGCAATACGCGCGCGAGCAGGCGATCTTCGGCACGGACACCCAGTTCTACGGCTGGCACTACCCGCCGTATTTCCTCGGCCTTGCGGCTTTGTTTGCCGCGATGCCCTACGCGCTGGCGCTCGCGCTTTGGCAGGGCGTTACATTCGCGCTTTTTCTTTGGGTGACTCGGGAAATCCTGAAGACGGGGGCGGCCCGCGCTCTCGCCGACCCGCTATGGCTTCCGATCGTCATTGGTTTCCCCGCGGTGTTCGTCAATCTCGGCCACGGCCATAACGGCTTTCTCACCGCAGCACTATTTGGCGCCGCGCTGCTGCAACTCGACCGCAAACCCATTCTTGCCGGAGTGCTGTTCGGTTGCATTGCGTACAAACCCCAATTCGGACTCCTCGTCCCACTTGTGCTCGCGGCAAGCGGACGTTGGCGCACTTTTGTTGCGGCGGCGGTGACGGTCGCAGTGCTGACGATCGCAGTCACGATTGCATTCGGTTTCGACATCTGGAGCGCGTTTGTCGCTTCGACCCAATTCACACGCACCGTTGTGCTGGAGCAGGGTGAAACCGGTTGGCAGAAGATCCAGAGCGTTTTTTCGGTGGTGCGCATGTGGGGCGGCGGAATTTCGCTCGCTTATGCCGTCCAGATCGCGGTGACGCTTTGCGTCGCAGGCGTCCTGGCCTGGCTGTGGCGCAGCCGAGCCGCCTTCCCGATCAAGGCCGCTGCGCTTGCTATCGGCACAATCCTCGCAACGCCTTACAGCCTCGACTACGATCTTATGCTGCTCGCGCCGGCCATCGCATTCCTCGCCGCCGCTGGGATGCAGCAGGGTTTCCGCGCTTGGGAAAAATCCCTGCTCGCGGCACTGTGGCTCGTGCCGATCCTGACCCGACCGGTTGCACAGACGACGCTGATCCCGCTCGCAGTTCCCGCGATGCTGGCAGCGTTTGTGTGGCTGCTGCGGCAGGCTATGACGCAGACCGGCACAACGACGCTGTGGCGTTTTTCAATCCGTCCGCTGAAATGAGGCCGCGGAATAGAATTCTTCTATTCACCCTTGCGACAGACCGCGCGTTCGCTGTTGCAGCGCAGCGAACGATTTAACATTTTCGTTATCCCTCGAAGGGTTTCCGGCCTTGCAATTGCCGGACTTTCTTCGTCCTAATTGGCAAGGCGGCGGGAGCGGCACACCTCAACTGACTAGGTTTTGAATGTACACGCTCTATTCGATGCAACGCTCGGGCAATAGCTACAAGGTCCGCCTTGCGCTGGCGCGGCTCGGGATTCCGTACAACCTCGTCGAGGTCGACATTCTCAAAGGCGAGAGTCGTACGCCCGAATTCCTCGCGAAAAATCCCAATGGCCAAGTGCCGCTGCTGGAGGTCGCGCCGGATCGCCACCTCGCCGAGTCCAACGCCATCCTTTGGTATGTTGCCGGCGGATCGACGCTGGCGCCGGAAGACCGCATCACGCGGGCCGAGGCGCTGCAGTGGATGTTCTTCGAGCAGCACAGTCTCGAGCCGAACATCGGCGCCGCCTATTTCTGGCTCGCGTTGATCAAGGGTGGCCGTGAGTTGCAGAGCCATGCGCTAGAGGACTGGATGGAAAACGGTTATCGCACCCTCGGCGTGATGGAGACGCACCTGACAGGGCACCGCTTTTTCGTCGCGGATCATTTCACGATCGCCGACATCGCGCTTTATGCCTACACGCATGTCGCCGACCAATGCGACTTCGACCTCAGCCGCTTTCCGGCGATCGGAGCCTGGCTTGCGCGAGTCGCCGACGAGCCGGGTTACATCGCCATGACTTGGCAGCCGGAGCTTGCCCCAGCCCAGTAATCAGGGATTAGGGATCAGGGGTCAGGTATCAGGTGCCGTTCAGGATGCCTGTTTCCTGATGCCTGTACCGACCTGATCCTCTGCCACGAAAAGGCCGCGCTTCGTGACCGGCTCTGCCCCAATCGAGCCGAACCGATGCCGGGTTCCCGCGTTATCAGGGCACCATTGTCCAGGCGAATCATTTCAGGTCGATCATGCGCGAGCACATTCAATCTGCGGGCTTCACGCCCCCGGCCGGTCGGGCCCTCGGCGGCGAACGCCGGACTGCCGTCTTCGCCGAGCTTGTAGCCACCATTGGTCTCGCTCTGTCTGTTCTGGTGGCGGCGACCGTCGTCTCGATCGGTGTGGCGCGCGCGGATGTCGCGAGCAATGTCATCGATAACGAAGGTGGACTGTTCGCTATAGCGCTCCTGCTCGGCCTTCTGTTCATCGGAATGGGTGGCCTCACCGCCCTTTCACTGCCGCACCCCAGGCACAAAAAGACCCATAGCTAAATCGTGTATTCCGGAACTCCGGCTGATGACGCACAGTTGAGGCGGCATCGAAGGAGGACGGAATGCGGTTGATGTTGGCACTGGGTGTTGCTCTGGCCGCAAACGGCGCCGTGCATGCGGCTGATCCGACCTTCCCGAGTTCAGCAGGCAACCTCACGGTCCATACCGTCGCGCAAGGCCTGTCGCACCCCTGGTCGCTTGCGTTTCTTCCCGATGGCCGCATGCTGGTGACGGAACGGCCCGGCCGCATACGCATCGTGGCGTCGAACGGTCAACTCTCACCTCCGCTCGCAAACGTGCCGAAGGTGTTCGCCGTCAGCCAGGGCGGATTGTTAGACGTCATTCTCGACCGCAATTTCGCGCAGAACCGCACCATTTACTTTTCCTATGCCGAGCCGTTCGACGGCGGCGCGCGTACTGCGCTGGCACGTGCGCACCTCGAATCCGGCGAGGTGCCGCGGCTTGCCGACGTGAAGGTCATCTATCGCCAGCATGGTCCCCCCTCACGGGGAAACCACTTTGGCGGACGTATCGTGCAGGCCGCGGACGGCACGCTGTTTCTCACCAATGGCGAACACTTCACCGACCGCGATATGGCGCAGAAACTCGACAATGACCTCGGCAAGATCATCCGGATCACGACCGACGGCAGCGCGCCCCCCGACAATCCGTTCGTCAAGAAAGCCGGCGCACGTCCCGAAATCTGGTCCTACGGCCACCGAAACCCGCAGGGCCTCGCCGTCAACCCGGCTGACGGCAGGCTGTGGGAGCAGGAACACGGCGCCAAGGGCGGTGACGAGATCAACCTTATCGTGCCCGGACATAACTACGGCTGGCCGCTCGTAAGTCACGGTGTCAATTACGACGGCTCACCTGTCGGCACCGGCAAGGCGACGATGCAGGGCATCGACGATCCGCTCTGGCACTGGACGCCGTCGATCGCGCCGTCCGGCATGGCCTTTTACACCGGCGATCTCTTCCCCGCGTGGAAAGGCAGCCTGTTCAATGGCGCGCTGAAATTCCAGCTGCTGTCGCGGCTCGAGATCAAGGACGGTAAGGTGGTCAAAGAAGAGCGCCTGCTGCAGGGCCTCAACGAGCGTATTCGCGATGTGCGGCAAGGACCTGACGGCGCGCTCTACCTGCTCACCGACGATTCGTCCGGACGCATTTTGCGTGTCGCACCGGCAAGGTGATCTTTCACCACCTGTGAAACACAAAAAACGCGCCCGCGGCGATCAGCGTGAAGCCGAAACCCTGGCTGAGCGTGATCGGCTCGCGCAGATAGAAATACGAGAACGCGGCAAACACCACAAAGGTGATCACCTCCTGCATCGTCTTGAGCTGGGCGGTGTTGTACACGGCACTGCCGTAACGATTGGCCGGCACCGCCAGGCAATACTCGATAAACGCAAGACCCCAGCTGATGAGGATCACTTTAAAGAGCGGCACGTCCTTGTAGCGCAGGTGCCAGTACCAGGCGGCGGTCATGAAGACATTGGAGCCGATCAGCAGCAGGATCGGCGTCAGATAAGGCGATAGAAACGGCATGAAACTCTCTGGGCGTGCGGGAGGGGTGGTCGTGAAGGCGCGGGATGTAGCTGACCGGTGAGGCGGACGTCCACAGGCAAAAAGTCGGTCACCGTCGCGTCATGACCGCAGGATAGGAACGCGCTGCTCCGTCAGTTGTTGCGTCCCCCTGCGTCGCCCCTTCCTGCGGTCCCGCTGGCTGACCCTGTCTCCGGGACCGCATTTTTTGCCTGCGAGCCATTCGTCCCACGTCGTGGTAGATTGCGGATGTGGCCTCGGGCCCGCACCGACGCGCGCCCGCCCCAGACGGGGAGCGACACGATGCCTGCTGTTCGTCCGTTATTTGTCACAGCCTGCCTGCTCGCTTTTGTATCCACAGCGTTGGCGCAAGGTCAGCCACGCGGCAAGCCGCAGCCCGCCAACTCTGGACCATACAAGCCGGTCGCCGTGAAGACGCCACAGGCCATCAGCGATCCCACCCTCGAAGCGCTGCGCAAGCAGCTCGGCGAAGTTGCGCAGCGCAAGGATCGCGCTGCTTTGGCCAAGCTCGTCCTTGGTCAAGGATTTTTCTGGATCGGTGAGAAAGGCGATCGTGCCGACAAGCGGCGATCCGGCCTCGAGAATCTGGCCGCAGCACTTGGGCTCAACAACAAAGATGGCGCCGGCTGGGACATGCTCGCAAGCTTCGCCGATGATCCCACCGGTGCGCCCTCACCTGACCGCAAGGATGCAATTTGCGCGCCGGCCGACCCGGCTTTCGACAGCAAAGCCTTCAACGACCTGCTTGCGACGACCAAAACGGACGTCGGCGAATGGGGCTATCCTGTCTCGGCCGACGTCGATGTGCACGCCACGCCGCAAGCCAACTCGCCGGTGATCGAGAAGCTGAGCCCCGTCTTCGTGCGCATCGTAACCGAGGGCGCCTCGAACGTGCCGACTTTTCTGCGTGTCGTGACGCCGGCCGGCAAAACAGGATTTGTTTCGGTCGATTCAATCGCACCGATCGGCAACGATCAACTTTGCTATGTTAAGGACGCCGGCGGCTGGAAGATCGGGGGATATATTGGCGCCGGAGACGCACAGTAAAATTCCATCCCTGTGAGGTGCGTCACACCGGCCAGCGCGCGGGATTGATATTTGAATTAAACTTCGGATTTTCCGAAGGCCGGTCGTTCAGCTTCGTGCTCTTTGATCAATCGTATTGGATGTTCGAAGAGTCCGGCCCGTTGGGGGGAATCATGGCTGCCGCCGACAAAAGTGTGAGAGCCAAAAGCTGGCGCGACCGCCTTGCGGGGCGCTGGCAGAAATGCCTCGACCTTGCGCTCGTTCTCTGGATCGTGCGCGTGCCGTTTTGCGCATTGATCCTCGGGTTCCTGATACTCTACTGCACCCCTCAGGCCCAGGACCTGTTTACCGAGTTCGCGGACCATCGCGGCCGCATCGTCCTTTTCCTCCTGCTGGCATTTGTCTGGGCGGCCACGACACACTACGCGTCGCGGCTGCTGCTCGACACGGACACGCGCTTCCGCGCGTATGCGAAGACCCGGGGTTCGGATTTTCTCGCCTGTGTCGAAAAATGGGTGCCTCGCTTGTTCGGTCTCGTCCCGTTCGGCCTGGTGCTGATCGGCTCGGCACGGTCGATTTGGAATTTGCCTGATATTGAAGACGCCGCGAAGATTGCGGCTGTCAAATCGACCCTCTACGTTTTCATCGGCCTCGTTGTGGCAGTCGGCGGGGCATTCTTCGCCTATATGGAGAATCGCCAAGCCTTGATGGAAACCGGCCCCGTGAAACGGGCTGAGGAAAAGGCCAGCACAGTCAACCTCCTGTTGCAGCGGATCGGGTTGGGCGGTGATGGCGGAGTTGAACCGGGCCTCGGCCCGGTGCTGCTGATCATTGTCTTTTTGATCTCCGCCATAATCATTTTCGTGGGCGCTGATCGCGCAGCTGCGTTGCTGCCGCGCGCGCTGATCCTTCCGATCATCCTGGGTGGATGGCTGCCGCTGCTGACGTTCCTGTCGGCATTGGGACGACAGTGGAGGGCGCCGCTGATTGTTGGTGCTGCCCTCGTGATTGCCGGGCTCTCCGCAATTCTGGGCGACAATCATTCCGTGCGGCGCATCGACGCCAATGCTCTGGTGAACCGACCCGTCGACAAGTCGGCCATCCTGCTCAACCAGGCGCTTGATCTCTGGATGAAGGAGAACGACTGCGCGGGCAAACCGGCCTCTTGTCCGCGGCCTGTGATCGTCGTCGGATCCGGCGGCGCGAGTCGCGCCGGATTTTTTACGGCGAGCGTCATCGGTCGATTGCTCGACCAGGCGAACCTGCATGTTACGCAGGGCGGCGAGACTTCTGGATGCCGGCAAGATACGCAAGCGGATTTTCGCGATTTCCGCCATCTCGGGAAGTGCGCCCGGGGCTGCGATGGCTGTTGCCGCGTTCGCGCGCGCCGGCAAGGAGACGAAGCAACCTTGTGCCAATCGCAAGCCGGATCTCTGGTACGGAGACGAAATCAAAAACTGGCAGGATTGCCTCGAAGCGCTGATGGCGGGGGATTTTCTCACCCCGACCATGATCGGGCTGACGTTCCATGACACGATCAGGTTTGGATGGTGGCGGGACCGCGCCGCGCTTCTGGAACGTTCGTGGGAGCTGCGTTTCGCCGATATCATGCAGATCAGGCAAGGAAACTGGCGAGACGAATGTCCGGGTGACATGCGCTGCCCCTTCATGGACCTCCGGCCGCGCGAAGGAATGTGGCTTCCGCTTCTTCTGCTCAACGGCACATCCGCGGCGACCGGTCAGCGTTTGCTGACCATGGTTCTGGACCCGGCTTACACTATCCCGCGCGAGCGCTGCCCGACCGAAGCCCCCAAGGAGGTGGTGGCCGACTTGAAGGCAAAATCGCTCGTTACAAAACAGACAACATACGTCACCGAGGACCCTGGGCAAAAATGCCCGATTTTCCTGGAGGCGGCGGCGTTTCACACGCTGCTGACCAATGATACCGACGTCGACTTCTGGGCAAGAATTCAGCGTTTCTTCCTGTGGGAGTATATCCGCGAAAAGCTTTCATTCATTTTTCCCAAACAGAATCTCGACGACGTCCGCCTGAGCACGGCCGCGCATAATTCGGCACGCTTCCCCGTCATTTCGCCGCCCGGCGCCATCCGCAATAGCAAGCACAACGTCGTCGACCGCATTGTTGACGGCGGCTACATCGAAAATTACGGCGCACTCACCGCGATGGAGCTTGCCGTGGCGATTCATGCGCTCCGGCCGGAAATCGTGCCCTTCGTCCTGGTAATCTCCAACGATCCGGACGAGAACCCGGATCTCAATCGCATTGACGTCCCGGATACTGTTTTCCTCACCGACGTATCGATTCCCATTGAAGCGATCGCCAGCACACGCACGGGCCGGGGCAGACTTGCCGTGCTGCAGCTCAATACCACGCTCGGCCAGCTGAATGATCCGTCCTGCCGTCGCGCAAACACGGCTCACGTCCGTGTTTGGCCGCAATATGCGCCGGCGGGAAACGGCGAGGAGAAGAAGTCACGGCCGGTCTCGATGAGCTGGTGGCTCTCCACGCCGATACAAATTCATCTGCACCAGCAGACTGAAGGCGTAAAGAACCAGAACAAGAATGCTGACGAGTTCGAGCAGACGTGGCGCGCGATTGAAGGCACGTCGGCCTGCGTGCCGCCCAGGCGATGAGAGCTACTTCGACGAGGCAGCCTTCAGGATCGGTCCCAGACGGTCGACCTCGCTTTTGACCAGCGCCGCAAGCGCTTTTGGCCCGCGGCGGTTCGGCTCGGCAATCTCGGCGCCGAGCGCGGCGAGCCGCTTCTGCACCGCCTCCTCGCTTAGGCCTTTGGTGAGGGCGTCCGCGAGCTTGTCGATGACCGCTTGCGGTGTGCCTTTCGGCGCGAAGACGGCATAGAAAGGCGCGCAGTCGAACTCAGGCAGGCCCTGCTCGTAAGATGTCGGCACGTCCGGCAGCAGCGGGCTGCGTTTCTTTGCAGCGATGGCGAGCGCCTTGGCGTTACCTGCGAGCACGTGCGGCAGCGGCCCGAGCACCGGATCGCAGTCGTAGTCGATCTGGCCCGCGAGGATCGCGTTCATCACCGGAGCCGTGCCTGTGAACGGCACCATGGTCGGCTTGATGCCGATCGCCGAGTTGAGGAGCAGACAACCCACGTAAGACACCGAGCCGACGCCGGCGTGCCCCATGTTGAGCTTGCTCTCGTTGGCTTTCGCGTAGGCGATGAATTCCTTGAGATTATTGGCGGGGAAGTCCTTGCGGACCGTGAGCAGCTCCGGCTGCTCGGCGATAAGGCCGACCGGCTCGAAGTCCTTCTGCGGATCGTAACCGAGATTGGGATAGAAGAACGGCGCTGCCGCGTGCGTGCCCATGTGCCCTGAGATCAGTGTATAGCCGTCGGCGGCGGCGCGCGCGGCGCGCAGCGATCCGACAGTGCCGCCAGCCCCACCCACATTCTCGACCACGAACTGCTGACCGAGATGGCGCGTGAAGATATCGGCAACGATGCGCCCGGTTACGTCGGCGGGCCCACCGGCAGCGAACGGCACGATCACCGTCACCGTTTTTGTCGGATAGTCCTGCGCCTGTGCTCCGCCGAGACCCGCAAGCAGGGCAAGTAGAGCTGCGATCTTTCGTCCTCCCATCATCCCCTCCCCTTAAACCTTCAGGTTTTTATGGATAGAACCTTACCATGGTGCGCGAGGGAGTGTAGCCGTCGCACGAACGCATGACGGCGCGCGCAATTGGAACTTTCCCTAGGGAAATCCTGTGCACTGTTGCGCATCTCTCGTAGAGCGGCGCAAACGGACTCCTATGATGCCTGAGGGCACTTGGGGAGGCGGCGTTGAAATCACTTTTTCCAATCGCGGCTGCGCTGGCACTTATTGCATCGGGCTGGACCGCTTCGGCTGAAACAGCTGAAGATCGACAGGCATGCATCGGCGACGCATTCAGGGTTTGCTGGTCCGCCATTCCGGACCGCAACAATGTTCTTCAATGCCTCGTGGAAAACAGAAGCCAGCTTAACCCGGGTTGCCGCGAGGTCATAACCAGATATACGCGATCACATCGGCACAAGGTCACACGATCCGCGAAAAGCGGACGTTCGCGAGCGGAGTGAATCTGCCAAAGTGACCAGCTTGCCTTGGACTGCGACGGGGCGCAGGCTCAAAACATGATGGCAACCACGCCTCGCCGCGTCACTTGCGCCCGCTGCGCCGTCCCCTTCGACTGCGGCCTCTCAGGCGATTGCTGGTGCGCCGCCGAGCCTTACCGTCTCCCCATGACCAAGGCTTGGATCGAGGACTGCCTGTGCCCGGCATGTCTGCGCAAAGCCGCGGACTCGCTCGCCGAAAACCGGCGCGAGGCCAAGCAAGGCGGCTAGCCGCACCCGCATCCGTTCGTCTATAGAGGTCCGCCGCAGTCCGCGGCCGCAGGACAAGAGACACTCCTCATGATCGACCTTTACGCCCTGACCAGCCCGAACGTGCAGAAGATCTTCATCATGCTCGAGGAATGCGGGCTGCCGTACAACATCAAGCCGGTGGACGTGTGGGCCGGCGAGCAGTTCACACCGGAATTCGCCAAGATTAACCCGCTCCTCAAAGTGCCGGCAATCGTCGACAGCGACGGGCCCGGCGGCAAGCCATATACGGTGATCGAGTCTGGCGCGATCCTGATCTACCTCGCCGAGAAGACCGGCAAATTCATTCCGCACGAGCCGGTTGCGCGCTACGACACCCTGCAGTGGCTCGTGTTGCAGATTGCCAATGTCGGGCCGATGAGCGGCCAGCACGTCCATTTCAGCAAGTTCGCCGGCCCCGGCCACGACTACAGCGCCACGCGGTACCGCACGCAGGTGATCAAACTGTTCGATATCTACGAAGAGCGGCTCGCCACGCGTCCTTACGTCGCCGGCAGCGAGTATACGATCGCCGACATCGCGGCCTGGCCGTGGCTGCGCAATTTCGAGCTGCTTGCTATCGATCCCGGCAAATATCCCGCGATCAAGGCCTGGGCCGACAAAATCGCCGCGCGGGACGCCGTCAAGCGCGCGCTCGCGCATCTTCCGACGCTTAAATCGGTCCGCGACAAGGCGAGCGACGACCAGAAGGACCGCTTCTTCGGCCGCGGAAAATACGCGCGCGCCTGATCACACAAGCGTGCCTTGCTCTAGACATGATGCGGTTCTAGTTTCCGGTGAATCGCATGGTTTTGAATTTATCGCGCGCGGCGCCTTGGCGTCGCGCGTAATCGCGTTGGCAAGCCGATGTTTCACTTTTTCGAGAGGTCGCTGAAGCCGACCGCGGTGCCGGAAACGGCCGAGCCGCCGGCCGGGCTCATCGCGTTCTACTGGCACTTCGCCCGCCAGGCGAAGCCGCTGTTCATCGCCTTGTTCGCAATCGGCTTCGCCGTCGCGCTGATCGAGGTCATGATCCCTGTCTTTATCGGCAAGGTGGTCACACTGGTGACCGCGAGTAAGCCGGAAGAGTTGCTTGAGGCCGCCTGGCCCTGGCTGCTCGGCATGGCAGGCGTGCTGCTCGTCCTGCGACCCGCCGCCTCTACGACGCAGCATCTACTGATGAATCAGGCCATCGCCGCGAATGTGTCGAACCGCATCCGCTGGCAGAATCATTGGCATGTGGCGCGCCAATCGTGGTCGTTCTTCCAGAACGATTTCGCAGGCCGCATCGCGACGCGCGTGATGCAGACCGGCCCGGCGATCCGCGAAAGCCTGGTGTCGCTGCTCACCGCCGTCTGGTTCATCCTGATCTACGGCACCTCTTCGCTGATCCTGCTCGCCTCGGCCGACCGCTGGCTCGCGGTCCCCGTGCTGCTGTGGTTCGCCGGATACATCGTGATGCTGCGCATTTTTGTGCCGCGCATGCAGAACAAGTCAAAGGTGATGTCGGAAGCGCGCTCGATGCTGACCGGGCGCATCGTCGACACCTATACGAACATCGTGACGGTGAAGCTGTTCGCGCGCGCCAAGGAGGAAGATGGTTATGTGCGCGAGGCGATCGATTACCATACCGACCGCTTTCATGAATCGCTGCGCCTGAACACGCTGTTCGCGCTGACCCTGACGATCCTGAACTCGCTGCTGATCGTGACAACCGGCGCGTTTGCCATTGTGCTGTGGCGTTACGGCTATGTCGGCGTCGGCACGGTCGCCATGGCCCTGCCGATGACGATGCAGATCATCAGCGCTTCGGGCTGGGTCGCCTGGCAGATCACCGACATTTTCGAGAACATCGGCGTGGTGCAGGAGGGCATGCTGACGATCGCGCGTCCGCACACGCTCGTCGATCGGCCGGATGCGCGCTCGCTCAAAGTGTCGCGCGGCGAGATCCATTTCGAGAACATTCGCTTCGGGTACGGCCGCGAGACAGGACTCATTGACGATCTCACCCTCGACGTGCGTCAGGGCGAGAAGATCGGGCTGGTCGGCCGCTCCGGCGCGGGCAAGTCGACGCTGGTCAACCTGTTGCTGCGGTTCTTCGACCTCGAGGGCGGCCGCATCCTCATCGACGGTCAGGATATCGCCGGCGTATCGCAGGAAAGCTTGCGCGCGCACATCTCGATGGTGACGCAGGATACCTCGCTGCTGCACCGTTCGATCCGCGACAACATACGTTACGGGCGGCCGGATGCGAGCGAGGCGGAGATCGTCGCCGCCGCGCAGATGGCGCATGCGCACGAGTTCATTCTCGAGCTTGAGGACTGGAAAGGCCGCCGCGGGTTCGACGCCCACGTCGGCGAGCGCGGTGTCAAGTTGTCGGGCGGCCAGCGGCAGCGCGTCGCCATTGCACGCGTGATTCTGAAAAATGCGCCCATCCTTGTTCTCGACGAGGCCACGTCGGCGCTCGACAGCGAGGTCGAAGCTGCGATCCAGTCGAGCCTTGGCACGTTGATGCAAGGGCGCACCGTGATCGCCATCGCGCACCGTCTGTCGACCATCGCGCAGATGGACCGTCTGATCGTGCTCGACCGCGGCCGCATCGTCGAGGAGGGCTCGCACGCCGAACTGCTCCGCCGCAACGGTCACTACGCTGCGTTGTGGCGCCGGCAGTCCGGCGGCTTCATCGACGCCGCCCCACCGCAGCAGGCGGCGGAGTAGGCGCCTCAATCTCGTTAAATCGTAGGGTGGGCTAAGCACGCCGCGCGCGTCCAGCGCGATGGCGTGCGAGCCCACCGCTGCTTTTCGACTCGTCTCGGTGGGCTCACGTCCGCCTACGCGCTTACGCGCTTCGGCGGCCACTTAGCCCACCCTACGATCTGCGCGTAAGCTCTGCACCTTTTCACTGACGCACGAGCGGACCATAATGTGGCGCATTTTCAGACCCACCAGCGAAAGCCCCGAACATGATCCTTGAAATTGCGCAGATCGACGTGAAGCCCGGCATGGAAGCCGAATTCGAGTCCGGCGTGAAGAAGGCCGCGCCCATCTTCAAGCGCGCCAAAGGCTGCAAATCCATGACCCTGCAGCGCTCGCACGAGATGCCGCAGCGTTACCGGTTGTTCGTGCAGTGGGAGACCGTGGAGAATCACACCAAGGACTTCCGCGAGTCCGCGGATTTCCAGGAGTGGCGTAAGCTGGTCGGCCACTGTTTCGCCTCGCCACCTTACGTCGAGCACGTCGCCGAGGTCCTGCGCGGTTTTTGAGCACGACCAATGTCCCAGCGCATCCTCACCACCCACACCGGCAGCTTGCCGCGCACGGCGAAAGTCGTGGAACAGCTGATCGCCGAAGAGAAAAATCCCGGCCGGCAACGCGCCGAGCTGCAGGTGGCCGTGCGCGAGGCCGTCGCCGGCGTCGTCCGCAAGCAGGTCGAATGCGGGCTCGACATCATCAATGACGGCGAGCAGGGTCGCACCGACTACACCGTGCATGTGCTCAAGCGGCTGACCGGTTACGAAGGCGAGAGCGCGCCGCCCATGGGCACCGGCGAGCCGGAATTCCCCGAGCTTGCGGAAATTCTCAAGCACTTCGCATCTCCGTTCCAGCACCGTCCGGCCTGCAACGGCCCGGTGTCGTGGAAGGATTGGCCGGCGGCGCAGGCCGACATCGATCTCGCGAAAGCGGCGCTGCAGGACGCGAAGGCCGAGGACATCTTCATGACCTCGCCCTCCCCTGGCCAGATCGCGCGCTATCTCAAGAACAGCTACTACAAGACCGACGAGGAATATATTTACGCGCTCGCCGATGTCATGCGGCGCGAATATCAGGCGATCGTCGAGGCCGGCTTCATCCTCCAGCTCGATTGCCCCGACCTCGCGATGCTCCGGCACATGGTCTATCTCGACCTGCCGCTCGCCGACTACCGCAAGATCATCTCCGTCAATGTCGCCGCGCTCAATCACGCGGTGCGCGATCTGCCGGCCGAGCGCATGCGCATGCATGTATGCTGGGGCTCGACCATGGCACCGCACCACACCGACGTCGAGATCAAGGACATCGTCGACATCGTGCTGTCCGGTCGCCCGCACGCCGTCTCGTTCCCGGCAGCGAACGCGCGCCACGAGCACGAGTGGAAAGTCTGGCGCGACGTGAAACTGCCGGCGGGCAAGAAAATCATTCCGGGCGTGATCGACTCTACGACCAACGTGGTCGAGCACCCGGAAGTGGTCGCCGACCGCATCCTGAATTTCGCGAGCGTGGTCGGGCGCGAGAATGTCATCGCCGGCGTCGACTGCGGCTTCGGCACCTTCGCCGGCCGCGTGCAGGTCGACAGCAAGATTGTGTGGCTGAAGCTTCAGTCGCTGGCCGAAGGCGCGAGGCGGGCGAGCAAGCAGTTGTGGAAGAAGGTGGCGTAAAATACGCCGAAGTGCTCACACAGCCGCGATTGCTTCGATCTCCAACAGGAAGTTTGGGTTTGCCAGCCCGCGCAGGACACAAAGCGTGCTGGCTGGCGGATGGTCGCCGAAATAGTCCTGCAAGATGAAGCGTGCTTTCGGCACGTCATGCTGATTGCAGATGTAAATCGTCACCTTAGTGACATCCTTGAGGCTGGCGCCACCGTCGGCCAGCGCAAGCTCCAGATTCTGCATCACCATCTTGGTTTGCGCCGCGAAGTCGTCTGGCGGCAGCACCTTGCCTGTAGGATCGGCCGCGACCTGACCGGCACAGAAGACCAGCCTATTGGCACCCTGCGCGGTGACCACGTGAGAATAATTGGCAAACGGCTTGTGTACCTTTGCCGAAGACTTGCGCGTCAATGTTGCCATGGCTTCCTCCTTTTCTGAATTGGGCGTTCCGGACTAACCACCGAACAGCCGTGCTGGCGTCTCCACAAGAATCTTGCGGCGTGTCTGCTCGTCAGGCGTCCAATTGTGGAACAAGTCCAGCAGATGTCCCTCGTCCGGCATCGCCTCGGCCGAGACCCACGGATGCGGCCAGTCGGTGCCCCACATCAATCGCTCTGGATTGGCACGCAACAGCGCGTCGTGAAACGGCTTCGCGTCGGGATAGTCGGGAAATTGGTCCGAAAGCCGGTAAGCGGCCGAAACTTTCACATGGGCATGACCTTCGCCGACCAGCTTAAGCAAAGCCTGGAAATTCGGCTCGTTCACGCCTTCGCCTGCCGGCACCATCAGCATGTGGTCGACGATCACCGGCATCTCGCGCGACACCGCGCGCAATGTCGGCGCGACATCTTGCATCACGCGATGATCACAGAACAGCTGCATTACCCAGCCGAGCTCGGCCATGGTCTTGCGGAACACCTCGAACACGCTGAGGCCGACACCGCGTATGTAACCGGGATCTTCGGGCAACAGGTGAAAACGCAATCCGCGCATGCCGAGCCTGTGCCACTCGCGCAGAGTCTCCGGTTTCACGCGCGCATCGGTGATGGCAACGCCACGCAAGCGCTGCGGGAAGCGCGTGATGGCATCAAGCACCACCCGATTGTCGTAGCCATGCGCATTGCCCTGCACCACGAGCCCGTGCGCACAGCCAAGCCGATCGAGCAACGCCAGATATTTTTCCACGGGTGCGTCAGGCGGCGTATAGCCGCGGCCTGGCGCGTAAGGGAATTTGTCCGCCGGGCCAAAGACATGGGCGTGTGAATCCCATGCACCTAGTGGCGGCATCACGCGCGGCTTTTTCGGCTGCGCGACGGGGCCGGCGATCCGCGGTGGCTCTCGGCCTGCGTCCATGGGCAAAGGTCTAGCCGAGCCGGATATTGGCGTCCTTCACGACCTTGCTCCACCGCGCCGTCTGCTCGTCAACGAAGCTGCCGAACTCCTGCGGCGTGGTTGGACGGGTCTCGATGTTCAGCTGCTCGAAACGCGCGACGACATTCGGGTCGCGCAGCGCGGCGTTGATGCCGGAATTGAGCTTCTGGACGATGGGCGCGGGCACGCCGTGCGGCACAAAGACGCCGTTCCACTCATAGGCCTCGAAACCGGGGAGCGTCGCGGACACGGGCGGGATGTCAGGCAGGCTGTTGAGCTTGCCTTTTCCGGTATGCGCGATCGCCTTCACCTTGCCACCCTGGATCAGCCCCACCACCGAGGATCCGTTGGCGAAGAAAAACTTCACCTGGCCGGAGACCACGTCGTTGAGGGCAAGTCCGCCGCCGCGATACGGAACGTGGCTGACCTTAACGCCGGTCTGGTGACGAAACATCTCGAGCGACAGATGCTGCAAGGTCCCGTTTCCGGACGACGCCATGTCGATCCCGTCGGGCGCAGCCTTGGCCAGGGCAACAATATCCGCAACGGTCTTCACCGGCACCGACGGCGTCACCACCAGGATGTTCGGCACCAGCGACACGAGCGCGACAGGGTCGAAGTCCTTCTTGTAGTCGAAAGCCAGGTTCGAATAGAGCGACGCGTTGACGGAGAATGCGGTGGCATCGTGCAGCACGGTGTAGCCGTCCGGGTCCGCTTTCGCGGCCATGGCCTCAGCAATCGTTCCACCGGCCCCGCCTCGATTTTCGATGACGAATTGCTGGCCGAACATTTCACCGACCTTGGCGAAGATAATGCGCGCCGTGGTATCGGCGCCACCCGCCGGCGGATAGGGCACGATCACGCGCACCGGCCGGTTCGGCCAGGCGGTCTGCGCGGCGGCGGTCTTCACGAATGGCGCCGTCGCCAGCCCGGCCAACAGCACGCGCCGTGTTATATCCGTCCCGGACATCGCTTCCTCCCCAATTTTTTCGCATCAAACCTAGCACCGGCATGCGGCGTCGGTCCTGCCCTTTCCTCGCCCGCGGACTCGTCCCATATTCCGGGCAATGGCGAAGTCTCCTCCGAAAAAGCCAAAGGATCCGGCGAAACCGACGCGCGCCAAGGCTGCACGCCCGGATGACAAGCCGACTCCGGATGCGCTCGCGAACCTGCTCAACCCAGGCATTGGCCGCGGCACGGCGGGCATGGGGTCGGGCACGGGATTGCAGCCCCCGCCGGACAATTCATGGGATCGCCGCCGCGATTTCTCCGAGGCGCATAAGGCGCGCAAATCGACACCAAAGGAGTTCGAGGAGGCGTCACAGCGTGATTACACGGCGTCGCCGATTACCGGGACTTGATCCTGCGCTCGAAAGAGAACTCGGCCTCGAAACGGATGATGGTGCTTCACCCTCCCCTGCAGGGGGAGGGTCGCGCGCTGAAAGCGCGCGGGGTGGGGTGAGCGGAGAAGAGATCACCCCCTCCCGATCGCGCTCCGCGCGATCGACCTCCCCCCTCCAGGGGGAGGTGAAGAAAGACGAGGCAAAGTACCGCCTTCCCCGCGCCGATCTGCCGACGCAGCCGGGTGGCTTTGCCGGCATCGCAAGCCAGCAATCGCTCGAGCGCCTTTTGCGCGAGGGCCGTCCGGAATTCTCCACCATCCCATGGACGCCCCACCGTCCGCCGCGTCCGGAAAAATCAGAAGGCGGCAGGACGTTCGTCATCGCATCGGACTTCGAGCCGAAAGGCGACCAGCCGCAGGCGATCAAGGATCTGGTCGAGGGCGTCAAGCGCAGCGATCACACGCAGGTGCTGCTCGGCGTCACCGGCTCGGGAAAAACCTTCACGATGGCGAAGGTGATCGAGGCAACGCAGCGCCCTGCCCTCATCCTCGCGCCCAACAAGACGCTGGCCGCGCAGCTCTACGGGGAGTTCAAGTCGTTCTTTCCCGACAATGCGGTCGAGTATTTTGTTTCGTACTACGACTACTACCAGCCGGAAGCCTACGTTCCGCGCACCGACACCTACATCGAGAAGGAGTCCTCGATCAACGAGCAGATCGACCGCATGCGCCACTCGGCGACACGCTCATTGCTCGAGCGCGACGACGTGGTGATCGTCGCCTCGGTGTCGTGCATCTACGGCATCGGCTCCGTCGAAACCTATTCGGCAATGACCTTCACGCTCAAGCGGGGCGGCAAGATCGACCAGCGCCAATTGCTCGCTGATCTCGTGGCGCTGCAATACAAGCGTACGCAGGGCGATTTTTTCCGCGGCTCGTTCCGCGTGCGCGGCGATACGGTCGACATCTTCCCGGCGCACTACGAGGATCGCGCCTGGCGCATCCATTTGTTCGGCGACGAGATCGAGAAGATCGAGGAGATGGATCCGCTCACCGGACAAAAGACCGACGAGCTGGAATTCGTGAAGATCTATGCCAATTCGCACTATGTCACGCCGCGCCCGACGCTGATCCAGGCTATCGCCGGCATCAAGCACGAGCTACGCCAGCGCCTCGATCAGCTCACCGCCGCGGGACGCCTGCTGGAGGCGCAGCGCCTCGAGCAGCGCACGATCTTCGACCTCGAGATGATGGAAGCGACCGGCGCCTGTGCCGGCATCGAGAACTATTCGCGCTATCTTACCGGCCGCAAGCCCGGGGAGCCGCCGCCTACCTTGTTCGAGTACGTGCCCGACAACGCGCTGGTGTTCTGCGACGAAAGCCACGTCACGGTCCCGCAGCTCGGCGGGATGTTCCGCGGCGACTTCCGCCGCAAGGCGACGCTCGCCGAATACGGTTTCCGCCTGCCCTCCTGCATGGACAACCGGCCGCTGCGTTTCGAGGAATGGGACGCCATGCGTCCGCAGAGCGTCGCGGTTTCGGCAACGCCGGGACCATGGGAACTCAATGAATCCGGCGGTGTCTTCGTCGAGCAGGTGATCCGCCCGACCGGCCTGATTGATCCGCCGGTCGAGATACGGCCCGCGCGCCTGCAGGTCGACGATCTTGTCGGCGAAGTCCGGCAGGTGGCGCAGAAAGGCTACCGGTCGCTGGTCACCGTGCTGACCAAGCGCATGGCCGAGGATCTCACCGAATATCTGCACGAGCAGGGCATCCGCGTGCGCTACATGCATTCGGACATCGACACGCTCGAACGCATCGAGATCATTCGCGACCTGAGACTTGGCGCCTTTGACGCCTTGGTCGGCATCAACCTCCTGCGGGAGGGCTTGGACATTCCGGAATGCGCGCTGGTCGCCATTCTCGATGCCGACAAGGAAGGCTTCCTGCGCAGCGAGACGTCACTGATCCAGACCATTGGGCGTGCCGCGCGCAATGTCGACGGCAAGGTGATTCTCTATGCCGACCAGGTTACCGGCTCGATGCAGCGCGCGATCGAGGAAACCAGCCGCCGGCGCGAGAAGCAAGTGGAGTACAATACGGCGAACTGCATCACCCCGGAAAGCATCAAGCGCTCGATCCATGACATCCTCAACAGCGTCTATGAGCGCGACCACGTGCTGATTTCGACCGGCGGCGCAGGCGCGGGAGAATTCGCCGAGGCGGCGACCATCGGGCACAATCTCGAAGCGGTCATTGCCGATCTGGAGACGCGCATGCGCGAAGCCGCCGCAGATCTCGATTTCGAGGAGGCCGCGCGGCTGCGCGACGAAATCAAGCGCCTGCGGGCGACCGAAATGGCCGTGCTCGACAACCCGACCGCGCGCGATGTGATGGTGGCGCAGACCAAGGGTCTGCGATCACGCCCGCACAAGCCGGAGCTCGATGAGATGGGCGTTGCGCTCTATCACGAGGTGAAGCCGGCGCGGGCGGAGAGCCCACGCTCGAAGCTCGGAAAGCCTGGCATGCGTGGCGGATTCAAGAGCAACCGCCGCCCACGCTAGCCGATTACTTGGCGTCGGAAACCCAGCACACCGGATTGCGCGCGATGCATTTGGCCCGTGCGTCGCCACGGCTCTTGCCAGTTTCGGCGCACGTGCTGTGCCTGTTGATCGGACAGTTCACGTCGAATTTGTAGCCGACGAGGCTACGCCATGCACGCTTGGCCTTCTGCTGCAGGCTTTCGTCTTTCTTGGCCTGCACCAGGATGACCGGCGCGCCGGCGTCGCCACGTGAAAGTCCGACCGGCGAGATCGGCCCCGCGAGCGAATGGCCGCTTGCAGCGAACACGATCAAGCCTGTTGCCAATAGAATGAAATGACGCATTGCCCTTCTCCTCAGCAATATTCAACCCAGCGCCGACCAACGAGCAGCTTGAGAAAAAGTTCCAAATCGCAACCGCGGCACTGCCATCGCGTCCGACACGGGGCGCATTAAAAATATCGCGCACCGGCCACGCAGGCCTTGACAATATTCCTATAGGATATTATTCACATTACGTCCGGCTCAATCGAGGGGCGTCATCTAGAGGCGTCTGATGATGGAGCCGGATGCGGCGCCCGCGGGCGGGAGACGAACGCTCCTCCCAAGCACCCGGGCGGCGCCGGGGCTCCGCCCGGTGGCCAATAGGAGCCGCCTGCCAGGAGCTGGCTGACGCAGAGTACCGCCGGCAGCCTGCCGCAAGCGCCTGACGCTCAATGGCTACTCACAAGGGGCCGGCGAACGTGGGGAAGGAGCGGCAAGCCAAAGGCGCGAAAACGCAAAGCGCGGCCCGGCGCAGCAGTTCCGCTTCCGACATTGGGCGAAGCGGAAGAAGACGGCCGCAAATGAGCCCGGACATAAGACTGTCCGGGTGGCGCGCCGGGAGGCGCTTCCGCATCTTCGCAAGGAGATGCGGATATTGAACCGATTACGGCAGCGCCCCCTGGCGCGCCATCCCCTCGCATCCGGAGGGGAGAGAGACGAAGGGAAGACGGGCCTGCCCGGGGCCTCGACAAAGAATACGGGCGATGGCGCACGTCTTCCGTGAATTGGCTGTTTGAAAAGTGAATCAGATGGGCGGCAGCGGCCTAAAATCTGTGCCGGTGACGGCGGCCGTGATACGCGTAAGCGGACGGCCGATCATCAAACGGATAGTGGTAGACGTATCCGTCGTAAGCGTAAAGGCAGTAGTAGCCGGCATAGGCGCAGCGGTCGCGCCAATTGTAGCCGTACCAGCCGGTGCGGACGTGGCGTTTGCCGTAGACCGGTCCGAGATCGGCCGCTGCCGACGGAGCGCAGGTGCTGCCGAAGACCGCCGCGAAAATTGCAGTCGCAACAAAAAGACGTTTCATGATGACGCCCAAGCCGGTGAAACCTGGGCTATGTCTCATCAGCCGGCCGCACGACGCAAATCAAAACAGCCGCCTTGGTTAAGCATCGAACCATATGTTTGCTTAACGTTTTGGCTCGCTCAGCGACGACGTCAAATCAAAGTCTTTGTTTCGACGGCGCTTTGGCGCTTTTCTGTTCACGGGTTCTGCCGGAATGACGCGTGTCAGATCGACTCGCCGCCACCTTCCAGCACTGCGTACTGCACCATGCCGGACACGCGCTGCCAAACCGAACCGTTGAAGCCGGCCACGATGGTGATGCGGACGATCTGTACAAGATTGTCATCCAACTTAGAAGTATCGACAGTCCCGTCGTGGATATATGCAACTGCCGCGACACCACAGGCGCGTTCATCGATCGCATTGGCATTGACGGCGTTCATGGCCTGATCGGGCGCGGCGCCGTGACTGCGCAGATCGACGAATTGCCTGGCCTCTTCCGGCGTGTTGCATATGACGCCGACACCGACGGCCGCATCGCCATTCGCCGGCGTTTGCACCGGTCCCTCCGCCCACGCAGCGCCGCACACAAGTGTCACGGCCGCCGCCGCCGCGCAGAAAATACGCATTTTGCCTCCAAGATGTTGTTCCACGGTATCGTTTTGCGGACCAACGTTCCTCGCTGGAGGCGGTTCGCAGCCACGCACGCAATTGTGAAAGCGTGTTCCCTAGCCGTTGCGTAGATAGGTGCAATTCGTGCAAATAATCGCCGTCCGGCCTCGGTCCGCCCAAGTCTCGTCTGGAATGCTTGTATGAACGGTTCAGTTTTAACCCGAAAAATTCATACTGCCGCAAGCCTCGCGATATTGGGTGTCGCGCTTGCGCTCGCGGCCTGCGAAACCGACGGCACCGGCCCGTCGGCGGCCGATGCGCCGAAGGCACAAGCCGCTTCGGCCAGGCCAGAGCCCGCCGCCGCCAAACCCGACACGCCGCCGGCGCAAACCGCAAGACCAGCGGCCGCTGCCGACGATCCCGAGCCCATGACGCGCACGCGCGCTGCCCGCGAATGCTGGATGCGGACCGAAAAGGCCAACCCTCACCAGGATCTCGACAAGCGCGCCGACATCGTAAACAAGTGCATCGACGACAAGCTCAAGGCGGCGGGCTCCGCAGCGCCGAAGACCTGACGGCTGTCGTCCCTCCCCTTGCGCCGCCCGGCGCGCCCGCTAGCATTCGCCACCGTTCGACTTCAGGGAGATCATCATGGCGAAAGGTCAGATGCGTGCCGCGAAGGAAAAAAAGAAGCCGAAGGCGGACAAGGACAAGCCGAAGCAGCTCTCCGCCTACAAGCTGGCGCAGATGCAGGGTTCGTCCGGCAGCTCCTTCAGCACACCGCCCGGCAAGAAGTCCTGATCGCTATCGCTGCCCGGACGTGCCCATCTTGGACGCTTCGGGCAGTTCCTTCGCCTGCTTCGCCATCTCGAGACACGTCAGCAATTCGACGTAGCTGGGCGAGCTGCCGAGCGAAGAAAATCGCACGCAGCTGGTGCGTTGCGCCGGACTGTATTGAGTTCCAGTCCTGCTGCAGCTTGCTGTGCGCATCGTCTTCATCACGCTTGCAGTCGCCGGCGGACCGGCCGAGCGACATTGACACTTCACCGGCACGCCGGCAGGTTTGCTCGACATTGAACTTTGGCACTGCATCGGCCACCAGGACGATCTGCGACGCAGTGAATATAATCGGCAATAGCGCGGGCATGGGCCTGCTCCCAAACAGCACCTCCCCGATACTTAGACAATACCGCGGGCCGGGTTCCGGTTTCATGCCGCTTCGAGGGCATGAACCTTTTTCGCGGCCGGCGCGACCAATAGGTGGTAACGCCGGAGGGTCGTCACATGCTCAAACGTTTTTTATTCGCTTTTTTTGCTTTCATCGGTCTGATCGTGCCGGCTGCTTTCGCATTGGCCTTGCTGGCCTCCCCGCCCGCAAGCCCGGCGCCTCTTCAGCTGCCTGGCTGCGATCGCAACCTCGCCGCGGCCAGCACAAGTGTCGCGGCAATGCAGGCGCGCGTCAAAGGGCTCGATACCAAAGAGGGCAAGGAGATATGCACCGCGACACGGCTCTACTTTCTCGAGGTCGTCAAGGCGCGCGCCGTCACCGCATTGTGCAAAAGCGGGTCGGATCGGGAGCGCGAACTTGGCCGCTTCGATGCCGACGTGGAACACATCAATGAGGCGATCGCCGCCCGTTGCAGCTGACCGGAAATAATCCGAATTGCTTCACAGCTTCGCCAAAGTTCCCTGGCATAAGGCAACCAATGCTTAACCGGTTTGCGCCGAACATCGCGCAGTCAACCAGACGGCCGGAAGAGTCCTCTCGGGGGAGAGTTCGGAAAATGCGAGCAGGCGTTCATCGCGCATTGTGGATGGTCGGCGCGCTTGCGTTCGTCGCGACCCCGGCATCGGCGCAGGAATCGATAGACGTCGCGCCCCTCACGCCGGAAGAGAGCGCGCTGCTCGCAAACGCTCTCGTCTTCGATCCCGGCGTCCTCGCCACACCGCCGAAAAAGCCGTTGCGCATTCCCGGCTATAGAAACAGCGCATACGACATCACACGCACGCAGAAAGTGGATGGCTCGACCACAGTCGTGGTAAAGCAGCCCCTGCAGACCGAATGGTCGAATTCTGTGGGCGCCGATCTCGCGCCGTCGAGACCGGCCGCATATCCGCTGCCTTTACCCACGGAGCGCAACAACGGCCTGCCCGCCGGTGCAGCCTGGGCATCAGTCGGCGTGCCAAATCTCGCCAGCCTGGACGCACGCGTTGATCCGGCAAACGAGCAAGGCAAGGTCGGCACGACGCTCAAGCATTCGATCCCGTTCGGGAGCCGTTTCGCCGTGACGGTGCAAGGGACTTACTCGGTCACGGAAATGCTCGGCCAGCCGTCGTCCGGCCCCGGTGATCTGCCGCTCATGGCACTACCCCCGCCCGGCGGCACGCCGGCCGCGCAGCAGGTCTTCGGCAACGAGAAAGCGGTCAAGTTCAATATCCTGCCGACCGGGACAACTCTGGGCGCCGGCTTTGCCACCGCCAGCAACGATCCGGTAACGCACAACACTTTCATCGCCGATCAGAAGCTTTACGGCCCGCTGCATGTGACCACCGCGGTGACCGATGTCGGACAGACCACCAGCAGCAAAAGTGTCACCGCCGGCTTCAAATTGAACTGGTAGGCTGGTTACTGAATACCAGGATCCCGGTTTTGTAAAAGCCGTGCATAACTTTGCACGCGGCCACGTTTGGCCGGAATGTGTCACCACTCTCGCTTTTGCCCCACAGCCGCCGCAGTCGCGTGCGGCAATCGGCTCTACTGTGGAGCATCCGCGCAACATCTTGCGCTTCTGTAGGAGGGGACATGACGGCTATCAGACCTGAGCGGCCTGGTGCGGACAGGACAATTCCCGAAAAGACCGGTCCGGAGGCCTATGCGCCGACCCGCAAGCCTTCGGAACGGACCGAGTCCGAGCAGGCAGCGGTGACCGCCTTCGAGGGTGAGATCCGCGAATTTGTCCGGCGCGACGTCGCCTATCTGCGCCGTCAGCGGAACGACGCGGAGCAGCCGGCGTCGGAGCCCGTTCTCGACAACCTCAACGTGCTGATCCGGCGCGTTTCCGGTGCATCGATGGAGGAAATCGATCGCGTCATTCTCGAGCTGCAGGGTGTGCGCGAAATGCTTCGCAGCGAGGGCGAACGCGTCGGCCGGGAAATTGCCGGCTATGCCAGCCTCAGCCACGCGGCGATGACAGCTATGAAGGTCATCGGCGACAGCCTCGCCCAATGGAAGAGCGCGCCCAACAATTACAGCAGGCCTGCCGAATAGCTCGCGATGAATTGCCATCGCCGGACGCTCCGGCGATAGCTCTTCGTCCTTAAGATGCCGTGATCTGAGCAACAACGGTGCGCACGTTGGGCTCAATCAGCAGCACCCTGTCTTTCGCCTTGATGTAATAAAGGCGCGAGACATTCTCAATTCCGCGCACGCTTTCCGGCAAAGGCCGCATGCCGTTGAGTGCCTGATCTGGTGACAGTTCGCTTGCGGGTTTGAGCGCGTCGGCGCCGGCGACCGGCTGCGATTTATCCGTCATCACCGCATCGTAAATCTGCTTGCGTTGCTCGTCAGTCAGCCGCAACGGCAATGCCATGATCGGCACGTTGTCGAGGATGTCGTTGCGCTTGGAGAATTTCGCCGGAATGGTCTGCCCGAATGAACCGATTGGCCCTGATGGCGGCGGCTCGTTCGATGCGCCGGACGCGTTCTGCATCGGCGGCTGCTGACCTCCGCTGCCTGTCGTTCCCGCAGCACCGTCACCTGCGGACGGCTGCCGCGAGATCGGCTGCATCAACGCAGCGCGCGCCTCTTCCGGCGTCGGGATTTTACTGACTTCGGCCGATTGCGAGGGCGGGTGCGGCTCGGTGCCGGAATTGATCTGGCCCGTACCCGGATTCAGTCCCGGATTGATTGAGTTATTCTGGGCGAAGGCCGCACCGCCCAAGGACGACAGTGTTACAACGGCGGCAAGGCTGGCTGTCATTAAAAAACGTTGTGAATTTTTCATGGGAAACCTCCATTGGCTGCTGCCAGATAACGACCGAAAGGCCGTTGCGGTTGCACGTGGTCAGCCGACCGAAGTCCCGATCGGACGGGCACAAAATGTCCAACGCCGCCCCGCGCAAGCGGACGGTGGTCAGAGGCGACAGGAAGTCAGTTAGCTGGCGGCAGCGACTTTGGTTTTCGCAATCTTGCGCGGCAGCGGATAGTCAGCGCTGTCATAAAGCGCGCGGATGCCGTTGCCGTCGAAACGCTTCTCTTCAACCTCGAGATACGCACCGAGCAGCAGCTCAGGCGGCAACTCCTCGATCGCGAAGCGGATCGCCTCCGCGGCAGTGGGAAAGCGCTTATAGCCGATCGGACGGCGCGACTTCCGGCTGCGGCTCGGAAACAGTTCGGACGGGGCACGGTAGTTGATCATCGACATAATCAATCGCTCCTCGGGCACTAATATGGCCCGTGGAGCGTCGAAAATCCAGCACTTACGGGCTGGCGCATATCAGCCCGGCAGGCTCAAGGTAAATACGCGGTACCAAAAAGCGAAGGCCCGGCGCGCAATTGGCACGCCGGGCCCATTCTCGGCCGGTGGGACCTTTGTTAATCCACCACTTCTTCGACCACCTGGCTTGTCGCCGGATCCACCAATACGACGCGATTGTTTACCACCATATATTTGTACGATCGGATCTCCGGCACGTCGACCGTCACCTCTCTCGGAACCGAATAGAGCCGTACGCTGTCGGGCACGCGCGCACCGATGCGATATTCAACCGTCGGCTCAGCCGGCACGACACGCTCGCGTACGATCGTGCGATAGATCGTGCGCCGCTGAACCGGCGTGAGTTGCAGAGGCTCGGTAGTGACCACGGTCCGCAATTCAACGGGCTCGCGGGTGATAATGGGCTCGCGGGTGATAATCGTGGTTTGCGCGCTCGCTGTCGTCGCACCGGCGACAACCGCCGCCACGACCGCGGCATGGCGAAAATACGTCATGAGTTCCTCCTCTTGAGTCCCGTCCAAGCCCTGCAAACGCGAGGCGAGCGAGAGGGGTTCCCCATTGTGCATGCCCGCACATCACGATTTTCTTCACTGTGTGTGCGGCGGTTCGCTCATCAATTTCATTTTCGCCTGAAGCACGCTGATACGCTGTTCCGCTTCTGTCCTGGTCAATTCAGAGCTGAAAGCTTCCGGCTCGTAGGCATCAAAGGCCAATTTGCGAAGCACGCTGGCCTGTTCGGGCGTCATGCGTGCGACCGTGTCGAACTTCTTCTTGCGCATACCAGCACAATGTCATTCGCGCGGAACGGTTCCGCGCTACATCACTTGGGCAGTGCGGGCCGCAGAATCAGTGTGATCGGAAGCGTTACCAGCACGATTGCCGCAACGACCGTGAGAGCGGTCGGAATGCCGACCGCATCGCCGAGCACGCCGTAGATCGCAGGCGAAATCGCACCGGCACCGATCGTCCCCGTGTAAAAGATACTGAACGCGCGCTGGCGCCGCTGAGGTTCGACCAGAGCGGGAACCGAGCCGTACAGCACCGATGACGTGCCGTTAAGCGCAATTCCGACAACCGGGAGCAAGATCATTGCCGCCTCGAGCGGTAGCGGCAGCAAGGCGACAATTCCGAAGGCCGTCACGGCTTCCGTCAGCCAGACAGTCGCGACCGCACCGATACGGGCGCCGATGAATGCGCACACCAGTTTGCCCACCGCGCCGCCAGCAAAGACCAACGTCAGAGCAAGACCGACGGTCTGCAGGCTTGCGCCTTTGGCCGTGAGCACGAAGGGGAGGAACGTGAGAAAGGCCATGCGCGTGGCGCTGTCGATGACCCCGACCGACAAAAGAAGCGGAAAGGCATAAGCCGCCGCAGCACCTGTCGCACGGACGCTCTCGTCCTTTTTGTGGCTCTGGGCGATCTCGTCGCCGAAACGCGGGATAACAAGGAAGATCGCCACCGCGGCGATAGCGCCCAAGGCGCCGAGCAGCATGACGGCATCGCGCCAAGGCAGCACGATGATCAGCAACGCCGCCGCCGCCGGCACTGTCATTTTTCCGATGTCGCCGGCAAAATTGTAGGTTCCGAGCGCCTTTAGCGAACGCGTCCCGGAAAATGCGTGGGCAATCAGCGATGACGCCAAAGGATGCTGCGTGCTCGCCCCAAGGCCCCCGATGAAAAGCGCAATGACCAAAGTGACGACGCCGCCACTCAGCCCGGCGAAGATATAGCCAAGACCGGCCATCGCCGTGCCAAGCGCAAGAACCGCTGCGGTACCAAAACGCTCGGCAACCAATCCCGCCGGAATCTGGAAGCCGGCGAGCGTCCCTGAAAAGACGGTCCGCATCAGTCCCAGCGCGGCAAAGCCGAGACCGAATTCCGCTTGCCAGATCGGCAGCATCACATAGACGAGGTCGGTATAACCGTCATGAACGGCATGCGCGCCGCAGGCGACGCCGAGCGCGCGACGTTCGTCCTGTTTGGGGCTGGCGGTCGGGACGGCAGCTGTCACGGGTTCACCGGTCGGCGTTCGACAAAGGTGGTGCTGATAAAGGATAGCACGGGTTCACCCCGCTGGTTGACACCGGTCGAGCGAACCGTGACCAAGCCGAGATTCGGACGGCTTTCGGACGCACGCGTTTCGATCACCTCGCTCTCGTATGCGATGGTGTCGTTCACGTATACGGGTCTCAGCCATTTCAAATCGCGCAGGCCGAGCGCCGGCCCCATGGCTGCGACCGGCTCTCCACGGCTGCGCGCCGCGTCAGCCTGACGGCGGCGCTCGGCCACCATCAAGCGCATCCAGACGACTGCACTGTGCCAACCAGACGCAACCAGCCGGCCGAAATGCGAGCGTTTGGCGGCCGCATCATCGACGTGGAATGGTTGCGGATCGAAGCGCGTCGCAAACGCCTTGATATCGTCGGCCGTGAAGGTGTGACGGCCCACCGCGGTGCGCTCGCCCACGGCGATGTCCTCGAAATGCTTCACGGGCGCGCTCCCGCTTCGCAGCGCCTGATCATCAACGGACTCGTCATCGTGGTCAGTACGGTGTCCTGTTCATCGAGCAGCTCGAACAGGCATTTGGCGAAGCCGATCTCAGGCCGGCTGCCTGATGCGCGCGTTTCCAGCACCGTCGTCCGCACACGCACATTGGTGCCCGGCCGCAGTGGCTTCAGCCAGCGCACCTCATCGACGCCTGGTGCGCCCATGGAATTCGAGTCGTTGATGAAGCCGTCGGCGATCATGCGCATCAGGATGCAGCACGAATGCCAGCCCGACGCGGCAAGGCCTCCGAGCAGCGTGGCGCCGGCCGCCGTCTCGTCGAGATGCATCGGCTGCGGGTCGAATTCGGCGGCGAAGGCGACGATCTCCTCGCGCGTCACGAGGCGCGGACCGTAGATGGCAACCGTGCCCGGCTTGAAATCTTCCCAATGACGTTTCGACATCCGGCGCGTTTTAACCCGGCATAGCCGGGCTTGTCCCGCATGGCAGCCATCCGGGTGCGGCAACCGGCGAGGTCAGGTTGCAAACCTGAAATGCATCACATCGCCGTCGGCGACAACGTAGTCCTTGCCCTCGAGCCGCATCTTTCCGGCTTCCTTGGCGCCGGTCTCGCCATTGTTCGCGATGTAGTCGCCGTAACTGATCGTCTCGGCACGGATGAAGCCCTTTTCGAAATCGGTGTGGATCACGCCGGCCGCCTGCGGCGCTTTGGTTCCCACTGTGATGGTCCAGGCGCGCGTCTCTTTGGGACCGGCGGTGAAATACGTGACTAAGTGCAAGAGCGCATAGCCGGTCCGCACCAGACGGTCGAGGCCAGTCTCCTGCAGGCCGACCGCGGCAAGATAGTCCGCGCGCTCATCCGGGGGCAGCATGGCGATTTCGGATTCGATCTTGGCCGAGATCACCACCGCCATAGCCCCTTCTTCTTTTGCGCGCGCTTCGATCTTGCGCGAGAACGTGTTGCCGGTGGCGGCAGAGGCCTCCTCAACGTTGCAGGCATAGAGCACGGGGGCCGAGGTCAGCAGACCTAGTGAATGAAACAGCGTCTCTTCCTCCGGTTTGCGTTCCAACAGGCGCGCCGGCTTACCCTCGCGCAGCAGCGCCAACGCGCGATTGACGAGGCCGAGCGTCTCCTTCGCCTCCTTGTCATTGCCCTTTGCTTTTTTCTCCAGGGCGTCGACGCGCTTCTCGAGCGACTCGAGGTCCGCAAGCATCAGTTCGGTCTCAATGGTATCGATGTCGGCAATCGGGTCGATCTTGCCCTCGACATGCGTGACGTCGGTGTCTTCGAAGCAGCGGACGACATGAATGATTGCGTCAACCTCTCGGATATTGGCAAGGAACTGATTGCCAAGCCCTTCCCCTTTCGAGGCCCCACGGACTAGTCCCGCAATGTCCACAAACGAGATGCGAGTCGGAATGATCTCGGCCGACTTGGCGAGCGTCGCGAGCTTCTCGAGCCGTGGATCAGGAACGGCGATTTCACCCACGTTTGGCTCGATGGTGCAGAACGGATAGTTCGCCGCCTGCGCCGCAGCGGTCTGCGTGAGCGCATTGAACAAAGTCGACTTGCCGACATTCGGCAGGCCGACGATGCCGCATTTAAATCCCATGATTTGGCCGTTTTCTTTACATTATCACTTGGAGCCGGGCGGCTCGTCGTCATCGTCGTCATCGAAGCCCTTGGCTTCCATGGCGAGATGAATTCTGTTCTGGAACGTTGAGTCTTTGCCCTCGATGAGAAGGGGTGCATTGTCAGCGATCACGTCGCAAAGCGCCTCCACCCAGGCCCATTCGGTTTTGGCGAAATCGCCCAGTACGTGACCGGGCACGAGCTCTTTGACGTCCGGCTTGCCGATCCCGATCCGCACGCGCTTGTAGTCGTTGCCGAGATGCGCGGTGATCGATCGCAGTCCGTTGTGGCCAGCGTCACTGCCACCAATTTTCACCCTCACTTTTGCCGGCCGCAGATCAACCTCGTCGTGAAAGACCGCGACCGTGCCCAGCTCAAGCTTGTAGAAATTCACGGCTTCCGCCACTGCACGCCCGAACTCGTTCATATAAGTGCCGGGCAGAAGCAGAAGGATGCGTTCATTAGCAATATTTCCTTCCACGGCCACTCCCTGAAAGCGGCGCCGCCACGGTGAAAGGTTGTGACGGCGCGCGATCGCCTGCACCGCCATAAACCCGATGTTGTGGCGGTTGGCCGCGTGCTTGGGGCCGGGATTGCCGAGGCCGACGAAAAGCAGCATGGCTTCAACGGCCGTAAGGCCGCCCTATCGCAATGTGCGTTACGCCGACAAGGCGGCTTGTGCGCCGCCTCACTTCTTCTCGGGCTTCGCCGGCGCCGCGGCGGCGGGTGCAGCACCCGCGGCCGGAGCAGCGCCGGGTGCAGCGCCTGGAGCCGCACCGGGAGCGGCACCTTCCGCAGCCGGCGCAGTGCCTGCAGCAGCAGCAGCAGCGGCGGCGGCTGCAGCCGCAGCTGCTGCTTCGGCAGCGGCCTTCATTTCTTCCGCGTAGCCTGACGGCGGCACGACAGTGACGAGAGTCATATCGGCCTTGCCAATCACGCGAATGTTCGACGGCAGCGTGACGTCGGTGAGATGCTTCGAGTGGTTGATGTCGAGGCTCGAAATATCGACGTCGATCGATTCCGGAATCGCGTCGGCCGGGCACACCACCTCGACGGTGTGAGTGACGATGTTCACCGCGCCGCCGCGCTTCACGCCCGGCGCCTGATCGGCATTGAGCACATGTACCGGAATGTGCACGCGAATGGTGGCACCTTCCGACACGCGCAGGAAGTCGACATGCATCGGCAGATCTTTGATCGCGTCGAGCTGGAAGTCGCGCGGGATCACCCGGTGCGTGGTGCCGTCCACGTCGAGATTGTAGAGCGTGGTGAGAAAGCGCCCGGCATAGATACGCTTACGGAGCTCATCGTGTTCGATAAGCACCATGATCGGGGGCTTGTTCTCTCCGTAAATCACTCCCGGCACTTTGCCGGTGCGACGCGCTGACCGGGCGGCCCCCTTGCCGCCTTTCGGACGCGCCGTCGCTTTCATTTCCTGGACGGTCGCCATCTTGAATCCCTCATCTAAATCAATGGAAAAGGCGGCTTTTTCCGCCGCCTGCGAACGCGGCAAGCCTCCAGGGGTGCCGGGGGCCGCGAACGGGGCGGGTTATAGCCATGACGGCCGCAAAGGGCAAGAAACCATGGACCTGGTCCCGCCTGTGGGCTAGTCCGCCGCGGAATCCTTGGACTTTTTACCGGGCTTGTCGGCTTTTGCTTCCAGAACGGCAATGCAACTCTTCAATGCCTCGTTTTCCTCGCGCGCCAGCCGGGCCATCTCCTTGACCGCCTCGAACTCTTCGCGCTGCACGACGTCGAGATCGCGCAGGATGCGTTCTGCCTGGTTGCGGAACAAGGTGTCGAACTCCCGCCGCACCCCTTGCGCGACGCCTGCGGCGTCATTCATCAGACGCGCCATCTCGTCGAAAAAGCGGTTGTTGGTCTGGGTCATGCCTCGTCTCCGGCGCAGGGCTGACTATCAGAATGGCGATCCGGTCATGCCGCCGCAAGACCCGGCATGCTACCACATCAGGGGCGTTTCGCTTCGCGAATCGGACATCGCATGCCTTTGCTCGTCATTCCGTACCCGGCGTTCGACCCCGTGCTGGTGCATCTCGGCCCGTTCGCTGTCCGCTGGTACGCCCTCGCCTACATCGTGGGCATTCTGCTCGGCTGGGGTTACGCCCGCATCCTCATCCGCTCCGGCAAATTGTGGGGCGGCAAAGCACCGCTGACGGCGAACGATTTTGACGATTTCGTCCTGTGGGTGACGCTCGGCATCATTCTCGGCGGCCGCGTCGGCTACGTTCTCTTCTACAACCTTCCGCATTTCGCTGCGCACCCGCTGGAAATTTTTCAGTTGTGGAACGGCGGTATGTCATTCCACGGCGGCTTCACCGGCTGCGTGATTGCGGTGCTGGCGTTTGGCTACACGCGCGGCATTCCTGTCCTGTCGCTGGGCGACATCACGTGTGCCGTCGGCCCGATCGGATTGTTTCTCGGCCGCATCGCCAATTTCATCAATGGCGAATTGTGGGGACGACCGACGGACGTTCCCTGGGCGATGGTATTTCCGAGCGGCGGGCCGGTGCCGCGGCATCCGAGCCAGCTCTACGAGGCAACACTTGAAGGGCTTGTGCTGCTCGCGGTGCTGGCGCTACTGATGCGCGCCGGCGCGTTGAAACGGCCCGGATTGATCATCGGAAGCTTTGCGGTCTGCTATGCGATCGCGCGGACGCTCTGCGAATTTTTCCGCGAGCCCGACGCGCAGCTCGGTTTCCTGTGGGGCGGAGCAACGATGGGGCAGTTGCTGTCAGTGCCGCTGTTCCTCGCCGGCGCCGGCTTCATCGTCTATGCGATGAAGCATCCCCCGTTGCGGAGCCGCTAGTGGCGGGGCGCTCGCCGCTTGAGATCGAAATCCGCCGTCGCATTGCGACGGCGGGCCCGATGCCGGTCGCGGAATACATGGCGCTCTGCCTGCTCGACCGCGAGCACGGCTACTATACCACGCGCGATCCCCTCGGACCGCGCGGAGACTTCACGACAGCGCCGGAAGTCAGCCAGATGTTCGGCGAACTTATCGGTTTGTGGGCGGCGACCGTGTGGACGCAGATGGGCGCACCCGAGAACGTGCGGCTGATCGAGCTCGGTCCCGGGCGCGGTACGCTGATGAATGACGCGCTGCGCGCGATACAGATTGTGCCTGAATTCCATTCCGCAATCGTCGCGCATTTGGTCGAAATCAGCCCGGTACTGCAGGCACAGCAGGAAAAAACGCTGGAGGGCGCGGGCGTGACGGTTTTCTGGCACACCAAACTCGCCGATGTGCCTGCAGGACCTGCAATTATCTTTGCCAATGAGTTCTTCGACGCACTGCCGGTCAATCAGGCCATCAAGACCGACCGCGGTTGGCACGAGCGCCGCATTCAGGTCGACGCGAACGATGAGCTTGCTTTCACGATCGCTTCCGAACCGCTTCCGTTTTTCCAGACCCTGCTGCCGGCACATTTCAATGCAGTGCGGGCGGGCGCAATCTTCGAATGGCGTGGCGACACCGAGGCGATGGAGGTCGGCCGGCGTGTCACGGATGATCGCGGCGTTGCCTTGGTGATCGACTATGGTCACATGGAATCCGGCATCGGTGAGACGTTCCAGGCCGTCGGCCAGCATGCTTACGCGGATCCGCTGACGGCGCCCGGCGCGCTTGACCTGACTGCCCACGTCGACTTTCAGGCCTTGGCGCGTGCCATCGAGGCCATGGGCGCCAAAGGCTTCGGGCCAGTCGAGCAATCGCAGTTCTTGCGTCGTCTCGGGATCGAGCAGCGCGCAGCTTCACTCAAGGCGAAGGCCGCACGCGCCGATGATATCGACCAGGCACTGGCGCGTTTGATCGGCCGCGACCGCACCGCCATGGGGGAATTGTTCAAGGTTGCAGCTTTCGTACACCCTTCGATCGCTGCACCACCCGGGTTTGAGGCCTCAACGAACTAGCCGCGCGACCTTGCACGTCCTATCTATTGACGACGCGTGGCCGGTTGACCACGCCACGGTGATCGATGCTGCAGGCTTCTTCGCTCTCTACCCTCACGGGCATTCGACACGCCTTCTTCACGCGGTCCGGCGGCGTATCGCAGGGCGTGTACTCGTCCCTCAATGGCGGGGTTGGCTCCCGAGACGCTTCCGAGAAAGTCGACGAGAATCGCGCACGCATGGCGGCGGCGCTGGGCGTGAATGCGGACCGCTTCCTGACACCTTTTCAGATCCATTCGCCGGACGTCGTCGTCGCAAGGGAGCCGTGGACGCGCGATCGCCGTCCACGCGCTGACGCTATCGTCACACAGGTGCCGCGCCTGGCGATCGGCGTGTCGACTGCGGACTGCGGACCTCTGCTGTTTGCCGACGGCGAAGCGGGTGTGATCGGTGCAGCGCACGCCGGATGGCGTGGCGCGTTTTCAGGAGTCATTGAAGCGACCGTTGCTGCGATGGAAAAGCTTGGCGCCAAGCGAAATCGGATCACCGCAGCGCTTGGGCCAACCATCCGCCAGTCGAATTATGAGGTGGGCCCCGAATTCGCCGAGCGCTTTCTTGCTGCTGATCCCACAAGCTCACGCTACTTCAAGCCTTCACGGCGTACGGGACATGCGATGTTCGACCTCTGCGCCTATATCGCGCGGCGCGTTGAGCAAGCCGGGCTCATGCAATTCGAGGATCTTGCTTTGTGCACATATGAAGAGCCCGACCGCTTTTACAGCTACCGCCGTAGCACGCATCGTGGCGAGCCTGACTATGGGCGCCATATCAATGCGATCGCCCTGAGCGGCTAGTTCTCACGCCATGAGGCGATGAGTATGGACTCCGGGATGCGGTTACCGTTACGGTTTATCCCGGCCGGACGGGTTTAAAGAGAAAAAAGCACGGCCGCAGGGGTGTCTATGGAGCGGAGTTGGTGTCACCGCGTTCGCGCCACGCGGCGCGTTTGGCGTGTCGCCGGCTTGCTCACTGTCGTGCTCGCGCTGGCCGCGTGCAATCCCGATAGCCAGGGAGTGTCCGTACAGCAGCCGCGCGGCGCCACCGTTGCATTCAACTCCCTCGATGGCCTGCCACCGAGTCAATTCCAGCGGCTGGTAAAAAATCTCAACAACGAAGCTCAGTCGCGTCGTCTTGCGGTGATTTCGCGCGAACAACCGTCGGCTTACCGCGTGCGCGGCTATCTCGCTGCGACAGTGACGAAACATCAGACCACGGTCTCTTGGGTGTGGGACGTTTTTGACCAGGACGAGCATCGCACCTTGCGCATCAGCGGCGAGGAAACCGCCAAGGTCCGGCTCAAAGACGCTTGGGCTGCAGCCGACGACGCCATGCTGCACCGGATCGCTCAAACGAGCATGGAGCAGCTTGCTGCGTTCCTGACGTCGCCGGAGGTCGCGCCGGGAACCGCGCCGCCGCCGGAGCCACAAGTTGCCCTCGTAGGCACGAGCAATTCTTCCCCCGAAGCCGCAGGCATTTTCCGTATTTTCCGCCCGCAGGCCGACCCCATATCGACGGCGAGCACAAAATCGTCCGGCGAGGATGAGACGGGGCCCGTGCCGCTTCCGCGGCGGCGTCCCGCCGCGCTTGTGTCGTCTCGCGAGACCTTGACGCTCGCGGCGTCCCGCCGCTAAGCGGCGATTCATCCTTTCGGCCAAAAGCCGGGACAACGATTTCCAGCCGTATTGCCGCGCCCTGCCCGCCTTGTTATGACCACGCCGCTTGTGGCCGGAGTGAGGGCGAGGATTTCGGGATGTCGGGCAAGAACGGAGCGATCAAGCTCGTCGCCGGCAATTCCAATCCTGCGCTGGCGAAGGGGATTTCGGACTATCTCAAGCTCCCGCTCACAAAAGCCGTGGTCCGACGCTTCGCCGACATGGAGATTTTCGTCGAGATCCAGGAAAACGTCCGTGGCGCCGACGTTTTCGTGATCCAGTCGACCTCCTTCCCGGCCAACGACCACCTTATGGAGTTGCTGATCATCATCGATGCGCTGCGGCGTTCCTCCGCGCGCCGCATCACTGCAGTGGTCCCCTACTTCGGATATGCGCGGCAGGACCGCAAACCCGGTCCGCGCACGCCGATCTCGGCAAAGCTGGTCGCCAACCTGATTACCCGCGCCGGCGCGGATCGCGTGATGACGCTCGACCTGCACGCTGGTCAGATCCAGGGCTTCTTCGACATCCCGACCGACAACCTCTATGCATCGCCAGTGATGGTCCGCGACATTCGCGAACGCTTCAAGCTCGACAATGTGATGGTGGTGTCGCCGGACGTCGGTGGCGTGGTGCGCGCGCGCGGCCTGGCGAAGCGCATCAATGCGCCACTTGCCATCATCGACAAGCGGCGCGAGCGCGCCGGAGAGTCCGAAGTGATGAACGTGATCGGTGACGTCGCGGGGTATACCTGCGTGCTCGTCGACGACATCGTCAACTCCGGCGGCACGCTGGTCAACGCCGCCGACGCGCTGCTCGAAAACAAAGCCAAGGCGGTCTACGCCTATATCAGCCACGGCGTGCTTTCGGGCGGAGCCGTGAAGCGCATCTCGGGATCACGCCTCAAGGAACTTGTGATCACGAACTCAATTCAACCAACCAAGGAAATTCTCGCCGCCGGCAATATCCGGATATTAGAAATCGCATCACTCATCGGCGAAGCGATCGGTCGCACAGCAACCGAGGAGTCCGTGTCGAGTCTGTTCGACTGAGCTCACCACGCGGCCGACTTATCCACTACTGAGTCACGTTGACACAGCATTGCTTGTGGAGAGTCGAATCGGTGCCGTTGCCTATGACGGGCAAATCACGGCTGATTGGCACTTGACGATGCCTTTGGCGGGCGGAATCAGGCGCGATATAGTCAAATCGCTAGGTGATTCGCTCTCGCCGTCAAGGCATCCCGTAACCCCTGCGTCAAAAGACGGTCCGGACCCATCTCGGGTCATTCCTGTGTCGTGCGTGTTTGTGGCGTGCGTTTCCTCACGCTCCAATTGGCAAAGCGGAGACGTCATGTCCCTGACAAGCTACGCGGAAGAGTCGCGCATCAATCCTCTCGACGTGGTGGAGCGGCTCGCGACCGGCAATGACTGGTCATTTGAACGCGCCAGCGACGACGAAATCACAATCCTGGTTACCGGGCGCTGGACCGACTACCAGCTCTCTTACACATGGATGGGCGATATCGAAGCCCTGCACCTTGCATGTGCCTTTGACCTGAAGGTGCCAGAAAGGCGATGCGCGGAAGTGCAGGCGCTGATCACCTTGATCAACGAGCGCCTTTGGGTCGGCCACTTTGATCATTGGGTGACCGAGGGCATCGTGATGTTTCGTCACGCCCTCGTGCTCGCGGGCGGCACCGAAGCGTCAGGCAAGCAGTGCGAGGCGCTGCTTGGCACGGCGCTCGAAGTCTTGCGAACGCTATTTCACAGCCTTCCAATTCGTGGTTTGGGCCGGAAAGACGGCCCGCGAAGCGCTAGACGCCACGATGTTCGAAACATCTGGGGAGGCGTAGCGGCGCAAATGGCGATATAATCGTCGCCATGAAGCGGGCAAAACCTGCCGACAAGCCGCTGCGTGGACTTTCCGGCCGTCTGGTCCTACTTGGCGCCGGGAAGATGGGGTCGGCCATGCTCGAGGGTTGGCTCGCGCGCGGGCTTGACCCACGCAAGCTCGTCGTGATCGAGCCACATCCCACGAAGGCCATCAAGGCGCTGGCGCGGCGCGGCGTCACCATCAATCCTCGCAAGAAAATTTCCGAGGCAAGCGCAGTCGTGGTCGCGGTCAAGCCACAGAACGCGCCGGAAGCCATGCCGAACCTCGGGCCCTTCGTCGGCAAAACGACCCTGACGCTGTCAATCATGGCGGGCAAGACCATCGCCTTTCTGCAGGGCGCACTCCCGGCGGGAACGGCGATCGTACGCGCAATGCCGAATACACCGGCCGCCATCGGACGCAGCATTACGGTCGCCTGCGCAAACCCGATGGTGAACGCACGCCAGCGCAAGCTCGCCTCCAACCTGCTTTCAGCGATCGGCAAGGTGGAATGGGCCAGCGATGAAACGCTGATGGACGCCGTTACGGCCCTTTCGGGGTCGGGACCCGCCTATGTATTTCTTCTGGCGGAAGCAATGGCCAGCGCCGGCATTGCAGCGGGGTTGCCGCCCGCCCTGGCAACCCGGCTCGCGCACGACACCGTCGCGGGATCGGGGGAACTGTTGCATCGATCACAGCTCGGCGCCGCAGCGTTGCGGGAAAATGTAACCTCGCCAGGCGGTACGACCGCTGCTGCCCTCGATGTGCTTCTGGGACCCGGCGGCCTCGAGGAACTGATGACGAAAGCCATAGCCGAGGCCACGCGCCGGTCGCGTGATCTGGCCGGCTAGACTCCGCCCTAGAACCGTCGTCATTGCGGGCCTACATTGAATGGCAGGCGAGTATTGCCATGGGAGGTCGTCATGGCCCGTAAGTCCAAGCGTCCCCGCAGAAGTCCGGCCGCGGCCCCATCGCGCGGAGGCTCCGATCGCGATAAGGCGATCGATGCGCTCATGTCGCTGCTCGCCGATCATTCGTTCGAACAAGTCGGATTGGCCGAAGTCGCCGGCAAAGCCGGCATCAAGCTTTCGCAACTCCGTGCCGAATTCGGATCGACGCTCGCGATCTTGGGGGCCCATATCAAGGAGATCGACCGTGTGGTCCTTTCCGGCGGCGACGGCGACATGGCTGAAGAGCCCGCGCGCGAACGCCTGTTCGAAGTCCTGATGCGCCGCCTGGACGCACTCGCACCCCACAGGGATGCTGTCCGTTCCATCATGCGGTCGACGCGGCGAAATCCCGGGCTCGCTTTCGCGCTCAATGCCATGGCGGTGCGCTCGCAACGCTGGATGCTCGAGGCCGCCGGTATCGGCACAGCGGGGCCGCGCGGTACTTTGCGGGCGCAAGGTGCGGCACTCATGTTTGCACGCGTGCTGTCGGTATGGATCGACGACGAGGAAGATGGTCTCGACCGGACGATGGCCGCGCTCAATCGAGGTCTTGCAAGCGCCGAGCGTTGGGCAGGATTTCTTGATGATCTCTGTGCGCTTCCTGGGTGCGTTTTGCGCGGACCCCGGCGCCGGCGCCGTATGCGCGACGAAGAACCGGAAGCCGCCTAGACCGGCACGCGAACGGTCGCACGCAATCCGCCCATTGGACTGTCGCCGAGCGTAATGTCACCGCCGTGTGACCGCGCGATGTCGCGCGCGATCGCAAGTCCAAGACCGGTGCCGCCTTCGTCCTGATTGCGCGCATCATCGAGCCGCAAGAACGGTTTGAACACTTCTTCGCGCATATCGGTCGGGATGCCCGGCCCGTCATCATCGATGGTGACCGTGAGATAACGGTGATCGCGGTGACCGGAAATAGAAATTGAGGGCGCGTGACGCGCCGCATTTGAAACAAGATTGGCAAGACAACGCTTGAAAGCCGCCGGGCGCACCGTGACGATCGGTGGACCATGGAAAAGCACTGTGGCCTTGTGGCCGTGGCGCTCCGCGTCGAGACGCAGCTCTTCCAAAAACTCCGCCATGTCGGTCGGCGCCGCGCTCTCGCCACTGTCACCGCGAGCGAAGGCGAGATAGGCTTCCAGCATCTGCGCCATTTCGTCGATGTCTTTTTGCATTGCCTCAACTTCAGGCGTCTTCTTTTTGATGAGCGCGAGCTCGAGCTTAAATCGCGTCAGCACGGTGCGCAGGTCATGTGACACGCCAGCCAGCATCGCCGTGCGCTGCTCGATCGAACGTTCGATGCGCGTCTTCATCTCGATGAAAGCTGCTGCCGCGCGCCGGACTTCGCGGGCCCCGCGGGGACGGAAGTTCGGTACTTCCCTCCCTTTACCGAAGCTTTCAGCCGCATCGGCAAGTCGCAGGATGGGCTTGATCTGATTGCGCAGAAAAATGATTGCGACGGTCAGCAGCACCGTCGACGTGCCCACCATCCAGAGCAGGAAGATTTCCGAATTGGAAACATAGGCCGCACTGCGTCTGGCAAAGACCCGCATCACGGTGTTGTCGAGTTGGACGCGGATCTCCAGCAAAGCGGACTTGCCAACGGTGTCCATCCAATAAGGACGGCCGATCTGCTTGCGCAATTCTTCCGCAAGACGCCTGATCCAGCAATGAAAAGAAAGGCTTAGGTCCGGGCGGCGGCATCTCGGAAATCGGCAGAAAATCGACCACAAGGCCGAGACGCTGCTGCGCGATGCGCCGGATTTGCGCCTGATCGGCATCCTGCGGATAGCCGCGATAGATGTCGATGAGCGCGGCGATGTCCTGGACCACGCTGGCCGACAGCCGCTGGGTGACGACATTCCAGTGGCGCTCCATGAAGACGAAGGCGACGACAGATTGCAGGATCACCATTGGCGCAATGATGATAAGCAGCGCGCGGGCGTAGAGGCCCTTCGGCAGGACGCTGTTGAGCCAGCGGCTCGCCCGGCGCCAGCCTTCGGCAACCTGACCGAGCGCGCTATGGATCCGGCGCACCACCGGGATTGCGTCATACCACTCCCAGGCGCCGCGCAGCCTCATCAGCGCGGTACGGACGCCATTGCCTATGTCGAGACTGGTCATGATGTGATTATCAGCCGATACCCGACACCGCGCACTGTCTGCACAAAGAGCGGATTTGCCGGATTGCGCTCGATCTTCCGTCGCAATCGGTTAACCTGGACGTCGACCGCCCGTTCACTGACAGCACCGCCCTGCCCGGCAAGCGACAGCCGCGGAACGGTTTCACCCGGAGCAGCGGCAAGAATACGCAGCATCTCGCGCTCGCGATCGGTGAGACGAATGACTTCCTCGCCTTTGCGCAATTCGCCGCGCGCAAGATGATACACGAAGGGCCCGAAGCGGACCAACTCGACAGGCGGCGCAGGCGTCGGCTGCGCGCGTTTGAGAATATTGGCAATACGCAATGACAGTTCGCGGGGTTCGAACGGCTTCGAAAGATAGTCGTCCGCACCGATCTCGAGTCCGCGGATTCTGCTTTCCGCCGCATCACGCGCCGTCAACATCAAAATCGGTACGTTTAAATCCCCGCGTATGGCCTTTGCAAGGTCGAAGCCCGAACTCGCCGGGCATCATGACATCAAGAATGAGCAGATCGAAGCTGAGGCCTTTCAGCTTCGCGCGGGCGTCCATGGCGGTTTCTGCCGTGGTCACACGATAGCCTTCGCTGCTGAGAAATCGCGAGAGCAAATCGCGAATACGGCGGTCGTCGTCAACCACCAGCAGATGCGGCGCGTCATCGGGAAGTGTTGCGGGCAAGGTCATTGCCGAGGCTTCTCCCGTCAAATTCAGCCTCGAGTCCTCGATGCACGGTCGGTGCGAGCGATCAGGCGCAAAACATCGTCGCGATTGTCGGCATCGATCATCGACGTGAGGAACCGGCGCGCAGCTTCATGCGCGTTGGGTCCAAGTTCGCTGAACGCGCGATTGATCCGCTGCGTTTGCAGCGTCGCAAGCCTGAGCGCCAGGGCCTCGCCCTTTGGCGTCACGTACAGGAGCCGCTGGCGGCGATCCTGCTCGCCCTCCTTTTGCAGCACATAGCCTTGATCGACCAGTTGCTTGAGCACGCGGCCAAGCGACTGTTTCGTGATGTTGAGGATATCGAGCAGATCCGCGACTTTCATGCCGGGATTGCGGTTGACGAAATGCAGCACCCGGTGATGAGCACGCCCGAACCCAAGCTTGAGAAGCACCTCGTCGGGGTCACCGACGAAGTCACGATAGGCGAAAAACAGCAGCTCAATGATGTCCCAAATGGGCTCGGCCGCAGCCCCGCCCGCCGAACGGCGTTCGGTCAGCCCCGCATCGGCAACAGCGATTTTGCTCACATTTATGTCAGCCATGTTGACATATTTTGTTTTTATGTTACAAAAACCGTAGCCGGGACGAAAGGATCGTACCAAAAAGGCCCGTTTCGATGAAGCGCGCGAGGGCTTTCGAGGGCGTCCTTTCCGGTCGGCCAAGTCATACCGGGTGTCACCGGCTGACGCAAAGTGTTGGAATAGGCGCGAAAAATGCGCCATCACAGCGGCAGTACACCGCCGCTGCAAGGCGAAGGAGGAGTTCATGGCTGCCCAGTCCTATGACCGGCTCGAGGGGGTCATCTGGTATGACGGCAAACTCGTTCCCTGGAACGAGGCGAACCTCCATGTCCTCTCGCACGGGCTGCACTATGCGAGCTGTGTTTTCGAAGGCGAGCGCGCCTATGGCGGTCAGATCTTCAAGAGCACTGCACATTCCGAGCGGCTGAAGCGCTCCGCCAATATCCTTGATTTCGAAATTCCCTATTCCGTGGCCGAGATCGACGCCGCGAAGAAGCTGGTGGTCGAAAAGAACGGAAGAAAGGAAGCCTATGTCCGCCCGGTTGCCTGGCGCGGCTCGGAGATGATGGGCGTCTCAGCTCAGAGCAACACGATCCATCTCGCTATCGCGAGCTGGGAATGGCCGAGTTATTTCGACCCGGAGCAGAGATTAAAGGGAATCCGGCTGGACCTCGCCGAGTATCGCCGTCCTGATCCGAAGACGGCGCCCTGCTCCGCCAAGGCTGCTGGCCTGTACATGATCTGCACGATCTCGAAGCACCGTGCCGAACGCAAAGGCTGCGCCGACGCCATGATGCTGGATTGGGAAGGACGCGTGGCTGAATGCACAGGCGCCAATATTTTCTTCGTGAAGGACGGCAAGATTCACACGCCGATCGCCGACTGCTTTCTCGATGGAATTACCCGCCAGACGGTCATCGGGCTCGCGCGCAAGCGCGGCATGGAGGTGATCGAGCGGCGGATCACGCCGGACGAGCTTACGAGCTTTTCGGAATGCTTCATCACCGGCTCGGCCGCTGAAGTGACCGCAGTCGCGGAGATCGCGCACTGGAATTTCAATCCCGGCGGAATCACCAAGACGTTGATGGACGACTATACCGCCGAAGTGAAGCCGAAGGCCGCAGCCGCCTAGTCAACGCTGGCAACGGCGTGCGGCTCTTGTGGCCGCAGCAACGTGACATATTGCACGCGATTGACCGCGAGAAACGGCTCCATAGGTTCGTCGAGCACACGCCGCCGGCTTTTCGATGCGTGTCTCAGCAGAAGCTCGCCTCCATTGCCGAAAGCGATAAACCCGACGTGGAAGTAGTCAAGCTTTGGGCGCTGGCTGACAAATCCGACAATGTCGCCATTGGCGAGCGTCGACTTGTTCTTCAGAAAGACGCCGCGAGGAATCACCCTGATTGTGAAACGACGGCGGCCGAGCGCCCGATCCCAGGAGACATTTTTTTCAATTTCAATTGAGCCCGTCATATCGACCGGCGTGCAGACCTTGTTTTCAATATTGTGCCGGCCCCATTCAAAAAAATAGTGATTGCGTTGATACCAGTTGACGACACCATCGTGATAGCGAATGGCCTTTAAGGTGGAATCGAACTCGTTGCGGGTTCCGACAATTGCGGCGGCGAGCACGGTCTCACAAAAAGTAACGCAATCAAATCCGTCGTCACGCACGACGAATTGCTCTGGCCGCCGCGGACCGCCGATCAGCGAATAGGCGTAATAGCGCGTGCCCCGCAAGGCTGCCGAAATAAAATCGATCTTTGCCGAGATTGAGCCTTTGGATTGGGCTTCAGTGATGAGGCCCGCAATTCTTGTTTCGGCAGCGCCGGCAGGGCGCAGACCAGCCGCCAACAGGGCGCCGCCGCCAAGAAAAGAAAGGACGTTGCGGCGATGTGCGACTTGCGTGAACGGCATCCGTTCTCCCGGCCCGCAGCTAATCTTTTATCACGACCAAACGGTCAACGCCGGACTCCGCACCCCAGACCTCGCCGGGCCGACCCAACAATTGACGGACCGAAGCACCACGCTTGTCACTCGGGAAGCTCTCGAAGGCCTCTGTCGCCGGATCGAACCGTACGATGGCATTGGCGACGAAATCCGTGACCCAGACTTTGTCATTGTTATCGACATAGATCGCGTAACATCCGCCGTTACTTTTCGGCAGGCTCCAGACTTTCCAGGCCTTGTTCATTGGGTCGTAGCGGCCGATCTCGCCGGTATTCCAGAAGCTCACCCACAACAGCCCTTTGGAATCCGACCAGATCCGGCGCGGCCCAACACCGGGTTTCGGCGGCGGCACCATCAGCGCATCGCCGCTCACAGTATCGATCTTGGCGATGTGGTCGCCCGCAAGCGAGGCGTACCAGACCTCGCCGTTCGGCGTCGTTGTAATTCCGTAAGTCCCCGGACCTTTCGGCGCTTTCCAGGCTTCGACCTTGCCGCTCGACGGATCGACGCGGCCGTAGACACCGCTTTGGCCGGTGAACCAAAGAATGCCTTTGCGGTCGAAGGTCGCGGTGTTGAGGTTGGCGCCGGGAAATTCCTTCGGCAGTGGAAAAAGTTTGACCGTCTTTGTCGTCGGGTCAAAGCGAGCGATCGCATTCTGCCCGCCATCGGTGATCCAAGCAGCGCGATCAGGGCCGACAATGACGCCGTGCGGCGCAGAACCGGTGCCGAGCGAAATCTGGGTTGCCTGCCCGCTGTTTGGATTGAGGATGCCAAGAGCGCCCTGAAATTGAGCCGTATACCAGACGCTGCCATCCGGCGCGGGCGCCACGTCATGCGGATGCGAGCCGCGCGGAACGTCAAAGCGGATCACTTCCGCGGACGATGCCGGTTGAGCGGCGAGCGCCACGGCAGCAATTGCTGCCAACACGACCGGAACCATATTGCCCTCCAGCAGATAGCGGCTATTCCGCTGCTTCACGCTCGCGTCGCCGAACCTCCCACCGCCCCGCTGCCGCATCGTCGGTAGCTTTGGCGGCCACCCAGGTCTTTCCGCTCGCCGTTTCAACCTGCTTCCAAAATGGCGCGCGGGTCTTGAGATAGTCCATCAGGAACTCGGCGGCCGCAAAAGCCGCTTCGCGGTGTGATGAGGCTGTCACGACAAGCACAATGTCTTCGCCGGGCGTAATGCGACCGTATCTATGAATGACAGTTAAGCCGAGCAAAGGCCATCGGGCCGCAGCCTCAGCTGCGTGCCGCGCAATCTCGGCTTCCGCCATGTCCGGATAATGTTCAAGCGTGAGCGCTGCGATCGGCTCGCCGTTCTCAGTACCGCGGCAAATTCCGGTGAATGTGATGAGCGCGCCGACGTCATCGCGGCCGCGCGCGAGCTTCCCCGCTTCCGCGCTTGCGTCAAAAGGTTCGCGCTGCAGGCGCACCGTCGGTGTCATAGACTGGAATGTAACCCGCCGGCCAAGAGTAAGCTATCCGCCCGTCATAGGCGGAAAAAACGCGATTTCTCCGGCGCCTTTGATTGCGGTTTCGGGCCTTACGTGACTCTGGTTAATGGCGGCACGGATTACATTCCGGTTTTCGAACGCGTGCGCATATTCCTCGCCGCGCGAGGCCAACCAGGTCATCAGGTCGCCGACCGTGGCAACGCCTGCGGGAACCTCGACCGTTTCCTCCGGTTTGCCGACGCGTTCACGCACCCAGGCGAAATAGCGCAATTTCACGTTCATTCGTCGATCATATAGCGCAGGCCGGCGCGCATATAGTCCCAACCGGTGTAGAGCGTCAGCAGCGCCGAAAGCCACAACAGCATGATGCCGACTTGCGTGACGACCGGCACGATGCGGTCGCCGGCCTCGCCCGCGATCAGAAATCCGACGGCAACCATCTGCCCGGTCGTCTTCCATTTGGCGAGGCGCGTCACCGGCACGCCCACTCGCAGCTCGGCGAGATACTCGCGCAAGCCGGACACCAGAATCTCCCGGCAGAGGATGACCACAGCCGCGAGCAGGGTCCACCCGCGAATTGTTTCCTCCGCCGCCAACATCAAGAGACACGAGGCGACCAGCAACTTATCGGCGATGGGATCGAGCATACGGCCAAGCGATGACTGCTGGCCCCACGTTCGCGCAAGATATCCGTCGAGAATATCCGTCACACCTGCCGAGATGAAAAACGCCAGTGCAACCCAGCGCAGCCACAACGGTCCATCAAAAATGCTCTGCCAATAGAGCAAAGCGACGACCACCGGCACAGCCGCAATTCGCGCGTAAGTCAGCAAATTCGGCAACGCCAGCGGGCGCGCCGGCAAGGGCCGGGAACTCATGGCATTCATGGCCGGAAAGGAACACCCGGAGCGCGCTCAGGTCAACCGGGCACCACGGCCCAATCCCCCGTTGATTCTATTGGATTGGAGGTTTGGGCAGCCTGCTTTTGCCGGGCTCCATCACGAATGTCTGATCAAGGGAATACCATTCACCCTTCACGTCGCTTGCCGGCGGAGCGTCGCTGTGCCGCACGTAGTTGCCGACCAGTGCATGTGTCACGCCGAACTGCACGTCAGTTTCAAGCTTTTCGTCGTCGTTGACGTAGATTTGCGAGATCAGCGTTTTGAACCCTTCTTTGAAGATCAGAAAGTGCAAATGCGCCGGACGATAATTGTGACGTCCGGTTGCACGCACGAGGTCGCCGACCGGGCCGTCGACGGGAATCGGGTATCCCGCCGGCTTCACACTCCGAAAACTGAAATGACCTTTCGCGTCGGTCTTGAACTTTCCACGCAGGTTCATCGGCGCTTGCCTGGGGTCCTGCTGCTCGTAGAAGCCTTCGGGCGAGGAGTGCCAGATATCGACTTCGGCATCTGCAATCGGTTTTCCGGCCTGATCCTTGACCCAGCAATTGACAAACAACACAGGCCCCGGCGTCGGCGAGCGCACGATTGAGCCGCCACTCTCCGTGCTCGGCGAATTCATTCGCCAGAACGGCCCGAGCAAATTCGCGGTGGTTTCGGTCTGTCCATTGTTGCCGTTGTTGAGAAGGCAAATCAGCGTGGAAAATCCGAGCGAGCCGGACATCAAAACAACTTCGTTGTGCTTGTCGTCAGTCTTCTGACCAAGCCTCGCGACGTACTGGACCGCCTTCTCGAATTCGCCCTCCGTGAGACGGACGTCGCGCGCAAACGCGTGCAAATGCTCCACCAGTGAAATGAGAAATCTCGCGCAACCGGGGCGGCTGCGTGTTCTTGAACGCTTCGGTCACGACTTTTGTCACGTCTTCCTGTCTCTGTATGATCATCTATCGCATTCCATCTGCGGCTAACTCGTGGAAGAACTCATATATCTTTCGCGCGGTCTCCGCACTAATTCCAGGCACCTGGGCCAGATCGGGCAGACTTGCGCGCTCGATCGCTTTCACCGTGCCAAAATGTCGTAGCAAAGCCCGCTTGCGGGTGGGACCGATCCCCGCAATTTCCTGCAATCCCGCTTCGCGAATATCCTTCTTGCGACGCACGCGGTGCGAGCCCACAGCGAAACGATGGGCCTCGTCGCGCAACCGCTCGATGAAATACAGCAAAGGGTCGCGGGGCGGCAGCTTGAAGGGCGCGCGACCTGCCATGAAGAAGGTCTCGCGGCCCGCATCCCGATCCGGACCCTTTGCGATCGCCACGATCGGAACGTCGACGATGCCAAGCGCGGTCAACGTTTCCTGGGCAGCGCTGAGTTGCCCCTGTCCACCGTCAATGAGCAACAAATCCGGCCAAGGCTGGTCTTCGGCTCCACCGGTGATGAGGTCGCGCACATTATCCACCACCGTACGCGGACTTTCTTCGAGCAGGCGCTTGAACCGTCGCTGAAGAACTTCGCGCATCATCCCGTAGTCATCTCCGGGCGTCAGATCGGATGATCGAATATTGAACTTGCGATACTGGTTTTTACGAAAGCCCTCGGGCCCGGCGACGATCATGGCGCCTACTGCGTTGGTCCCGCCGATGTGGCTGTTGTCGTAAACTTCAATCCGGCTCGGGGAGCGGGGCAGCGAGAAGGTTTCCTTCAAGGCGGCCAACAGTTTCTGCTGTGACGAAGTGTCCGCAAGCTTGCGCGCGAGCGCTTCGCGCGCATTGGCCAAAGCGTGATGCACCAGTTCCTTGCGTTCGCCACGCTGCGGCGCGCTTACTTCGACTTTGCGTCCTGATTTGGCCGTTAGCGCTTCGGCAAGCAAAGCTCGCTCGTCGAAATCGTGCGAAACCAGGATGAGACGAGGGGGTGGCTTGTCGTCATAAAATTGCGCAACAAACGCGCCGAGCACTTCTTCCGGGCCGATGCTGCGGTCGGCCTTCGGGAAATACGCGCGGTTCCCCCAGTTCTGTCCGGTGCGGAAAAAGAACACTTCGACGCAGGAGTAGCCACCCGCCTGATGAACGGCGAAGACGTCCGCTTCGTCCGTGCTGCGCGGATTGATCCCTTGATGTGACTGAATCGCGGAAAGTGCCGACAGGCGATCCCTGTAGATCGCTGCCCGTTCATAGTCGAGACCAGTCGAGGCCTTGTCCATCTCGCGAGCCATCTCCTTTTGCACGGACTGGCTGCGGCCGGACAGAAATTCGTTCGTTTCTTTCACCAACTCGGTGTAGCCGGCGAAATCGATTTCGCGCGTGCAGGGCGCCGAGCATCGCTTGATCTGGAAAAGCAGGCACGGCCGCGTCCGAGCCTCGAAATATGAATCCGAACAGGACCGCAACAGAAAGGCGCGCTCAAGCGCATTGATGGTGCGGTTGACTGCACCGGCCGAAGCGAATGGACCGTAATAGTGTCCGGGCCGCGTTCGCGCGCCGCGATGCTTCAATATCTGCGGCGCCCAGTGATCTGACGTAATCAGGATGTATGGAAATGACTTATCGTCGCGCAGGAGAACGTTGAACCGTGGCCGCAGACGCTTAATCAGGTTTGCTTCAAGCAGCAGCGCTTCGGTTTCGGTCTTGGTGGAGACGAACTCCAAGTTCACCGTCGCAGAAATCATGCGGGAAATGCGGCTGTCATGCCCAGTGGGCCGCGCATATGCCGTCACTCTTTTCCGGATGTTCTTGGCCTTGCCGACATACAGCACGTCGCCCTGCGCATCGATCATGCGGTAGACGCCGGAGGCAGACGGGGCGAGCTTTGCTAACCGCGCGATCGCAGCCCGGCCGGCAGCCAATGTGCCGCCCGTCGCACTCTCCATCTCGAGCTCCGGCAGCGAAGAATCCTCCTCTTCCTCGCGCAGCTCGCTCGCCGGATCGATGTCTTTTGTGGTGCCGTTCATGCTGGAGAAGATAGTGCGCGGCATGCATTTGCGCATGACCAAACTGAAAATCGCGGCGTCGCCCGGATCATTGGAAGAGTCGCCGCTACTCCACCGCCTCGCTGTCGGCGGTCCGCCACGCCAGGTGTTGTCCGCCGTCGACCGGAATTGTCACGCCGGTTACGCTTGTTGCCTGTGCAAGGTAGAGGACCGCAGCGGCGATATCGTCGGGCCGCGGGCCGCGCTTGAGCGGCATGCTTTCCGCCTGCGCTGCGAACTGAACATTGGTCTGGCGCGGGCTGGGAAGCGTCGGTCCCGGCGCAACCCCGTTGACCCTCAGCCTCGGCGCCAATGCCTGCGCCAGGGTGGTTGTCGCGGTAAAGAGCGCGCTCTTGCTCAACGTGTATGAGAAAAAGCGCGGATTGGGTCGAAGCACCCGCTGGTCGATGATGTTGACGATTGATGCGTCAAACCCTTCAGGCGTTTGCGCCGCGAAGGCCTGCGAGAGGAAAAGCGGCGCCTCGAGATTTACGGCGATCGCACGCTGGAAGCGTGCCTGCGACAATGTCTCGATATCGTCCGGTTCGAATTCACCCGCATTGTTGACCAGAAGCGTAAGTCGGCCGAATGCGACGGCAGCCGGCACGAGGCCGCGAACGGCCTCGTGATCGGCAAGATCGGCAAGAACCACGTGGGCTTGGCCTCCTGCTCCCACGATTATTGAAGCAAGCCTCTCCGCGTCGTCGCGCGAATTGTTGGCATGCAGGACCACGGCATAGCCCGCACGCGCCAAAGCGAGTGCGATTGCTGCCCCTATGCGACGGCCGGCGCCGGTGACCAACGCCGTGCGAGTGACGCCCTTTGGACTGTCAGCCATCTCACCCTGCCCGGCATCTCCGCGCGGTCGTACTTTGTGCCACCAATAGCGCGGTCTGCGCATTCGCTCCGCCAAAGGATCGGCGCCGACCGCGCATGGTAAACAAAGTCATACCAGAAAACATAAAACTAATGGTTCTTTAGGGATGTCGCCTGCGAGCTTTTTTGCATTCACAACCGTTTAACCTAAAAGGCTCGATAAATCCTCCACGAAACCGTCGATGTTTTGCCGACAGCGTCGGCACGATTGCTCCTTCATTCGCGCATTCGAGGTGCGCAGGGAGCGGAGTTGAGTGGAGGATAAGATGAAGAAGACGATCATGGCGATGGCGATCGCAACGACGGCAAGCGGTAGTGCCACTGCCGCCGATCTTCCGCGTGGCCCTGCGCCGTATTATCCACCACCCGCGAGCGTCTATAACTGGACCGGCCCATACGCCGGTCTGAACCTCGGTTACGAGTGGGGCAAGGTTACAAACAACGTCACCGAGCCGAGTGGCATCGCTGGCGGTGGTCAGATCGGTTACAACTGGCAGATGGGCCAATTTGTGTTCGGTGTCGAAACGGACATTCAGGCTAGCGGCGCCGACGATACGTTCGCTCCGTACAAATTTTCGAATCCCTGGTTCGGCACACTGCGCGGCCGCGTCGGCTTCGCCATCAATAACGTGATGCTGTACGGAACGGCTGGTCTCGCTTACGGTGAACTCAAGGGCGAGTTTTTCGGCCTCGAAGAGGACAAGACTCTGGTCGGCTGGACCGCTGGCGCTGGCATCGAGTATGGCTTCACCCAGAACTGGTCCGCGAAGCTCGAGTACCTCTACATGGATCTTGGCAGCCGCGCCTACTCGATCACTGGCGTCGACAACGGCCTGCATTCGAGCTACCTGCGCCTCGGCGTGAACTATCACTTCTGACGCGTTCAGAAACTCTGTGGTGCGAAAACCTCGGGCCAAGCGCCCGAGGTTTTGTTTTCGGGCAGATGAAGATTTTTTTGCGCGCGCATGTAGTTCCAAGTACAGCGTACGACTTAAGTCTTCACCGTGTGCATTCACGCCGCGAGCAGCGATCGAGGCAACAACGTGACTTTTGCTCGTTCACAATCTGGCAACGCAGTTGACGACAGTCAGTCGAGTGTGTCTTCCGCGCACTAGACGCGAAAGCATTTCTGAATAGTTTGCCGGCACCAATCGGGCGGGTGGGTAATTTTGACGGAGGTTGTTGAAATGAAGCGTTTGTTTTTGGCGGGCGTCACTGGGCTTGCCGCGTTGACGATAATGCAGTCGGCAAATGCAGCCGACATTGCGCGGCGGCAGGCCATGCCGACGAAGGCGCCGGCTTATTTCGCTCCATACAACTGGTCCGGCATCTACATCGGTATCAACGGTGGCGGCGGATGGGGCAATTCCGAGTGGAGCAACCCGCTTGGCTCGACTGGCTCATTCGATATCTCCGGCGGCCTGGTCGGCGGCACGATCGGTTACAACTGGCAAGTGAACCAGTTCGTCTTCGGCATTGAAGGCGACATCGACTGGAGCGGCATCAAGGGCAGCACCGGATCGGGACTTTGCGCCGGCCTGGCGTGCGAAACGCGTAACAACTGGCTCGGCACGGTTCGTGGCCGAATTGGTTACGCGTTCGATCGCTTTATGCCGTACTTGACCGGCGGTCTTGCGGTCGGTGACGTGAAGTCAACTGTTGCTGGCTTCGGAAGTTCGACGGACACGCAGGTCGGCTGGACGGTCGGCGGCGGTCTCGAGGCTTCAATTGCCGGGCCGTGGACCGCGAAGGTCGAATATCTGTACGTCGATCTCGGGAACACAAGCTGCAACGCGGTGTCGTGCGGCGGTTTCGGGGTTCCGACCGACGTGGACTTCCGCGCCAACATCGTTCGCGCCGGTGTGAACTATCGCTTTTGATCGTAGCGGAACAGAAATGCGTGAAAAGCCCGGGCGATCCAGGCTGTGTGAAAACTGAAGATAGGGAGTCAGAACAGCAAGATCAATTCAATTCAGGCCCAGACAGCGGAATTTTCGTTCGCCTGTCTAGGCCGTTTGATTCGAATGTTGCCGCACTGACCCGCCGCTCCGACTTTTCACACAGCCTGAAGCGCCGGGGCTTTTTATTTGGAACTTTGCCGAGCAGCCGACTGAACAACTACCGAGGAACCTCCGCACCCGCTCGGCGTTTAGTGCTCGATCGGGGGACGGCGTGCTCACGTCCGTCCGCACAATTCAGAAGTGAGGTGCGTTATGAAGAAGCTCCTGCTCGCGGGCGTGGCGGTGATCACGCTCGGCACAATTTCCGCGTCGGCCGCCGATATTCAGCGCCGGCAAATGCCGGCCAAGGCACCCGCGTACTTGCCTCCACCGCTCTACACCTGGACGGGCTTCTACGTTGGTATCAATGGCGGCGGCGCGTGGGGCCGTTCCGATTTTTCCACGCCGTTTGGCTCGGATTCATTCGATACGTCCGGTTGGCTCGCAGGCGGCACGATCGGTTACAACTGGCAGACCGGACCGGTTGTCTTCGGGCTTGAGGGCGACATCAATTGGGCCCGCATCGACGGCAGCACATTTTGCGGCGGCATCACCACGTGCGAGGTCCGCAACAATTGGCTTGGCACGGCGCGCGGCCGGCTAGGTTACGCATTCGATCGCATCATGCCCTATGTGACGGGTGGCGTCGCGGTCGGCGGAATCAAGACGAGCATCGCGGGATTCGGCGACACCCATGACACGAAGGTAGGTTGGACGGTTGGCGGAGGCGTCGAAGCTGCAATCGCTGGACCATGGACGGCAAAGGTCGAATATCTTTACGTTGACCTCGGAAACACCAACTCCATTCTCGGCTCTGATGCCAACTTCACGACGAACATCGTCCGCGCCGGACTGAACTATCGATTCTGATCGGTGAGAAAAAAATGTGCAAAGCCCCGGTCAATTGACCGGGGCCTTTTTCTTCGGAGCACGTGCGGCTTGTTCAGCCGGTGACCACCAGGTTCACCGCTTTTGGTCCTTTGCCTTTCTTGTCCGGTTCGACATCGAAGCTGATGTGTTGACCTTCGTTCAGACCTTTCAATCCCGCCTGCTCTACCGCCGTGATATGAACGAACACGTCGCGCCCGCCATCATCCGGCTTGATAAAGCCGTACCCCCGCTCGCCGTTGAAAAATTTAACGACACCCGTTTGCGCCATCGGGAAAACTCCTCTCCCCTCTGCTCCGCCGCCGGCCCCACGCACGGCGGCTCGGCGGGACATTCACAATCGGGGAAAGCGTCGGCCAAGACGGCCTCAGTTACTCCGCCGGCCCCCACAGGAGGCGGAACGTCACTGCCAGCGCGGAACTACACACCAACTGGGGGCCTGTGGAAAGAGCCAAGGGTCAGTGGCGGTCTGGCGCCGGTTGTGCGGTAAGCCAGTCCAGCCGAAAGCCGGGCTTTCCAGCCCCTCCGAACACCTGGATTAAGGCTGGTAAAAGGGCCGAAAGCTCGCTCTCGAGGGTCCAGGGCGGATTGACCAGAATCATGCCGGCGCCATTGAGGCGACCCGGATCGCCGAGCGGCTCTACCAGAATTTCAGCCCGTAGGACCCTGCCTAACCCCAAGCGTACAAGGCGCTTCGCCAGTAAATCGGCCTCACGGCGGCCTTTGATTGGGTACCAGAGCGCGTAAATCCCGGTCGCCCATTTGCGATAAGCCGCGCCCAAGCCAGTGACGAAATTCGAGAAGTCTCTGTCGTCCTCGAAGGGCGGGTCTATGAACACAAGGCCGCGACGTTCCTTCGGTGGCACATAGGCGTTGAGCGCGACCCACCCGTCAATTCCGAGGGTCTTGATCCGGCTGTCGCCGCGCAAATTGCGGGCGAGAGCGACACGGGCCTTGGGCTCAAGCTCGCACGCAGTCAAGCGATCCTGAGGACGGAGCCACGCGCGCACCAATGCCGGAGATCCGGGATAGATCGTCAGGCGGCCTGGTTGATTGAGCGCACCGATAACATCGAGATAAGGGGTAAGGAGCTGTTCGACTGCTTCAGAAGTTTTCGCCGACAGCAGTCTCTCAATGCCACGGTGCCATTCGCCTCCGCGTGTCGCCGCATCGCTCGTGAGATCATAAAGCCCGGCCCCGGCATGCGTATCGATGACACGAAAAGCGGCTGGCTTACCGCGCAAATACCAAAGAATGCGACAAAGCACGGCGTGCTTGAAAACATCGGCAAAATTGCCGGCATGAAATTCGTGGCGATAGTTCACGACAGGGTTTGCCTATCGGCCGCGCACGGCCGGCATCACAACTTTATCCCGACGGCAGGAATACCGCGCCATTTCAGGACAGCTGCGAAAGACCAATTCCTTGGTCAAGCAGATGCGGACTTCGGTCAGCCGCCTGCCATCGCAGGAGACATTGATCGCATCGCGCGCGAGCTGTGGGTTCGCTTTCAGGAAACCAACGGCGACCTGGCCGGGCGTCACGCTGATTGGCTGATCAACTTGCACATAGTCCGGCGGGATTTTCACAGCGGCCCACGCTGCGCGCACGAGAGCGAAGTAGGCTTTCGGCGAAAGGCCAGAGCATGTGCCGTGGCGGTCCCATTCGTGAAAGACCAGACGCGGACTTGGCATGATGTCGAGCATATCATCGACAATCGCGCGCGCGAGCCTTGGCGCCGGCACCTGGCAGTCCGACGGGAAGCCGCGTTCGTACTGCGGCCAGAGGCCATGGACGACAAAGGCGAACGGACGCCCCGAACATTGGCGATCGTGGGCTCGTCCGCGCGTGCGGTCATCCGCCGCTTCGCAATAAGAAGGCGACCACGACAGTGACAGAACGTAAAAATCGAATTGGCCGGCTGTGCCATGCTGGCGGACCTGCGCGACAGCCTCTCCGGCGCAGAAGAAAAGGTGCGCGTGCACAATGGCACCGACCAACACCGACCGTTGGATGTATAAAGGCCACATCATCAGCTTACGCGTGAACAAAAAGAACAAACCGGAAATTGCCTTCGCTCGACGGTTCCATAGTAGGGGCACCGTGAGAGCATGAACAACCCAAGAACAAAGCAGAACAAAAAAGAGATCGGCAGTCTGCCGTTCAGGGCCGGGCCATCTTGCAGGCCGGGTTATAGGCCCAGTTGCGATCCAGACCCACAACGCACCACTCAACCCCCCAGAACATGCCGATCATGCCGGCATCTTCTATGATCGCGTAGTGCACCGTGTGATGACGCCCGTCACTGACCTGCGCGACAGCCGAGCAATATCGGCGTGGAACCGTTTGCTCGGCCCAAGGCCGGAAGGCAGTTTCACGCACGCGGTCAAAACCGAGAATCTGCAAGTTGGAATTCCAGAAGCGGCCTTCTTTCTGTGCAAAGCGCGAGGCAATCACGTCGAGCGCGGCCTCGCAGGCCGGCAGCACGCCGTCATATCGAGGGCCGATGAGATAGATGCCTTTTTCGAGCCAGCCGGCAGCGCTGGCCTGAGAAATGGCAGAGACCGCAATTAACGAAATAGTCAAAAGACCGCGAAGGCAGGACAAAAAAGCCGTCATCGTTGCGCTCCCCCGACCCGAGTTCTAAGTCCAGCACAGGTTTTAGCAGGTCGCTCCCGGCTTGGGTACACGGGTTTTAGTCCGCACCTGACCAGTCGCCGAGAACGGCCTGGACCAGTGTAAGTGCCGCCACCGCGGCCGTGTCCGCGCGCAGAATGCGCGGGCCAAGCGCGATCGGAACCACATTCGGAAGCTTTGCGAGCAATGATCGTTCCTCGTCGGCAAAGCCGCCCTCGGGACCGATCAGGATGGAAATGGGTGACTGACGTGGCCGCGCCGCCATCAGTGCGTCAACTGGGTCTGCGACCTCGGCGTTCTCGTCGCAGAAAATCAGCAGCCGGTCGGCACTCACGGCCGCCTCGAGGCCGACGGCGGCACCGACCGTGGGCACATGCAAGATCCCACACTGCTCGGCAGCCTCGACCACATTGGCGCGCAAGCGGTCGAGATTGATACGCGCAACCTGAGTGTGCCGCGTCATGACGGGTTGCAGGTGCGACGCGCCCATCTCCACCGCCTTTTGCACGAGGTAGTCGAGGCGTGCGTGCTTGAGCGGGGCGAACAGGAAATGCAGATCGCCCGGTCGCGGTTGCGGGCGCAAGCTAGTTTGGATTTTGATAGCGAGGGCCCGTTTTCCGGTTCCCGAAAGGCTGCCGCGCCATTCGCCCTCGCGCCCATTGAACACCAGAACCGCGTCGCCCTGCCGCAGCCGCAGGACATTGAGAAGATAATTTGCCTGCTTGCGATCGAGCAATGCTTCGGCGCCGGCGATCAGCGGCACATCGACGAAAAGCCGGGGCATGCGAAATTCGTAGCGTGGCATGGGGTTAGTTGTCGCAAGACAATGGCCGGGTTTTACGTGTTCTGGCAAGACTAAGCGAGGTTCGGCGGGGGCCTTTCCGCCGCCTTCCCGACGCATTCGGGTTGTTATAAGCCAGGACGATACGGCCCGCCTAAACTGCTATAATGGGCCGGATACAGAGAGGATTAGTCTTCATGCGTTTGCGCCGGGCCTTGCCAGTTATATGCGTCGTTGCGCTTTTTGCCGGCGGTGCGAAGGCGCAATTCGGAACTGCGGCGCCGCAACAGGAACCACCCTGCGTAAAGGATTTTACTAAGCTTCGGGAAGACACGGAAAAGAAGGCTACGGCGATCAAGACCGCCGGCGAACGCAAGGCTTCTCCGCGCGAGGCATGCCAGCTGTTCAACGCATTTGTTGCTGCGCAATCGAAGATGCTCAAATACGCGACCGACAACGCCACCTGGTGTGGCATCCCCAACCAAATCATGGCCAACCTCAAGGAAGGGATCGTCAAGACGTCCGAGGTCCGTACCAGAGTTTGTCAGGCTGCCGCTGCGCCGCCGCGACCATCGGGCCCAAGTTTGAGCGACGCGCTGACCTCCCCGGTGCCGGACTCAAACAACATCAAGACCGGACGCGGCACATTCGACACCTTGACCGGTAACGCTCTCGGAAAATGAGCGGGAGCACCGGACGCGTCGCCGATGCGACCGGAAACTGGGTCGACAGTCTCGCTCCGCCATACACCCGACCTTATCTGCGCCTTGCCCGTCTGGACCGCCCGATCGGATCCTGGCTGCTGCTGATGCCGTGCTGGTGGTCGGTCGGTCTCGCTGGCATGCATAACGACGGCTTCCCGAGCCTATGGCACATCGTTCTGTTTTTTATCGGCGCATTTGCCATGCGCGGAGCCGGCTGCACGTGGAATGACCTGGTCGATCGCGATCTCGACGGGCGCGTCGAGCGTACGCGTTCGCGACCGATCCCTTCCGGGCAGGTCACTGTCGCGCAAGCCACGATGTTCATGGTGGCCCAGGCGCTCATCGGATTTCTTGTTCTGATTCAGTTCAATCGTTTTGCGATCATGACTGGAATCGCTTCGTTGCTGGTGGTCGTGATCTATCCGTTCATGAAACGCATCACGTACTGGCCGCAGATTTTTCTCGGCCTTGCGTTCTCCTGGGGAGCACTGATGGGCTGGCCGGCCGCATTCGGACGCCTCGACTGGCCAGCGCTCGTGCTCTACGTCGGTTCAATACTGTGGGTGATCGGCTATGACACGATCTACGCACACCAGGACCGTGACGACGACCTGCTGATCGGCGTCAAATCAACAGCATTGTTATTCGGCGAGCGCACGCCAACAATGCTCGCAACCTTCTATGCGGGCGCAATCGTCTTGATCGCGACCGCCGGCTTCATGGCCGGTGGAGGAATAATGTTTACGATCGGGATCATCGCCTTTGCGGCGCACCTCGCCTGGCAGGTGAGCCGCCTCGATATCGACGACCCGGCGCATTGTCTCGTGCTCTTCAAATCCAACCGGGATGCAGGCCTTATTCTATTTGGCGCTATGCTGATCGATGCCGCGATTTGAGCGGGCAGTTGCACCAGTGGCATCCTCAAGATCGAGGATATAGCCGTCTTCGCCGGGAATGGCCATTCGTGCGCGGCTCGCCTTGACAGGCACCGAGCCCGTATAGGCCGGCCCCCGATGCTTGGCATAAACAGCGCGCGCCTTCGCCGCCGCAACTTCGCCGGACATCGCCTCGGGCCGGCAAGGACGGTCTCCGCTGGCCCGGCGCATCAAGTCGACATGGATGTGATTATAGTGCGCGGCATTGTAACCGGGCGCGAGCACCGTACTGAAATTGTCACAGGCCGCGAGGTGCACGTCGCGCAGGAACCCCTGCTCTTCCGGCGTGCCGTGCCATCCTTCCTGCACGGTGACCCGTCGTCCGTCCGCAAACGTGAAGGCGGCGATGTCGAGCGCATTGCCGAACGCATGTTCGGAAATGCCGGAGCCACCTGACCCAACCATACCGCGGCACGAATAAGAAGAGATCTGCTTGATCTCGACCACTTGCGAGCCGAACCACCGCGTGGCCGCTGGCTGCACACCGTCGCTCATCCACCGATCGAGCGCCGAAACAAGGGGACATGCGAGCGTCGCCGCCGGTGTCAAGGTTGCAGGCGAGGCGGCGGCCATTTGCGGCGCTCGTGCCGGGCCAAGCGCCGGTGCGCTACGTTGCGATGGCTGGTAAACCGGCGCGGTGCGTTGCGGCGGCTGATAGACTGGCGCGGGCTGGGCACGTTGGGGCGGATAGGTACGATTGGGCAAAACCGCGTCGTCAGGGACATCGTCGGGTAATGGCGCCGCACTCGGCGTAACACCGGGCGCAATGCCGGTCGGACTCAACTCGATCGGCTGTCCCGCCGAGCCCATCGGTGCGGCGCGCATGGCAGGCGGCGGGCCCGGAACCCAGCGCATGTTAGGCGGCGGTGATTGCGGCGTCGGCTGACTATCGACGCGGCCCACGGGCGCAGGCGGCGTATACCGTGGCTCGTTGACCGGCCAGTTCGGCATCTGCGAGCCATTCGGAATCGATCCTGGCGGGCGCAGATCATCACCGTAACCGATGGCAGCACTGCCTTCGCCAAGCAATGCAACCTTGAGCGGGAAATCGGCGCCGCACATACCGGGGCCCTCGATCGGCTCCATGCGCGCGACGCCCGCTCCGAGCTTGACGGTGCCCGATTTCATGCACTCGACTTCCGCCTGATGACGCCACGGCGCGCGCTCGCCCGTGAAGATGCCGCGCCCGCAACCGGCGAGCGCCAGCAGCACGCCTGCACCAACGAGATAGGACGCAACGCCACCCTTCATGCCCGCAAAAATGCGAGCAGTTTCTTTAACGGCGTTTCAACGCTGGCAGCGGCGATTTCGTTAAGGATAAGGATTCCTTGCCGCCCGCCTTCTCGCCCGGATTAAGGGTCAGCTCAGGAGATCGCTGAGCCGTTTTTTAGCGGCGAGGGTCTCTCCGGACGGTGGCCTGGTGCCGAGCGCCTCGACCCTAGCGGGGCCCAGCCTGTCACCAATGCGTTTGACGGTCTTGAACTGGTCGTCCATTGCCACGACCGCTCCTACGGAAATTCCAGACTTCAAACTGGTGGCGGACATCTTGTGCCTGTACGCCTGCTAGCGTTTCAGGCTCTTGAATCAACAGGTTCCTTAAGTTCACATAGCGCAGCGACAATCGCGGACGCCCCGATTCCCGTGGCGGGATCACGCTGCCAACAAACGTCAAAGGTATTCCATGGACGGCAAGGGGAGATTTATTTTTCCGGTTCTCATCAGCGCATTGATCGTCTTCGTCGTGAGCGCGGTCGTCACATTCACCAATATCGGATTGCGCGTCGACTTCGTGCCGCGCTGGCTCAAGGCTTTTATTACGGGATGGCCAGTGGCCGCCGTCCTTGCATTTTTTGCGGTGCCCTATGTGCGGCGCGCAACCGAAATTATCGTTCGATTAATCGATGGCTAGGTTTCAGCTCGCGGAATCATGCGCGTACAAAGATCGATGGTATTTGCCGTAAATTCGCCACGAAAAATTCCGCACTACGCAGGTTTTGCACTGTCAATATTTTCGGCCCTTCGCTTTTTTTCGGGCGCGCGATCAACTGGTTGTCGATCGTGCAGGTGCGGTAAGCGATTCCGCCTGTCAAAAAAGACGACCTGGTAACCGGCACCTTCGGCGCCGGTTCTTTCCATGCTAGCCTTTAGTCGTCAACAAGGGAGGCAATGCCGTGGACCTTGCCTTGAAGCTCAATGTGCTGGCGGTGTGCGCCGTATTTGCATTCGTAGGCGCGATCTTGCTGGGGGCATTCTGAGTTCAGGAGGCCGACGACGACGCCAAATAACAATAACGGAATCAGATCCGGGGACAATTATGGCACCGGAGAGCCACGCTCTCCGGTGCTTGCTTTCGTAGGAAGGATTATGCCGCCACGATGCTGGGGGAGGTGTGCACATCGTAGTTGAGGATCGGTGCGAGCCAGCGCTCGGATTCGGCGACGGTCCAGCGCTTGCGCCGTGCATAGTCCTCGACCTGGTCACGTTCGATCTTGCCGACGCCGAAATAGGCGCTCTGCGGATGGCTGAAATAAAGCCCGCACACGGCCGCGCCCGGCCACATCGCAAAGCTCTCAGTCAGCTTGACGCCGATTCGCTCGCTTTTGAGAAGGTTGAACAGCGTGCCCTTCTCGGTGTGGTCCGGCTGCGCCGGATAGCCGGGCGCCGGGCGAATGCCGCGATATTTCTCGGCAACGAGTTGCTCATTGCTGAACGTTTCGTCGGCCGCATAACCCCAGAATTCCTTGCGCACGCGCTGGTGCAGCCGTTCGGCGAAAGCCTCCGCCAGCCGATCCGCCAACGCCTTCACCATGATCGCGGAATAGTCGTCATTGGCGCGCTTGAACCGCTCAGCAACCTCGTCCTCGCCGATACCCGCGGTGACGGTGAAACCGCCGATATAGTCGGCCAGTCCACGCGCGCGCGGCGCGATGAAGTCGCTCAGCGCCGTATTAGCGCGGCCTTCGCGTTTCGAGAGTTGCTGGCGTAGCGAATGCAGCACGGCCATCGGCTCGCCGCGCACGTCGTCGCTATACACAAGAATGTCATCGCCGTCGCTGTTTGCCGGCCAGAAGCCGAGCACGGCACTTGCCCTGAACCAGTGCTCGTCCACGATCTTGTCGAGCATGGCGCGTGCATCCTCGTATAACGGGCGCGCGGCCTCACCGAACTTGGCGTCGTCGAGGATGGCCGGGAACTTCCCGGACAGCTCCCAGGTCGAGAAGAACGGCGTCCAGTCGATATAGTCGATCAGCTCCTTGACTGGATAGTCGGCGAGGACCTTCGTTCCGATAAAGCTCGGCTTGGGCGGCTGATAGGCACCTGCCCAATCGAGCTTGAGCGCATTGGCGCGCGCCTTCGCGAGCGGTAGACGCGCCTTGTCCTCCTGAGCGCGCGCGTGCGCTGCCGCGATGCGGGCATATTCGCCGCGCAGCTCGGCCACATAACCGGCGCGTGCGTTGACCGACATCAGCGTCTGGGCGACGCCGACCGCACGGCTCGCATCGTTTACATACACCGTCTGCCCGCGCTTGTAATTCGGGTGGATTTTCACCGCCGTGTGCACGCGGCTGGTGGTGGCGCCACCGATCATCAGCGGCAATTCGAAGCCCTGGCGCTCCATCTCGGCGGCCACGTGGCACATCTCGTCGAGCGAGGGCGTGATCAGCCCGGACAGGCCGATAATGTCCGCCTTTTCGGCACGCGCCGTCTCGAGGATCTTGGCGGCCGGCACCATCACGCCGAGATCAACGATCTCGTAATTGTTGCACTGGAGCACGACGCCAACGATGTTCTTGCCGATATCGTGCACGTCGCCCTTCACGGTCGCCATCACAATCTTGCCGTTCGAACCGCCGTGTTGCCGACCGTCCTTGTCCTGCTCCATGAAGGGCATCAGATAGGCGACCGCCTGCTTCATCACGCGCGCCGATTTCACCACCTGCGGCAAAAACATTTTTCCCGAGCCGAACAGATCGCCGACGACGTTCATGCCCTCCATCAGCGGGCCTTCGATCACCTCGAGCGGGCGCTTCGCGCGCAGGCGGGCCTCTTCTACGTCGGCATCGATAAAGTCGGTGATGCCGTGCACCAGCGCATGCGCCAGCCGCTTCTCGACCGGCTGCTCGCGCCAGGTGAGATCGGCCTCCTTGCCGCCCTGGCCTGCACCCTGGAATCTTTTCGCTAGCTCCAGCAGCCGCTCGGCGGCATCGGGGCGACGGTCGAGCACGACGTCCTCGCACGCTTCACGCAACTCTGGTTCGAGGTCGTCATAGACCGCGATCTGGCCGGCATTGACGATGCCCATGTCCATGCCGGCTTTGATGGCGTGGAACAGGAATACCGAGTGCATCGCCTGCCGCACGCGCTCATTACCGCGGAACGAGAATGAAAGGTTCGATACCCCGCCCGAAATATGCACGTGCGGCAGCTCGGCGCGAATCCGGCGTGCGGCTTCGACGAAAGCGAGGCCGTAACTGTTGTGCTCCTCCATGCCGGTCGCAACAGCAAAGATGTTGGGATCGAAGATGATGTCTTCGGCCGGAAACCCGACTTTGTTGACAAGGATGTCATGGGCGCGCTTGCAGATCGCAACCTTGCGCTCGAGCGAGTCAGCCTGCCCCTTTTCATCAAACGCCATCACCACCACGGCCGCGCCGTAGCGGCGCACGGTCCGTGCGTGATCGATGAAAGCCTCCTCGCCTTCCTTCAGCGAGATCGAGTTCACCACCGATTTGCCCTGCAGGCATTTCAGGCCAGCCTCGATTACGGAGAACTTCGAGGAGTCCACCATCACCGGCACACGCGCGATGTCGGGCTCGGCGGCGATCAGGTTGAGGAACGTCGTCATCGCCTGCTCCGAATCGAGCAGGCCCTCGTCCATGTTGACGTCGATCACCTGCCCGCCGTTTTCGACCTGTTCGCGCGCGATCGACAGGGCGGCTGCATAGTCGCCCGCGGTGACCAGCTTTCGGAACTTGGCCGAGCCAGTGACGTTGGTGCGCTCGCCGACATTAACAAAGGGAATTTCTGGCGTGAGCGTGAACGACTCCAGCCCCGAGAGCCGCAATTGGTGCGGTAGCTCGGGAATGGCGCGCGGCTTTTTGCCGGCGACCGCCTTGGCGATGGCCGCGATGTGCTCGGGCGTGGTGCCGCAGCAGCCACCGACAATATTCACCAGGCCGGCCGCCGCGAATTCGCCGAGCAGCTCGGCCATGTATTCGGGGCTTTCGTCGTAGTAACCGAATTCGTTGGGAAGACCCGCATTCGGATAGGCGCAGACGAAGGTGTCGGCGAGCCGACCGAGCTCATCGATATGGGCGCGCATCTCGCTTGCGCCCAGCGCGCAATTGAGTCCGACCGTCACCGGGTTTGCGTGCTTGACAGAATTCCAGAATGCACCCGGCGTCTGGCCCGACAGCAGACGTCCCGAGCGGTCGGTGATCGTGCCCGAGATCATCACGGGCACATCGAGGCCACGCTCCTGGCAAAGCTCCGAGATCGCGAAGATGGCGGCCTTGGCGTTGAGCGTGTCGAAGATCGTCTCGATCAGCAGCAGGTCGGCGCCGCCGTCGATCAATCCCTTTGCCTGCTCGCCGTAAGCGGCACGCAATTGATCGAAGGTAATGGCCCGGAAGCCGGGATTGGCGACGTCTGGCGAGATCGAGGCTGTGCGATTCGTCGGCCCAAGCGCTCCGGCCACGAAGCGGCGGCGGCCGTCTTCCTTCTCTGCGCGCACGGCCGCCTCGCGCGCGAGCGTTGCACCCGCCTGGTTGAGCTCGTAGGCGATGCCCTCCATGCCGTAATCGGCCTGCGCGATCGCGGTCGAGGAGAAAGTGTTGGTCGAGACGATATCGGCGCCGGCGCGGAAATACGCGAGATGGATGTCGCGTACCGCATCCGGCCGGCTGAGATTGAGCAGGTCGTTATTGCCCCGCACCTCGCGGTTCCAGGCGTCGAAGCGCGCACCGCGATAACCTTCCTCATTGAGCTTGAGGTCCTGGATCATCGTACCCATGGCCCCATCAAGCACGAGAATGCGCTGGCGCAGCAGATCCAGAAATGCAGTTCGGGTGCCGGTGTGGGACGCTTGGGACATTCGGACTCGCTGTTTACTCAGGCGGGTTGCCTCTCCCCATCGGGGAGAGGGCTAGGGTGAAATGACTCAATATGCGAACGACGGCCTCCATAACCCCTCACCCGCCCGAGCTTCGCTCGGGCACCCTCTCCCCTTGGGAGCGGGAAGGAAGCGCGGACCGCAGGCCCAGCAGGTGGCAGATCGCGAATACGAGATCGGCCCGGTTCATTGTGTAGAAATGGAATGTGGTGACGCCGCGGTCGACGAGATCGAACACCTGTTCGGCGGCGACCGCCGCGGCGATCAGCTTGCGGGTGGCCGCGTCGTTGTCGAGGCCCTGAAAGCGCTCGGCGATCCAGGCCGGAACCGAAGCGCCGCAACGCTTGGCAAAGCCGGTGGCCGCCTTGAAGTTCTGCACTGGTAGGATGCCCGGCACGATCGGGATATCGATGCCCCGCGCGCGCACGCGGTCCAGATAGCGGAAATAAAGGTCGTTCTCGAAGAAGAATTGGGTAATGGCACGGCTCGCGCCGGCATCCACTTTGGCCTTGAGCATGTCGACATCGGCTTCGACCGTCGGGCTGTCCGGATGCTTTTCCGGATAGGCCGAGACCGAAATTTCAAAATCCGGTGCGATGCGCTTGATGCCGCCAGCGAGATCGGCCGCATTCTGATATCCGTCCGGGTGCGGGGCGTAGCGCTCACCCGCGCCGCCGACGGGATCGCCGCGCAGAGCCACAATGTGGCGCACGCCCGCAACATGGTAGTTGCGCACAATCGTGTTGATGTCGTCGCGCGTTGCGGCAACGCAGGTAAGATGCGCGGCGGGTGTCAGCGGGGTCTCCGTCAGGATGCGCTTGACGGTCGCGTGCGTGCGCTCGCGCGTGGTGCCGCCGGCGCCATACGTCACCGACACGAAATCGGGGGCGAGCGGCGCGAGGCGCTCGATCGACTCCCAGAGGATCTTGTCCATCTCTTCGGTGTTCGGCGGAAAAAACTCGAATGACACGCCGATACGACGTTTGTCACCTCGCGTGAACCGACTCAAACGCACCGGACTGTTCATTACGCTACCTCGCGCCGCAGCGGCGTCGCCATCAATGCGCGCGTGTCGCGCGCGAGCCAGAGCGAAACAGCAATCTTGCCTTCCGGGCCGGGCTCGAGCGCCAGCGATTTGTGCATCACTGGCTCAAGTCCGGACGCCGTGATCCACTGCGTCACAGTGTCGGGTGCGAAGCCGAGGCGCCGGTGCGCGAATTGCTCGCGCAGGAATTCCTGTTCGTGCAGCGCGAAGTCGACGACCAGCAGGCGGCCCCCGGGACGCAACACGCGCGCCGCCTCGCGGATGGCGCGCGCGCCGTCGTCGAGGAAGTGGAGCACCTGATGCAGGATGACGACGTCGAAGGAATCGTTGGCGAGCGGCAGGTCGTAGATGTCCCCTTGCCGTACGCTGCAATTTTTCAGGCCCGCACGCTCCAGCCGGTCGCGTGCGAGCAGCAGCATGTCGAGCGACAGATCGAGCCCGAGCCCACGCTCGATATCCGGGCCAAACATTTCGAGCATGCGGCCGGTGCCGGTGCCGAGATCGAGCAGCGAGCGGAACGGCTTGTCGGAAAGCGCCGCGCGGATCGCCTCCTCCACCGCCTCATCGGCGACATGCAGCTTACGGATACGGTCCCACTCGGCGGCATGGGCACGGAAGTAAGCCTGCGCGGCCGCGGCCCGCGCCTGGCGTACAGAGGCAAGCCGCTCGCGGTCGCGTGCGATGGTCCGGTCGACCGGGTTGAGGTGGTCGATGAGCGAGCGCGCGACGTCAGCGCCGCCGCCATGCTCGGCCAGCCGGAAGAAAGCCCATGTCCCCTCGCGGAAGCGCTCGACCAGCCCCGCCTCGACCAGCAGCTTCAGGTGTCGCGAGATGCGGGGCTGCGACTGGCGCAGGATGTCGGTGAGGTCGGATACAGTGAGTTCGGCTTCGGCAAGCAAGGCCAGCACCCGCAGGCGGGTCTCCTCGCCGGCTGCCTTGAGGGCCGTGTTGAGGCCCTCGAAACCCAGTTTGCCGCTGCCGTTCATGAACCGCCTTTGCACCGCTTATGGGCCGGTTCCCACTATATAAGGATATCTTTATACGTTTAACGGGCGTCAAGCAAGACCGTCGGAGTGGGCTTTTGGCAGCGTGGTTTATAAACGCGGATGGCAACCTCGCCGCAGGAGGACAAATGGCCAGCAAGGACTTCGGCATCCGCGACGGCGAAATGGCGGTCGAGTTACCTCCCCAGCCGGACGCTGGTCTCTTTTTCATCGGTCGCATCCACACGCCGTGGAAGGAGCGCAAGGACTGCCCGAAGAACGCCCGGGAATCGGAGGCCGTATGTGTGGTCGAGCTCGACCTCCGCTGGCGCGAAGGCCTCAAGGACGTCGAGACCTGCACCCACCTCGTGCTGCTCTACTGGATGGACCGATCGCCACGAAATTTGGTCCTGCAGGTGCCTGGTCACTATGGCGTTCAGCGCGGCACATTCGCCCTTCGCTCGCCAGCGCGACCAAATCCAGTCGCGATGAGCGTGGTCAAGCTCCTCCGCGTAGATGGCAACCGGCTTTCCGTGGTCGGCCTCGATTGCCTGGACGGCACACCGCTGATCGATATCAAACCGTATTTCGCCTCTACCGATAGTGTGCCTGATGCGGTGGTGGGCTGGCACACCCAGAAAGACTAAGAATTCCCCAATCCAATTTTCGGCAAAACGTTCCCAAGCCTTAAGCGTTTTTACCGCATCATCTTCAGGGAACCTTTCAACCTGTTCGGCTATTTTCCTGAGCGAAGACGGGGAGGTGTATCGACGAGGGTGTCATGTCCAGGTCAGTTACGTTTGCCGCGATGGCAGCCGCTGCCGCGTTGACGTGCAACGTTGCGAACGCCGAACCGCTCTTCGCTTTTCTCACCCCGCCCGCTGCAACCCAGGTCGCGCCGCAAGTCGAACAGCCCGCTCCGGCTGACGAGAGCGACGATGCGCAGCTTGACCCGCGGTTACAGCGCCAGGTCGTCAGCTACAGCGGCCGCGAGGCACCCGGCACCGTCATCATCGATACGCCGCACACGTATCTCTACTACGTGCTCGGCGGCGGCAAGGCGATGCGTTACGGCATCGGCGTCGGCCGCGAAGGCTTCACCTGGTCGGGTGTGAAAACGGTCGAGCGCAAAGCCGAATGGCCGGATTGGTATCCGCCGGCTCAAATGCTCGCTCGCCAGCCCTATCTGCCGCGCATGACCGCCGGCGGCCCGGGTAATCCGCTTGGTGCACGCGCAATGTACATCGCCGGCACGCAATACCGCATTCACGGGACCAACGCGCCGAGCACCATCGGCAGGCAGGTTTCGAGCGGCTGCATCCGCCTCACCAATGACGACGTGATCGATCTCTACAGCCGTGTGCAGGTTGGTGCGAAGGTGATCGTGCTGCCGCAGACATCGGTGGCGGCACGCGCGCATCAGGTGTCGATGACGCAATCCTATGCGCCGCAGCCGGCCAGCCCTGCGCAGACGGCATGGGGCCGGATCCACCGCACCGGCATTTACTGAGCAATTCCCCTATTCTCCCCGCACTGGCCCGGCTTCATGCCGGGCCAGTTTTTTTGTGCGCTTGTGCGCGGCTGCCCGAGCCGGGTAAACCCTCTCGCTCGGAAGCAGGAACGAACACATGCGCATTGCAGCGATGGCGGCGGGGGCGGTTGGCGGCTATTTCGGCGCGCGGCTCGCCGCGGCAGGCCACGATGTCTACTTCATTGCGCGCGGCGCCCACCGCGACGCCATCGCCAGGAACGGCCTCAAGATCGAGAGCGTGCATGGCGACGTTCATTTGCCGAAGCCGAACGTCACCGATGATCCGACCAAAGTAGGTACCGTCGACGTCGTGCTGTTTGCAGTGAAGTTGTGGGACACCGAAACGGCTGCAGCAGCCGCGCGTCCCCTGCTCGGACCCGACAGCCGCCTCATCACGTTCCAGAACGGCGTCGACAGCGTCGAGCGCCTGTCGGCTGCTCTTGGCGCTGACCGCGTCATTGGCGGCGCCGCCTACATTGCGACCGTGATCGCATCTCCGGGCGTGATCAAGCACACCAGCGCCTTCGCGATGATGCGGTTCGGGCGCGCCGACAAAAAGCCGGACAACACGCTCAATGCATTTGTCGATGCCGGCAAAGCGGCGAAGATCGACATCGCGATCTCGGCCGACATCCAGCGTGAGCTGTGGCAGAAGTTCATCTTCCTGACCGCGATGGCCGGCTCGACGGCAACCTTGCGATCGTCGATCGGACCGATCGTCGGCGACACCGAGCTTCGCGGCTTCTTCCGAGCGCTGATGGAGGAGGCTTTTACTGTCGGCAAGGCCAAGGGCATCGCACTCGATCCGGCATATCTCGACGATCGCATGGATTTCGTCGTCAACAAGTGCGAACCCGGCATGAGAGCTTCAATGGCGCACGATCTCGAACGCGGCAATCGCCTCGAGCTTGACTGGCTCGCGGGCAAAGTGCGCGCGATCGGCCGCGAGCTCCACATCCCGACGCCGGCGAGCGACACGGTCTACACCGCCCTCAAATTGCATCGAATGGGATCGCATTAAGGCTCGTGCGGTTGCCGATCGCGCACGACCATTTGTCGCAGCTTTTGGATGAAAAATAGCAGCAGTTGCGGTAATCGCGGACACTGACCGGAAAGTTACGTTACCGACCTCGACGCCTTGAAGACGCTGGCGCATTATTGGCCGCAGAAACAGACGCCAATTCCCGGGTTATGGCGCCGGCATAGATACTTAAAATTTTCGGGCGGGAGCTACACTCATGACACGATCGTACCGGCTTGGATATGCGCTGGCCGCGCTGGCTCTATCGTCGGCCATCCTGACCGCGGGGCGGGCCGAGGCGCAGACCTTTCCATCCAGCAAGATCACGCTGATCGTTGCTTTTGCGGCGGGCGGCGTCGCCGACACGCTGGCGCGGATGGTCGGACAGGGCCTAAGCGAGCGTCTGCACCAGAACGTCGTGGTCGAGAACCGTGGCGGCGCCGGCGGCAATATCGCGGCGGGAGTGGTCGCCCAGGCCCCAGCCGACGGCTACACGCTGCTGGTGACGACGACAGCCCTCGCCATCAACGAGACGTTGCGAGAGACCAAGCCGTTTTCGGCAGCGGACTTCAAAACCGTCGCGATCGTCGCATCGAGCCCCGAAGCGCTGGTGACAAGCCCAAGCAATCCCGTCAAAAATCTCGCTGAATTCGTCAAAGCCGCGCAGGGCAAGACCATCAATTTCGGCTCCGCCGGTGTCGGTAGCGGCTCGCATATCCAGGCCGAATATTTCTTCAAGAAGATTGCAAAGATCGAGGCGACGCACGTGCCGTTCCAGGGCGGCGCTCCGGCGCTCAACGCAACGCTCGGCAATCAGATCGATCTGCTTGCAACGACGCTCGGCGGCGGCGCTGCCGCCCAGATCGCCAGCGGCAAGCTCACCGGCCTGGGCGTCGCAAGCGAGAAACGTGTCTCCGTGACGCCCGAAGTGCCGACATTCGCCGAGTCTGGCTTTCCCGGTTTCTTCGCCGCGTCCTGGGTCGGCGTTTTCGTGCCGGCCAAGACCGATCCGCAGATCATTGCGACGCTTAATGCGGCGATCAACGACACCATCAAGAACCCGGATGTCCGCAAGAAACTTTCCGATATCGGCTTCGACACCATCGAGGGATCGCCCGCACAGGCCGAGACCCTGTTCAAGGCCGAAGTCGGCAAGTGGGGCGACATGGTCAAGGCCCTGAACTTGTCGATTAAATAGCCGATATGAATACCGTCGGCTTTGCGGCACTCTTTCCCTCTCCCGCAGGGAGAGGGTGCCTGAGCCAACGGGTCCGGCCGAAGGCCGGCCCGATGATCAACTCCGCGAAGGCGGGTGAGGGCTTGTGAGAGTCTGGCAAGAAGGCTGCGGCACAATCAAACTGACGCTGAACGAGTTTTGTGGTTTCGCGTGCGTGACCGTCGTTTGGGCGGGTTGAAGTTTCGCCGTCAAGTGCCAATCGGATCTTATATTGTCGATTTCTGCTGCGAGGCCGGTCGTGTCATTGTCGAGCTCGATGGCGGACAACACTCCTCCCGTGCCGTCCTGCGATTTTGGAACGGCGACGTAATTGGCAACATCAATGGTGTCCTAGAGACAATCGTTGCCACGGCTCAGCGACACGAGCCCCCTCACCCTGACCCTCTCCCCTGCGGGGAGAGGGAACACCTTTGAGACCGTGGTCCGACCTGGCGCCCGCGACACTTCCGGCGCTGGCGAAGCGCCGACCGGCGGCCTAGGATTCGCGTGGCGGCGAATCGGGCGGGACGTGTGCATGAGCCGAGGGCTCGACACATTCATCTATTACGCGACCGCGCCGATCCGGCTGCTCGGGCGATCACGTTATTTTCGATGGGGCCTCGCCGCAGCATGCCTCGCGGGCCTTTTTTTCGCGGCGACTTTGTGGGCCCTCAACCGTTTTTTGCCGCCGTCCGACAGCGGCCTGCCGGACGCGCTCGCCATCATGAAGCCGCCGCCGCCGCTGCAGCCGGTCACGCGAGCCTCCCACGTCATCGCGCCGGTCGCTGTTTCGCTCGCCGCGATCGGCCACACGCTCGACACAGCGACGCCACGTGATTTCGCCGGCAAGAGTGACAATCCGGTGACGCAGCTGCTGGACCAGGCCGAGATCGGCCTGACGGTCTCGCGGGGCACGATGTACGCCACCGGTCAGTCAAATACGCTGACGATCATGACGCCGGTCAACGGCAGCATCCGTATCACCGGCCAAATTGGCAACGCGGCGGGCAAAGTGGTCGGCGGTGTTGGCGGCGCCATCGGCAACCTGTTGGGGGGCAATGCCGTCGGCAAGCAGATCGACAGCCTCGCCATGAAAACGCTCGACCAGCGCACCGATTTTCGCGGTAATGTGATCGTGACCTCGCGACCGCAGCTGACATCCGCGTGGCGCATCGAGCCGAACCTCGCTGGCCGGCTCGATTTCGGCGACACGAGCACGAACGTGGCAGGCCTCAAGGTCAATCTCGGCAGCGAGATCAAGTCGGTGCTTGATCCGGTCGTCAACAACCAGATCGCCGCGCTGCAGTCACGCTTGCGCAACGATCCGGCGATCGAGCGCGCTGCCCGCGAGCAATGGGTCAAGATGTGCCGGTCGATTCCGCTCGGCGGCGGCAAGACCGGTCTGCCGCCACTTTGGCTGGAAATGCGCCCGGTGCGCGCCGCGGCGGCGCAGCCGCAGGTCGACGCACGCAACGTCACGATCACCATCGGCGTGCAGGCGGAAACGCGAATCGTGCCGAACGAGACCAAACCCACCTGCCCGTTCCCCGCGCAGCTCGAACTAGTGCCGCCGATGCAGGACGGCGTGCTGGCCGTAGGCGTGCCGATCGACCTGCCTTTCACCGAGCTCAACAAGCTGCTCGAGCCGCAGCTCAAGGGCCGCCATTTCCCCGACGACGGAAGCGGGCCGGTCGACGTCGAGGTGCTGCGCGCCAATCTGTCCGCGTCCGGCGAACGCCTGCTGGTCTCGCTGCGCGTGAAAGCGCGCGAGAAGAAGAGCTGGTTCGGCTTCGGGACGGAAGCGACGGTGCATATCTGGGGCAAGCCCGCGCTCGACCAGCAGAACCAGATGCTGCGGCTCACCGATATTTCGCTCGCGGTCGAATCCGAGGCGGCGTTCGGCCTGCTCGGCACCGCCGCACGTGCGGCGATGCCTTACGTGCAGAAGGCGCTCGCCGACAAGGCGGTGATCGACCTGAAGCCCTTTGCCAACGACGCCAAGACGAAGATTGCCGCGGCGCTGACCGAATTCCAGCGGGCCGGCAACGGCGTGCGGGTCGACACAGCCGTGAACGGATTGCGTCTCACCGGCATTGAATTCGATGCTAAGACCTTGCGCGTGACAGCCGAGGCGGACGGCACGGTGAAAGTCGCCGTATCGCAATTGCCAAAGACGTAACTTTCTGTGTGCCCAAAGGTGCTGCTATCCCCGCTTTCGTACGGCTGATCTTCACGCCGGCGCAGGGCTGAAGCCCACACGGTGCATTGACACCCCTGCCCTCGCGCATACATTAAACATTGTTCCTAGGGGTGTCCCCGTTTGGGGGCTGAGAAAAACCCTTTGAACCTGATCCGGGTCATGCCGGCGAAGGGACAGGACATTCGATGCAAAAATCGCTGATCATCGCGAGGCTTATCGGCCCGGTGCTGTCTGCGATCGGCATCGGCATGCTGGTCAACCAGCCGAGCTACCGCGAGATGGCGGCGCAATTCGTCGGCGGCCTTCCCTTCATCTATTTTTCCGGAATTCTGGCGCTGGTCGCCGGACTTTATATCCTCAATGTCCACAACGCGTGGACGCCCGACTGGCGCAGCGCGGTCACGGCCGCGGGCTGGTTCCTGACTTGTGTCGGCACCTTCCGGATCATCGCGCCGCAGTTTTCCAGCTTTGTCGCCGGCGCAATTGTTGCCAACAGCGTATTTTTCGTCGGCGCCGGCATTGTTCTGCTCGCGATCGGCGGCTTCATTACTTTCAAGGGCTACATGGCATAGGGGGCAACCATGCAGACGTCGATTTTTCTCGCGAGACTGATTGGGCCGGTGATGGCGCTGGTGGGCGTGAGCCTGCTCGTCAACGAGCTTGCCTTCCGCAAGATGGCACAGGAATTCCTGCGCAGCCCGGCGCTCATCTTCTTCTCCGGCATGATCCTGATGCCGGCCGGGCTCGCGGTCGTGCTCAGTCACAACGTCTGGGTGCTGAGCTGGCCGCTGATCATCACGCTGCTCGGCTGGATTGCCGTGATCAGCGGCGCCCTGCGCATCTTCGCGCCGGACCGCGCCATCAAGATCGGCAAGAAGGCAATCATGCGTAAGGAGTACACTACCGCCGCGGCGGCGTTCTGGCTCGTGATCGGCGCCGTGCTCTGCTACTTCGGATTCCGAGGAGTTATCTCATGAACAAGCCCGTCACCGGCGCCGATCTCGTCATCCCGAAAGTCACGACGGGTTCGCTCCCCGCCTCGCGCAAGGTCTATTCGCGGCCCGAGGCCGCACCCGATCTGCGCGTGCCGATCCGCGAGATTTCGCTCGACGCGTCGTCGGGCGAGCCGCCATTGCCGGTCTACGACACGACCGGCCCCTACACTGACCCAAACGTTACGATCGACGTGGAGAAGGGACTTGCACGCAACCGCATCGCCTGGGTTAAGGAGCGCGGCGGCGTCGAGGAATATGAAGCGCGGCCGATCAAGCCGGTCGACAACGGCAACGTCACCGGCAAGCACCTGGCGCGCAATTTCCCCAATACGCCGAAGCCGTGGCGCGCGGTCTCTCACCCTCCCCTGCAGGGGGAGGGTCGGCTCGAAGCGCCGGGGTGGGGTGACCGCCAGTTCACCCCCACCCGGCCGGCTGCGCCGGCCGACCTCCCCCCTCCAGGGGGAGGTGAAGAGAAAAAGCCGCTAACCCAGCTGGAATGGGCGCGCGCCGGCATCATCACAAAGGAAATGATCTACGTCGCCGAGCGCGAAAATATCGGCCGCAAAAAGCAGCTCGACCGCGCGCAGGCCGCGCTCGCCGACGGCGAGCAGTTCGGCGGCGCGGTGCCTGCGTTCATCACGCCGGAATTCGTGCGCAGCGAGATCGCGCGCGGACGCGCGATCATACCCTCCAACATCAACCACGCCGAGCTCGAGCCGATGATCATCGGCCGCAACTTCCTGGTGAAGATCAACGCCAATATCGGCAACTCCGCCGTCACCTCCTCGGTCGAGGAGGAAGTCGAGAAGATGGTGTGGGCGATCCGCTGGGGCGCCGACACCGTGATGGACCTCTCCACCGGCCGCAACATCCACAACACGCGCGAATGGATCCTGCGCAACTCGCCGGTCCCGATCGGCACCGTACCGATCTACCAGGCGCTGGAGAAGGTCGACGGCGATCCCGTCAAGCTCGACTGGGAGGTCTACAAGGACACCCTGATCGAGCAGTGCGAACAGGGCGTCGACTACTTCACCATTCACGCCGGAGTGCGGCTCGCCTACGTGCCGCTCACCGCCGATCGCGTCACCGGCATCGTTTCGCGCGGCGGCTCGATCATGGCGAAGTGGTGCCTGTCGCGACACAAGGAGAGCTTCCTCTACGAGCGTTTCGACGAAATCTGCGACATCATGCGCAAATATGACGTGTCGTTTTCGCTCGGCGACGGCCTGCGGCCCGGCTCGATCGCCGACGCCAACGACCGCGCGCAGTTTGCCGAGCTGGAGACTTTGGGCGAGCTCACGCAGATCGCCTGGAAGAAGGGCTGCCAGGTGATGATTGAGGGCCCCGGCCACGTACCGATGCACAAGATCAAGATCAACATGGACAAGCAGTTGAAAGAGTGTGGCGAGGCGCCGTTCTACACGCTCGGGCCGCTGACCACCGACATCGCGCCGGGCTATGACCACATCACGTCCGGCATCGGCGCCGCCATGATCGGCTGGTTCGGCTGCGCCATGCTCTGCTACGTGACGCCGAAGGAGCATCTCGGCCTGCCCGACCGCGACGACGTGAAGGAAGGCGTGATCACCTACAAGATCGCCGCGCACGCGGCCGACCTCGCCAAGGGGCATCCGGCGGCGCAGCTGCGCGACGACGCCCTCTCACGCGCGCGCTTCGATTTCCGCTGGCAGGACCAGTTCAACCTCGGGCTCGATCCCGACACCGCGCGCGAGTATCACGACGAGACGCTGCCCAAGGAAGCGCACAAGGTGGCGCACTTCTGCTCGATGTGCGGCCCGAAGTTCTGCTCGATGAAGATCACGCAGGACGTGCGGGACTACGCCGCCACGCTGAACGATAAGGAGCAAGGCATGGCGCAGATGTCGGAGAAATTTAGGGCGATGGGCGGCGAGGTTTATGTGGATCAGGAGGCGGTAAAGGAGAGCAATAAATCGTTGTGATTGTAGAGCGGGTTAGCCGAAGGCGTAACCCGCCCTTTGTTTCTCTCGTACTGGGAAAATGTCGAAACCATGTCTCGCTTTGCACAGGAGGTCACGATCTTGCGAATTTGGCATGGTCGCGAAAAGCGAGATTGAGAATATGATCGCAGATGCTGATGGCCCTCCAACCCTGCTATAGCGGCGGCGCCAGGTCGCTCCATCCAGCCTACGACTCAAGCCGGTTTGCTGAACATCAACTCGAATAACTTCTTTGACCGGCGCAGGCCTTCCTGCGTGAACACCACTGATTTGTTCTTGTTTTTCGGATTCTCAATCATGCCCTTGTCGTGCAGCCGGCTCATCGCGCCCCAGTCGAAGCCCTTCCAGACACGATACTCGTCGTGCAGGCCCAGATAGAGCAGCGCCAACACCGCATCGTCGATCCGGTCCTTGTCGATTGCCATCGGACGGTCTCCAGCCACAAGCGGACGAACAGACCATAACCCCGCATATCGATACCGGCAACGCGCGATCTTTTGACGGACAAATATGCACCGCATATCTTGCCCTTCAACAAGTCCTCTGTTGTCATTCGCCGTCCACGGGACTTCCGGCATGACGCAGAACGACACCCTCATTCTTCGCGTGGCTCTCGCGCGCAAGAAGTCGATTTACCGGGATATTGAAATTGAGGCTTCCGAATCCCTCTACGCGCTCGCGGAAGCAATCGTCGCGGCGTTCGGTTTCGATTTCGACCATGCCTTCGGCTTTTACAGCAACGTCGCGCCATCGAAAATGCTGTGCGCAAACCCGATATACGAACTGTTCGCCGACATGGGCGAGGCCGATCCGGGAGTCCTAAGTGTCAAGAAGACGAAGATGGCACGAGCCTTCCCCGCCGTCGGGCACACGATGATTTTCCTCTTCGATTATGGAGACGAGTGGCTCTTCAACGCAAGCGTGAAAGGACAGGGCAAGAACGAAGCCAGGGAGCGATATCCGCGCGTCATTGCCGCAAAGAGCGAAGCGCCGCCGCAATATCCCGATCCTGACGAGGATGACTCGGAGGGCCCGACCTGGGGCATGAATCCGCTCACCGGCGAAAAGATATTTTTCAAGAAATAGAGAGCAAGAGACCGGCCGCATCATAATTTCTTGTCGTCTCCGACAAGTAAATCGCGAAGGTTGTAAGTTGTCGGAAAACCATACCCCTTTCCCGGCTCCAGCCACGTGAGCGCACCTGCCGCGTGGTGAGCGCTCGCATAGATCTGCGCCCCGGCTAACTGCAACGCCAGATTAAGCGCTTGCACCGCATCTATTCCACCTACGGGGATTTCCAGGACTCCGTCTGGCCAATCGACTTCCAGCCTGCACACCCAATCGACCTCCCGCTGCTCGGGAACATAGATACGGACCGGAACGTCAATGTCGCCGCTCGAGCGCCGCAGCTTGAGAACGCGAGTCGCGATCAACATGATGGCCTCAAAAGTTAAGAGGTGGGATTTCGCGGCCGGAGAGGCAGTTACTCAGCCGTTCCGCTGCCTGCTTCCAACAACCGGCGCGGCGGGAGGCGGGCTCAACCGAACTACACATCAAGCCGTCAACCGCATACTAAGTCATGCAAAAAGCGATAGATCGCCCGCGACGCCCGGCAGCGGTGAAACTTTCATGTCGAACATTGTCCAACCCTACGATCCAAGAACCCGGTGCATGCACACTGGGAATATTACGGTTATCAGAAATCGGGTGCCGAAATCGGGTGGGCCCTCGGCGATCCGGTAGCCATTGTCCTCCAAAGGATGGAGGACACCATGAACTTCCGAATCCGCGGCCTCGAGGCCGCACAGTTCGCCGACCTTTTCGCGCTTCCGGGCGCCGAGCTCGCAGCGCAAGGCGCGGTGCGCAAAATCGCCGACGGCCCTCACCCCTGCCGTATCAGTCTCACCGACGCAGCGCCGGGCGACGAGGTAATCCTGGTCAACTACGAGCATCATGCCGTCGCGTCGCCCTATCGCATGCGCTTTGCGATCTACGTGCGCAAAGGCGAGCACACTTTCGACGCCTTGGATCACGTTCCCGATCAGCTGCGGAAGCGAACGCTTGCGGTGCGCGGCTTCGATGACAAGGGCATGATGACCGGGTGGGAGCTGATCGAAGGCATCTGGCTGGAAGAGGCGATTGACCGGCAGTTCGCCGAGCCGAGCGTGCGATATCTTCACATCCATTTCGCCGCGCCGGGCTGCTATGCGGCCAAGGTGGAGCGCGCGTGAGCAGACGTCACCCCGCCTTCAGCTTTCTCGCCTTGCGCAAATCCGCATTGATTCGTGTCTGCCAGCCAGCTCCGGTCTTGCGATAGGCGGCGAGCACGTCGGCGTCGACGCGCAGCTTCACGGCCTGCTTCGGGTTTGGCAGTGGCGGGCGGCCGCGGCGCACGAGCTTGCCGCCTTTGCGGATCTCGGCACGGTCGAAAAACTTGTCCGTCAGCGCCGGCGCGTCGTCAGGATCGGTCCATGCGGCGGCGCCAGATTTCTTCTTCCTTGGCATGACAGTGCCTCATCGAAATGATGTGGCGGGCTTCACCACGTTGTGTCCAGACCACGACGATCAAACGTTCGTCGAGATGGCCTGCGGTAATAAAACGCGTCTCGCCGTAATCGAAGCGATGGTCGACAACGGTTGAGGTCAGTCCGGCAAACACCTCACCGGCTCGCGCGAAATCCAGATCGCGATGTTTCCGCGTAAGATCACGTTTCGCCGGATCGAACGTGATTTTAATTCCAATAATTATTGTACCCCCAAATAATATAACGGGTCAACCGCGGCCAACGAGGCTTCTTGTTCGAGAGGATACCCAGCGGGCACGTTTCGCTCGTCCACCCAATGCACGACGTGCTGGATTCCCGCTGGAGCCTGCACTCGGGCCGGCGAAGCCGAACCCGTGTGCGGGAACGAGCGGTTATTCTCGCAACCCACGCTCTCAGCAATTCTCGCAAATACTTGGAATTGGCCCCAACGGATCCACCTCCTGCCGTCTCGTGGAATCCTCTTCCTTGCGCACTGAGGGCGGCGGCGAACGTTCCGTCGGTTGACGGTGACCGACCGGCGCCTGCGGGACCGCTGTTCCCGCCGCCCCCGGTGGTGGCGGCGGCCGGCTCGAAGACTGCCGGCCCTGGTCCTGTGCCGCCGCAGCAATGTTGAGCAAGATTGAAGCTGGGATAGCGATCGTCATCGCGCGCATGGGAGCCACCCTTTCGCGAACCGATCTGGTCATTGCGGCCTGCTCCGGGTTTCTTTCGGATGCGCCGCCGCGCAATAATGACGCTTAACTCGCCGAGATCGAGAAGAGTGAAGGCCGCAAGGCGCGTTACCACGTCGAAGCACTGATGATCCAGGCCAAGCGCGTCGTGGGCGCACAGGACGCCGATAAGCCCGACCTCGCCACGATCACGCAGGCGGTGAACGCGTACGAAGGCACCGTCAAAGGCGCGGAAGAGTTTTCCGGCGACGGCGCCGACAAGGTCGGCTCTATGTTCATCGGCAACGCCAAGTCGTTCCTGGTGACGGCGAAGCAGCTGATGCGGCGCATCCGCGATCGTGTGCCATACAGTTCCGGTGACAAGATGATGCTCAATGCCGGCAGCGGCTGGATGGTCGAAGGCTCCCCGCAACGGCTGCTGCGCGACTACAATCAGCTGGTCGACGCTTACAATCGCGGCGCCAGGATCTAGCGCGCCGTAACCCGATGTCGGGCAGGCACAATATCGCCACAAACCCCAGTAAGTGAGCCTTCCCGCGATCGCACCTCGCCGATTGCGATCCGCTCATCCCATTCCTATCTTGCAAGGCGTTGTGCCGGCGCGGCGGCTCGCCCGGTCATAAAAGCACCAACGCCGCGCGGGCGGTGGGGAACATCACGGAGAATCGACTATGTGGGCTGCTTTCGTCCGGCAATTCGCCGCCTATGCCATCACTCGCCGCGGCAAGAAACTCTTCGCGCTGATCGGCGTGCTCGCTTTGTGCTTCGGCGCAGCGCTGCTGATCGACATGCAGTTCTATGTGTCGGCAAGCCTTGCCGCGCTGCTCGCAGGATTTGCAGCCGTAGGCTATGTCGTCCAGCATGTGAAGCTCAAGCGCGCCGAACACCAACGCCTCTTACGTAAAGCGGAAGCCGCGCGCCAACGTGTCATCGCTGCCCAGGCCCGGATCGAGCGGATCGACAACGCGAAGTCCGCCGTGCGCGACGCGGCCGTTGGTGCGGCGCGCCTTGTCACGGACAATGTCAGCATGGTCGCCAACGAGGCGTTACAGATGGCAAACGAAACCGCCGACTCGGTCACACGTCGCGTCCAGACAGTCACCGGCGCGGTCGAGACTATTGCGCGCGCGGCCTGGCTGCACGTGCTGCGAGGATGGCAATCGCTCAAGGCATGACGCCGGGGTGAATTGAATGCTTGTCCGCACGCTCCTCGGCATCGACCTGCTGGTCGCGCTTGTCGTTGTCTATTTCCTAGACGCCGGTCTCGCCGACGGGTCGGTATCATCGTTCAACATGAGCCTGTGGCTCGGCCTGCTGGCCGCCGTCGCCGCTGCGGTCGGCGGCGGCGGCTGCTCAATGCCAATGGCCGGCGCGGTGCGGCGATTGCCGTGCTGTCGATCCTAGCCGTGCCGGGCATCCTTTACGGCCTCTTCGTGCTGCTGATCGTGATCGCGCAGCCGCGCTGGAATTGACCTTCGGCGGTGGCACGGACCGGCGAGCCGGAATAACAATACAGATAAATTGGCGCGCACGCGGCGTGCGCTCATTGTGGCTCGTATCACTCAGGAATATCTGTCACCGAGGGGCTTTTTGCTTTCTTCTTCTTCCCCACCTTCGGCTTCTCGGCCTCCGCAGCTGCCGCTGCTGCCTGCTCGACGTCGCGCGCCAGCCGAAGCGCGCGCAGCTTCGCGGTCTTGGCGCGGGTGGCGATGGCAGCATTCTCGTAGTCCAGCAGCGCGCGCTTGCCGTCCTCGGCGGCTCGCGCTTTGCGGAATTCCTTGTTAGCGGCGTTCTTATGGGCGCTATTGTCCGGCAACACGGCCTCCTTGAGTGAAGGTTTGATCCCGGCCCGCGAGGGGCAGTGGCTCGCACGCACTTAAATGGTGATGGAACCACGCAGTGACAGGCGGCGGGCCCATGCGGCGGCGCGCTTGCCGTCCGGCTGATCCTTGCCGTGCCGGGCGTCCTTCATGCGCTCTTTATCCTGCTGATCGTGATTGCGCAACCGCGCTGGAATTAAGGAAGCAACGCCTGCTCGTAATGAAGCACTGGCATCTTGGGTTGCTGGCCGCCGCAGCGGCCGGCCTATCCCTCCACCTACCGGGGCCTTAACCCCCGCGCTTGCCGAAATTATGTGCGAAGAGCAGCCGGCGCCACGGCCGCTGCTCGATCTAGCCTCCTGGCCATCACGCCGGACCAGCGGCCGGCCAGACATTATTTTATCGCGAACCGTGCGAGTCACGTCTTGCAAGGCGCTCGGCGCGCGGCATACGATTTTGCGCCGTAACGCGGCATGACAATTTCTAAGGAGAGTACGATGAAGCGTTTCAGTCTTGCGTTGTTGGGCGCCGTGGGGGCGTTCTTTGTTCTCACTCCCGCACAGGCTGCGGATTACCGCGTCATTCAGTGGAATGACACGAGAATTTGCCAGATCTACGACATGACCTGGACAATCAAGCCGTTCACGTCGAACTATAAGGTGCTGACCAAATCGCTGCCGACCTTTGCCGCCGCGGTCGAGGCGAAGGGCAAGCTGAGGACGAAGGCGAACTGCTCCATCTAAACCGGCCGGACGACAGAAGGCTGCCACCTCACCATCCCGTATGGTGAGGTGGCTTACTTTGAGAGCGACATCAGCAGGTGCAATTATGGCAACACGTGTGAGCGTGATCGGGGCCGGCACTATCGGCGCAAGCTGGGCGGCCTATTTTCTCGCGCGCGGGTTCGAGGTGGCCGCTTACGATCCCGCGTCGAACGGCGAGGATTTCGCGCGCCGCTTCATCGACAATGCCTGGCCGACTTTGGAGAAACTCAAGGCCGCGCAGCCCGGTGCCGACCGCAAGCGATTTTCATTTTTCAAGAACCCGGCGGCTGCTGCCGAAGGCGCAGCCTTCGTGCAGGAGAGCGGGCCCGAGCGCGAGGATGTCAAGATCGAGTTGTTCGCCGCAATCGACGGCACCGCGCCGCCCGAGTCGGTGATCGCCTCAAGCTCATCGGGCCTGCTCATCAGCCGTGTCACCGCCAAGTGCAGACATCCCGAGCGCTGCGTGATCGGCCATCCGTTCAATCCGCCGCATCTCATTCCACTGGTCGAGGTGGTCGGTGGCGAAAAGACATCGCCTGACGCCGTGACGAAAGCGATGAATTTCTACCGCGACATCGGCAAGCACCCGATTCACATCAAAAAGGAAGTGCGCGGCCACGCTGCTAACCGGCTGCAGGCGGCGCTCTGGCGCGAGGCGATCCACCTCGTCACCGAGGGGGTTGTCTCGGTTGCCGACGCCGACGCGGCGATCGCCTACGGTCCCGGCCTGCGCTGGGCGCTGATGGGGCCGCATCTCACGTTTCACATGGCCGGCGGCGACGGCGGCATGAAACATTTCATGGACCACATCGGCCCGGCGATCCAAAGCTGGATGGACGATCTCGGCACGCCGACGCTCGACGCAAAGACGCAAAACGCAATCATCGACGGCGTGACCGAGGAAGCATCCGGCCGCAGCATGGATGACCTGCGACGCTGGCGTGACCGTAAGCTGATCGAGATCCTTCGGGTAGCGGGAACGCCCTGATCATCTTTCCAGTCGGCGCAACGCCTCTCAGTCGTCATTGCTGGGGTTGACCCGGCAATCCATGACGAATTTCAAGACGCGCGGGAGAACGTAAGACTCCCACACGTGGCTGTTCATCATGGATGCGCGGGCCATAGGCGTGCGAAAGCACGCCGTTCTTCGAACGACTATGCCCGCGCATGACCCAGAAACCGAGGCAACGTAAGGAGCTTGTGAACTCCGATTGCAGGGAGGTTTTATGACGCCGGCACAAACCGGTCGCGTGTGCGTGCCCTCGCCTTCTCCACTTCCACAGCGCGATCGCGCGTGGGGGCTGCCGTGTGCAGCGAAACGAGCAGCGTTCGCGCCGACTGTGAAACCTCGGCAATGGCCCTTTCGAAGGCCTCGGCGTTCGCCTGCGACGGCTTGTTGAAGCCAGAGAGTTTACGAACGAACTGAAGCGCGGACGCTTGGATCTCCTCCTCGGTCGCTGGCGGCTCGAAATTGAACAAGTTCTTGATGTTACGACACATGCTTGTCTCCTTTCCCGCCAATATAGGCTTGCGGCCGCGCCCGAGAGCGACGGCTACCGCAAATATTTGTTGAACCAGTCAAGCGTGCGCTGCCACGCAAGCTTGGCCGCGACCTCGTCGTAGCGAGGGGTCGTGTCGTTGTGAAAGCCATGATTGGCGCCAGCGTAAACATGTCCTTCGTGCGTGACCTGTGCGGCAGTCAGCTCCTTGTCGAAGGCCGGCCAACCTGACGTGATCCGCGTGTCGAGCTCGCCATAATGTGCAAGCAACGGCGCCTTGATCTTCGCCGTGTCTGCGGCATTGGGCTGATTTCCGTAGAAAGGCACTCCCGCAGCAAGATCAGCGCCCATCCGCACGGCCAAAATATTGACAACGCCGCCCCCGAAGCAGAAGCCGACCGCGCCGACTTTGCCCGTGGAATCCGGGCGCGCTTTCAGCCACTCGGCCGCGGCAAAAAAATCTTCGGTCACCTTGCCGCGATCGAGCTCGGAAAAAAGCTTTGCCGCTCTCTCCTCATCTCCCGGGTAACCGCCCTTGAAGGTAAGCCCGTCGGGGGCGAAGGCCAGGAAGTTCGCGATGGCCAATCTGCGCGCCACATCCTTGATGTACGGGTTGAGGCCGCGGTTCTCGTGGACGACCAGAACCACCGGCAGCCTTCCGGCGGCGTTCGCCGGACGCACCATGTAACCGCTGATGTTCCCGTTGCCTTTCGGCGACTGCACGGTTGCAGGTTCAGCCTTGATGCGGCTGTCGTTTTCCGGGACCTGGATCGCCCAGGCATAATTCGGCCGGAGCATCTCGAGAAGCGCCGCCGCCGTGACGCCCCCGACCGCGAATTTTTGTGCCCCGTCGAGAAACTCGCGTCGGTGAATTTCACCGTGCACATACTGATCGAAAAGGTTGAGAAGTTCCTGCGGAAAATCCGATGCTTTTTTTCGATCCATCGACACGCTCCCAACGTTGTGTCCTCGGTCCGGCATCTTAAAGAAGTCCCCGGCCACCGTACATCAGTTCATTGTGATCGACGGCCGGATATCTATGATTGCTCGACGGAAAGGACATCTCATGCCCGGACTTCTCCAGAACCACATCGCGGTTGTCACCGGCGCAGGCTCCGGCATCGGCCGCGCCATCGCCCTCGGCTACGCACGCGAGGGCGCAACGGTCGCCGCACTCGACATCAATGCTGAGCCGGCGGCCGAAACCGCGAAGATGATCCGTGACGCCGGCAGCAAGGCGCAGGCCTTCACTCTCGACGTCACCGATCGCGGCGCATGCCGCGCGGTGGCGGCGGAGGTCGCAAAGCAGTTCGGCCAGGTGTCGATCCTCGTCAACAATGCTGGCATCACCCGCCGCAACCCATTCACGGCCGACGCGGACACTGTCGCCACGGACTGGCAAGCGGTGATCGCGACCAACCTCAACGGCGTCTTCAACGTGACGCAAGCCTTCACAGCGCCGCTACGCGCCAGCAAGGGGCGCATCATCAACATCGGCTCGATCCAGTCGCTCATGCATGTGCGCACGCCGTCTTCGGCCGCCTATACCGCATCGAAACATGGCGTGCTCGGCTTTACTCGCGCGCTTGCTGCCGAACTCGGCAAGGATGGCGTGCGCGTCAATGCAATAGGGCCCGGCTTCATCGAGACACCGTTCAACGCCAAGATGCGCGCCGAAAACCCGGAGCGCGTGAAAATATTCGTCGAGCACACCCCACTCGGCCGCCCGGGCGCGCCGGACGACATTGTGGGACCGGCGATCTTCCTAGCCTCCGACCTGTCGGCCTTCGTGACCGGCTCGATCATCCTGGCGGACGGCGGCTACCGAACGATTTGAAGCGATATGAGTTCGTAGGGTGGGCTAAGCGGACGCCGAGCGCGTGAAGCGCGAGGCGGAAGCGAGCCCACCAATGAAGCTGCGGTGTGCTCGGTGGGCTCGGCGCTGGGGACGTCGCCAGCCAACGCGCCGCGACGATTATGGGCGCATGAATTCATCCAGGACGCCCGGCATTGCCGATCCGCGCTATTCGAAACGGCTCGCCATCGTCGTGCCCTATCGCGACCGCACCGATCATCTTGCAAAATTCGTCCCGCACGTCGCCGCCTATTTTGAGCGTGACAGGCAAATCGCCGTCACCATCAACATCATCGAGCAGTGGGGCAGCACTCCGTTCAGCTGCGGCCGGCTTGCTAATTGCGGATTTCTGCTGACGCAAGACACGTCCGACTATGTCTGCATCACGACGTCGACTATCTGCCAATGTGGGCCGACTATTCATGGACGCAAAGTCCGGCGAGGCTGATCTGGCATGGCCTGTCGAATTCCGCCTGGTTGAGAAGAAGCCGCTGGCGCTGCCGAGCACGCCGGCATTGCCGAACGTCCTCCATTACATTGTCGATCTCGGTGAGCCGGAACCGGGCGCCGTCTGAGGCGTATTCATTGGCCGCCCGATAGGACGACGAGGTGTCCATGACTCCCGATGAACGCGCGATCCGCGAGCTGGTCGATACCTGGATGAAAGCAAGCCGCGCCGGCGACACCGAGACGGTGCTCGGCCTGATGTCCGACGACGTGATCTTCATGGTTCCCGGCCGTGAGCCGTTCGGCAAGCAAACCTTCGCTACCAATTCGCGCAGCATGGACGGCGTGCGGCTTGAGGGCTCAGCCGACATCCGCGAGCTCAAGGTGCTCGGCGACTGGGCTTATTTGCGCAATTTCATCGAGATCACCATCACGCCGCCGGGCGGCGAGGCCGTACGCCGGTCAGGCTTCACGCTGACAATTTTGCGCAAGGAACCGGATGGCCGCTGGCTGCTGGTAAGGGACGCCAATCTCGTGACTTAGTCTTGCCCCGAAACCGAAGCCCGGATGAGCGCAGCGAAATCCGGGTCAAGGTTTCGCCAAATTCCGCCTCACCATCGTTCACATCCTCCGCCCAATCGCGGGACAACAATCCTTGCCTTACAAAACGATGAAACGACGAATAAGGCCAATCGCGCACCCAGGTCACCAACCGATGCTTCACAGGATTGAAGTGGATCAATGTGTTTGGTTAGGTCCGTTTCGCTTCGAATCGTACTGTTCCCAAAACCGCCTTTGCCACAACGCATATTCACCGTTCGCACGGCGAACAAGTGGTATGCCTGACGCTACAGCGCTCTTCGTGAAAGCTGCTTTGATGTCGCGCCACCGACTCGAAAAATCCGCGTCTCCGTGTGGCAGTGTGAAGATCGCATGAAGGTGATCGGGCAGCACAACGATCGCATCAACCACGAATGGACGCTTCCGCCAGACATCGCGAAATGCTGCACGTAATTTGGCTATTTGATCAGTGAGAAGACGCGAGCGCCTATCTGAGAGCGTCACAGTGAAAAAATATGTTCCACCTGGAATGAGATTACGCCGATACCGAACCATGGATCATCCCGGATTTCGCTGCGCTCATCCGGGCTACTCGACCCGGCAGGCATTGTAGGTCTTCACCACAACGCCGTGGCTCTTGTGAGTCAGCGTGATGAAGGTCTTCAGCGCGTAAAACTCGTAGTCCTTGTTCCTGTAACTGTCTGCGTCGGGCGCATCGGGATCGGCGATAAGCGTCTGCGCCGGCTCGACACCGATTTGCAGTACGACGGGTTCGGCCCTGCTCCATTTGCCCGACGCATCCACAGCGGCCATGACCGCAAACGTTCCACCCCTGCAAGTGTAACGAAAGGTCTTTTTCTCGGCCGCAAATGCCGCGGTGGCCACGATTGCCATCGACAGGGCGGCAACGCATTTCATCGCGGCGCGCTATTTCCCCGCCGCCTTGCGCAGCGTCGCGTTGATGCGGTCCTGCCAGCCGGGGCCGCCTTCCTGGAAAAAGTCGAGCACATCGCGGTCGATGCGCAGCGAAACCGTTTCCTTGGCGCCGGGAATTGCCGGTGCCTTCGGCGGCAGGTCAGCGGGTTTCGTGGTCACGGCCTTGAAGGCCTTCTCGGCGGCACTACGCATGTCGGGCGGGTTCTTTGCCATGTCGTTCTTTTACCATGCCGCGCTCCGGGCCTGTAGGGACCCTATGCGATCCGCTTAATCAAATCGCAATGCTGACCCGGTAAACCCTATACAGATGCGAGGTTGCCCGATGGGCGAGCCAACGCCAGCAACGCCGACCAGCAAGTATTTCGCCGCCGTGGTCGCGATGATCGCGGGTACTTTTTTCTTCGCGATCGGAGCCGGCCTGCTGCCGATCCCCGGCGGGCCATCCAACCTGCACGGCCCGCTTTGGCTGCTGCTGTGCGTCGGCCTGGCTTTTTTCCTCGCCGGTGTGGCCATCATCATCCAGATGCTCGGCCACGCCAATGATGGCGGCGACTTGCCGGCCGGCGCGCCGCTCTGGCTGCGCACCATGCAATATCTGATCGGGCTGTGCATTTTCGTCTGCTTTGGCGCGATCAGCAGTTGGGTCGCGTTCGGACCGGGCGAGCGGCATTTCTCTGGAACGTTCATGTTCGGCGATCCAGCGACAAACGCAGCGATCGGGCGGATCGTTTTTGGTACCGGCGCAATCATCATCTGGCTTTGCACGGCGGCCTTCGCCGCTTTCGGATTCCGCAAGCTGTCCGACCGCAACGCCAGCGCTGGCTGACCGTCCTCTATTTGGAGGATGTCGGAATGCAAATCCATCTCGTAATAGGAAATGCCACTATCGCGCACCAAAGGATTCCATCCATGAAATACTTTGCCGCAATCGTCCTTGCCCTGCTCTCTTCACCCGCGATGGCCATCGGCTCATCGCAGGGCTATGGCATGGGTGGCCAGTTCGCACGCTTCGACCCGGTCGTAACGGAGTACAACCGCAGCGGCGAGCTGTTCCGGATCGAGGGCCATTGCCAGTCGGCCTGCACGCTGTTCCTCGGCATCAGGAACGTGTGCATCGAACCGGGCGCACAATTGCTTTTTCACGCCGGACATGATCGTCAGCGCAATATTACGTCGAAATCGACCAACCATATGCTGGCGGCCTACAAGCCGAAGCTGCGCCAGTACCTCGTGTCGAACCACCACATGGACACGCTGGCATTCCACACCATCCCGGGCCGCGAGATGATCGACAAGTTCGGCTACAAGGCGTGTCCGAAATAGTCCCCCGCCCTCACCGCTTGAACAGGCCCATGACCGCGGCTTTGGCGAGCGTGTTGAAATGAAGGTTGAAGCCGACAACGGCGGCGGACGTGTCGGCCTTTACATCGATCCTGTCGGTCTTCACCGCAAACACCGTGAACAGATAGCGGTGCGGATGATCGCCTTCGGGCGGGCACGGCCCGCCATAACCGGGCGCGCCGAAATCAGTACGCGTTTGCAGCGCGCCGGCCGGCATTTTTCCGCCGGCGCTACCAGCGCCCATCTCGAGCTCGGTCACGTTCGGCGGAATGTTGACGATCAGCCAGTGCCAGAAACCCGAGCCGGTCGGCGCGTCGGGGTCGTAGCACGTGATGGCGAAGCTTTTCGTGCCTGCGGGCGCTCCTGACCATTTGAGGTGCGGCGACTTGTTGCTACCCGCACAGCCGAAGCCAAAATCGGCGGACAGGATAAAATCCTTCGGCAAAGTAGTCGCCGTCCTTGAAGCTGTTGCTCGTGACCGTGAACGCCATGTACCGTCTCCTTGAGTCGATTCCCTCAGGTCTTCAAAAGTCCGAAGCCTAGTCCCGCGCGGACAAATCGCAATGACCTCTTTTTTCTCGACCAACTGGTTCGACCTGGCAATCTACCTCTGCCTGTTCGTTGCCGTCGTCATGGGCTTCATGACCGGCCTGCTGCGCAGCCTGGCGACGATCTTCGGATACATCGCCGGGATGGGTGTCGCCGTGGTTGCTGCCCCGCGCGTCACACCGCTCCTCACGACCTATCTTAAAATGCCAACGCTGCAGACCTGGATCGTTATCGTGGCGATCTTCGTCGCTGCCGGTGCCGTGCTCAGCGCATTGCTGCGGCTGGCCCTCAATGAAATGGTCGGCCCCAATATCAGCGTTCCCGATCGAGTCGTGGGCGCGGCGCTCGGCGCCCTCCGCGTCGCACTGCTCGCGATCATGCTCGTCGTCTTATTCGATCGGGCCATCCCGCCGGGCCAGGAGCCCGCATTTCTGAAAGGCTCGCAATGGCGGCCGGTGCTGTCCTCGGCCGCGCAGCGCGGCTTAGGGGTTCTGCCGCCGGAAATCGAAGCCTATATCGACCGCCTGAAGCGCTACCGCCGCCAATAGCACCGATAGCGGTGCGCGTACCGCGCTCGCCGCTCCCGAACGCTTTGAACCTTTTCGACGCTCCACGCGACCCATGACCGGACCGGCACGCTTGTTCGCATTGCCGGCGGAAAGGCCGCGCCATGCCGTCGAAGGATGCATCGAAGAAAACCGCGAATGGTTTTGCGGAAATTCTCAATGCCGCGCGCGCAGCCGGCCTTACGGCGTCACCGGCGGAAGCGGCTGCGGCAAAGGCCCATACAGGGACCCTGTACTATCTGGCACTCAACGATCCCGTCATGTCGGCGGCAATGCAGAGCGCGCGCAAATCCCTGCCCGGCTTTCTCGCGCTTGCCAGACATCCGGCGCCGACCATGGAGCGGTTTGCAGTCAAGATCGCACTGCTCGATGACGGCGGTCCGGAATTCTTCTGGGTCCATCCGTTCGCGCACGTCGCAGACCGGTTCATCGGGCAGATCAACAACACACCGCTTACGCTTGCCACCCCGAAAAAGGGCGACACCATCACCTTCGGCAGACATGACATCGTCGACTGGGTGTACATGGATGCAGGCGTGATGAAGGGCAACTATTCCGCGCGCGCCATTCTCCAGGCGGCCCTGCCGCGTGATCGCGCCGCGTTCAAGCGCCGCTTTGGCCTCGAATTCGATTTTTGATGGCTGTCACGCCACTTGCATAGCTGGCATGGCGGTAACTATTGCAGCCCATGCGGCGTTGTGACTGGCGCAACCAACCCTACGGCGCTACGTTACCCAAGACAAGTTCCGCGTATCCAAGGGTCGCGTCCATGGCGGAAGTTACCTACGAGATCGTCGAGCACGACGGCGGCTGGGCCTACAAAGTCGACGGCGTGTTTTCGGAACCCTATCCGTCGCATGCGGCAGCACTCGCCGCAGCGCGCCGGGCCGCCGCGGAGCAGACCGTTCCGGGCCATACGGAGACCATCGAATACGAAGACGAAAAGGGCCGCTGGCATACAGAAACCGCACGCGGCTCCGATCGCCCACAGACACAAATCAAGGACAGGACCTGACGCGCAACGCGCGCACTATTCGGGGGAATTGAAATGCTTCGGTTGCGGGTTTTGGCGCTCGCCATATTGCTGGCTCCGGCTGTGCCGGCCTATTCGCAAACTCTTATTCCGTCGTCCGCGCCAACGATGCAGGACGTCGACCCGGGCGTCGATGACAGCGGACGCGTAGCCGATCTGTCTCCGGAGTTTCGCCGCAAGTCGGTGCTCTACCGCACCGAACAGCCGGCCGGCACGATCATCGTCAACACCGCCGACCGCTACCTTTATCTGATCATGGGAAATGGCACCGCGCTGCGTTACGGCATCGGAGTTGGCCGCGACGGATTCCAGTGGGGCGGCATCCAGAAGATTACGCTCAAGCGTGAATGGCCGGATTGGGTACCCCCGCCGGAAATGATCCAGCGGCAGCCGTATCTTCCGCGCTGGATGGCCGGCGGCCCGGGCAATCCGTTAGGCGCACGCGCGATGAATCTCGGCGCAACCGTCTATCGCATCCACGGCACCAACGCGCCGCAGACCATCGGCCAAGCAGTATCGTCAGGCTGCTTCCGGCTGGTCAATGATGACGTGGCGGATCTCTACGATCGCGTGCCGCTCGGGACCAAGGTGGTCGTGCAGCATCACTAGAGCGGTCAGTCCCACAGGCCGTAAGTCGACCACTTCGCCTCGGGGATTTCATCACCAACGGTGAAACGAAACGCGACCACGCTCATGTGGTCGGACGTTGCCGTGCAGCGGTAGGACAGCGCATACCATTTCTTGCGGCTGCGGAATGCGCCGCCACTGACTTCGAGCGTGTCGCCGGAGGCCTTCGGCTCAGCCGTAGCATTGGCGACCGCGCGATCGGGGCGAAACTGTTTTTGCTCGTTGCGGATGCGCGTCATCGCGGTGTAGTCGCACAACTGTTCGAGCCGCTCCTCGGGGGCCAGCATCTTCAGGCTACGCTCGAACCGCCCATCGGCAGCCACTGCGGTTGCCCCGAAGATCGTCGTGGCAACCACCGCCAGTCCAAACGCACGCATTCGCATTGTTCCCCTCTGCCGCGGTGCCCCCACGCCATTTAGGCGCCGCGGCGGGCCAAGGGCAACCCATTCCTCCCTTTTTCCCACGCGACGGTTCGATCCGTTGACTCGCCGGTGTCAGGAATATTTCGGATCGCGGTCGAGTAGCTCGATCGAAATGCCTTGCGGCCCGCGCAGGAAGCAAATCTTTATGCCGGGCCGTGGCGAATGGGGCTCCTTGGTGAATTCGACACCCTTCTTTCTGAGATCGGCCACAATCGAGTCGATGCCCGTAACCGCAAGGCCGAAATGGTCGAGACCCTGGTAGGGCGTGACCGGCGCCGCGTTGACGCCGTCACCCGGATTGACCTGGGCAAGGAAGATCATGGCGCCGCCAAGCTTGACGTCTACGCGCGGTTTGCCCTGTTGCGTCGAGCGGATCACCTCGGCGCCGAACATACGCTCGAACCATTGCGCGGTGGCGTCCGGATCGGGCGTGCGCAGGTGGACGTGATCCCATTTGAAGTCCGGCATTCGCGTTCTCCCGAAAGTGGCTTAGCGAAGCTAGGCATGGCGAAATGGCCGACGCAACAGCCTTATTGCGCTCGCATGGACGGCCGGACGATAATGAAGTGCGCACAATAAACGGGGGAATAAAATGAAAATGCATGACCGCCGCAAGTTCCTGCAGCTTTCCGCCGGCGCATTGACGGCACCGCTGCTCGTTCGTCCGGCGGACGCGCAGGCGGCCTGGCCGGCAGCGCGTCCCATTCGCGCCATCGTGCCATTCTCGGCCGGCAGCACCATCGACATCCTCGGACGCATCGTGCTCGACCCTCTGTCGAAGCAACTTGGGCAGACAATCGTGGTGGAAAACCGCGGCGGCGCTGGCGGCAGCATTGGATCAGCGGCGGTCGCAAAAGCCGATCCCGACGGCTACACCATCCTGATCAATGCGGCCGCGCATTCCGGCGCGCCCGCCGCCTATCCGAACCTCCCGTATGACGCGGCCAATGATTTCTCCGCAGTGGCGAGCTTCGGCAATGTGCCAAACGTGCTGCTGGTTGCGCCGTCCAAGGGAATCAACACCGTGCAGGAGCTGGTGGCCAAGGCAAAGAGCGGCAGTCTCAGCTTTGCGTCAGCCGGCGTCGGCAGCGCCACCCATTGGGCGGCAGAGCGGTTCAACGTCAGCGCCGGCCTCAAGGTCACGCACGTGCCGTTCCGCGGCGGGCCGGAAGCGCTCACCGAAGTGATGACGGGCCGCGTCGACTACATCTTCATCGGCATTTCGTCCGGATTGCCCTTCATCCAGAACAAGCAGTTGGTCCCGCTGGCCGTCAGCTCCGCAAAGCGTTCGCCCGCGCTGCCGGATGTGACGACAACGCTGGAGGTCGGCTACAAGGACTCCGACTTTAACTACTGGAACGGCATATTGGTGCCCGCAAAGACGCCGCGGCCGATCGTCGACCGCCTCTACACCGAGACCACAAGGGTGCTGGCGCTTCCCGACGTGCAACAAAAACTGAAGGTGCAAGGCGTCGAGCCGGCGCCGCTGACACCGAGCGAGATGGATGCCATGATCCGCCGCGAGATTGCCCTCAACATCAAGATCGCCAAGGAAGCCGGGCTTAAATTCAATTGACGCAAGACGGCCCGGCGACGATTCCGCATGACGGCGTTGTGACGGCCCGTCCGATCGCCACGTAATAGTTGCCCACAGCCCCGTCGCGCTTGCGCATTTCGACGCGTATATCGCCGCATTATTTGCTACACGTCGAACCGCTATGGCGCGCAAGACTATCCAGGCTGCCGGCGGCATCGTGGTGCGCAACGGCGCACGCCCGCTCATCGCCGTCGTTCAGCGCGCGAAGGATGAGCTCTGGGTGCTGCCGCGCGGCAAGCTCAAGCGCGACGAGAGTGCGCTTGCCGGCGCACGCCGCGAGGTCGTCGAGGAAACCGGCCATCGCGTTCGCGTGTGCGAGTTTGTTGGCGCCATCACGTACCGGGCGCGCGGGCGCCCGAAGGTCGTGCAGTTCTGGCGCATGCAGGCTGAAGCCAGTCCAAGCCGCGATCTCATGGAGGACATCATGGCGGTCGAATGGCTGCCGCTGTCCGCAGCTGTCAGGAAGCTGAGCTATCCCCTTGAGAGATTGTTCCTCAGCAATGTCGGCCGGAATATCTTGCGCGCGCGCCGCAAGACTCGCAGCCCAAGTCGCAAATCGAAATTACGTCACGGCCTGTCGAAGGGGCGACGCCAGTCGTCTTCGTCCCGGGCGCGGAAATCCGCAAGACCTTCGGGAAGCCGCGCGCGGGCAACCATTCTGCAACGCGTTCTTGGGCTCTCGAAATAAGGCTCCTGCCCCGAAGTCGCCGCAAGCCTTGCCAAAATTTAATCTGGGAAACCCTGCTCCCCCGGCCATTCCAAACGGCCCATTCAGGAGCCATTCACGCGCAAAACCGGAACCTCCCCTTTATGCTGTTTGTTGATGGTCTGCGAAGGAACGCAGGAAACAAACACAAAGGTCGTTGAATCGATACGAGCGAACCTGGAGGAGGTGCGCATGACCATGACAAAGATGAAGACACTGACTGCTCTGGCAGCCGCCGCGACCCTTGGACTCGCGGCCATTGCCGCCCCGCAACCGGCTGAAGCCAGACATTGGAATAACGGCGGTGCCATTGCTGCCGGCGTGATTGGCGGCCTTGCGGCCGGCGCGATTATCGGCTCGGCCGCACGGCCTTATTACGGCTATGGCCCCGGGTATTACGCTTATGCTCCGGGACCGGCCTATTACGGCGGCTGCTACTGGACCCGTCAGCGAATTTGGGACGGCTGGAGCTGGCGCGTGCGACGTGTGCGTGTTTGCAACTAAGGCCTAGCCAAACCGTAAATTCGCGTAATAAGGTGAGAAAAGGCTCGGATTCGGTGACGTGTCCGGGCTTTTTCAAGAGGCGGTGGCGCGCGTTCAACAAAATTCCGACATTTTGGAACCGTCACTATCCTCGGCACGGGGACAGGTTTAGTACTCATCATCACGTGGTCGGCCCATCTGCCCGACCTGACCTGGAGGGAATACCCATGAAGAAGACGATGCTCGCACTCGCGACGGTCGCCACCGTGGCGGTCGGCACTCTGAGCGCCCCGACCACCGCCGACGCCCGCTGCTATGGCTGCGCGGTCGGTGCGGGTGTGGCAGCCGGAGTCATCGGCGGCGCCATCATCGGCGGCGCGATCGCCAACAGCCAGCCGCGCTACTATGCGCCGGCGCCCGGCTACGTGGTCTATCAAGGCTACGGTGCACCCTATCCGGCAGGTTGCCCGGGTGGCTATTGGGCCCGCCGGCCGCTCCGCGATGCCTACGGTAATTTCATCGGCTGGAGCAAGCCGCGGTTCATCTGCCCTTAAAGATCGCGTAACGAATTTGGGTGGATGATCCGGGCCAAATGAGCAATCGGCCCGAGAGGACACCCATGAAGCATACGATCATTGCGCTCGCCGCGGCCGCCATTATGGCCGCGGCGTTGCCGTCTTCGGCACAGGCACACTGCCGCGGCTGCGGCGTTGCGGCCGGCGTTGTTGGCGGTCTGGCCGCCGGCGCCATCATCGGTTCGGCAATCGCCAACAGCGGCCCGACTTATTACGTCGAGCCGGCGCCGGTCTACGCACCGCCTCCCCCCGGCTACATCGGACCGTCGGAAGTCGTCGAAGGCGGCGTCTGCCACGTCGAACGCCGGCGTATCTGGGTGGAAGGCTACGGCTGGCGCTCGCACCGCATCGAGGTCTGCGACTGACGATCCGACCTACCGCCGCATGTGATCGAGCACTGCGGCGGTCGGCCAGCAATCGACCTTCAGCCCGTTCTTCTTCTGGTACGCGCCGAGCGCCGAGCGCGTCAGCATTCCCGCTTTTCCGTCGATCTTGTCCTTGTAGAGACCAAGCGCAGCAAGCCGCTGCTGCATGGTCTCCACCTGTGCGGTCTTGAGCTGCGCGTTCTTGCTCCACGGCGTCTCAAACGGCTTTCCGCCGGCAATGCGATCGCTGAGATGTCCGACGAAGAGCACATAGAGATCCGAGAAGTTATAGTCCTTGAGTACGAAATAATTCTTCGGCGCGAGGAAAGACGGTCCGTAACTTCCCTCCGGCTGCAACAATGACGCATCGAGCGACAATTCCGCCGGGCTCAGCTTGCGGCCATAGGCCGGAACGAAGCCAAGCCTGACCCAATCGCGAACCGGCTTGATGACCTCGGGCATGCCGATGCTGCAATCCGCGCTCGCGGGCGCATGCACCTCGATCGCCCAAGGCTCGCCGGGGCGCCAGCCTTTGCCGACGAGCTGTTTCGCCGCCGAGGCCAGCGCATCCGGCACCGAACGCCAGATATCGATGCGGCCGCTACCGTCGAAGTCGACGGCATATTTGTAGAACTCCGACGGCAGGAATTGCGTGAGCCCCATGGCGCCACCCCAGGACGAGCGCATGTCGGCGCGCGGCACGCCGTCCTGCAACATCTTCAGGGCATACAGAAATTCGTTGCGGAAGAAATCCTTGCGCTTGCCGACATAGGCCTGGGTCGCGAGCACGCGGATGGCGTCCTGGCCGCCAAATTCGCGCGCGTAACCGCTTTCACGCGCCCAGATCGCCAGCAAGATATTGCCGGGCACGCCGATTTCTCTCTCGATCCGCGCCAGGGTGTCGCGGTGTTGCGCGGCGAGTTCTCTGCCGCGCGAAGTGAACGCCTGAAATGCAGCCTCGCGCAAATACTGCGTGGGTGTCTGCACGAATTCGGGTTGCTGCGATTGCTTCTCGGGCTTTCCCGGAATTGCGAGATCGGGGAGCGAATAGTCAGGCTCAAGGCCGCGCACCGCCGCATCGAAGGTTGCGCGCGAGACGCCGAGCGCCTGAGCCTCCTGCCACACGGTTTGCAGCCAGCGGTCGAAGGCAGCATCGGCACGGGCAGACACGGCCGAGAGCAAAAGCCATACAAAGATGAAAACTGCGCGTCCAGTCATGCTGCCAAACTAGTCCGAACGGGCGCGCTGCTCCACCGGGAGCGGCCCGAATGCGGGCGGCGGGATACGCCGGCGCGAAGCGGCTTCATAGGATGAAGCAACATGAAGCAGCACGTCCTCCTTGCCGGGCTCTGCGCGGAACACCAGCGAAAACGGCAGGCCGGGCTCGGGAATCGTGGTCGGCTTGGTCGAAGGGACGTGGAGGTAAGACTTGCCGTCGGCGCTGAGCTGGTAGACCGGATCGTAGACCGTGGTCACGAAGCCCGCCGGTATGAGCACCTCGGTGAGCCCGGCATTCGGCCCGCTCAGCGACTCCAGCGTAAGGTTGTTGCGAAATCCCTGCCCCGCGCCGCCGATCTTGCCGGGAGGCCATGGCGTGTGCAGCCGCACCAGCACATCGAGCTGGTTTTCCAACATCACCATCATGTCTGCGCGTCGCAGAAGCTCACGCAGCATGATGCGCTCGGTGATGTTCTGCCGCTCGCCAAGCGGATTACGTAGATCGGTGACTTCATCCCAGTTCAGCCAGCTTGCGCGCTGGTCATCGCCCCAGAACTTCGAGCGCGTATTGAGCGCGGTGAAATCGGTCAGGGTCTCCGTAAACCCTTTGGCCTTCCAGTCGGCGGCGCGGCGCGACAGGTACTGATTGATATGGAAACGGAATGCCGTCTGCGGCGCCTGATGCTGGACTGTGGCGAGATCGAGATTGGAGGGCGGCGGGATGCGTCCTTCGGCCAGGTCGAGCATGTAGTCAATCGGCTTCATCTTGCCGGAGCCGAAGACCTTTCCCGGCTCGAACTCGGTCGGCCGGATCGCGGCTGCGAATTCCTGGAATACCGGCTGGCCGTCGCCGGTAAGCCGGAACAGGATATCGGGCATGAACACCGGCACCAGCCGCGCCAGCGCGACACGATAGTCCACCTTCATCTGCTCGATATCGGGATCGCGCTTCCAGAGTGGATCGAACAACTCGACCAATGTCGCGCCAAGCTTGCCGCCGAGGACGGTCTTGATTTCCTGCGCCGCCGCGGTCGTGATCGGCACTTCCGTCAAATTGCCGCGCCGTGCGGTCATCAACTCGCGGATGACGCCGATCCGCAAGCCTTTCAGGGTTTCGGCGGGCCTGGTGTGACGCGTGTAGTTGTCGAGCACGGATGAGCGCGGCACCGTCGTGAAGGGGTCGCGCGGATCGTAATAGCCCTGTGTGGGATCCTTGAGCGCATCGAGCACCTTGGCCGCATCGCCGATCGTGCGCGCGAGGATGCCGGACCGGTCGACATGGATATCGGCGCCGATCGCGCCCCCGTCGAATCCGAGCAGGGCCTTGTGCGGCAGGATGAGCGCGACCGAATTATGGTTGGCGGGACCGCGGCAGGACGCACGCGTTTCCTCGCCCAGGCTGCACATCACCATGTTGGTGGACACGGAAACGCCCGAGCCGGAGCTTGAGCCGAGCGAAGCCGCGCGCGTGGTGTCATACGGATTGGACGGATTCCCCGCCCAGGTGCTGCGCTGATAACCAAGGGTCGATGTCAGAACCTTGTCCGGCTTGTGTGACCCGCCCGGATCATCCGGCCGGCCGTTGTATTCTGTGTTCACCGCCTTGGCGAAGATGATCGCGCCCTTGTTGCGCAACTGCTCCACCAAAACGTGGTCGCGGGCCGGGAAGTCGATGTCGTAACGGGCGTCGCCGCCGCCGGTCGAACGCATATCCTTGGTGTCGAATGGATCCTTGAACGAGAAAACGACGCCATACATTGGCATCTTCTCGAGATCGGGATTGCGACCGTATGCGGCATCAAGCGCCGCCGCCCGTTCGAGCGCATCGGGCAAATGCCGGAAATATTCGCACACCGGCGGCGCGTCCTTGCGCAACGGTCCCTTCGACGGGTGCAAATCGAAATCGCCGCGGCACGTCACCGAGCGTTCTCCGCGAATGTTGAGCGTCGCCAGCGCATTGACCTGTCCGGCATTTGGCTGGCCGACGGTCAGCCCGAACTGCTGCTGCACCGAAGGATCCGACGCGGTCGCCTCCATGCGGCCGAACTCAAGCGGAGGCCCTTTGTACTTGTCGAGATCTGGCAGCAGTTCCGAGGCGTTGACGGTCTGCGTGGGAAATTTCAGCGGCGCACCGCCGCGCACAGTGCCGGGCGCTTCGGCGACGGACGCGCCATCTTTCGTGACCAGCAGATTGGATGTGCCGTTAAAGGCACGCACGCGCGCAAGGTAATGCCGCACGACCTCGACGCAGGTGGTCTCGCCGGCCTTGATCGCGGCCTGTAGCTCGTCGATCGTTGCCTCTTCGAGAACGAACGGCTTTTTCGGTGCGCGTACCGGCTTGTTCATGGCAGGACGTCCTTGTCTCGCCAAGATTAAAGACTCAAACCAACCGGTGGAAGCGCCGTTTGGAGCTAGTGCGGCCGCGCTCTTGCATAGGCGGCCTGGCTGAGGTGCTCGACATAAGCAATTCCGATGGCCGAGAGCACGAAGAGACCGTGAATCAGCGCCTGCCACATCACGCCGGTTTCAGTGTATGGCGCGTCCGGCTTTCCGAGCGAGCCCGCATAGATAAACACGCGGAGCAGATGGATCGAGGAGATGCCGATGATCGCCATGGCAAGCTTGATCTTCAGCACGCTGGCATTGACATGCGACAGCCACTCCGGCTGGTCCGGATGCCGTTCCAGATCGAGGCGCGACACGAATGTCTCGTAACCACCGACGATCACCATGATCAGCAGATTGGAGATCATCACCACGTCGATTAACGCGAGCACCACGAGTATGATCTCCTGCTCGGTCAGATTCATGGCGCCCTGGACAAGATGCCAGAGCTCTTTCATGAACAGGATGACATAGACACCCTGCGCCACGATGAGCCCGAGATAAAGCGGCAGTTGTAGCCAGCGCGAGCTGAAGATGAGCTGAGGAAGCGGACGCAGACCCCGCAAGGCTCTGGGAGGAACGGCGTCGTCGGCGGCCATCGCCATTGTAACTCATAAGAATGCGTCGGCGCCCAAGACGGACGCCGGCGAAACTTATGCGATTCGGAATGGCCGAAGGATGGCGGCCGCCTAGCGGCTGAACTTTTTATACTTCAACCGGTGCGGAATCACGAAGTCTGTGCCTAAACGTCGCATCTTGTCCTGCTCGTAATCCTGGAAGTTACCCTCGAACCATTCGACGTGGCTTTCGTCCTCGAACGCCAGAATATGCGTCGCAATCCGGTCGAGAAACCAGCGGTCGTGGCTGATGATCACGGCGCAGCCAGCGAAATCTTCCAGCGCCTCTTCCAGGGCTCGTAGCGTATCGACGTCGAGGTCGTTGGTTGGCTCGTCAAGCAGCAGCAGGTTCGCGCCCGAACGCAGCATTTTCGCGAGATGCACGCGGTTGCGCTCGCCGCCCGAGAGCATGCCGACTTTCTTCTGCTGGTCGGCACCCTTGAAATTGAACGAAGCGCAGTAGGCACGCGAGTTCATTTCCTTCTTGCCGAGAAGGATTATGTCGTTGCCGTCGGAAATTTCCTCCCAGACGGTTTTCTTGCCGTCGAGGCTGTCGCGCGATTGATCGACATAACCGAAATGCACCAACTCGCCGATCTTGATCGTGCCCTTGTCGGGTTTTTCCTGTCCTGTGACCATCCGGAAAAGGGTGGTCTTGCCCGCGCCATTGGGGCCGATCACGCCGACGATGCCGCCGGGCGGCAACTTGAAGGTGAGATCGTCGATCAGGAGATTATCGCCAAATCCCTTGGTCAAATTGGTGAAATCGATGACGTTCTGGCCGAGCCGCTCCGCAACCGGAATGGTGATTTGGGCAACCGTGTTCTGCTTGGCGTTGGCGACCTTGAGCAACTCTTCATAACGCTCGTAGCGGGCCTTGGATTTGGCCTGACGCGCTTTCGGCGAGGAGGAAATCCATTCACTTTCGCGCGCGAGCGTGCGCTGGCGCGCCTCATCCTCGCGCTGCTCCTGCGCCAGGCGTTTCTGCTTCTGCCCTAACCAGGAGGTGTAATTGCCCTCGTAAGGAATACCGCGGCCGTGATCGAGCTCGAGAATCCAGCCCGTGACATTGTCTAGGAAGTAGCGGTCGTGGGTAACGATCAGGATCGCACCAGGATAGTTGCGCAAATGGCCTTCCAGCCAGTTCACGCTCTCGGCGTCGAGATGGTTGGTCGGTTCATCCAGTAGCAGCAGTTCGGGCTGGTCGAGGAGCAGACGGCAAAGCGCGACGCGGCGACGCTCGCCGCCGGACAGTTTGGTGACGTCGGCATCGTCGGCCGGACAACGCAATGCGTCCATAGCGAGGTCGACCTGGGAATCTAGATCCCAGAGATTCTTGGAATCGATCTTGTCCTGCAGCTTGGCCATTTCGTCGGCGGTCTCGTCCGAATAGTTGGAGGCAAGCTCGTTGTACCGGTCGAGCAGCGCCTTCTTGGCAGCAACCCCCTGCATGACGTTCTCGCGGACGGTCATCTTGGGATCGAGCTGCGGCTCCTGCTCGAGATAGCCGACGCGTGCACCTTCGGCGACCCAGCCTTCGCCGGTAAAATCCTTGTCGATGCCGGCCATGATGCGCAGCAGCGTCGACTTGCCGGAGCCATTGACGCCCAGCACACCGATCTTCGCATCGGGATAGAAGGACAGATGGATGTTATCCAAGACCTTCTTCGATGGCGGGTAGGTCTTGGTCAGACCCTGCATGTGGTAGATGAATTGACGGCCGTTCATTGAATTCCTGGAACCTCTCCGCTGCGGTCCGAATCCGCCCGGGTGCGCTCACGCGCAACCGAACGCTTTGTCGGGAAATCGGGGCTGATGTAACGGCGGAACCGCCAAAGAGCAAGCACAGAGCGCCGTCTGCCGGGTGCGCGATCGAAGTAAACCTCTGGAAAGGCTGATTGCAGATAGGGCGCCGGTATGGCGTTGAGGTACCTGTTCTTAACCGCTTCGGTCTCATGATGCCCACGCATGAACCTCGGCGCCGGACCCGGCGACCAAGGGACAAGAGGACCGGATTGTCTGCCTTGTCAGTGTGGGAGTTGGATCATGGGTCGCGCTATATTGGCCATCTCGGGTTCCGCGATTTCGCTGCTCCCCCGTCCCTTTACGGCGATCGGCGGCATCTTTGCGGTTTTCTGGCGTGAGCTGACCCGCGACGCGGTCCGTCCCTATCGGCCGGAATTGCACTATATGCGCGGTCCCGGGCCCGCATGGCGTGCCAAGCACGGCCTCCCGCCCGCCTGACCCCCTATCTTTTCGGTTTGCCCGCCCTAAATTGGCGCGCCTCGCAGGCGCGCGCACGCAGGGAGTGTCAGGGGAATGGTTCGGGCTGCAATTCTGGATGATTACCAGAACGTTGCGATGGGTTTCGCCGACTGGTCGCCAATCGCCAAGGATGTCGAGATCCAGGTCTTCAACAAGCCGTTCGGCAGCCAGGACGAGGCGATTAAGACGCTTCAGGGCTTTACCGTCGTGGTCGGCATGCGTGAGCGAACCCCCTTCCCGCGCAAGGTGATCGAAGCGCTGCCCGACCTGAAGCTGCTGATCACGACCGGGGCCCGGAACAATTCATTCGACGTCAAGGCTTGCTCCGAACGCGGCGTCACCGTCTGCGGGACCGGCGCTGTCGGCAGCCCGACCACCAGCATCGCCTTCGGTCTGATGCTGGAACTCACACGCCGCATCGGCTTTGAAAATGCCCGGCTAAAAGCCGGCGAACCGTGGCAAACGACAATCGGGCGTGATCTCGAAGGACTCACCCTCGGCATCCTTGGCCTTGGCAAGCTCGGCCAGCGTTCGACGGCAGTTGCCAAGGCCTTCGGCATGAAGACCATGGCCTGGAGCCAGAATCTGACCGAAGAGAAAGCCAAAGCCGCGGGCGCGGACTACGTCTCCAAAGAAGACCTTTTCCGCAGCGCGGATTTCGTCACCATTCACCTTGTGCTGAGCGACCGCTCGCGCGGCCTGGTGGGTGCAAAAGAGCTGGGCCTGATGAAGAAGTCGGCCTATCTCATCAACACATCGCGCGGTCCGATCGTCGACGAGAAAGCGCTGATCACAACGCTGCATTCGAAATCCATCGCGGGTGCCGGCCTCGACGTTTTCGACATCGAGCCGCTGCCGCTCGATCATCCATTCCGCAAGATGGATAATGTCGTCATCACGCCGCACCTCGGCTATGTGAGCGAACAGAATTACCGGAAATATTTTCCGGACATTGTCGAGGACATCCGCGCCTGGCTCGATGGCAAGCCGGTGCGGGTCATTGAGGCGAAATAAGCGCTACAACCGGAACAGCTTTGCCGCGTTGTTATAGGCGACGTCAGCGCGCACCAACTCGTCCAGCTGCACCGCGTCCATGAATGGGCCGGCGCCTTCGGCATCGAAGGGATAGTCGGCCGAGAACATGACATGGTCACGACCGAGCGCGCCGATCGAGCAATTCAACGGCGGGCCGTCGTACATACCCGACGTGGTCACCCAGACGTTTTCCTTGATATATTGAGACGGCGGCTTCGGCAAATTCCAGCCGTAAGGCTTCGAGCGGCTGTCGAAGCGCCAGAGCAGGAAGGGCAAGGTCTCGCCGAGATGGCCGAGCAGCAGCTTTGCGTTCGGATAGCGATGGAAAACGCCGCCCGAGATGATGCGCAGCGCATGTGACCCGGTCTCAACGCCCCAGCCCCACATCGGCCTCACCAGCACATTGTAGCCCGCGAGCACCAGGAGCGGCGCGACCGGATCGGCTGGATGCACATAAACCGGCGCGTCGAGCCCTGCGGCGCGTTCCCAGAAAGCATCATAAGAACGATGGTCGAGATATTTTCCGTTCGTGTGCCCGTTGATCATGGCGCCACAAAATTTCAGATCGCGCACGCAACGCTCGAGCTCGTCGGCGGCAGCCTTTGCATCCTGCATGGCAAGATGCGCAAAACCGGAATAGCGATCCGGGCGCTTCTGAATTTCCTTGGCCAGGAAATCGTTCGACGCGCGTGCGGCGCGCGCAGCAGTAGCGGCGTCACGCTCCACTTGCACGCCGGGCCCGGCGATCGCGAGGATCGCCCGCGCGATCCCGTGCTGTTCCATCATCTTCAGGCGCTGCTCGCCGAAATCGGTCAGAGCCGCATAAAGGTGCGCCGTCTTGGCCGGGGCGACGTCGACCATGGTCGGCCGCCAATAGGGCTCGGTGGCCGGATCCAGGAAATGCTCCTCAAGCGCGATCTTTTTGACCATGCGTTGCCTCCCCAAGGCTAACGGCCTGCTTCATCTTTTCTCTTTTAGCTGTATCGGATTTTGGGCTAACGTGTCCCACGATGCAAGGCGGCATAAGACCGCCAGTACTGGGTGGACGCGTCATGAATCGTCTGGTTACCAACGACAAAAGCCAGGTGCAGGTAATCGCGCGGGCAGCCACGATCCTGCGTGCGCTTGAAGAAGAAAACAGCGGCCTGAGCCTGGGTCAAATCGCCCAGCGCGTGAATCTCGCGCGCTCGACCGTACAACGCATCGTTGCCGCGCTGGAAACGGAAAAGCTGGTCATCGCGGCAACGCCAAACGGCCGTGTGCGGCTCGGCCCGACGATCTTGCGGCTCGCAGCGTCGGTGCGCAGCGACTTCGTTGCGATGGCGCGCCCGTTCCTTGAACGCCTCTCGGAAGAGCTGCACGAAACCGTCGACCTGTCGACGGTGAAGAAGGATCACCTTGTCTTCATCGACCAGGTAATCGGCTCGCAGCGCCTGCGCGCCGTCTCGGCCGTCGGCGATACGTTTCCGCTCTACTGCACGGCCAACGGCAAGGCCTATCTCGCGCAGCTCACCGACAAAGCCATCGAGGCGCTGATCGGTCGCGCGTACGAGGCGCGAACGCCGAAGACACTCACGCGGTTCGATGCGCTGCTTGTCGATCTCAGGTCGGCGCGGCGCAACGGTGTCGCCTACGACCGCGAGGAACATACGCTGGGAATCTGCGCCGTCGGCGTTGCGATGCACGATCCGCTCGGCAATGCGATTGCCATTTCTGTGCCGGTGCCGAGCCAGCGCTTTGCCAGCCGGCAGACGCTGGTGGCCGAGCGGCTGGTCGCCACCAAAAAGGCCCTGGGGGCTCACATGAATTCTTCGGCTGCCTGAGTGCCGGCGCCGATGCACGACGAAATATCACATCAAAGGAGGGAGCCGTGGCCAAAAGAATTCGCGGCGTGATGTTCGAAGAAAATCTGAAGAACAGCATGGGGCTGGAGTTCTACAACCTGTCCCACCGCTTCGGCTATCAGTCCCCGAACTGGCCGTACTTCGAGGACGTGAAGATCGAGCGCATCCACTACATGGCGAAATCGGGCGTGCTGTCGCAGCGGATCACGACCTCGATGCACAACACCACGCACATCGACGCGCCGGCACACGTCGTTCAAGGCACGCCGTTCATCGACGAGGTACCACTTCCGCATTTCTTCGGCTCCGGCATCGTCGTATCGATCCCGAAGGACAAGTGGGAGCCGATCACCGGCGACGACCTGGAAAAGGCCTGCGGCAAGATCATTCGTCCGCGTGACGTCGTGATCGTCAACACCGGCTGGCATAAGTTCTACGAGGACAGCGAGGATTATTTCTGCCGCGCTCCGGGCTTCGTGCCATCGGCCGGCGAATGGTTCGTGAAAAAGAAGGTCAAGGTTGTCGGCCACGATACGCAGGCGAACGACCATCCGCTCGCGACCGCCATCGGCCCGCAGCGCAACGGACCGCTGCATCCGCATCTGGCCGAAGAATACCGCGAGTGGTCCGGCGGCCGCGACTGGAAGGATGACTTCCCGGAATGGGAGCCAGTGCACCGTATCCTGTTCAAGAACGGCATCATGGGCATCGAGAACGTCGGTGGCGATATCGACAAGGTCACCGGCAAGCGCTGCACTTTCGCGTATTTTCCGTGGAACTGGGATCGCGGTGACGGCTGTATCGTGCGGCTGGTCGCTATCCTCGATCCGAAACAAAAATTCCGTATCGAAAAGGGGAGTAAATTCTGATGATCGTCCGCAAACTCTCCGACGCGAAACCATATGAGGCACCGAACCACCGCAGCTATGAGTCCCTGCGCATCTATGGCGTGGAGATGGGCGGGTCGCAGGCGCTGATCTTCGGCATCTCGCATTTCCAGCCTGGCGGCGGAGCCGGTCCCGATGCCTCTCCGCCGGAAAAGATCTACCACGTGCTGAAGGGTGAGCTGACCGTCATCGCGGGCGGCAAGGAGCAGGTGGCGCAGCCAGGCGATACTGTTTTCATCGCGCCGAATGAAAACCGCGAGATCATCAATCGCGGCAAGGATGTCTGCACCATTCTGGTCGCGATCGCGACGCCGCCGAAATAACGAGGTCCGTCATGGCCGAAGACTTCCTGAAGAATCCTCTGTCGCTGTTCGACATCAAGGGCAAGACGGCGCTGATTACCGGCGCGACCGGCGCCTTCGGCGCGCTCGCGGCCAAGACGCTCGCCGGCGCCGGCGCCAATGTCGTGCTGGCGGCGGGCCGCGCCGACGAACTGAAAAAAGTCTCGGTTGAATGCGAAAAGCTGGGTGCGAAGGTCGAGATCATTGCCGCGCGGCCCAATTCCGAAATCGCCTGCGACAGGATCGCACAAGCCGCGATTGACGCTTACGGGCGCATCGACATCCTGGTGCTGGCTTCCGGGATCAACAAGGTGCAGAAGATCATCGACCAGAAGCCTGAAGACTTCCTCGAAGTGATGGACGTCAATGTCACGCAGTCCTGGCTGATGGCTCGCGCCGCCGGCAAGCACATGCTCAAGCAGGGCGGCGGCGGCAAAGTGATCCTGATGTCGTCGGCGCGCGGCAAGCTCGGCCATCCGGCAGGCTACACCGCCTATTGTGCCTCGAAGTCGGCAATCGAAGGCATCACGCGCGCGCTCGGCTGCGAATGGGGACCGACCGGTATCACCGTGAATGCAATCGGCCCCACTGTGTTTCGCTCACCACTCACGACCTGGATGTTCGCCGACGATGAACGCGGCAAGACCACGCGCGCGGCCTTCCTTGCCCGCGTGCCGAAGGGCCGGCTGGGCGAGCCTGAAGATCTCGCCGGGCCGCTGCTGTTTCTGGCGTCGAAAGCATCGGATTTCTACACCGGCCACATTCTCTATGCCGACGGCGGCTACACCGCGGGATAACAATGGCGAAGGCGCGCATTGCCGTGATCGGTGCCGGCCTCATGGGCCACGGCATTGCGCAGGTGTTCGCGCTGGCCGGCCATGAGGTGACGATCACCGATGCCGTCACTAAAAATCTCGACAGCGCCAAGGCGCGAATTCTCACCAACCTGAAAGATCTCGGCGACGATCAACGGGCGCTCGAACGCGTGACACCGGTGTCCGACCTGTCGCAAGCGGTGCACGACGCCGACTATGTCGTAGAGGCGGTACTGGAGGATCTGCCGCTCAAGCAGAAACTGTTCGTCGAAATCGAAAAGCACGTACGGCCGGACACGATCCTCGCCAGCAACACGTCGGTGATTCCGATTACAAAGATCATGGAAGGCCTGGCGCGCCGCGAACGTGCGCTCGGCACGCATTGGTGGAATCCGCCCTATCTCGTTCCGCTGGTCGAGGTCATCGAAACGCAATGGACGTCCTCGCAGGCGGTCGACTTTACGATGGCGCTTCACGCCGCCGCCGGAAAGAAACCCGCTCACGTGAAAAAGGACGTGCCGGGCTTTATCGGCAATCGCCTGCAGCACGCGTTGTGGCGCGAGGCTGTTGCACTGGTCGAACAAGGCATCTGCGACGCGGAGACGGTCGATGCTGTCATCAAGTCTGCCTTCGGGCGCAGACTGGCCGTGCTGGGACCGCTGGAGAACGCCGACATGGTCGGCACCGACCTGACACTGGCAATCCACAAGACTGTGCTGCCCGACATCGACAGTCGTCCGTCTCCTTCGCCTTATCTCGAAAGATTGGTCAAAGACGGCAAGCTTGGCTTCAAGTCCGGCGAAGGCTTCCGCAAATGGAGTCCGGACCAACAATCCGCATTGCGATCACGAGTTCTGCAGCATCTGAAACAAGCGCGCGCCGAGGAACAAAAGAGTGCGCAATGAGCCAGGGAGATGACAATGAATAACCGCCGCACGATTTCACGCCGCACATTGGTCAAGTCTGGCCTCGGTGCAATTGCCGCTCCCGCCGTTCTGCGCGTGCTGCCGGCCGAGGCGCAATCGCAGGTCATCAAGATTGGCCACGTGAGCCCCAAGACCGGCCCGCTGGCCGGGTTCGGAGAAGCCGATGGTTTCATCCTCGAACAGGTGCGGGGCATCCTCGCCAAAGGCCTGGAAAACGGCGGCAAGGCGTACAAGGTCGAAATCATTTCCAAGGACAGCCAGTCGAGCGGCAACCGCGCGGCTGAAGTCGCATCCGAATTGATTCTCGGCGACAAAGTCAATCTTATCGTCGCTTCGGCGACGCCCGACACGACCAATCCGGTTTCCGACCAGGCCGAGGTCAACGAGGTGCCATGCATCACCACGAACTGCCCGTGGCAGCCTTATTTCTTCGGGCGCAAGGGTGATCCGAAGAAGGGCTTTACCTGGACCTACCATTTCTTCTGGGGACTCGAGGACGTCATCGCCTCGTTCCTGGCGTTATGGGACGAACTCCCGACCAACAAGGTCGTTGGCGGTCTTTTCCCGAATGACGCCGACGGCAATGCATGGGGCGATCCCAATCTCGGACTGCCGCCCGCACTGGCAAAGGCCGGCTACAAGCTGCACGATCCCGGCCGATATCAACTCATGAACAGCGACTTCACGTCGCAAATCTTGGCGTTCAAGGCAGCCGGAGCGGAAATCGTCACCGGCAACATGATCCCGCCGGATTTCGCGACGTTTTGGTCGCAGGCCGCGCAACAGGGCTTCAGGCCGAAAATCGTCACGATCGGCAAGGCGCTTCTGTTCCCGTCGGTGATCGAGTCGCTCGGCGATCGGGGCAATGGCCTCAGCAGCGAGATCTGGTGGACCCCGCACCATCCCTTCAAGTCGGGTCTCACCGGTCAAAGCTGCCAGCAGCTGACCGACGCCTATACCAAGGCGTCAAACCGTCCTTGGACACAGCCCATCGGATTTCAGCATGCGCTTTTGGAAGTCGCCATCGACGTGCTCAAGCGCGCGAAAAACCTGAGCGATCCCAAGTCCATTCTCGACGCAATCGTGGCCACCAACTACCAATCGATCGTCGGGCCGATTCAATGGACTGGCGCGCCGGTGAAGAACGTCACGAAGACGCCGCTGGTGGCGGGACAGTGGCAGCGCAAGAACGGCAAGTTCGATCTGGTCATTGCCGAGAACAAGACCGCGCCGAACATTCCGGTCGGAGGAAAACTGCAGCCGATCTCGTAACGGCACCGTACGATGGCTCCGATCCTTACGCTCGAGAAAATCTCGAAACAATTCGGCGCCGTCGTGGTGGCCGACGGCATCGATCTCACGCTTAAAGACGGCGAAGCGTTGGGCATCATTGGGCCCAATGGTGCCGGCAAAACGACGCTGTTCGGAATTGCGACCGGCACGGTAAATCCCGATGCCGGCCACGTCATATTTGCAGGACATGATGTGACCGGCTTTCCGGCGGAGCGGCGCTGCCGGATGGGCCTGGCGCGTTCGTTTCAGATCCCGCAACCGTTCTCGGGCATGAGCGTATTCGAGAACGTCGTTGTGGCCGCGGCGTTCGGTGCTGGCGAACGCGAACCCGCCGTCTACGATCGCTGCGCCGAACTGCTCGAGCGTTGCGGCCTGGTTGAAAAGGCGAACAGGCACGCCGGCGGGCTGACCTTGCTCGACCGCAAACGTCTGGAGCTCGCGCGCGCACTGGCGACGAATCCGCGCGTGCTGCTCCTTGACGAAGTCGCCGGCGGCCTCACGGAGCACGAATGCGCGGTGCTTGTCGCCCTGATCGGGGACGTGCGCGCAAGCGGGGTCTCGATCATCTGGATCGAGCATGTCGTGCATGCATTGTTGGCCGTTGTCGACCGTCTGCTCGTCCTGCACGGCGGAAAATTCATCGCAGAAGGAGAACCGCACAGGGTGATCCGCAGCCCGCAGGTCGCAGAAATCTACATGGGTATCGCCGCCGATGCCTGACGGACCACTTTTGCAGATCAGCGCAATCGACGCATTCTATGGCGACTTTCAGGCGCTGTTCGGCCTCTCGCTCGGTGTCGATGCGGGGCAGGTGATTGCCGTCATCGGGGCCAATGGTGCCGGGAAAAGTACGCTCCTCAAGTGCATTGCCGGTTTGATACATCCGGCGCGTGGTGAGATTGTCTTCGAAAATGCTGCCATCACGGCCACACCTGCGTTCGAAGCGCTCAAGCGCGGCATTGCACTCGTGCCCGAGGGACGCAGGCTTTTTCCATCGCTGACGGTAGAAGAAAACCTGCTGATCGGTGGCCAGTCGCGTCGCCCGGGGCCGTGGACTTTGCCGCGGGTGTACGAACTGTTTCCGGTTCTGGCAGAACGCCGAAATCTTCCCGGGCCGGCACTCTCGGGCGGCCAGCAGCAAATGGCCGCGATCGGGCGGGCATTGATGGGAAATCCGCGGCTGCTTTTGTGCGACGAGATCAGCCTTGGCCTCGCACCCATTGTCGTGCGCGACATCTATGCACGCCTACCGCAGATCACCGCGGAAGGACTGTCGCTGGTCATTGTCGAGCAAGACATCGTCCAGGCCTTACGCGCAGCGAGCCATGTCTATTGCCTGCAAGAGGGTCGTGTCGCACTGCAGGGTCCAGCACGCGACATCACCCGCGAAAAAATTTCAGCCGCCTATTTCGGGGTTTGACCTTGATGCAATGGCTCAACGTCATTCTGCAGGGCGTGTTGATCGGCGGCTTATACGCAATGTTTGCGGCTGGCCTGTCGCTGATCTTCGGCGTGATGCGGCTGGTCAATATCGCGCATGGCGACCTTATCGTGCTGGCGGCCTACGTCTCGCTCATGGCCACCCAGGCTGTCGGCGTGGACCCCCTCACCTCCTTGCTGCTCGTCGTGCCGGTCATGGCGCTGGTCGGCTACGCGCTGCAACGCGGCCTGCTCAATTACACGCTGGGCGACGATCTGCTGCCACCGCTGCTGGTGACGTTTGGTCTCTCCATCATCATCCAGAACGGGCTTCTCGAGCTGTTCACCGCCGACAGCCGCAAGCTGCAGGCGGGTGCCATCGAAATCCAGACCTTCCAGCTGGCCCAGAACCTCTGGATCGGCGCGCTGCCGCTGATTCAATTCGTGGTCGCGGTGGCGGTTATCGGCGGACTGCAGCTCCTGTTCTACCGCACGGCGCTTGGCCGTGCGCTGCGCGCGACGTCCGACGACCAAGCCGTAGCCCAGCTGATGGGACTCGACACACGTCACGTCTTCGCCGTGGCGATGGCGCTGTCTTTGGCGGTGATCGCCATCGCCGGCGTATTTCTGGCCGTGCGCGCCAATTTCGACCCAGCTATCGGACCCGCACGGCTGATCTTTGCTTTCGAGGCTGTGATCATCGGCGGGCTTGGCAGCATGTGGGGAACGTTGGCCGGAGGCATCATCCTCGGTGTCTCACAGGCAATCGGCGCGCAGATCGACCCCGGTTGGCAGCTGCTTGCAGGTCACATCGTGTTTCTCGCCATCCTCGCCGTCCGGCCGCAGGGTCTCTTTCCCAAGGTGTCGGGATGATTGTCGAACACGCCACACGTTCAAGCCGTATCGGCGTTGCGCTCATCGCCATCGCGCTAGTTGTGCTCGCCTTGGCGCCCTACTGGGGCGACCGGCAGACGCTGCGGCTGCTCGCCGAGATGTTCACGTTTATCGCACTGGCAAGTTTGTGGAATCTGCTCGCCGGCTATGCCGGACTTGTGTCCGTGGGCCAGCAAGCCTTCGTCGGGCTCGGCGGCTACGTCCTGTTCGCGCTGGCGATGCTGCTCGATATAAATCCGATCCTGGCAATTTTTGTCGCAGGGCCGATCGGCGCTCTGGTCGCGGTTCCGGTGGCCTTGCTGATTTTTCGTCTGCGCGGCGCTTACTTTGCGATTGGAACTTGGGTCGTCGCCGAGGTGTTCCGTCTGCTCGCGTCGCAAATCTCGGTTCTCGGAGGCGGTTCTGGTATCAGCCTTCCGGCATCGTTGGTCGTCGCAATGGCCCCGAGCAGACAGATGCGCGAATTCGAAATGTATTGGCTAGCCTTGCTGCTGACGGTCGTGATCCTGGCGGCGATCTTTGCGTTGTTACGCTCGCGTTACGGCCTCGCATTGACCGCTATTCGTGACAATGAAGTGGCCGCGCAGAGCGCCGGAATTGGCGTGTGGAGTATCAAGTTCGCGGTCTATGTCCTGACAGCCTTCGGCACCGCGATGGTCGGCGCCTTCATCTTCCTGCAGAAGCTGCGCATCTCGCCCGACACCGCGTTCAGCGTGAACGATTGGACCGCATTCGTCATTTTCATCACGGTCATCGGCGGCATCGGCAGGATCGAAGGGCCGATCATCGGCACGATCATCTTCTTTGCTCTGCGGCAGTCATTCGCTGGCCTCGGCAGCCTCTACTTGCTCATGATGGGTGCGGTTGCCATCGTCGTGATGCTGTGGGCCCCGAAGGGACTATGGGGTGTGATTGTTGAGCGGCTCGGCTGGCAGGTTCTGCCTCTGCAGCGGCATTTGGTGCTGAAAAAAGACGCGAGGGGAAAGTCATGACCATTGTCGACATCTATTGTCACATCTATCCGGATCGCTTTTTCCGGGAGATGACCAAGGCCGCACCAAATCTCGAAAACATCGGAAAACGGCTGCGCGGCGTGACCAAGCTGTTCGACCTTGATGCCCGTTTCAAGGAAATGGACGAGTTCGGCGACTACCGCGAGATCATCTCTCTGCCGAATCCTGCCATCGAAGACATCGCGCCTCCCGATGTCGGCCTCAACCTCGCACGCATTGCCAATGACTCGATGGCCGAGCTTTGCCGGAAGCATCCGGATCGTTTCCCCGCCTTCGCAGCCGCGCTGTGTCTCACCGATGTCGAAGGCTCGGTTGCGGAAGCCCGCCGCGCCATCAAGGATCTCGGCGCACGCGGCGTGCTGATCTACACCAATGTCGCCGGCGAGCCGCTCGACCAGTCGAAGTTCGAGCCGATCTTCGCGACGATGGCCGAGCTAGACCTGCCGATCTGGCTGCATCCCGTCGGCACCGCATCGATACCGGACTATCCGGCTGAGAAAAAATCGCGATTTGAAATGTGGTGGTGCTTCCATTGGCCCTATGAGACGTCGGTCGCCATGGTGCGCCTGGTGTTTTGGGGACTGTTCGACCGCTATCCGAAGCTGAAGATCATCACGCATCACCTCGGCGGAATGATTCCGTATTACGACGGCCGCGTCGGCGCGGGCCTGAAGGTTCTTGGGCAAAGGACGTCGGACGAGGACTATTCAAAAATCTTGCCGTCGCTGAAGCGGCCGCACATGGATTATCTGCACGGGTTCTATGCCGACACGGCAATGTTCGGCGGCGGCCCGCACGCAACGAGATGCGGGCTCGAATTTTTCGGCGCAGATCAGGTGGTCTATGCAACCGATACGCCGCTCGGCCCGATTGCGCCGACGATCAGGACCATCGACGCAGTCGAGCTTTCAGACGCGGACCGCAAGAAGATCTTCTCCGGTAATGCGGAAAAGCTGCTCAATATGAAGTTTCAATAACGCCTGGACGGTTACGCCGGCTTTTTCTTCTTGTGATCCTTGCCCGAACCGACGCCACTGACCGGTGTCCAGCTCGGCGGGTCGCTCGCCGGAAAGCTTTCATCGGAATCGATCACGACCTGGTCTTCCTTGCGCACGATCCGCTCGCGCTCTTCTTCCGCGTGTTGTTTCGGCTTTTCCGACATGGAAAACTCCCAATTGTTTCTGCCTAACAATCGCTATGCCTGCCAGAAAGTTCCATTTGGTGAGAATCGCAACGTTAAGCTGCGTTGCGGGCGCAGACCTTAAGATCCGCGACAAATTTACGATACTGCGCGCGTTTGTCAGCCTCATCCTCGATCCGCAGAATGTATGACGGATGGATCGTCGCCACCATGCGGCCGCCGTCTGGCAACGGTACAACACGACCGCGGATTTTGTTGATGCTCGTGGGACGACCGGAAATACTGCGTACCGCTGTTGCACCTAACGCGACGACGATATCCGGCTTCACCAGGTTGCGCTCCAAGTCGAGCCACCAGTGGCAGCGGTCGATTTCGTAAGCATTTGGACGCTTGTGCAGACGTCTCTTGCCGCGCGGCTCAGACTTGAAGTGCTTTACGGCATTGGTCACAAAAACCGCTTCGCGCTCGATACCCGCATCCTCCAATGCTTTTGCGAGCACGCCGCCAGCCGGTCCGACAAATGGCTTGCCCTGCTTGTCCTCATGGTCGCCCGGCTGTTCGCCGACGAACATGATGCGCGCCCTTGCCGGTCCCTGGCCCGGCACGACCTGCGTGGCGTGCTTGTATAGAGGGCAGCGCGTGCATGCTGCTTCGGCATCACGTAAGCCCCTCAGCGATCTGATCGATGTTGCTTTTGCCACGCAATGCCTCCGCGGAGGCAACGAAACGCGCCTGTGCCGGTTCCGCTAAAGATCCTGCTTAACCCAGGCGGCCTGAACGTCCTCGCACCAGTTGCCGACGTTCCATTCACCCCAGGCGCCGAGACCACCCAATTCGTCCGGCCCGCAATAGACAGGCACGTGGATGACAGAGAGTCCGTCGTGTTTGTGTGCGGTCTTCAGGGCGTTGCTCAGGGCCTCAGCGCTGTCACCGCCGGAGACAGCAAGGACACCTGATACAGCTGCGGCTATGGCCCTGTAGTCCATCGCCACATGGTCATTGGTGCGGAATTCGGCCTGGTATTGGGCCATCTGTAGACCGGTGATTGCAGCCATGCGCCGGTTGTCGAAAATCACGACCATGCCGCGCACCCGATGCTCGACTGCATCGATAAGAATCTGCGGGTTCATCATAAACGACCCGTCGCCACAGAATGCAATTCCATAGCGCGGCTTTTCAGCAAGCGCACTGCCAAGCAACGCGCTCGCCGCAAAACCCATATATGAAGCCCCGGCCTCGGTGAAGGTGTCGCCGGTCCGTTCGTCTTCGACGATCTGGAAGCCATTTGCCTGAACGTCGCCCGCGTCAAAGAATTTTGCTGCGTCGATCTCTTTGGCAAAATCGGCAACGATCTTGATGGCTGCGGGCTGCGTCAGCACCGGCTTCTGCCACACCTCATCGCGCAGCGGTCCGCAGGCGTAACGCTTTCCCTTGTAAGCCGACCATTCGTCCTTTTTGGCGGCGCAGGCCCTGAGCCACGGCCCCTTGTTGCCGTTCGCCTTCAGCGCCTCGAGCCTGCCGGCAAGGCGGTCCGCGACCGCATCGATATCGCCGACCAGCGCCACTGTTTTGTTGTAGTGAAGCGCATCGGCCAGATCGCCGTTGATGTTGATCACAGCCTGTGCACGTTTGTATCCAATTCCGGAGCAATCGGCCTGACAGACGGCACGCGAGCCGATGACGATCAGTAAGTCGGCTTCGGCCATCGCATAATTGCCGCTGATCGAGCCCTTCGAGCCGCCGACATGCATGTTCTGCGTGTGCGCGTCCGGCAGCACGCCGGTCGAGCCAGGCGAAAGAATAACTGCTGCGCCTGCAGCTTCCGTCAGCCGTCGTACCGCTGCATCGTGCCCGCGCGTGCCGCCGCCGGCCTTGATCGCGACCTTTGTTGCTTTCGCAATCATGTTGGCCGCTTGTTCGATGGCCGCATCGTCCGCCGGCGCGAGTTTCGGCAGCCGCGGCCGCGCCGGCAGCGCAGTCAGATTCACCGTCATCATTGCGGGCTGCGTGTTCAGCGGTAGCAGCAAATAGAAGGGTCCAGCGCGATAGGGATGGTTCACACACAAGCTGCCGCGCCGCAGCGCGTCGCGGAGCGCCTCTGGTGTGTGAAGCACGTAAGACTGGCCCATGACGGCCGTCATGCGGCCGAACAGGCCCTGCTCCTCCTTCGGCACCTGCTGCATGTTATAGCCTTCGCCGAAAGTCGTTTCATCGCCGTAAATGTGATAGACGCCGACGCCGTTCGATGCGGCAGCGAGCGAGCCCGCGAAGGCCTGCATGGCGCCCGGGCCGATCGACGTGACCACCGCGGAGATCTCGCCGTATTGCCAACGCAAGGCCGTCGCGGCGTGCGCCATTTCGACTTCGTTGCGGCAGTTGATCGTCCGCGTAGCGCCCTCTTCCTCATAGACGCGCAGCACATTGCCGAGATCGGTCGAGCCGTGTCCGAAAATTGCAAAGTACTTGCGCACGCCTTGCTTCAGCAGGCCGAGCACAAGCGCCTCGGACAGCGTGACTTTGGCCAGCTTTTGCAGGCCCTGGTCCAAGGCCTGCTCCAGGCCTCCGGCAGCGTGGATGGCGCGGGCTCGCGCGCGCATGTCCGCCAGTGGATCGGTCGTCTTCGGGTCAAGCATCACGCTTTTCCCTCATGTTCACGCAGGAACGGCGCCGTGATCTTATTCCACTCCTGCCAATGGCGGCGATAGGAATAGTGCCCGCCCTCTTCGACGACGACGAACTTCGAACCGGTGATCGCCTTGTGCAGGTCTTCCGACTGATAGACCGGCACGGTCGCATCGTCGCGTGTGCCTATAATAAGCGATGGCGCACGGATCTTGTGCAAATCGGCGCTACGGTCGTGCGACATCGTCATGTCGAGCCTGCCCGCAAGTACTTCTGCCGGTGCAACCGTTTTCAACGCACGTCGCTCCAGCTCCATGACCTTGTCGAGATCATAGCGGAACTGCATGGCGCCGTTGGTGAAAAGCGACGAGACCTTGACGTATTCTTCCGGCCCGTAGGAAAGCGCGATGTGCTTACGAGCCGTCTGCACACGCGTGATGTATTCGTCTGCCTTGACCCAGGTGTTTGAAAAAATGCAGCAGCGGAGCCGGTCGTGATAGTCGATCGCAAGGTTCTGCAACACGCAGCCGCCGGTCGAGGTACCGGCAATGTGCGCCTTGCCAATGCCGAGCTTGTCGAGCAGCGCGACGGCGTCGCGCGCGATCTCAGAAGTCGAGTAGGAGTTCTTCGGCTTGTCGCTGTCGCCGGCGCCACGGTGATCGAAGGAAATACAGCGGTATCGCTTGGAGAATTCAGCAACCTGGAATTCCCAGGCGTTGAGCAACCCGACCAGTCCCGGGATGAAGAGAATGGCCTCGCCTCGACCGCTTTCCTCATAGTTCAGCGTGATATGACCGACATCGATGCGGGGCACGGACGCTCCTATTCGCAACTCGTCATGCCGACACGCAACGGCCAACATGCTTCTCTCATCGGACAAACGACGCCGCCGCGATGAAGTCATCGCGGCGGCGTTCTCAAACATCGGCATCAGTTCTGCTTGCTGGCTTCTGCCGCTTCCTTCAAGGTCGGCGCCCAGCGCGGAATATCCGACGCCACGGTCTTACGCAGGTGATCAGGTCCGCGGTCGGCCTTCGGCGGCACCGTGCCGCCGAGCTTGCCAAGCTTTTCCGCCGTTGCCGGATCGTCCAACGCTTTATTGAGCGCGTCGGCAAGCTTGTCGACGATTTCCTTTGGTGTGCCCTTGGGCGCATAGATCCCGCTCCAGATGTTGAGCTGGAAATCTGACACGCCAGCTTCCTTGGCGGTGGGGACGTCCGGAATGGCCGAAAGGCGCTGCGGACCGGCCACTACCATGCCCTTGACCTTTTCGCCCTGGATGGCTGCCGCCATGACGATGGCCTGCTCGCAGGCAATGTCGACATGCCCGCCCATCAGATCGTTCATGCCGGGGCCCATGCCGCGATAGGCAACCATGGTCGGCTTGATGCCGGCGACCTGGTTGAACAACAGGCAGGCCATGTGTGAGGTGCCACCCACGCCGCCAAAGGCCTGCTTCGCCTCGGGACCCTTCTGCTTTGCCCAGGTGATGAACTCTTTCAGATCTTTCACCGGGATATTTTTATTGATGGAGATAGCGGCGGGCGCATTGGCCGACATGCCGATCGGTTCAAAGTCCTTGGTCGAGTCGTACTTCAGATTGGGATAGAACGTCGGCGCCGCGATAATCGTGCCCATGCTGGCGGCAAACAGCGTATAGCCGTCCGGCGAAGCCTCCGAAGCACGCGTTGCGCCGAGCGTGCCGCCGGCGCCCCCGACGTTCTCGATCAGGATGTTATGGCCAAGATGTTTGCTCATGCCATCCGCTGCGATGCGCGCCACGATGTCACTCGGGCCGCCGGCGGGGAACGGCACGATCATCTTTATTTCACGGTTTGGATAGTTTTGCGCGTGCGCCGCACTGGCAATAGCGAGCGCGGCGAGCGCTCCTGCGATTTTGACCAAGTATTTCATCGTATCCTCCCTCTGTGCTTTACTCACGTTGTGCGCCTTCGGACTTCTCCCAGATCAAACAAATAACATTTACTCCGCAGCCTGCACGGCTTCGCTTCTGAGGCGCGCGCGGGCCCGCATCGGGCTGTCGATTTTCGAGCGTGTCAGCACGTCAGTTCTGCTTCTGCGACACCGCGGCTTCCTTCAGGATCGGATCCCAGCGGGCAATGTCGTCCTTCAGGATCTTGGCGAGATGATCCGGACCGCGCTCGGCCTTGGGCGGCACGGTGCCGCCAAGCGCTATCAGCTTCTTGGCAGTTTCGGGATCGTCCAGCGTCTTGTTGAGCGCGTCGGCGAGCTTGTCGACAGCCTCCTTCGGCGTGCCCTTCGGCGCGTAGATGCCGCTCCAGATGTTGAACATGTACTGCGCGTCGCCCGCCTCCTTGGCGGACGGCACGTCCGGAAGCGCCGGCGAGCGCTCGTCATCCGACACCGCATAGGCCTTGATCTTGCCGCCCTTAATCGCCGCCGCGACGCTGACGACCTGCTCGCAGAAAAAGTCGACATGACCGCCGACCAGATCGTTGAGCGCGGGACCGGTGCCGCGATACGGCACAAGCTGCGGCTTGAGGCCGAGTTGCGAGGTGAACAGCAGGCACGCCATGTGCGAGGACGCGCCGACGCCACCATGCGCCTGCTTCACGCTGGCGCCGTTCTTCTTCACGTAGTCGATGAATCCCTTGAGATCCTTGGCGGGGAAATCGTTCTTCGCCACGATCGCCGCCGACGCATTCGCCGACAATCCGATGGCCGCGAAATCCTTGGCCGGATCGTATTTCAGGTTCGGATAGAACGCAGGCGCCGATACCATCGGGCCCATGCTGGCGGCGAGGATGGTGTAGCCATCGGCATCCGACGTGGCGGCGCGGCCGGTGCCGAGCGTACCGCCGGCGCCGCCGACGTTCTCGATCACCACGGTCTGGCCGAGATGCTTGCCCATGCCATCCGCCATGATGCGCGCGACCACGTCGCTCGGGCCGCCGGCCGGGAATGGCACGATCATCGTGATGTTACGGTGCGGATAGCCTTGCGCATATGCCGCGCCAGTGAGCGCGCCGAGCGTCAATGCGATTGCCAGAACTTTCTTCATTGTCTTTTCCTCCCTCACTTTTGTTTTTTGGTCTTATTGTCGTGCGTTGAAATTCACTCCCCCGTTTGCAGCGCCTCGCGTTTCTCCTTTTCGCGCAGCGCGGCGCGCACGTTCTCAGGCGTCGCCGGCAGTGAAGTGATGCGAACGCCGACCGCATCGTAGATCGCATTCATGACCGCCGGAATGGTCGGCACCATTGCCGGTTCTCCAACACCTTTGACCCCGAGCGGGCCGATCGGATCGGGGTCCTCGATGATGATCGAGTTGATCCTCGGCACATCCAGCGCGGTCGGCAGTATATATTTGGCGAAGCCCGACGTGCTCGTGCGCCCGCCGTCGAGCTTGTAGTCCTCCATCAACCCCTGCCCGAGCGCCTGGACGATACCGCCTTCGATCTGGCCTTCCACGCCTTGCGGATTGACCGCGCGGCCGACGTCGTGCGCGGCCCAGATGCCGAGAACCTGCACCTCGCCGGTCACCGTGTCGACCTCGACCTCCGCCACTTGGGCGCCGAAAACATAAGCCTGCCAAGGCCTTCCGGAGCCATCGACCGGATGCAGCCCGGTCGTGTCCGTGCCGAAGGTGGCCGAGCCGACCGGGACAACGCCGCGATTTTTTGCCGTGCTCACGGCCTCGCCCATGGTGATGCGATGGTTGGTATTTTCCGCCCAGATTTCACCGTTGCCGGTGCGGATCGTTTCGGCACCGACGTCCCACACCTCCGCCATCACATCGACCAGCCGCTTGCGGGCTTCACGCGAGGCGAGCGCGACGGCATTGCCGATCATGTAGGTCTGGCGGCTCGCGCCGGCGTGCGACGCTTCCGGCGCACGCGCCGTATCGTTGTCGCCGATCACCACGTGCTCGGGCTTCACGCCCATTTCATGTGCGGCGATCTGCGCAAGCACGGTGAGAATGCCTTCACCGATCTCGGTAACGCCGGTGACAATCTTCGCACTGCCACCGTCGTCGATTTCGGCCCAGGCGGCGGCGCGATCGATGACCGCGGTGCGGGCAATCCCGTACCAGCATGCCGCCATTCCTCGTCCGCGCTTGCGGGTCATGCGTCTACTCTGCCGCTTCCTGTTTGTCCGCCCTCTTGAACCGCGCACCGAGCGCGCAAGGCGGACGGATATCGTCGCGGCCAAGATCACGCCGGGTGTCACCGCGTGAGCCCGGTGTCCCAGCTTCCCAGCCGGAAGCCTTCTCCAGCGCATCGAGGGCGCGCGCGAGACTGACCGACGTCAGCTTGGCCTTGGTGTGTGTCAGCGCTCCGTCGCGCATCGCGTTGACACGGCGAATTTCGAACGGGTCGAGGCCGAGCCGCTCCGCGCAGATATCGAGATGGCATTCCGTCGCAAACGCCGTCTGCAACGCGCCGAAGGAGCGGAAGGCGCCGGATGGCGTGTTGTTCGTGTAGATCCCGTAGGTGTCGACTTTCACATTCGGAATGGCATAGGGACCTGCCGCCAGGATAGCCGCCTTGCGCATGACGCCTTCGGTCGACAGGCCATAGGCGCCGCCGTCGCAGATCATCTTCATTTCAAGCGCGCGAACGCGGCCGCCGCGCATCAATCCCATGCGCAGAACCGTGCGCGACGGGTGGCGCTTGGCCGTGGAAATGATCGATTCCTCGCGCGTGAAAACAAGCCGGACCGGGCGATGCGTCTTCATCGCAAGCAACGCCAGCATACCCTGGTAGATCATGTCTTCCTTGCCGCCGAATCCGCCGCCAACCGGACTCATGATGAAGCGAACCTTGGAGATAGGCTTCGCGATGATGCGGGCCAGCATATGGCGATGGTGCGTGATGTTCTGGTCGGGTGAAACGATAGTCACGACACCGTCGTGGTCGACGTAAGCAAGGCCAGCTTCCGGTTCGAGGTAGGCGTGCTCGATCGGCTGCGTCGTGTAGGTTTCCTCAATGACCAGATCGCTTTCGGCGAAGCCCGTCTCAACATCGCCGACGCGGATCGGGATGTGTTTGGTGAGATTGTCAGGCGCGTAGTCGTGCAAGACCGGTGCGCCCGGCCGCATCGCCTCGTCCGGATCGAAGACCGTCGGCAGCTTCTGATATTCGACCTTGATGACGGACAGCGCGCGCTTCGCAATAAGAGCGCTTTCGGCGGCAACCGCCGCGACCGCCTCACCGACATAGCGCACCTTGTCGCGCGCCATGATCGGCTGGTCATTGACGAAAACGCCGAACCCATCCTCGCCCGGCACATCGGTGCAGGTGATGATGCCTTCGACGCCATCCATGGCTTCCGCGGCCGATGTGTCGATCGAGACAATGCGGGCGTGTGCATGCGGCGAGCGGAGCACCTGCACGTGCAGCATGCCGGGCATCGTCATGTCGCCAGCATATTTGAGCCGGCCAGATACCTTGCTTGGCGTGTCGATGCGTCGGACATTCTTGCCGATAAAGTCGCCTTCTTTGGCCTCATCTTCGAGCAGCGCATTCGCAGCCAGACGTCCGTTCTGCACGTCGCGCGCCATCTCGACGGCATCGAAGATCTTCTGATAGCCCGTGCAGCGGCAGATATTGCCGCCGAGGCGCTCCTTGATTTCCTCGCGGTTGGCGAATGGATTGGCGCGCAATGCGGCGGTTGCCGCCATCACCATGCCAGGAATGCAGTAGCCGCACTGGCTCGCGCCCGTCTTGTGAAAGGCCTTCTGCAGAACGCTCAGTTCGCCTGTTTTCGCAAGTGCTTCCACAGTCTCGATGGTCGCTTCCTGCGCCTTGGCGAGGGGCATCAGGCACGATTTCATCAACACGCCATTCACGAAAACGGAACAGGTGCCGCATTCGCCGGCACCGCAACCTTCCTTGTTGCCCGTGAGGTTGAGGTCGTCGCGGATGAAGTCTAGCAGCCGCTGGTGCGGTTTGGCGCTGCGCGCGATTTTTCGACCGTTGATCGTGGCTGTGAACTGAAGGTCAGGCATAGGCCGCCTCCAGTTCCGGAGCGAGCACAGCAGGATCGGCGCCTGCTCGCCGTGCCGCATTGATCAGCCCACGCAGCATGAAGCCACGCACCACATCGCGCCGGTATTCCTGACGGGTGCGCGAGGCGACAAGCGATACGGGCATATCGGCCGCCGCATCAAAGCGATCCGCGCGCAGTGGGCCGCGCAGGAAATTCTCGACCTCGGTCAGCCGTAACGGCTTGGGCCCAATGCCGGCGATTGCGAGCCGGACGTCTTCGACTTTTCTGCCGTCCCGATCAAGCTTGATCAGCGCAGCAAGACACACCAATGAAATGACCAACGACCGTCGATGCCCGACCTTCTCGAAGGCTCCGCCATGCTCGGGCAGCGCATCGCATTCGACCGCAACCAGCAATTCGCCGTCTGCCAACTCGGTCTTGTTCGGCCCGGTGACGAATTTCTCAAGCGGCATCGTGCGTTTGCCGCGCGCGGAGGCAAGCTCCACGATGGCATCGTGCGCGATCAGGCAAGGCGTCGCATCTGCGGCTGGCGATGCGTTGACGATGTTGCCGCCTACGGTGGCCTGTGCGCGAATCTGATCGTCGGCGAACCAGACGGCGCAGCGCGGCATAGCCGGCAAGGCGCGAGCAAGCGCGGGATCGTCGAGAAAGCGTTGGATCGGCGTAGCGGCGCCGAGCTTCACGCGGTTCTCGCCCACAGACATTTCACAAAGTTCGGGAACCTTTGCGACGTCGATCAGCACGGGAATATGGACGTCGCCGGCTCTGCCCTCGCGCGCCCAAGGCAATGTGTCGGTCGCGCCTGCGACGATGCGATAGCGGCCGCGATTGGTCTTCATCGCGGCAAAGGCGTCAGCCAGCGAGGCCGGGCTTATGTACTCGTCGCACGTCAGCATCGCGCCCCTCGTCGTCCCTTCCACTTCCGGAAGGGTTGAAGCGTCACTCGGCAGCTTCCTTCTGGGCAGCGCCCATCTTGGCCTTCACAACGACCTTGATTGCGTCTTCGACGCGATCCTTGGCATAGCGGATCGCGGTCGGAAGCTCCTCGAGCGGAAACGTGTGGGTGTGAATCTTGGTCGCGTCGAAACGCTTCTGGCGCATATAGGCTTCGGCGCGGTGCGTCGCGCTCTTGCCCTCGCCACGGATGCCATAAATGTAGATGTTGTTTCGCACGATGTGCGCAACATCGACCGGGACTTCCTCGTGCGCAAAGGCCGCGAGACACACGCGGCCGCCGCGGTTGACCATGCGGACGGCATCATTGACGGCGCTCGTCGCCGCCGAACATTCGACCACGTAGTCGACGCCCTTGCCGCCATTGAGCTTCTTCACCTCGGCGACGACATCCGGCGTCTTGCGGATGTTGACGACGTGGTCGGCGCCGAGTTCGAGCCCTATTTTCAGGCGATTGTCGCGGGTGCCGGTCAAGATCACCGGCTGCGCTCCGAGCGCCTTCGCGACCGCCACGGCCATCAGGCCGATCGGACCCGGGCCGGTGACACAAACGCTTTCGCCTGCAACCAGCCCGCCGAGCTCGGTGAGCGCATACATTGCAGTGCCGGCGGTGACGACGAGCGTGCCCTCCTCGTCCGACATATCATCTTGTAGCGAGACCAGCGTGTTGATGTTGTTGACCTGGTATTCGCAGAAGCCGCCATCGGTCGTGAATCCGTTGGCGCGATGGCCCTTGTCGACGTTGCCGTAATTCAGGCCGTAGTTGTGGCATGAAGTGTACATGCCCTCGCGGCATCGTTTGCACTGGCCGCAACCGGCATGGATCTCGACCGCAACCCGCTGGCCGATGTTGTACTCATCGACACCAGGCCCTAACGCCACCACCGTGCCCATATACTCGTGACCGGGCGTGAAGTTCTTGTTGAACGGCGGTCCGCCTTGAATCGACGCCGGCGGCCCGTGATAGATGATCTCGAGATCCGTTGCGCAAATCGCCACCGCGTCGATACGGACGAGAACCTCCGCCTTCTTCGGCGCCGGCACCGGCTTGTTGGTAATGCTGAGCTGACCGGGCTCGCCAAGCACCCAGGCGCGCTGCGTGTCCGGAATTGGAAATTCGTTGTGGTTGGTCTTCACCCCAGCCGGTGCGTACATGTCCCCTCCGATAAGAATTCTATGCTTCGCGCAATCTAGTTAGCGGCGACCTGCGGCCGTTCACCATTTTGCGATCCGGGCTCGCCGAATTCGGCCGATAGACTACGAGTTCGCCGTCGTGATCTGCTCCCGCATGAGCGCAATGTGTTCATCGCTCGCGCGCATCGTCGGCGTTGACGCGCTGATCGCTCCGATCACCGTGCCGGCCTGGTCGCGGATCGCTGCACCGACGCAAATAACGCCTGGCAGATATTCTTCGCGATCGATTGCATAGCCGTTGCGGCGCACGATCCGAAGCGACTCTAGCAGTGCGGGCATCTCGGTGATCGTCTTGTCGGTAAACCGCCTCATCCCGCTCGCAAGGATGCGCTTGATCTCGTCTTCCGGCAGCCAGGCCATGATGGCCTTGCCAACCGACGTTGCATGCGGCGCCTCGACCTTCCCGATCTTGCCGGTGTCGACGCGCACTGCGTGGCGCGCCTCGCGCACGGAAAGCGTGACGACACTGTCACCCTGCAAGGCGGCGAGATGTACCGTCTCGCCCGTCGCCTGGTTGACGGTCTCAAGATAAGGCTGCGCGCGACGCGGCAGATCGACCTGCAGGCAAGCGTGGCCAAGATAAATGATGCGCGGCCCGAGCGCGTAGAGGCGCCGGCCCGGCACCTTCGCCGCAAAGCCACGCTGAATGAGTGTCGCCAGCAGGTGATGACATGTCGAAATATTGAGGCTGGTCCGGTTGGCAAGCTCCGTCAGCGTCGCTTCACCGCCAGCTTCCGCGATTGTCTCCAGCAGAAACAAGGCGCGATCGACGGATTGGATGCTGTGGCCATCGCCTTCCCGCACGCGCGAGGCACGCGACTTGGCACCAGGTCCCGGCAGGATCGTTGCGTTCATTGGTCGTTTCTCCCTTGTCGCAAGGGAAAATCGTCGACCACAGGGAGTCAAGGGCTTTTCAGCATAAGGAAGGTAATTTTCACTATATTAAAGGTCGGAATGCCTCAGTTCTGCCTGCCCGGCACCAATCCCAGCTCGATTTCAAGCGCCGCGCAGAGCATTTGGCCCAGCAAAATGTGCATTTCCTGAATGCGGGCGGTCGTCTCCGACGGGACCAGCAACACATGGTGGGCAGACGCGGGCATAGCACCGCCGTCGTTGCCGCCAAGCGCCGCCGTGACGAGACCCATTGCTTTCGCCTGTTTCAGGCCGGCGATGACATTCGCGCTTTTACCGGAGGTCGATATGGCGACCGCAACGTCGCCTATCCGGCCAAGTGCCTCGATCTGGCGGGCAAATATCTCTTCAAATCCCAGGTCATTGCCGGCTGCGGTGAGCGCCGAGCCGTCAGTCGTCAATGCGACCGCAGCGATCGCAGCGCGGTTCTTTTTGTAGCGAATGGTCAACTCGGTCGCGAGATGTTGAGCATCGGCAGCGCTACCGCCATTGCCGAAAAACATCAGCTTGCCGCCGTCGCGGATCGATTTCGCGCAAGCCTGTACCAGCTTTCCGAATGCATCGGACAATGCCGTTTCGGTGCACCGTGCGACATCGTTGTGCTCGGCGAATTCAGCCTTGAAGAACGCCGCCAGGTCCACGGCCACTGCCCTCACACTGCCTCGCCACGAAATTCCGGGACCGCGTCACGCAAGACATTATAGATCGCCGCGCGTTCGCCGCGCGCCACGCCCTGCTCAAGGCTGGTGACCCACGCACGGATCGTCTCAAGCGAGGGTGGAATCGGCTTGGCGGCGACAATGCCCGGAATTCCGATCTCGGATGTTTCCTCACCGCGCGCAAAAAGGATCTCGTTCAATCGCTCACCCGGGCGGATGCCGGTGAAGGTAATCTTGATGTCACGTTCCGGTTCAAGGCCACTCAGGCGAATAATGCGCTCGGCCAGATCGACGATCTTTACCGGCTGTCCCATGTTGAGGACATAGACTGACGCGTCTCCGTCCAACTGTTCCGATGCATGACTCGCGGCAGTGACAACAAGGTCGCAGGCCTCGCGAATAGTCATGAAGTAACGGACCATGTCGGGATGCGTCACCGTCACGGGGCCGCCCGCCTCAATCTGCGCCTTGAATTTCGGAACGACCGAGCCGTTGGAGGCGAGCACATTGCCGAAACGCACCGAGATGAGCCGCATCGGATGTTGGCTACGGCGGGACAGTTCGCCGTCGAGCGCCTGGCAATACATCTCCGCCAGACGTTTGGTGGCGCCCAGTACGGAAACAGGCTCGATCGCCTTGTCGGTCGAGATCATTACCATGGCGGCGGCGCCAGCCGCCGCCGCATCGGCGACGTTGATCGAACCGAAGACGTTGGTCTTGATACCTTCGTCCCAATCCTGCTCGAGCATTGGCACGTGCTTGAGTGCAGCCGCGTGAAAAACGATATCCGGCTTGAACTCTGCGACCAGGCTGGCGATCCTCTGGCGGTCGCGGACGTCGGCAATCCGTCCCAGAATTTCCGTCGAGCTCTGCTTTGCCTTCAGTTTCTCCAGGACGGCGTGCAGCGCGGGCTCGGAATGCTCGACCACTAGTAAGCGGCTCGCGCCGAAAGTGATAACGCGGTCGCAGATTTCGGATCCGATCGAGCCGCCGCCCCCGGTCACGACGATAGCTTTGGCATTTACAAAATTTTCAAGACGCCGATAGTCGATTTTCACGCTCGGTCGCAGCAGCAGGTCCTCGACGGCGACCGGTGCAAGCTGGACGGCCGGCCCATCGGCATCGAGAGACGGAAGCTGGCTTATACTAAGGCCAAGCTTGCGGGCGCGGATCAAAATAGCCTCCGGCCGCGCTTCCGGCGTGAGCGCAGAAGGCGCAAGCACAAGGCGGGTCACGCGCTCTCCGCGGCGCTCCAGATCGGCGACAACTTGCTCGAGGTCCTCGATATCGCCCAAAACGCGCAAGCCGCGGATCGATTGGCCGCGATCCGCCAATGACGGCGAAAGGACGCCGACTGGCCAGATCTTTTTGACTGCTCCACTCTCGATGCTCCGCAGCAGCACTTCGGCATCGGCCGCACGGCCAAGAACAAGGGCAGGAGTTGCATCTGCGATCTTCACGCGCTGCAGCGTTCGAGCATAGTGGAAGTACCGGTAGACGACCCGCAGGCCGCCCAGAAAGAACATCTGCAGGAACCAATAAAGCAGAATGGAGACCTTGCCGAAGTAGAATGTGCCGTAGACGTTCGGGGCCAATAGAACGTAGTCGAGCGCGAGCAGCGATAGCGCGAGCACGGTCGAGGCCCGGAACAGATTGTAAAGGTCCGGAACCGACGTGAATCGCCATTTGTTTCGGTGCAGGCCAATGACAAAGTAGACGACCACCGCATAGGTCAGGAAAGCCGGAAGAAACCTCACCAGGCCGTGCAAGTGCTCGTCGAGGGCGGGACCTTCAAACCGCAGAAAAAAGGTGGCTATGATTGCGGCCGCCGTCGCCAATAGATCATGCAAGACAATTAGAATTTGACGCGGTGTGAGACTTGTAATTTTCATGTCGGGGTCTTTTACGCCGAATTTTTCACGTTGCCGGCCGGATGACGGTCGGCGAACATCCCTGAAACGGATACTGCCGCGATTTCAGTACGCGCAAACATGCTCAGTACACGACATTCGCATTTTTAAGAAAACCCCAGACGTCGACGACGGGCTTTCCCTTCAAGTCGGCGCGCGCGTAAACTGAGTGCGGCGTGCAAAGAACCAAAATGTCACTCCGTGCAATTACCTGCTCGAGGGGCAGCAACGTAGGATCAGTCGTCACGAAAGGATCCGTCGTGAGGACTTCGTGCGCCACCATTTCCAGCGATCGCTTCAGCTTGTAGCTCAATGAGGCTCGCGTATCGTCGATCTCGGCCTTGAACGCCATGCCCAGAAGGCCGACGGTCATTTTCGAGACATCGTAGGCCCGCCGCAAATCCTCGACGAGCTGAAGCACGAAACCTTCATTGACCTGCATCGCGGCATGACCGAGACCGAACTGATTGCGTGCATAGGCCGCAAGCTGCATGGTGTCCTTGAACAGGCAAGGACCCGCCGAGAAGCCCGGACCCGGGAAATTTTTTGCACGCGGATAATTCTGCTTCATCGCGCGCATGACCGCCTGATAGTCCGCGCCAGCCGATTTTGCGATCATGTAGAACTGATTGGTGGCTGCGAATTCAATATACCGGTAGGCATTGTTAAAGAGCTTCGCGAACTCGGCCTCGATCGGCCTGACGACCACGAGCTCCGGAGCAATCCTGCGGAATAGCGCACTTGCTTGCTGCTCGGCTTCCGGCGTGGTCGCGCTGATGATTTGCGGCATCTCGCGCAGCTCCTTGACACCATATCCCTGCACCACCCGCTCGGGGCAGAATGCAAGACCATTCTTGCGGCCAAGCCGGTTGAGGTAGTCCTGAAGCCAGTCGGTAGTGCCCGGGTAGACGGTAGAACGAAGTATCAGCAGCTGCTCGTCGCCGACGTGCGGAAGCAGACCATCGATGCACCGTTGGATTTCGGCTTGCACCGGATTGAGAAATTCATCGACCGGCGTACCGATGGTGACAATGACGGGGCCGGTGTGGCTGATCTCCTTTGGAGAAGACGTGAAAATGAGCCGTTGACTCTCCAGCGCTCTCGCCAAAAGCGGCGCCGCACCATGCTCAATAAAAGGCAACTTCCCGGAACTCAGCGTTGCAAGTGCTGCCTCGTTCAGGTCGTTGACATTGACGGTTAGGCCTGCGTCCGCAAGAGCCAGGACGAGCGGGACGCCGACGTGGCCCGCGCCGCCGACAACGGTGAGATCGGCCGTCCTTGCGCCCGCCGGGACGGAAGGTGCTCTCTTGGTCGATGTAATGTTCAAGCGATCCACTCGGTTTGAAGCGCCATTTTAGCAAACTTCTGCGGCGGGACCCGTGCGCCTGCATACACGGGTTAATCGACGGATTTCCAGATACTTAGCTATCAAATTCCGCTGGCGTACAACAGCGAATTGAGATCTGTGCGGTCAGGGCAATTCACTTGCGCATACAGGTGGGTCATGCCAAGCCCTCGCTCCATCCAAGAACCGAGGATCACATGCGCCGCACGCTCTTGTTGCTGGCCAAAGCGGCGATATCCACCCTCCTGCTCTATTTTTCTCTGCGTTGGGTCAATCTCGATGCGCTGATCGAGCGTTTGCATCGTCTCGAGCCGGGCTGGTTGCTCCTCGCCGTCGTTCTCATGGCGACCCAGCTGTTGTTGCTGTCGGCGCGCTGGCGGCAGATTGCCCTTTCCTGCGGCACCGATATGGGTTTTGCCGGAGCGCTGCAGATCAATTTCATCGCCGCATTTTTCAATCAGGTTCTGCCCTCAACGGTCGGCGGCGACGGCGTCCGAATCTGGTTCGCCGCCCGCAGAGGTGCCGGCTGGGCGCACGCGACCTACTCCGTCCTGCTCGACCGAATCTTTGGTGTTTTCGTTCTCGCACTCGTGGTCGCGGCGTGCCTACCCTGGACGCTCCAGCTCATCCGTGAACCGGTTCCGCGCGCAGTCCTGTTAGTGCTTGCCTGCGGGGCGATCGCAGGTCCCTTGATAGCACTGTGGACCGGCACGTACTTTGACCGATGGCTCCGTCGATCGACGATAACGCGCCACGTGGCGGCAGCCGCCGAGGCCGCCGCGAAAATATGTCGGTCGCTCCGATCCGCCGCAATCGTGATCGGATGCTCGATGATGATTCATCTATTGACGATCAGCGCGGCCTGGTGCTGTGCCAAAGCGGTTGCCGCACCGGTCGGGTTTGCGCATGTTCTTTTTCTGGTGCCGCCCGTGCTGCTGATCGCGACCGTGCCTATATCGATTGCCGGCTGGGGCGTCCGTGAGAGCAGCATGATCGCAGCATTCGCATATGCCGGGCTCGCAGAAAGCGACGGTCTGACGCTCTCCATCCTGTTCGGCGCGGTAAACTTCGTGATTGGGATTGTGGGCGGCATCGTGTGGATCTCCAGCGGCCTCCGAACGGCAGCATTTTCACCGTCAGCGGCCGATGCCGAGGTAGCCTCCGGAAGACCATGACATCGGCACGCGGACCATTCAGCAATGATCGCCAAACAAACTAGTTCAAATCTGGTCCCGCCACACCATCCGGCCGCGTTCCTTGATCGCGACGGAGTTCTCAACGTCGATCATGGTTATGTCCACCGGCCCGAGCAGCTTGAATGGGTAGCGGGGGCGCCCGAGAGCGTACGTTTGCTTAACGAGGCTGGCTATCGCGTGCTGGTGATTACCAATCAGTCAGGTGTGGCGCGCGGTTTCTTCGACGAAGCGGCGGTAAAATCATTCCACGCGCATATGCAGAGTGTTTTAGCCGAAAGAGGCGCTCACATCGATGCCTTCTATTATTGCCCGCATCACCCGGAAGGAACCGTGAAGGCATTCGCCATGGCCTGCAGCTGCCGGAAACCGCGTACTGGCATGCTTGAACGGGCTGCAAGCGAATGGCCGATCGACATCAGCAAAAGCTTCTTTATAGGCGACAATGACGCCGATATGGCTGCCGCCACGGCTTTTAAAGTGCGAGGGATCAAGTTCGAACTCGCGTCTGCATTCCCTGCCCGATCTGGTGCGCCAGGAGATCGACACTTACAAAAGTCTGCAAGGCCCGTTGCGCACATGAATGACCCCATCGGCGTGCCCGACCGCACGCGACTTCTGACCTCATTATTACTTCTTTGGCTCTACGGAACCGCGTTGAGGTTCACGATTTTGGCCGTCCCGCCGGTCATCCCAATCATCCACGACGAAATGAATTTGAGCGCGACCCAGATCGGAATTCTCACCGGCCTGCCGTCGATGCTGTTCGCCATTGCCGCTGTGCCCGGCTCTCTGCTGATCGCCAGGCTCGGCATCCGTGTCGCGCTTGTGCTTGGCATCACAATCAATGCGATCGGCGGCGCGCTGCGCGGCGCGGTGCCCGACGTCAACTGGCTCTATGCCACGACGATCGTGATGGGCGCGGGCGTTGCCATCATGCAAGTGACGTTGCCGCCGGCCGTCCGCCTCTGGCTGCCCCACAAGATCGGATTCGCGACCGCGGTTTATACCAACGGGTTGCTGGTCGGCGAGATCGCGCCGGTTGCCCTCATGCTACCGCTGGTTCTGCCGCTGGTCGGCACGTGGCAACTGGGTTTCGTCTTCTGGAGCTTGCCCGTCATTCTCATCGCCCTGCTTGTCCTGCTGTTTGGACCGCGGCCGGAATCGACAAACGGATTGCAGGCGAACCGGCGATGGTGGCCGGATTGGAACAATGCATTGATCTGGCGGCTGGGCATCATGCTCGGCACCGTCAATGCGACTTATTTCGCCACGAATACGTTCATTCCCGATTATCTGAGGAGCAACGGCGAAGCCGAGTGGATCAGCGCCACCCTCTCGGCGCTGAACATAGGACAGATCCCTGCATCGCTCATTTTACTTGCGGTTGCCGGCCGCCTCGAACGTGCTGTCTGGCCGTACATCGTGTGCGGGCTGCTCTGCGTCGTCGCGGCGGGCGGAATTGTATTCGCCAGCGGCATCTGGATCGTGGTGGCGGCAACGCTGCAGGGCTTTGCCGCAGCGGCGATCCTCGTTCTTGTCCTTGCCCTCCCGCCCCTGCTCAGCCCGCCGGACGACGTACATCGCGTAACCGCCGCCATGTTTACCATCAGCTACACCTGCGCGGTGATCGTGCCGGTGGTCAGTGGTCTCGCCTGGGATCTGAGCGGAATCCCGGCAACCGCATTCGTGCCCATTGCATTGTGCGGGCTAGTGCTGGTTATCCTTGCACCGGCGATCAATCATATTCCCCGTATGGAACGCTGAGGCGATGCAAAAAATTCCGGTCGGTGCAAAAGGCACATACACGCTGCGCGTTACACCCGCGCATCTGGCGAACCAGTTCAAGGATGCCGCGCTACCGCCGGTGTTCGCCACGCCGATGATGGTGGCCGCGATGGAAAATGCGGCGCTCAACGCGGTGCGGGACTATCTCGACCCCGGCGAGAGCGCCGTCGGCACTGTCGTGAATATCCGCCATGTGGCCGCAACTCCGGCCGGTCATCGCATGACGGCCGAAGCCGTCGTCACCAAAGTCGACGGCCGCCGCATCGAATTCGACGTAAGCGCGCGCGACGAAATCGAGGAAATCGGCACCGGCACACACGAACGCATGATCGTCGACATGGCCAGGCTGGCGCAGCGGCTCGAGGCGAAGAAGCGCCCATAGCCGCAGCTTCTCGTTTGCCGACAAAACATGGTCAGATGCGCGACCGTGCGCGCAACATTCCGATCATTTCGGCCGCGCATATATCCGCGAAGCCGGCATCGTTAATGTGATAGGGCAACTCCTTGATTACGCTGGCTGGCAGATAGCGCTTCAGCGCCTCACCGAACACGCGATCGGTTTCAGGCTGCGCCCAAGCACCGCACTCATTGCCGGCAAAGTCAAAGGTCTTGCGGCCGACAAGCTGGCTCATCCCGCCGCTCGGAATGAGCACGCTGACCGGGCCTTTGGCGGCACGCAGCCTTTCGCCGACGAGACGGCCGAGCTTGGAGAACTCTTCGGCATTCGTCCGCATCAGCTGTATCTCGACATTATATTGATAGAATTCACGCTGCCGATATTTGTCGGGTATCTGTCCCACCCACCAGTTGGTGAAGTCGAGACAGCCCGGTACCACCACCTGCGGCAGGCCGGCAGCCCCGGCAGCGGTGAGCCGCGCCTCGCCCGCGCTGTAGACGCCACCGGTGACAAGGTCGGCAAGCTCAGACGTGGTGAGATCGATCACGCCGGCAAGTTCGCCCGATGCCGCCAGCCTCTCGAGCGCGCGGCCGCCCGGCCCCGAGGCATGAAAATGAATGACCTCAAACCCTTCCGCCTCCAGCCGCGCGGTGATGCGATCGACCGCCGGCTGGGTATTGCCGAAGGACGAGATACCCAGCAACGAAACGCGCGCGGCAGCAGCATCCTGCCGAACTCCACGCCCGCGCCATTGCGGAAACGGCATGAGCGGCATTCTTCATCGCCGCGCGCGTGATACGGTTGAGCGAGATGTCGCCAATCGTCGGGTACATGGCGATGTCGCTTTCGGCGACATACCATTGCACGGCCGCGGTCGCGGCCACCGGCGTCACCATGCATTTTGGAAATGACAGCGGCAGCGCGCGCATGATCGCGCAGGCGATAGTCGATCCGTTGGCTCCCCCGACGCCGATGACGCCGTCGATTTCGCGGCGCGCGAACTTGGTGCTCACGATTTCGGTGCCGGTCGCGATCATGGTCCTGGTCGCTTCCGCGCGCGCGAGACGTCCGAGATCAGCCCACGCGAGTCCCGCGGATTCCGCAATTTTACCAGCGTTGACGTCGGCGAAGTCATGCCTGTGCGGACGTAGCGACAGGTCGACCAGCCACGGTGTAGCGCCGGCCGCGGTCAACGCGCCGCAAACGAAACGCGCCGCCTCATGCTTGCTGTCGAGCGTAGCGAGAACCGCAACACGAACCGGGTCCACTAGTTCGCCTTCGAAAGCTTGACGTTTTTGAATTCCCGCGTCGCTTGCACCACAGATGTCTCGATCGGGAAGCGCTCGGCCGACGAGCCGCCGACATATCCTTGAAGACGCGGCTCCATCTTCAGAAAGCGTTCGAAATCGGCCGGCGTCTCGATGGCACCTCCGTGACAGGTGACGATCCGGTCGGAAAATTTCGCGGACAACGCGTCGAGCACCGTGCCCGCGCGCGCCCGCGAAGCATCGTCGCCGAGAACCGTTTTCGAGCCGATCGTGCCGCCCGAGCTGTTACCGAAATGCACGATGATATTGTCGACGCCAGCTTCGGCCATGGCGAGCGCCTCTTCCGGCGAGGTACAGAACGCCTTGGTAAAGAGGCCCATGCTCGAGGCGCATCCAAGGACGTCGACCTCGCGTGCGAATCCCATGCCGGTTTCTTCCAGGTCGCTGCGGAACTTCCCGTCGATAAGGGCGACGGTCGGACAGTTCATCACGCCATCATATCCCGCCGCCGCAATGGTCTCGAGGAAGCGCGCCATATCGCGTGTCGGATCGACGCAGAGCAACCCTGCCACCAGCGGGCAATCGCGGACCACGTTCGCCAGGGCGCGCTCGCCCAGCTCGAGAGTGAGTGCGTTGGCATCGCAAATCGGCAAGTAGCCTGCCATGGAGCTCATGCCCTGCATGCGGAAGTAAGCAAGGCAGTGGGTCGTGACCATGTCGGCGCCGCCGCGCGCGGCCATCTTGGCGGTGATTCCTGAGCCGCACAGCGCGTCATAGATCGGCCGCCCGCTGCGGATCTCCGCATGCAGGCGCTCAACGATTGCTGCCCGTTTGTGCTTCCCCGCCATGCCGTCCCCTGCCTGCCAACCGACCGAGACTGGATCGGTGGCGAGGCGAGATTAGTATAGGGGCAAGCGGGGAATCCATGCAGGTCTTCATCGAAAATCAGGCCGGTTCGCGGCGCAAGAACATCTACGATGAGCGCACCCTTCGGCATCTGCGCACGGTCGATGTATCGGCCAGCTATCCCTACCCCTACGGCTTCGTCATCGGCACCGTCAGCGGCGATGACGACGCGGTCGATTGCTTCGTCTTGACCTCGGAGCCGCTCACCGCAGGAACAATGTTGGAGTGCGATCCGATCGGGCTTCTGGAGCAGGTCGAAGACGGTGAGATCGACCACAAGGTGCTTGCGGTCCCCTCTGGCGGCTCGGCCACGATCGATGATGCGGTCGTTGCCGCTTTGAAGGAATTTGTTTCGGGCGTCTTTTCTCACATTCCGGACAAACGCATGGAGATCGGACGCTTGCTCGACCGCGACGCCGCCGAGAGCTATTTACGCCAATGCCGCGGATCGGGCTGATGTTACAGGAATGGGACGTGACATTGTGCCGAGTTTTCAGTTCAGATGATGTCGGCTAGCATCGCCAAGGTTCGATGGGTGCCGCAGGAAAAAGGCATCGCATCTGTTTTTTCAGAAGGAGTTTGAAATGTCGTGGACTTTTGTCCGGCGCGCGCTCCTTGCCGCCGCAATCATCGCAGTTGCTGCCAATGCGCCGGCGCAAGCCCAGGATTATCCCACACGCCCCGTCACCATCGTCGTGCCGCTGGCTGCCGGCTCCGGCATGGATTCGCTGGTACGGCTGTATGCGGAGAAATTGCAAGTCGCGCTCGGTAAGCCGGTCGTGGTCGACAACCGTCCTGGCGCTGCGCTGATGCTTGCTGCCGCCGCAGTCGCCACCGCGCCCGCCGATGGCTACACCCTGCTCGTGTCGACCTCATCCGCGATGGCGATTAACCCCGTCCTGTACAAGAAGGTGAACTACGACCACGTGAAGGATTTCGTACCGATTTCTTTCTACGTGAAGTCGCCCTTCATCCTTGTCGTCAATCCCGATTTGCCGGTCAAATCGGTCCCCGAGCTCATCAAACATTTAAAAGACAGCAAGAGTCCGCTGAGCTATTCCTCGCCCGGTGCCGGCGTCGCGCAGCATCTGTCCATCGAATACATGAAAAAGCGGTTCGAACTCGACATCACGCATGTGCCTTACAAGAACACGCCGCAATCGATTCAGGACATCGCCGCGGGCCACGTGCAGCTCGGCTTTGCAGAAGCCGGGGCGTCACTGCCGCTGATCCGAGACGGCAAGCTGCGTGCGCTCGCGGTCTCCGCAACCACCCGGATTCCCTCGTTGCCGGACGTGCCACCCTTCGCGGAGGCAGCCAAGGCGCCGGATTTCGAAGCGGTGTCCTGGCACATCCTGTTTGCGCCGGCGGCGACCCCCAAGCCGATCATCGAGCGCCTGCACAGGGAAATGAAGAAGATCATGGCCGATCCGGAAATGATCAAGCTCACCGAAAAGATCGGTCTGCTTCCGGTCGACTCACCTGACGTCGACGGCATCCAGAAATATCTGGCTTCCGAGCGCGAGAAATGGGGCAGCCTGGTGAAGCAGCTTGGCCTTGCCGGTACAATGTAACGGCTGATCGCCCGTTGAGCGTGTATGCGTTTGGACAGCGCTTGCCGATTTGGCGAGCACGTCTGTATTGTCTGCTCTATCTGTTATCCGCGGTTGGAATTCTTTAAATGGAAAAGTCATTCGTAACCGGGGCGTGGCAGCAAACCCGGGCCTTTTCGCCGGCAGTGATCACAAAAGGCGAGCAGACGATCATTTGGCTCGCAGGTCATACCGGCGCCGCGACCGACGAGGGCAGATCGCTCGCCGGCGACTTCGATGCGCAATTTCATCAGACGTTTCGCAACATCGAATCAACGCTGGCGCAGTGCGGCTGCAAGTTGGCCGATATCGTCACCATGACGGTCTTTCTGATCGATGCACATCATACCACGCGAATGACCGAGTTGCGCTCGCAACTGTTCGGCAACAACTTCCCCGCAAGTGCGGCCATCACCGTAACCGGGTTTGCCCGGCCGGACATCATGCTTGAAGTACAATGCGTGGCAGTTCAGGCGGGATAGAATAGACACGAAGCAAGTCGGCAGGCCGTTGCGTAGACGGCCTGCCGTTATGGATTAGCGGGTCGCGATCAGATCGATCTCCACCAAGGCGTCCTTGACGAGCAAGCCAGTCGTGCCGACTGTCGTGCGCGGCGGCGGTATCTTGAAAAACTCCTTCCAGACCTCGTCAAAAGCGGCGAAGTTCTTCAGATCGGTCAGGAAGACCTGCGCCTTCACGACATTGTCGATCGAGCTGCCTGCCGCCTCGAACGTCTGCTTCAGGTTATTGAGTATGTAAGTCGTCTGCAGCTTGATATCGGAGCCGTAGAAGGGGAAATTTGGATGCTTCCGCGCTTCCGCCGGAACACCGGTTTTGTAGTCGCTGGCGATTTGTCCTGCAGCGAAGACGAAGTCGCCGAGCGTGAACGCTTCCGAATAGTTCGCGAGCGGACGCGGTGCGCCGGACTTGATGACTTCGTGCTTGAGGCCGGAACGCGGGACATAGCCGATCAGGTCAATTTCAACCAGAGTTTCTCTCACCAATAGGCCGCTGGTTCCTACCGTTGTCCGGGGCGGAGGCACCTTGAAATAGCGCTTCCAGACCTGGTCGAAACCCGCGAAGTCATTCAGATCGGTCAGGAAGACCTGCGCCTTTACGACGTGATCGAGCGAGCTGCCCGCGGTCTCGAAGGTCTTCTTCAGATTCTCCAGCACGAATTCGGTCTGCAGCTGAATGTCGGAGCCATAGAAGGGAAAATTTTCTCCACGTTTGGCCGACGCCGGTACGCCTGTCTTAAAGTCGCTTGCGAGCTGGCCCGCTGCGAAAATAAGGTCGCCGGCCTGCATCGCTTCGGAGTAATTTGCTAGAGGCTTCGGCGCGCCGGATTTAACGACCTTTGCCGGCTTGTCCGGCATAGTTGCGATCAGATCGATCTCGACCAGCGTATCCTTGACCAGGAGACCCGTCGTGCCGATGGTCGTGCGGGGTGGCGGCACCTTGAAATGCTGCTTCCAGACCTCATCGAAGCCGTTGAAGTCGTCGAGGTCCATCAGAAAGACCTGAGCCTTGATGACATTGTCGAACGAAGCGCCGGCTGCCTTGAAAGTCTTTGCCATATTCTTCAAGACAAAGTCCGTCTGCAGCTTGATGTCGGAGCCGTAAAACGGAAAATTCGGATGCTTGCGCGCTTCCTGCGGCACGCCCGTTTTGAAATCGCTGGCAAGCTGCCCGGCGGCGAAGACAAGCCCGTTGGCGAGCGAAGCCTCCGAGTAATTCGCCAGCGGTTGCGGAACGTCCGACTTGATCACTTTTATACTCATTACCCTTTCCCTTCCTGAACGAGTTGCTTGCGCGCACGCGACTTTCGCGTGCGCGCATATGCGGGTCTTCTGGTTATTTCTGAACGGGGATATCGCGACCGTTCGTCTCTTTGCCGCCGACGATCTTCACAACATGGGTCACCAGCAGCGGATCCCCTTTTTCGTCGAACTTGAACGGACCGCGGGTGCTTTTGAAGCTCACCTTGCTCAAGGCATCGCGAATCTTGCCGCGGTCCTCGCTGCCGGCCTGTTCGATTGCAAGCAGCGCCATTGTAATCGCGTCATAGGCTTCGGAATGATACGCGTCCGCGACTTTGCCATAGGCTTGCTTGATCTTGGCGACCAACTGTTGCGCCTCCGGAATGTTCGCGGTCGTCGCGGCGCTGTAATGCGTGGTGTAGAACACGCCGTTCACCGCATCGCCGCCGAGCTCGATGTATTTCGGCAGCGCGACACCGTCGCAGCCGAAACGCGGCAGCGTCATGTTCATCTGCGTGAATTGCTTGGCGACCAGCGCACCTTCGGCGTAACGCGACCATTCGACGAGCACCTGAGCGGGGCTCGCCTTGATGCGTCCAAGTTGCGCGGTGAAATCCAAATCGCCCCTCGCGTAACGTTCCTCTGTGACGATCTCGAGTCCGAGCTTCTCTCCGGCCGCCTTGAACGACTGGAAGCCGCCGCGCCCGAAATCGTCATTCACGTAGAGGAAGGCCACCTTGGTGACGTTGGGAAACTTCTCATGGATGAAAGCCGCCAGATCGCCGGCCAGCTTCGTGTCCGGCACGGGTGAGCGGAATACCCATTTGTTTCCCTGCGTCGTGATCTTCTGCGCGGTCCCAGCCACAACGATCTGAGGCGTTTGCGATTGCGCAGCGACCTGCGACGCGGCAAGGCTCGCCGGGCTGCTGATGCTGCCAATGAGAATTGATACGTTATCGCGCGCGGTCAGACGCTTGGCGACGTTGACGGCCTCTTCGGGTTTGCCGGCGTCGTCCGCGTAGACCGCTTCGATCTGTTTGCCGCGAATCCCACCCGCCGCATTCTTCTCCTTGATGGCAAGATCGACTGCTTCCTTCTCGGCGGCGCCCGTGGCAGCGGCGTCGCCCGTCAACGGTCCAAATACTCCGATCTTGATCGTGTCGGCCGATGCATTTATCGCCGATCCGATCATCAATACAGAAGCGAGTAAGCCAGCTCGCAGAAAGTGGCTTTTCAGTCCAGTCATGTTTGTCCTCCCCTTCATGGGTTGAGCACACTTAGTTCAGAGACGTAGAAATCCGACGCTGACCGTCGGCCTCCGCTTCCCAGTCTTCCCGGCCGAGATAGCTCGCCCAGACCTTCGGATTTTTCAAAAGGTTGGAAGCTGTATCGGTGAGCACGATTTGGCCGGTTTCGATCACGAAACCGCGGGACGCCATTTCCAGCGCAAGCTCCGCATTCTGCTCGACCAGTAAAATCGTCGCCCCGTCGTCGTGAAAATGGTCGATCGCTTTCGCCACTTCTTCTACCAATATCGGGGCAAGGCCGAGCGAGGGCTCGTCCAGCAGCAACAGCACAGGCTTCGCCATCATTGCTCGGCCAAACGCCAGCATCTGCTGTTCGCCGCCGCTCAATGCACCACCTGCTTGTCGGCGTCGCTCTGCCAGCCTCGGAAAAAGGCTGTAGACGCGTTCACGCGCCTCCTTTTCGCCGGCCCGCGCGCGGGCCGGATATGAACCGACTTTGAGGTTTTCCTCGACCGTCAAACGGGGAAATACCCGCCGTCCTTCCGGCACGTGAATGATCCCGAGTTCCACGAGCTCTTCCGGCGCCAGTCCGGCAATCGGCCTTCCATCAAACTCGATTTTTCCGGCCGACGGCCTGACGAGGCCCGAAATCGCTTTCAGCGTGGTCGACTTACCGGCACCGTTCGCGCCGATCAGAGCAACAATTTCGCCGCGCTTGATATCGATATCGATCCCGCGCAAGGCTGGAATGTTTGCGTACTCGACGTGCAGATTTTCAATGCGCAGCATGGCGAGCCTCATCTTCTTCTTCGCGCCGCGCGGATCGTCGATATGCCCTTTTCGTCCCGAGATAGGCTTCGATCACCCCCGAATGATCGCGTATGTCGGCCGGGCTGCCGTCGGCCAGTTTCTTGCCATAGTTGAGGACGGTGATGCGGTCGCAGGCCCGCATCACCACTTCCATGTGGTGCTCCACAAGCATCATGGTTACGCCGGCGGCCTGGATGCGGCGGATAAGACCGACGAGTTGACCGGCCTCCGCGCCGTTCAGGCCGGCAGCCGGCTCATCTGCCAAAATCAGTTTTGGCCTGCCCACGAATGCGCGCGCGATTTCAAGCAGCCGCTGATGCCCGTAGGACAGGCTTCCGGCGATAACATCCGCCAAATTCGACAGCCCGACAAAATCGAGCGCTTCACGGGCGCGGTCAGCGATTTCTCTTTCTTCGAGCCGCTGCGCCCTGGTCCGGATCAGCGAAGAAAATACCTCGCTGCGGGTGTTCGCATGCAGGCCCACCATGACATTTTCAAGCGCGGTCATTTCACGAAACAACCGCAGATTCTGGAAGGTCCGCCGGATGCCCGCCACCGCACGCAGATCCGGAGGCATTGCTCCGAGGTCGCGCCCGTCAAAATTTATTTTGCCGCCGGTCTGACGGATGTGACCCGAGATCAGGTTAAGGAACGTGGTTTTCCCCGCCCCGTTTGGGCCGATCAGACCGTGCACATGACCCGCTTCAACCGAAAGATCGACGCCGCCGACAGCAACCAGTCCGCCAAAACGGCATGTAAGTTGCTCGGTGACCAGCAGAGGAGTCATCGTCTGGCCTCCACCGACTCTACCGCTTTCCCGCCGGCCCCAGAACGAACTCCCGGAATAAAGCGGACCAGCATCGGCACCAGTCCCGCAATACCGCCACGACTAACCCCCATCAGCACAACGACCAGTGCGCCGAAGAGAATGAGCCTCCATTCGCCCGACGAGCGCAGGAATTCCGGCATGAGGACGATGACGATCGCACCGATGACGGCGCCCGGCAGACTACCGAGGCCGCCGACCACGACCATGATCAGGATTTCGATGGACTTGTTGAAGGTGAAATCGTTCGGGTTGAGGTACCGAGCGTGATGCGCGTAGAGCGAACCCGCAATGCCGGCAGTAAACGCTGCCACCAGGAAACACTTGCTCTTGTAGCGGGTGATCGAAATGCCGCAGGCCCGTGCAGCATCTTCATCCTGCGCGATTGCCTTCAGCGCACGGCCGAAACGCGAATGGGCCAGTCTATCGAGCGCGAAATAGACAGCCGCCGTAACCGCCAAAATGAGGAAATAGAGGTCCCGCTCGGTGGTGAATTCGAAGCCAAAAATACTTGGCAGCGGAACGTTGAGCAGTCCGTAGCTGCCGCCGGTCGCCCACTCCTCGTTGAGCATGATGAGGTAGATAATGATATTGAATCCCAGCGTCGCGACCGCGAGACTCGAGCTCGGCAGTTTCACGATAGGCACGAGCAAAAGGCTGCTGATTGCGGCGGCCAGGCCCGCTGCCAAAAACGCCAAGCCGAACGGCACACCGAACTGCAAGGTCAGGACGGCGGAAACGTAGGCGCCGATGCCGTAGAACGCACCCTGGCCCAGAGACAGCAGTCCCGCCCTGCCGACAAGCAACTGCAGCCCAAGCGCCAGAATTGCTCCGATCAGAGCAACACCGAACACGTGCTGCCAATAAGTATTCGTCTGAATGAACGGAACCGCCACAAGCAAGACCAGAACAAGAATTCTGATTACGGCGGATTGCATGGGCCAAGCTCAAATCCTGCGGCCCGCACGTACGAAAATTCCCGACGGGGCCAATAACAGGATGGCGATCAAAACGACCATCCCGACCGCATCTTTGTACGCTGTCGAAATCAACACGCCGGAAAATGTTTCAATGAGACCGAATGCAATTCCGCCGAGCATGGCGCCCGTCAGACTCCCCAGACCGCCCAGCGTGGCGGCGACGAACGCCTTGATACCGGTGAGAAATCCCATATTGAATGAAGCGAAAAACAGCGATCCAAGCAGCACGCCAGCAGCGCCCGCCATGACGCCCGCCACCACGAATGTGTAAGTGGTGGTTTTCTTCACGCTGATGCCCATCAACTGTGCGGCTTCAGCATCCTGCGCCGCAGCCTGCATCGCAATGCCGAGACGGGTATGGCGAAAGAATAATTGCAGCACGGCCATCATCACGAAGCCAAGCACCACGATCCATATGAGCTGTGGCGAGATCGCAAACCCGGCGATGTCGATTCCGCGTGTATGGAACAGCGGCGGATAGCGCAGAGGCTCGGATCCCCATATCAGCCGCGCTACATTCTGCAGAATGAGTGAGACACCAAGCGTCGAAATAATGATGTTGATGAGCGGTACCCGCAATGTGCGCAGCGTACGATAGATCGAGAGCTCGATCGTCACCGCCGCCATGCCGCCGCCGATCATGCCCACGAGCAGCACGACCACGAACGGCAGATCGACCATCCACATCGCGGACAGGCCTGCCATCGCGCCAATCATCATCAGTTCGCCCTGGGCGAAATGCAGAATCTCGGTGGCGCGGATGATTATCGTGATGCCCAATGCGATCAGGCTGTAGATGCAGCCGATCGCAAGCCCTCCGATGATGCCTTGAATGAACTGTTCGGAGGACATGTTTTACCCTCGGCACGCTCCGGATACTGAACCACACAAAAATAAGGTGGGCAACAAATTCTGCATACGTATGCAAAATCGGCAGCGCCAGGTTTCGCCATCGCGCCGCGAGCCGGCCTCAGACTATTCCACCGTTGACGCCAATGATCTGACCGGTAATCCAGCGCGCATCATCCGACGCCACAAATCCGATTACGTCTGCGATATCAGCCGGCTGGCCAAGCCTCGCGAGTGGCGTGATGTCGGGCGCCGTATCGCGCGAAAGTTGTGAGACCATCGCCGTATCCGTCGGCCCCGGCGCGATTGCATTGACGGTAATGCCGCGGGCTCCGAGCTCTTTTGCGAGAGTTCTGACAAATTGCTCGACCGCTGCCTTGCTTGCCGTGTAAAGCGCATGACCGGCACGTCCCTGCAATACCATGTTGCTTGAGACGCCGATAATTCGTCCGCCGTCGGAAACCTTTCGGGCGGCCTCGCGAAAAATCCAAAACGTCGCACGCGTGTTGATGGAAAAGACCCGGTCGTAGTCTTCTTCAGTTGTATCAACAACTGGCCGGCTCAGATTAACGCCCGCAATCGCCGCTACAATATTGGGCGCACCGAAACGGCGCTGTGCCTGGTCGAATAGACGCCCAACGAAATCAGTTTGTCGAAGGTCACCCGCGGCGATCAAGACGCGATCGCCGGCGGCACCGATCTGTTCGATCACCCGATCCGCCTGACCGTGCTCAGGCAGGTAGGTCAGGACAAGGTTAGCGCCGTCGTTGAAAAAACGCCTGGCGACCGCAAGGCCAATACCTTGTGAAGCGCCCGTAACGATTGCGGTTTTTCCGTTCAATCTTTTCGCCATCCTCAAAACTCCGGCCCAAAATTCAATTGCTCACCCAGAAAAATCAACACAAGCCCGCATTTCCCGGGCGACGGCATCGCTACGATGGTATTGGAAAAAGTATCGTGCAAGCGGTAAAAAGGCCGCCGCGCCTTGCCGCTACGAGGCAACATTTCGTGTCACGCCCATGACAAAAAGACGAAAGACAGCAAAGCGTCTCGTGCGCTCGGTCACCGCCGAGCTGCTCGGCAAGCGGCTCGGGCTTTCCCAGTCCACGGTTTCACGAGCATTCACCGACGCGGCAAGTATTCATCCGGAAACGCGAGAACGAGTAATAAAAGAAGCGCACTTCCTCGGTTATCAGCCAAATATTCTCGCGCGCAGTCTGATTACGCGCCGCACCAATATCATTGCCGTCGTGATGGCGAGTTTAAGTGACCCCTTCTATCCTCTGGTACTTGATCAACTCGCACAGCGCATACAATCGAGTGGACTACAGGTACTGCTTTTCATCATTCCGCCCGGAAGACACGTCGACGACGTATTGCCCTCACTGCTGCAGTACAAGGTGGATGCAATTCTGATAACGTCAGCGACGGTTTCCTCGCGGATGGCATCCGTGTGCGCAGCTCAGCGAATTCCAGTTGTGCTGTTTAACCGCTACGTTCCAGGCCTGAAGGTGGCGGCAATCTGCTGCGATAATGTCGCTGGTGGCCGCGCGGTGGCGGAATATCTTTACGACACGGCTCATGTGCGGCCCGCATATGTGGGCGGTGAGCGTGATGCGACGACCAATCTGGACCGGGCTCAGGGATTCGTTAAACGTCTGCAGGAACTGGGCGTTGCACTTCATGCTCATGAAGTCGGCGGTGCCTTTAGTTATGCGGCAGGGTACGACGCAGCCGATCGTCTCGTCAGACAGGACATAAGGCCTGACAGCATATTTTTCGCCAGCGACGTTATGGCGGTTGGCGGAATCGACGCAATCCGCGCAGCGAGCCTCCGTGTCCCGCATGACATCTCGGTAATCGGATTTGACGACGTCCCGATGGCCAATTGGCCGGCCTACGAGCTAACCACGGTCCGCCAGCCTATTGCGCAGATGGTCGATGAGACCGCCAAAATTCTCGGTTTCGATAGACCCGCGATCAAGAAGCCACCGCGAAAAATTCATTTTATGAAAGGCATGTTGATCGAAAGAAAAACCGTAATGAATAGAGTCCGTCGGCTTTCTTTGGCGAAACCAGCACAGGTCTAATACCGGCACCAACCGCGCGAGCGACGCCGGTGCCACGTCGAGACTGAGTGCCTCCGTGGACTCCTCTTCGGATCGGCAATGCCAGTTTACCCTTGGCCTCTTCTGAAGGAGGCGGATCAGTAGCCCAACCCGCGACTTTTGAACGCCAAGCGTGCACGCACGATGTCGCCACGCGCGCCCTGGAGAAAGTCCTGATGATGTGTGGGGCCGCAGTGTGCAAAATCGCACACAAATGCCTGCTTCAAACCCACGTCAAAATGTTGGTACTCGACGCCCAGGATGATATCGGCGAGCGCGGTCCGATACGCCATGAATTCAACACCGGCGCCTGCAAACCAGCCGTTGTTCCAAGTCTTGCCACCAAAATCCAGGTTCGCCGCCGGCCCAAATATGGCACCACATGCACCCGGCCCCGGGAGAACCGGCAAACCGGTATCTCCGCACGAGTATGACCCCTCAAGTCGCGCTCTCGCGTAGCCGCCGGTGCCATAGACCATCATGCGATCCCAAACAAAGCCCACCCGTGGGCCGATCGTCAGAAGGCTGGTAATCTTGGTGGTGGACGCAAGGTGAGTGAAAGGCTCCGGTGGAGACACTGACACGCTGCTCTCCATCTTGTTGAAGCCCGCGCTATAGGCAGCCTCCACGCCGAGCACCCACCGACCCCACTGCCGCTGAACACCGGCATGTAAACCGTAGATCCCGTCAGTTCGATGGGAGGTGAATGTCGTCGCCGGAATTCCGACATCCGGCAAATTTGGATAGTAGCGTCGCGGGTCCGACCAGACACCACCGATGTTAAGACCGATATAGGCACCCGACCAATCGTAAGTAGTATCCACCGGTGACGTCTTGACCACGGGAGGCGCCTTGACCGCGATTTCCGCCCCCAGCGCACGTCCTGTAATCATCATCGCGACCGCGACGCAGACAAAAACGAGTTTCTTCATGGTAGCCCCCGAGGCCGAGTTCAGAATTGCCACAAGTTAAGTACCCGTGATTGTAATCAATGTCATCAGGGTGCACACTCCCCAACACACCTAGTTTTTAGGGGCTTTTCGCCACTTGGACTGCTGTTGCGAAAGCGGACGGGGTTTGCAAGGCAGTGGCCGCTCGATAGGACCGGTACTTTGGTCGAGCGCGCGGAGATTCGAGATCGACCGGTCTTGCGGGCACAATGAGCCAGCGGTAAAGGCTAGGCGAAGCAAGGGAAAACTTTGACAATGAACATTATCGATACACCTCCCGAGCACATTACACCGCAGGAAACGGAGAAATTACAGCTCCGGAAAATCGTCGCTGCCTTACGGGCAACATGGCGAATGCCGCTAGTTGCGACCATTATTCTTATTGTAGCGACGATCACTGTACTCATCGCCGCAAGGGCAGTGTTGCCGCCGACGAGAACGTTCATATCGCAGATCCAGTTCACCTTTCCTTCGGCCGAATCCGGCCGCTACCCCAATAACACTCTCTTTTCCATCAACGAGCTTCTGGATCCGGCGATCCTCGGCGTCGTCTACGACCAGCTCGATCTCGGCAAGTACAACATCGATCGCAGTGAATTTTATAACGCCTTTTCTATCCGGCCCTACATTCCTGCCGAGAACGAGATTTCGGAGCGGTTTCGCCAGCAATTGGCTGATCGCCGGCTGACGTTCGCTGAACGGGAAAAGCTGGAGCAGCAACTGAAAGGTCAACTCGCCCAGGCCTGGCGCGGCGCGGAAATCACTTTCCTTCCGCCGCGGAAACCCGTCATTCCCGTTCCGGTTGGGCGCGCGATTGTCCAAAAGATACCGGTCGTATGGTCGCAGCTTGCTATTGAGAAGAAGGGCGTTCTGCGAATTCCCGGATTTTCCGCGGCGGCAAATGTAATGGCGCCGGACACAGTTGACCGGCAGCCGCTCCCGTTGGCGATCCTTGAATTGCTGGAAGCCAGCCAGCGACTCGATCACCGGCTGGGGGAGCTTGCGAAGATGCCTGGCGTCGGGACCGTACGTGATTCCGTGTCCGGCAAGAGCGTCAACGACCTGACATGGGATCTTCGTACCCTCCAGCTGTTCCACGTCAATCCGCTCCGGGCGCAACTTGTCGAATTCCGGTTTGACGGTACCGCGCTGCAACAACTCGTTGAGCGGCGCGTCAACGATATCGAAATACGGGCGGCCGGGACTACCAAGGAGGCAGAGGCGATCGGTGATTCCATTGCTCAATTCGTTCAAGCCACGTCTGCGCTCAGGGGTCGAACCACCGAGAGGAAAGTACCGGACAGTGGAACGGTAGCCGGAGGGACCACAATCCCGCAGGTCGGCGAATCATTCATCGATCGAATTATCGAATTGACACGGAAGGACCGCGAAACAGAACAGGAGCGCAATTTTATCGCCGAACGAACACAAAAACAGTACGAACTCAATCAGATCGCCATTACGTTGCGCAGCGAGCAAAATCGGTGGAAGGAATTGCTGGCGGATCTGCGTTCGGACACAGCAGCGCGAAAGGAACTCGACGACGCCAAGCGCGGACAACTGGTTCGCGACCTTCGCCAAGCGATCGAAGTGGCGAACGCCAATTGGGCGGCCATGTCCCGAATAGAGGGGGAATTCGCTGCCACTCGCATTGGCCGCACAGCTGAAATCTATACTTCTTATCCGGTTTTTCGCGACGTTGTTTCCAACGATGCGATTCTCAACGCGACAGTGCTTGGGACGACGTTTTGGGGGCTCATCGGTTTTTTCCTGGCATGTTGGGGGATTCGGGCAGCAATGTTGCTGAACCGCTCGTGAGCTGTTTCTTTTCGCCTGAACGTGTCGGGGTTGGACGATTCGCTTATGAGGCCGCAGGTTGACACGCGCCGAGCACAACGTTGCGTTAGAAACTGCGGCAAGGTCCGCTGCCTAGCTCCAACCTGGCAGGCGAGAAAGAGAAAGTCGTCCCCAGAAGGCACCCAGCAGGGCCGCCGCCAACGCGACGGCATAATTGAGTACGAGCCACGGTAGCACCGCTACCAGCGACGGTTCGGGTAGTACAAATGCACCCGCGAACAGAACAGCGGCGGCGGCGCAGGCAGGAAACAGGATTGCGCGTTTGAACCATGCCCATGCTTGCCCTCGAAGAGCAAGCTCGATGAGTCATGGCCGTCATGATCGGCAAGCTCACGATGGTTGTGGCAAGCCACAGACCGGCCGGAGCATACATGCCGAAGCGCGGCGCCAGCAGCACCAGCAGCGGAACATATGGAATGGCTTGAAAAAGATTGATCCGCAGCGCAATCCATGGCGCACCGCATGCGAGCTGTAGCATTTGCGGAAGCACCATCAACGAACCCAGTGTATTGGCCGTCACCATGATCGCAAAAACCGGGGCGATGGTCGCCGAGTTGGCAGCATTGCCCGTGAGCAGCAACATGATCGGCTGAGCATAAATCAGCATCAAAAGACCGGCGCAAATCACAGCTGACGAAGCCAGCCGCGATGCCAGATTGTAGGTCCGCGACAGGAGCTCGTGGCTATTCTTCTCCACCAGCTCGACGAAATGTGGCAAGTAGGCATTTGAGAAAGGCGTGATCAGCCGTTGGACAGTCGAGGCCACTGCAAACGCAAGACTGTACAGACCGAACAATTCGAGCGGCAACAATGTGCTCATCACGGCCTTGTCGCTCAACATGATGAGCTGACCGACAAGCGTGGATAGCCAGACGGTAGAGGCGAATCGCCAGCTCGTCCGGAACATACTGAAATCAAAATGTAGCGGGGCTGGAGATTTTGGTAAGTGCCTCCAAACAACAGCACCGAGTAAAGAAACCTCGAACGCAGACAGAAGCAACTGGGTGAAAAAGAAGGTTATCGGCGTCGCCCCGAATAGCCACAAGGCCGCTATCGTGGCGATGCCACGGGATGCTCCTGTCGCAACGGAAAGGGTGTTGCCCAATACTTGCAGCTGGAGCGCTCGCAGCACCGCATTGAACACGTTAGCTGGGAACACCAAGGCAAGAATGCCGCCCATCATTGCAATGGCCGTTGCAGCCTCACGCGCCGAAAGTTGAGACGTGCCGAGCCACGACGTTGCGAGCCATTGCGAAGAGACAATGGTCAGCACGCCAACAAGCAGCCCGATGCCGGAAGCGATCGTAACGAGCGTCAGAACGAGCGGGCGCAGTTCGCGCGCACGATCGTCGTCCGATGCACGCCGGGCTATCTCGCGCAGTGTGGTCTGGCTTAAACCCAGATCCGCGAAAGAGACCAAAATGGCAAGAGCTCCATAGAATCCGATGAGGCCATACCCTTCGGTACCGAGCAAGCGGTAGTAGATGATGTTGAAGAGGAGCGGAAAGATCATTCCCGCGCCAACGCCAACGAAATTGGGAATGACGTTCAACAGCGGGCGTTTGCTCATCAACCAGCTTTCAATTACCGAGATCGCATGCGATATTTCATAATTCGTAGGCGACAGCCGCGGATAGGTCCAGCCGAGGTCCGATGACCTATACTGCTACTCTGTTTCTGGTGCTGTTCGCATTCATCGCAATCATCAGCGCCGGCTTAAAGCCGTTACCGCGCGCACGTGAGTGGCTGCTGATTGGCTTCAGCATATTCGTCATTGCCACCTGGGGCATATTCGATGCTGCGCTTTTCACGTCCATAGCAGTCGTAAACTATTTTGCTGCTCTTGCCATAACACGGCTGACAGGAGGAGCACGACGCGGTCTGCTTGCAGCAACGATCGCCGGGGACATCGCTGTTCTCGCGTTGTTCAAGTACTCAAGTTTCATTGGCGCCAATGTCACGGCCCTGACGGGGTGGCCGACCCCACAATTGGCACTCGGCATCCCCCTCGCCATTTCGTTCTACACTTTTCACGTGATTAGCTATCTTGTTGATGTGCACAGGAAGACCGTGCCTGAGGCGAGCTTTCGGCATTACCTTTTCTACCTCAGCTTTTTTCCTCATGTCGTCGCCGGTCCAATCGTCCGCGCCTGGCAGCTGGTGCCCCAGTTGCGGAAACCAAGGCGCGTCCGCACCGATCTCGCGATGGGTGCCCATTTTCTGGTGACCGGAATTTTTCTAAAGTCCATCCTTGCCGACAACATCGGTGGAGCAATCGACCCGTTCTGGCGGGCCGGTACGGATCTAGGCTTTGCCGAGCGCTGGCTGCTGGCCCTGCTCTACTATTGCCAGATCTATGCCGACTTCGCGGGCTACAGCCTCATGGCATTGGGAATGGCCCGGCTGCTTGGTTATCGCCTTCCGGCCAACTTCCGCTGTCCGATGCTCGCCGCGAGCTTGCAGGAGTTTTGGCGCCGCTGGCACATTACATTCTATCGCTGGCTTCGCGACTACGTGTACATCGGCCTGGGCGGCAGCCGCCGTGGCTATCTACGCACCGGCATCAACGTGTTCACAACGATGGTTCTGGGCGGTCTATGGCACGGCGCCGGATGGGGATTCGTACTGTGGGGCGCAATGCATGGTGCCTGGCTGATCTTAGAGCGAGCACTCGGCCTCGAACGGACACGCGTCTTCCACGGTCGTTGGGGTCCATGGTGGATAGTGACGCAAATTTTTGTCGTCCTGGCCTGGGTGCCGTTTCGCGCGCCGGATCTTGCCACCGTAAGCGAGTTCTATGCAGGGATGATCGTTCCGACATCGTTCCAGCTGAGAAGCCAGCTCCTTGAACCAGTGCTGTACGCTATTCCCGTGATAGCCCATCAATTGTCGCCACTCCTTATCCGCAGCGTTGGCCTACGCCGGCTCCCCTACGTACTCGGGGCCGGAACAGGCATCATGCTTCTGCTCGACATCGTGACCTACTCGCCTTCAAAAGTGTTCATCTACTTCAGGTTCTGAAATCCGTGAAGGAATTCAAACGCAGATTTTGGACAGGAGTTCTTAGGCGCGGCGGCCATGTCGTCCGGAATCCTGTTTGCAATTACCGTTTTCTACATCGGGAGCAATCCGCCAAAACCGCCAATTCGAGTTTGGGGCCCCACGTATCTGTCGGCCTATGTCGGACTGCTTGATCACTATCTCTTCAAGTTCGGCCTTTTCGGCTTCGGCGACCGCATTCGAAATGCGGAGGTTCTGATCTTAGGCTCCTCGCATGCCGAGTTCGGGCTTTCTGCAGAGACTATTTCAGCCGCGCTTTCCGCACGTCGCGGTCGCCCTGTGGCGGCGATCAACCTTGGAGTTGCCTCGGAGATGGGATGGGGTTTGCCCGGGAAATACTCGAGGCAAATAAGACGCAAGTCCACCAGACTTTGATCGTCGATCTCTAGCCGAATGATGAGGGGATCTTTCGGAAGTAGCCCAAAAGGTTCTACAAACCGATATTCTCGGCTCTTATGTCGCCGTCGCGGCGTCCGACCACCGAGTATGTCAAGGATTGGCTTTTTGACGGACTTCTGCCGCGGATTAAATTTTGGTCTCGACGCAGAATGCACGTCGAACGGTTTCTTTAGCAGTCATTACTCGACGCCGCGACAATGGCGATATTGTGAGGTGTGGACTCCGAGTCCAGGGACGTTTGTTCCGAAGCGCACCGACAAAACCGTATCAAGAGTGACCGACGAATTCGGCCCAACTGAAAGGACCACCGCCAACGCTGCTACCGGAATACGCTGCCTACCTCGCATCGAGAAAGTTCAGCGTCGGCCTGACGCTGATTCCCTACGATGGTTACCGCCTTGATGAGGCAAAGCGCTTTGCGGAGAGATCAGGCGCCCTTCCGTCGAGATTGAGCCGACGGATCTCGAGTACTTTCGACGGGGCCACCTGAATGCAGTGTCGACGAGATGTCGCACTCGACGATTGGTCGATCGGTGGCCCGATATGACACCCAGGTAGACTGCGCCATCCCATGAATAAGGCAAGCAGTTAGATGTCGCTGACGGCGTACACGCGCGCCCAAACGGCAATGGCATAAACCCGCCAAATGGTGCCAGAATCGCGGTGCCGACCCGCGAGGAATTCCTTGATGTAATGTCTTAGCAGAGATGGATCGACGAGAGCCGAACGGCTGAAGACGCCATCGTCAGGAAGCCTTGTAAGCTCAGCGTGGAAATCGGTCATCAGCCATTGCTCGATCGGCGCGCCAAAGCCGATACGATCGACCCGCGACGCGATTGCTTCCGGCAGATACCGTTCGGCAATCAGGCGAAGGATGCGCTTACGCTTGCCGCCACCAATCTTGTAACTGTCCGGCAGTTGGAATGCGAATTCGACGATCCTGCGGTCGACATATGGAACGCGCGCTTCGATTGAATGCGCCATGGAATTTCGGTCAGTCATGGCCAATACCGGCCGGAGATTGCCGGCAAGGATATCATTCAGGAGTTCTTCCCTGAGCGCGGTCGACCGGAAATCTTGCCGAGCCTGGCTTTTGCGGTTCGAGAACGCCTTGTTCGCTTCCGGCCGGAGGAAATCACGAGCAGGACTGGTCTTGCCGCGCCCTAGTCCGCGAGCAAAGCGTGGAACGATTCTGAAGTCGCCAGAGGTCTCCAAAGAATTTTGCGTCGTGCCGCCACAGCGAAGTCAACTCGCGTAATAGGGCTAATGGTGTGAGACGCCGGGCGTAGTCTTTTAGGACAGTGTGTTGGTGGCGAGGATAGCCAGCGAATATTTCATCGGCACCCTGACCATCGAGAACGACCCGCGCACCGTGCCGTGCCGCCGTCTGATAAACCAGGAACTGGCCGGCAACTGCCATGCCAGCCACCGGTTCCTCCTGCGCCTCCGTGATCCGATCGATGTTGGTTTTCAGCCAGGCAGAAGAAAACTCGGCCTTGACGCTTCGAAACTTCAAGGCGGTCACGACCTGATCAATGTAGGTCGAACTCGTCGTAGCCATTCAGCCTCGTGGCCAGAACCATCGAGACGCCCAAGCCACGCTCACCCCGCCGCGAATAGTTTGGAGCCGTCAGCGCTGCCAACAGGGAGGAATCGAGACCGCCGGAAATAAGGTGCCCGAGCGGAGCCTGAGCGACCATATGTTCGAGGGCTGAGCGCGTAAGCAGATCGTCAAGCTTCGTGCAGGCCTTTTCGAGAGGCAGCGCGGTGACCGCCGGCGGGTCGAGCCGCCAGTAGGGTTGAAACGAGATGTCGGCCGCACCCTCCAAGCTGATCTCCGCAAAGGTGGCCGCTGGCTGTGCAAAAATGTCCCTGAAGAATGTTTCCTCGGACGTTTCGGGACGAAGGTTGCAAATGAACCGGGATACGGCAGCACGATTCGCGATCGCCGGTGCGCCGGCCGCGAGAAGCTGTTTGACTTCGGAACCGATGACGAGGCGGTTTTTTCCGCGATAGTAGAATAACGGCTTGATGCCTAAACGATCGCGGGAAATGATGATTTTCCGTTCACGCAGATCCAGCAGGACCATGGCCCACATGCCGTTGAGCCGACTGAAGCATCCGCAGCCCCACTGCGTGTATGCCGCGAGGATCACTTCGGTATCGCTGACAGAGGCAAACCGATGCCCGAGCTGCGCGAGCTCCTGACGGATTTCGTGGAAATTGTAGATCTCGCCGTTGAACATCAGCCAGATCATGCCGTCAGACGACGCCATCGGCTGAGCGGCGGCTTCGCCCGGGTCCTGGATCTGAAGCCAGCGGAACGCCATTCCTAGACGCAAGTCGGCGGCCGCCGAAGAAGGCAATTCGACGACGGTCCGTGCACTGGTGGCACGCCAATTGGCATCAACGACGGTGAAGCCTTCGCCATCCGGCCCGCGATAGGGGATGCGTTCATGCATGGCGAGCAGGTCTTGAATCAGGCGGTTACCCGGCCTGAAATCAACGATGGCGCTCAGCCCGCACATTCAATTCCCCGGCGGATGCCACAGATGTTGGTTTGACGGGCAAGCTTTGGTCGCGCTATTTATGACGCGACTTGGCGTCTTCTGTGTCATAAGACGCCTCAATTACTTGAGTAATCGAATAAAGCAAGGGAGAGTGTCTTTTGCGTCAGAATCCAGAAGTCGAGGCGTCAGAACTTAATGGTGAACTCCTGCTGTTCAGCGGCGCGACGAACAAATTTTTCGTCATGAATCGGACTGCCGCTTGTATGTGGGAGAAAATGAAGCAGCCGACCAGCGAGCAAGCGCTGGCTTCCGCGCTGTGTGAGCATTTCAAAGGATTGACCGAAAAACAGGCACTTGCGGATGTCCAGGAAACGCTAAAAAACATGCGTGATTTGGGCCTCATATCGGACAAATAGTCGGGGTGCCGAATCCCGTTGGCTACGCTGCCCTACCGAGTTGGCTACGCTGCCCCACCAAGAAGAACCGTTCCACCTCTGCAATGGAGCTTCCAGCCGTTACTCGTTTTTTCGACGCTGCCCGGCGTGCCGGAAGGGCCATGCTCGAAACCATTGACGACTTGGTAGACGACTGGACCGCCCGAGCTGTTGACCAATGGTTCCCGAAACCGGGGGCATAAACCGGCCAGAAAGTGCCAGACGCGTTCGACATCCCACTCGTCGAAACGCACCATTGGAGTGTCCCACCGAACCCGCGGCGCATTGGTCGCGGCATCTCCGTCCTGCACAACGCGCGGCGCCCGACCGCTCGCCAACGCCTGCGCTGCCGATCGCAGCAGGAACGCGCCGCGAACTGCCACATCTGCGTCCAGTTTCTCGACCGGGTAAGCGCGCGGTAATGGAAAGCGCTCTTGCATAATGATGTCGCCCGCATCAAGGACCTGATTCATGTGATGGACCGTGACCCCGGCATCACGATCATCAGCATGATAGGTCCAGAACAGCGGCAGCGGACCGCGATGGCGCGGTAATAGCGACGGGTGCACGTTGATGGCGCCAAGCGGCGCGAGCGCAATGATTTCTTGCGGAATCCGCCGCGGATAAATGGCAACGCCGATGAGATCGGGCTGCATCATACGCAAGCGATCTGCGACCATCGACTGGTCGGAATTGGTCGCAAAGATGACTGGAATCCCCTGCTCGCGTGCAGCACGCTCCACTTGCGACAGGCGGCGGATCCCGGCGATGCGCAGCAACGAAGCCACGCCACCCAGGTAGCTTCGGCTGTGGCAATACGACCGCGGTCACCAGCCTATGCGCTGCCAGTTCTTGCAGGGCCAGCAGACTGAAGCGCGACGCGGTGCCAAACAAAGCGATCTTCAAAAGCGGGGAGTTCGCGCTCATAGCCGGAATAGCTCCAGCCAACGCGACGCTGTGAAGATCCGCCACACGGCGTAGCCATTTTCGTGCTTTCCTGCGAGGTAGTCATCGACGAAAGCGTGCATCTTCGGCACATCGATATAGGGCAGCTTCGACCAGGCCGAACAGCGTGAGGCATCCCGGATAGCTGCGGCGTGATCGCCGCGGAGTGGCATCCAATTGTTCATCAAAACAAATTGCTTCTTCTTCTTGCTTTCGATCACGCTGGCTGGAAGGTACCGCTTGGCGGTCTCGAATAGGAGCCGCTTGCGTTGTCCGAAGCCCACCTTGTATGGCGCCGGGAGCGAAAAGCACAGCTCAATGATCCGATGGTCAAGATAGGGGAAGCGCGCCTCCACTGAGTGCGCCATTGAGTTGCGGTCGCTGTACATCAGCACTGCAGGCACGTTTGTATGGCGGGTCTCGCGGTAGAGCATGCGATTGAGCAGCGATGGATCGTGCCCGGACTCCAACGTATGACCGCTGATCCAGTCCGGATCGGACGTGTCACAGGCGCGTTCATCAAGCCAGGAATAGGCTGGCAACACCCGGCCCTTGCGCAAATAGCGTCTGAGCGGCGCCACCAGATAAGACAACGCGACATTGTAGTACGAACGGCCGTAATTGCGGGCAATGCTGTGCAACTCTTTGACAACGTCGAAGAGCTGGAGTTTCAGAAGCCGTTCGAGCACCATCTCGGATTCATAGTACATCAAGCCTGCCTGCACCTCGTCCAGGCCGTTGCCGTCCATAACGACGATATCGCCCTCCTGACGCGCCAATCCATAGACGCGGTTCTGCGCGATCAAATCCTGTCCCAACAGCGGCTGGGCTTGCGCCCTCACCACGTCATCCACTCCCGCCCAGACATCGCGGGCTGAAAGTTGCAGTATGTGGCTGTCGCTGCCGGCCTTGGCGGCGATTGCTTCGATATTGGGGCGCTCGCTCATTTGGGGATCGTCCCACGCAATCGAAAGCGTGTCGGGACGCTGGGAGCCACGCGCTGCGGCAAGTTCGGACCACAACATGACGATTGTCGGGCTGTCGAAACCGCCTGAGAGCAGGCTGCCTACCTTTACGTCGGCGAGGCTCTGACCGGCGACTGATTCCTTGAGGAGTTCGCGAAACCGCTCGGCGGCGTCCGAGAACGACATCGCCGGCACGCCGTTTGATCTGTAATCCGCCAAATTCCAGTAACGCTCGAAGCGGGGCTCCACGACCTGGACGCCTTGAAGGTCGATCTCAAACCACGTGCCGGCAGGAACGGGATGGACTCCGCGAAAGAAGCTGAGCGCTGCCGACTGCGGCGGATATCCGCTGAGAAATTCGAAAAAGCGCGTCGTTCCGATCGTGGGCCCACCGGAAAGAACTTGCGCGATCGTCCACGGCTCGGAGGCAAACATCAGACGCTTGCCGTCGAGCGCATAGTAGAACGGCTTGATGCCGACGCGATCGCGCGAGCCAACCATGACTTTGCGATCGAGGTCGACGATCAGGATTGCCCACATGCCGTTGAATTTTGCGAAGCAGGATGGACCCCATCGGCGATAGGCTTCCATAACTACTTCGGTGTCACTGCCGGTGCGGAACTTGTGACCCGCTGCCATCAGCTCACTGGCCAGCTCACGGAAATTGTAAATCGCGCCATTGAGCATCACCCAACAGCGCCGGTCGGCAGAAACCATCGGCTGGTCAGCAATTGGTCGCGTATCGGATATGCGCAGCCGCCGCAGGGCCGCGATCACACGCAGCTCGGTCTGCCTCTCGTCACGAGACCTGGGGACGTGCTCGTAACGTCTGCCCTCGAATTGCCGATCGATGGTGAAGGCGCCCTCGCCGTCGGGGCCACGGTGGCGCTGCGCGTTGTGCATGCGCTCGAGGTCCGCCAGGTCACCCGCCGCATCGCCTTCCGCTCGGCAAATGACGCTAATGCCGCACATGGCCGGCGCTGCAACGCCGCAATATCGACACCACCAGACGCGGGGTCATGCGAAGCCAGCTGATGGGACGAGAGATCCAGATTGCGAAGGCTGGACTCCGCTCGAGCGCGAGACGCATCAACGCCTGGGAAGCGCGGGCTACGAGCTGCCCGTAGGGCCGAATCCGTGCAGGGCCGATTGCATGCCATTCATCGCCGGTTGCAAACGCTTCGACCTCGCCAACAACTGTCGAACGATTGACTGGCGGATCACAAAGCCAGTTACCGTCCCCCTGGGTCAGCAGGAAATGTCGAGCGGGGCCGCGTTGCCCTTCATAAACGATCCGATGGGCCATCAGGCGGCTGCCGGCAAGAAAGGCGATAACCTTTCCAACACGCCACATGTCGTCTGAGCCGCTGCGGATGCGGACGCGCGCGCCATCGGGGATCGCTGTCCCCATGCTGGCGCCGCGCACCACCGAATGAATGACGGCGCGGCTATTTCCTGTAACGGCGCGCAACCGCGCCAGATCGTTGATCCCCGGCGCCCAAGGAGGGCCCGCTACAAGGGCGTTCACCGGCAATGCCGAAGGTTCTTCGCCCATTGTAGCGTCATTGATTAGGTCGGTGCGCGTTCACGCCGCTGCTCAGCCAACCGGTTGGAGAGCTCGACTTCGTCCGGCCGGAAACCCGCTTCCAGACGACCCTGCTCGCTGATCGTGTACTTCGTGACTGCCGTCCCCTCACCGCCAAAGACCTCAAGAAACTGGCGGGTTGCGTCTTTCAAGGCGGTACCCACCTTGAGCGCCAAGCGTGGTTCCTTTGCGAGAATCTCGTGCAGGAATTCGTTGGCGCAACGGACATGCATAATCTCGTCCGCGAACTGGATGTCGAAAAACTCGGCAAGCTCCTCGTCGCCTTGTTTGCGAGCGTCGTCAATGCCGAATCCTATGGCGTCGATGCCTTCAGCCTCAAAAGTCCGATTCTGCACCGCCAAGCGCCCGGCCAGATCAGCAATCTTGCAGATGATCCGATATTGAAAGTTCAGGATGGGATATTCACCAAGCTTTCCGCCTCGCTTCTCGAATATTTTTTTGAAGGTCAGAGCGTGCCGGGCCTCGTCGGCGCACTGGCGGGCGAGAAACATCCGCAGTTCCCACGGCGCATCCGGGAAGTCGGTGATGGTGCGTGCCGAACATTCGGTCGCGTCCATCTCCTCGTTCATCTGCCGATGCATGAACTCCTGAATACGGCGGGGGTCTCCTTCCGGAAAGTTTGCGCATTCTTTCCAGGTGTCGACCACCTTGAACCGGGCATCGCGAGCCGGACTGTCGAGCGGCGGCGGGACATCGTCGGGAACGGTCACGTGCGGGTTTCCTGTCCGGTGACGAGTGACTCGAGGTCATGCTGTTTCAGCAGAACCGCAATTTCATCGTCGGAGAAGTCGGCAAGCTGCCGATCGGCGACGTTGATGGGCGCGGATTGGGCGACGTCCTCGACTGATACACCGACAAGGTTTGTCGTGCCTGGCGGCGGGGTAAGTGCCTTCTGCGCCATATCCATAAACCGCACAGCCTGTGCCACCTTCAGCAGGTTTCGCTTATTCTCGCCGCAAAGCTTGTGCACCCATTGATTGGCGAAGCGCACATGATGGATTTCGTCCGCTGCAATCGCGTCGAGCAATTCAGCAGTTTGCGGATCTCCATTCTCCCGCCATCCGTCGGGAATGAACGCCATCAGATCCATGGTGCCCGCTTCGAAGGTGCGGTTCATCACGGTAATGCGTCCCACGACGGAATCGAGATAGGACGATACTGCCCATTCGAAATTCGCGACCGGGAATTCGCCCTTGCGGCCGCCGAGCTCCTTGAGCCGGCGATAGAGGCCCATGGCGTGGCGACTTTCATCCCACACCTGACGGGCGAGCTCCATGCGCAGTTCCCATGGCGCGTCAGGAAAATCGCAAAGGCACTGGGCGGCGACTTCTGTCGTCGACATCTCATTATTCATATGACGGTGAATGCGCTCGCGCTTCGACTCGTCGGTCCATTCGGGCCAGGAGATCATCTGGTCGTCGGTATCGGCGACGGTAAAGCAAGCTTCGCGCGCCGGATCCTTGCGCATGGTTACCCCGCGCACCACCTTGGTCTCGAACTGATCCATTGTGACGTCTCCTTAAAACTCACGCAGCCTGTTCGGAATGATCGACGATCTCTTTGGACCCGGCAACGACGGCCTGTCGCACGGCTTTAAGCGCGGACGAGTCTGTCGCTCGCGACTTGGGGATTTCACTGCCCCATTCGTTGCGCTCGCGCTTCATCGTTTCGATCTCTGCCAGTGCCTGCTCGCAGATCATGACGGTCGGCTCATCCGTCAGACGATCGGTTTCAGCGAGATAACGCTTGTGCGCGGCGGCGAGGGCTGACAGGGCCACGTCGTGAAAGGCGTCGATGCGGTCGATTGTGTCGCTCACGGCTGCGAGTTGCTTGAGCGCGGCCAGGAACTCCTGCCGCGCCGGGCGGCTATAGTGCAGAGGAGCGCGTAGTTCGCGGGCTCGCTTTCCCAGTCGATCGGCCTGCTGCGCCATCCGCCAGACCTGGCGGCTTAACAGCATCTTGACTTCCATTTCGGGTGTCGCCGGGATCCAGCGCGCTAGGGTTTCCATCAGGAAAACGCTCACGAAACGCAGCGTACCAATCGTGTCGGCACGCTGTTTGACGGTCAACTTGATACTCAATGGAGATACCTCCCGCTTGTTATCTGCTCGACCAGATCGGCCGTATCTTCCGGCTGGCCTGGGTCGAGAAAATAACTCCTCACACCACGTAACAGCCGGCTCAAATCCATCATTCTGGCGCCGATCGGCATCCCCCACATACTACATGCCAGCGGCGAAAGCATCCTGAAATGATCCAGTCCGAAAGCGAACTGTTCTGCCGCGGGTCGCTCGGCAAATTGTCGCAAAAACAGCACACAAGACAAGGTCGTGGCCGAAACGCCAGCTTCCGGAAACATCGTTCCTATATTGACGAGCGTACGCTCCCCGCCATCAGGGAACCTTTCCGCAGGATATCGGCAAAGCGACAAGTGCTCGTCCACACGCCGTGCACGTGGCCCGCTGCGGATCGAGACCGCCCGCCGAAACGGCAGCATCGCCTTCGTAGCGCGGTGGACGGCCGCCATTTCGTCACCCAGGAAATCATGCCCGCGTGCGGCCAACGCCAATGCTGTCGTTGTTTTTCCTGACCCCTTCGGACCAACGATCATCGCGCCACGGCCCTGGATTCCGACCGAGCCAGCATGAAAAAACAGGATATCGCGTTGCAGACGCAGGACCCGATTGATGGCGTAATTTGCGATGAAGGGCTGCCAAATCTGCCGCCGGTCTACCAGCGCATAGTTTTCGCATAACGCAATCTGCGGCTCATTTGGGGTTTGTCGCGACGCAATCGTGCGCCAGCCGTCTGGACCAGCAGGCCCTTCCAAATAGCCGCGGTCGGGAAATAGGGTCTCGCAAAAAGCAAAGGATTGGAGCGGCTCGGGGTCGTCAAAAATTACCGCCGCTACTGGTGCCTCACCGTGAACACGGACGGCACACTTTACCTGCAACGGAGTTTCCGACCCATCGTGGTCAGCGCCCTCCGGATATATTTCTTGGAACCGACGCACAAGCGCCTCGTCTTCGCAATCGAGGACGAGGCACCCATCCGCAAATCGGTACCGACTCAGACGAGCAGAACTCGACGCGGGCCGGTCACACTGGGCAAGGATATCCGCCGCCCTAAGCCACCACGCTGATTGCATAGCAACTAAGGGCGGGTTCAATCCGCAGTTACATCACCCACCACGTGGTGGCGGCCACAGTCACCTGGAAAGCACTCAAAACTTCCTTCTCATCCATCATCCGGATGCTGGGTTTCTCGTAGTCGGGCAACCCGCTGCGCCCATCAGTTTGAGTCGCATGACCGACAACATCAGCTTTTTCCATCTCATCCCCCAATGTGGGCTAGTAAAATGTGGATACGAAGGCTTTGAGGCCTGAAAAATAAACGTAACTTCCCCTATCGTCAATGGGTGAGAGCTACTGGCCCAACAGTTTCTAGGACTGTGGTACTTCTGCCGCATATTGTGATTCTTGTATCCGTCTCAGACGGATTTCTGCCCCCGTCCGGCAAAGAGCCGCGGGCGGTTTTTCCATAGCGAAAGGAAGGGAGCGGCCATAGTCCCGAAGAAGGAAACCGGCATATCCACCCCGATAAGGCCATATCTGGCAGGGCGCTCACCAACTGACATCGTGCCGAACAGATAGTCCCATATGCTGAGAAGCTTGCCGTAGTTGCTGTCGTGCCTCACACGATCGGGCGCGTGGTGCAGGGCGTGGAAGGCCGGACTCACCAGAATCGGGTAGAGCTTGCCGAATCGCCATTTGATGTCCGAGTGCTGCATCCCCTCGAACACATACTGCATCACGGTAACGGGGGCCCAAAACCAGAGCGGCAGACCAAGGACCATCAGCGGTATGAACATAAGAACATTTGAGGCGATCTGCTCGACGAGATGATTACGCCAAGACGTGACGAAAGTGAGTTCGGTTTGCGCGTGATGGACCTTGTGGAATTCCCATAAAATTGGGTTGTGGTGATACAGACGATGAATCCAATAGCCTAGGGCATCGACGATTATCCAGTACATGACGAAGCCAACCGGCCCTGGCACATAGTTGAGCAGGCGAAAGTTCCAGGCAGGAACAACAAAGGTCAACGCTGCGATGATGGGACCGTAGAACAAAAGATTGTAGGGCCCACCAGCGTAAAAAATGCCATACGCCATATCGGTGCGAAAATTGCGCGTGCAATAGCGACGCGGATTTCCACCACTCACCATTTCCAAAACGAAAATGACGACAAACACGACCGAAAATATCTTGACCGCAAACCACAACGATTTCGCCAGTGGTTGATCCCACACAACGGCTGCGATCTGGCTCAACTCGGTGTAAAGCGACGTCGCAGCATGCCAAGCTTGGTCAAACACCTGAATAGATCCCCCGCGGGTCTGGGAAATGGCGCCGCTCGGCCCGCCCGCGCTTAGCATAAGTTTATCTTGCGTGCCGACATGTGCGCAATGGCGCTAATGGTCCCTGCCCGCGTGGTTCGGTATATACTGCCTTGACACCTAGCCTTTCGGGTCTTTGGGTGAGGCAAAATATCGAAACGATGCGGATAAAGTGGACGGGACGCTCGACGGATGACCTTGGGCTACAGTGAGAATGGCCATGTCGGCTGAACCGGCAGACGGACTTGTTGCCCGGCCCCGATCCGGCCAAGGCGGCTGGATCGAATCGCCCGCATTTGACCTGGCTTTCTTCACCTTGTCGCCATTGGCGGGGCTTGCCCTGGTACTCGTTTCGCTGGACGACAGTAACACGCTACTGACACTTGCTGCCGCGACCCTGATAGGCGGGCCACACTATCTTGCCACCTATTCGTTCTATTTCTTTGACGATACGGCCGCGTATCAGCGACGGCGTTGGGTTGCATATTTTGTTGTTCCTATTCTGATCGTTCTCGCGGTTGGTGCGATCGCGTGGTTCAGGATTCCGGTCATCATCCTCGTGGTCGTCTATTTCTGGAACGCCTATCATGTGGCGCGGCAGAGTTGCGGCATTCAATCGATTTACCGACATCGGGCCGGCGCGTTCGATCCGCACCTGAAGGTCGTTACAAATGCGGCCATCATTGCCACCAGCCTGGCGATGGCGACAGCGCATCTCGACTGGTATCCGGCGCTGCATGCTTTTTTGTCAAAGCCGTCGCCATATCTTCCCGACGTGCTCTCCTACAGCGCCCTGATCGCCGCGGTCATCTCCCTTGCACGGCTCGGCATTGCAATGATCCAGCGTCATCGGCAGGGTCCGGCGTTTAGCGCGGCCGAGCTTGCTTTTCTGGTAACGAGCCTGCTGCTGTTTCATCCCTATCTGTGGGTACGCGACTCCAATCTGGCAACGCTCGGCATGCTGTTGGGACATTTTATCCAATACCTTGGCATCGTCTGGTTGCTCAACAGCCGAAAGTTTGCGGACGGGACCGGGTCATTGGGCCAGCGCGCTCTTTCGCGGCTGTGGCGCGACCCGTGGGTGCTGGTCCCCGCGCTCATCACCGGCGGTGCGCTTTTCATGGTGCTGCAAATCAACCTGATGGCGGTGACGATTGCGCTGGTGCTGCTGCATTTCTACCTCGACGGCCTGTTTTGGGCGTTCAAGCAACCGGAGGTCCGTCGAGCGTTGGCGCCTTATCTTGTAGGCGGACGCGCGAAAGCTGTGGAGGCGCGTCCAGGTGGCTCAATTGCCGATGTCGAGCCAGCGCACTAGCCGCCGCGGAAGCGAGTGCTTGAGGAAATAACCCGCCAGCATTCCCTTGCCGCTTGACTCCCCCGCGTCGAATAGCGCGCTCAGTCCGGGATTCGGCTCGACATCGATGACCAGGTGGACCCGCTCCTCGGCGCCGAGGTTGCTGACCGAATGCTTGAAACGGACGTCGACATACCAGGATTCACCGGGCTGCATGGCCAAGCGCCTGCCATGCACAAGAAATTCGACCGCCGGATTCGTACGCACCGGCACGTGTATTCGCACAATACCGGAATCGATCGTATGCAGTGGATCCGAGTGGAGAAAAATTTGTCCGCCAGCGCGGAGTTTGAGAAAACGAACGCGGTTCTTGCGGCCAGGAAAGCTCTCGATTACCTCTCCGACATAGTCGCACCGCTTGAGCGCTTCAGTCGCCGCATAGAGTCCCCCCTTGCTGAACTGACTGGTCCGATCACCGTTGGGCGCCCAAAGCGCAATGGCCTCCCAGTTGCCATCGTGATAGGGACCGAGATGCCCGTGCCACCAGTCTGACTCCATGCGGTCGAGATCGGCCGCCAGGCGGTCAGGCTCAAAAAACAGCGGAAGACGCAGCGCTACGTCTTTGGATTTGACGACATCTGCAACAGTCGGCATCGAGAAACACCAGGAATAGACGAACTAGGCCGAATTGACGACATTGTATCCGAAGGGCTCGTTCGGAAATCAATATAAGGCGTTGTGACATGCCATTTCAATCACCAGACACCGGCGCGAACGTTCGGTTCGGTGCACATCATTACCGAGCCTTTGTCGGTGATACGAAGACCTACGATATCTTTTCCTACATGCAATTCACCCTCATGACGCTGCTTGGATTACGCCAGGATCATACGCTCCTGGATATCGGCTGCGGTTCTCTTCGGGCCGGGAAGCTCTTTCTGATATATCTCCTGCCCGATCGATATTTCGGTATCGAACCTGAGCAGTGGCTCGTCGAGGAAGGCATCGAACGTGAGCTCGGACACGAGCTTGCGGATCGCAAGCGGCCCCGTTTTCTCTTCGACCGCGATTTCTCGTGCGCCGGATTTGGGGTTGCTTTTGACTACATCATCGCTCAGTCGATCTTTTCACACGCCTCGCTGGCGCAGAATTCGGCGCTGTCTGTCGCAAGCTCGAGCATCTATGAAAGATACTTCGCTGTTCGCAGCCAGTTTCGTTGAAGGTGATGACGACTACGCCGGCGAGGCATGGGTCTATCCGGAAACGATCCGATACCGTGCGACGACAATTGAGCGTCTGGCCACTGAGGCCGGGCTTGCGTGCCGCCGCCTGGACTGGTTTCACATCGGCGGACAGGTGTGGTTCGTGTTTTTCGTTCCCGGGCTTGAGCCGCAGGTCGACCACCTCGCCACCCTCAATCAATCTTTTCCACTGAAACAGGAACTGTCACACTACCGGCAACGTTCGGATCGGCTTGAGCGCATCGAATCGCACTTTCTCTATCGACTGGTGTCGGGCATCCGCCGCCATCTCAAACGTCGGTAGTCGGCCCCTTGGCCGAAGTATCTCGGGGGACCTGCAGGAGCGTTCGAATCACATTCCGCGGGGCCAGGGCAGCTCTTTCGGCTCCGGCATTGGCGGATTTGCATTTGCCCGCTTGAGCGTCAGCCATCTCTTCCAGCTGTCCGTATCGTAAGGCCACTTTCCCATCTCTATACACCAAGAAGGAGGTTCCGCATTCAGGACCGCGTTCGCGCGTTGATCCCTCGTGAGGCAGCGAGGGACGATCTGCCGGCTATGATCAACGAGTTCTCGTGTCGTCGGAAATACTGGCCAAATGCGCGCAGTCCTGTCAGTCGACGTGGTCACGACGAGACGGCCATCGGGGCTGAAGGCGCCACTCGTCAGCGGACGTGTATGCCCACTTAGCACGGCGATCTGCTGATGCGTCTCGACATCCCAGATGTACGCCGTCCGGCCAATGGTCGTGGTGAGGACATGACGGCCGTCGGGGCTAAAGATCGCACGCACGACTGCATTTTCATGGGGGAGCGTTGCGATTTGCCGATACGTCTTGACGTCCCAGATGCGCGCCGTCTTGTCGGCCGATGCGGTCACCACAAGCTTGCCGTCCGGACTGAATGAGCCGTTCCATACTCCTGATGCATGCCCCATAAGCATGGCGATTTGCTCGCCGGTCCCGGCATTCCAAATCCGCGCCCCCATATCGAGAAATGTGGTCAGTATGAACTTGCCATCCGGACTGAATACCGCTCCGCCTCCCTGACCGTCATGCCCGGTGAGTACGCTGATCTGGCGGCCTGTCTTGGCGTCCCAAATCCGCGCCGTCCGATCATAGGACGATGTCAATACACGCCGGCCATCCGGACTGAACACGACGCTCCACACAGTCGCGACGTGACCCTTGAGCGTAATGGTCTGTTGACCCGTCTTCGCGTCCCAAATCCTCGCCATGGAGTTGGACGCCCCTGTCACCACGTGCCGACCATCCGGGCTGAAAGCGACAGCATTTACCTCGGCCTCATGCCTGAGCACTGCCACCTGCTCATGAGTTCCGGTGTCCCAAATTCGCACGGTCCGGTCAGTCGACGCGGTTGCGATCCGCCGGCCATCTGGGCTGAAGGCAGCGCCGGTCACCGTATCATCGTGCGACTTGAGGACAGTGACCTGCTGATGCGGCTCGGCGTCCCACATTCGCGCCGTAAGATCGGAAGATGCAGTCAGCACGTGCCGGCTATCCGGGCTAAACGCAGCACTAAATACTGCCTCGCCGTGTCCCGCCAACAGGCCGATTTGCTGATGCGTTTCCGTATCCCAAATTCGCACCGTTTTGTCAGTCGACGCGGTCAGCACGCGCCGGCCGTCCGGGCTAAATGCAGCCCGCCACAGCGGTTCGTCATGGGCAAACATCGCGATTTGCTGACCCGTATCGGCATCCCAGATCCGCGCCGTGGTGTCCCACGACGCTGTCAGCACACGCCGGCCGTCCGGGCTGAATACAGCGCTATATATGATCTCGTCATGTCCCGCGAGCAGCGCGATCTGCTGGTGCGTCTCGGCGTCCCAAACTCGCGCAGTCTTGTCCCGAGATGCTGTCACCAGACGCCGGCCGTCCGGGCTGTAGGCCGCGCTATACATCGGTCGATCATTCTTCGTGAACACTTCGATCTGCTCGCCGGTTTCGGCATCCAAAATTCGGACCGTCCCGTCGTCCGACGCAGTTACCACGCGCCGGCCGTCCGGACTAAATGCAGCGCTCGCAACCGCGTATGTATGGCCTCTGAATACGGCAATCTGCTTGTACGTCTCGGCGTCCCAAATACGCACGGTCTTGTCCCTGCCTGAAGTCACCACGCGGCGTCCGTCCAGACTAAACACAGCCGTGTACAGCGCGCCTTCATGCCCGACGAGCACTCCAAGTTGTTGACGCGTCTCCGCATCCCAGATCCGCGCAGTCATATCCCAAGACGCAGTTACTACGCGTCGGCCGTCCGGACTAAATGCCGCATACACGACCCAATCGCCGTGGCCCTTGAACAGGCCAACCTCCTGTAAGCGAGCAGTGCCAGCGAAGAGTGCCGCCTCGGCCAGCGACGAGGAGCCCTGCTTGACGCCGCCATGCCTGTCCGGCAACGCCTCCATCGCCAACAACATCGAGGTGCCTGCGTCTCCGTGGTTGAGGGCTTGATTCGCAAGTGTTGCGATATTCCGCGTGGCAGTTTCATCTCGTTGCTCTTCCGCAACAACACGTTGGTGCGTTGCCTCACGCCATTGACGCCCGGCAAATCCTGCAAACGCAGCCATCAATACGAAGAGCACTGCCGCAAGCGCGATCACGATACGTCGCACCCGCGGTTGTCCCCACGTCATTCGAATGGAATCAATTGACCGGCGGTCGCTGCTCATAAGCACTCCTTCACGGCATCCGGCAGCAAGTGATACACTCTATGCCTTGCGCAACTTTAGATTTGCGAGGCGAAGTTCGCTACCGCATAATGAAGCGACCCGGAAGCGACCTGCCGACGCACCTGCTGCACCAGAAAAGGGCGCTGCATAGCCGCCCGAAGACTTTGATTGATGCCATGACCGACATGCTCTAACAATTCAATTAGAACTTATTCTGACCTCTCGGGAGAACGCCAAAACGGTGCGCCATGGCAAGACTGTCGGTGCTGGTCCCCGTATATAATGAAGTCGACAGCCTCATGGCGTTAAAAGATAGCCTGGTAGCGGCTCTGGTCCGGCTCGATCATGATTGGGAAATTGTGCTCGCGAACGATGGCTCGACTGACGGCTCAACGGGCATTCTGAATCAGATCGCGGCGGCGGATCCACGATTCAAGATCGTGCACCTTCGAAGAAACTTCGGCCAGACTGCGGCACTAATGGCTGCGCTCGACCATTCTGTCGGCGACATAGTCGTCATGATCGACGCCGATCTCCAGAACGACCCGTCTGATATTGGACGCCTTCTGGCAAAGCTCGATGAAGGATATGACGTAGTCTCAGGCTGGCGCGAGAACCGCGGCGAACCGAAATGGAGCCGGCGTTGGCCATCGCTGATCGCGAACAAATTTATTTCCTGGATGTCGGGAGTCTATCTCCACGACTATGGCTGCACGCTCAAAGCCTATCGCCGTTGGACGGTTAACAAGGTAAGCCTCTATGGCGAGATGCATCGCTACATTCCCATTTATGCCCACTGGGAAGGCGCAAGAATCACCGAATTGCCGGTCGTTCACCATCAACGGCTTCACGGTAAATCCAAATACGGTCTGTCGCGAATTCCGCGGGTGATACTCGATGTTCTCGTCATCTTTTTTTTCGATCGGGCGATGGACCGTCCTATGCAGTTTTTCGGCCTGGCGGGATTGTATACCCTTGGAATTGCCTTTCTTGTGGGTATCTACGCCTTGTGGCTGCGATTTTTCGAGGGCGCATCGTTCATCCAAACGCCTCTCCCGCTCCTTATTGTATTGCTGACAATAACTTCGCTCTTATGCTTCTTGCTGGGCGTGATCGCAGAAATTCAGATGCGCACTTATTTCGAAAGCCGAGATAGGCGCGCCTATATCGTGCGTGAGACCGTCAACACCGACTGACGCCGTGGAGTAAACCAGTGTGCGGCATTGTCGGTTTTACCCGGGACCCAGCACGCCCATCTGTGCTCGATGCGGCGATCTTGCGCGACATGCTCGCCCCAATATCCCACCGAGGACCGGACCAAAGCGGCACTCATATTGAAAAGCGGATCGCGTTTGGCCATCTCCGGCTCGCAATCGTCGATCTTGAAGGAGGCCGCCAGCCGCGTGTGGACCCGGTGACCGGAGATGCCCTCGTCTTCAACGGAGAAATTTACGGCTTTGCCGCGCTAGCGCGCAGCCTAAAGCATGAGGGTGTAGAGCTCATCGATCGATCCGACACAGAGGTGCTTTTTCACTTGCTGCAACGCTACGGAGTGGAGGCAACACTTGAAAAAGTCGATGGTATGTTCGCCTTCGCATTCTACGAAGCAAAAAGTGGACGTCTGTATCTCGCGCGGGATCGCTTTGGGGAAAAGCCGCTATATTTCTTAGAACGCGCCGGTACTTTTCTATTTGGTTCCGAACCGCAAGCCGTACTCGCTCACCCTTTGTGCAGGGATGCTTCTGTCAATCTCGGCGCCGTTGCCACCTTTCTTGCGTTCGAATATCTGCCTGGATCGCAATCGTTGAGGCAAGGTCTGCGCAAGCTGCCGCCCGGCTATCTGCTAACGTTCTTCCAGGGCCGTATCGAGATCAAAAGCTACTGGCATCCGAATCCGGATGAAGCAGGTGAGCTACGCTCCGCCGAATCCGAGAGCGAACGGCTCGACAGGCTTGAAGCGATTATCGACGCAACGGTTCGCGACCGCCTCATCGCGGACGTGCCTGTTGGCGTATTTCTCTCCGGCGGCGTTGATTCATCGCTTGTCGCAGCTCTCGTCGCCCGCCATGCGTCGGGTCTCACCGCTATTACCATGGCCATGCCGGAGGCGAGTTACGACGAAACGCCGGCTGCGAAGGCGCTTGCCGGGAAATTGGGCCTCACACACGAAATCGTGCAGTTCGATGACGCATCACTCGTCGAGTCGCTCGATGTGTTGACCAAGCGCATGGACGAACCGTTGGCGGACTCATCGTTGTTGCCTACCTATGCTCTTTGCCATGCGGCACGCCAGCGGGTGAAAGTCGTGCTTGGTGGCGATGGTGCCGACGAATTGTTTGCGGGTTACATAAATTTTCCGGTGAACCGTTTCGCGAGCGGGCTCGCACGAATGCCAAGTTGGACAGGTCGGGCGGCGCGGCGGCTGCTTTCCAGCGTCCCAGCCAATTCTTCCTACATGAGCGCGAGCTTCCTGTTGCGCCAACTCAGCCAAGGCTTCGGTCTTAGTCCGGCACGGCAGTGGGTGGCCTACATGGCCCCTTTCGCTCCCGAAGAGCTCGACGAGTTGTGGCAGCCTGACGTGCTTGCGGCTGCCGGCACGAGCACCGAGGATCCGGTCGCTGAACTTTTGGCTCGCAGAGGCCCACGGCGCTGGTCGGCGGCTGAACTGATCCACCTTTTTGCCACGACCTATCTGCCCGAGAATATCCTTCAGAAGGTAGATCGAGGGTCGATGTATGCGAGCCTCGAGGTACGTGCACCCTATCTCGGACGGACTTTCGCCGAGTATGCGATGAGTCTCCCGTCAACCGACAAGATCCGGGGGCTTGGGACGAAGCATCTCTTAAAACAGCTGGCGCTGAGATTCGTGCCGCGGGAAATCGTAGAGCGCCCCAAACATGGTTTCGCTCTGCCATTGGCACATTTGCTCCGTGGTCCACTGCGGGAACGTGTCGCCGATGTGATCCTTGCTTCGAACGGACCCCTCTCATGTTGGTTTCGGCGGGATATGATTGAACGTCTGTGGTCGGATCATCAAACAGCCAGGCGCGATCACCGCAAAAAAATCTGGACGCTCTTTACACTCGCGACAGCCGTTCGGAATACGACAGCACCGATTTGATGCATCGTCGAGCTTAAGAATTGTTCCGGATACGTTATCTGGCGGGCTTGGTCGCGAGCAAAAAAATCGAAACGCCAAATGGCGGCCGGACAAAAGGGGCGGTTGTAATATCAAAAGTGAATATGACACTCAGAATACGGTTCATGAGCGGAAAGTTTATTTCGTTCTCGCTGGATAGATTAGGTCGTATTAGTCGCAACAGGATGCGGGCGATCAGGATCGGCAAGAATAACACATAGTTGAAATAGTATGAGCGCTCGACGGTTAATCCGGTCTCGGACAACATCGTCTCGACTTCAGGCTTACGATAGCGCCGTTTGTGTTGCGCAACCTCGTCTTGAAGGCCCCACAACAGCCCGAAGGCCGGCACGGCGATGAGCACAACGCCACCTGGCTTCAAGACGCGGGCAATCTCCCGGATTGCCGCCCGGTCGTCATCGACGTGCTCGATGACATCCGTCGCCAGCACGAGATCCGCCTGATCATGAAAAAATGGAAGCCGTGTGATATCACCCTTGATCACAAGGCCCCGGTATTTTTCTTTGCAAAAGCGAAGTGCCTCTTCAGATAAGTCGAGCCCCGCAACATTGGAGAACCCGCTGTCGCGTAGCATGCGCAAGTTCGTACCAGTCGACGTGCCGAGATCGAGAACACAAGCTGTCAATTCGATCCGGCGGCGCGCGATTTCGCGTATGAACAGCTTGCGCCGGCCTACAAACCACCAGTGTTTGGCCTCGATCGCGGCCTCGACGACAAACGTTGTATCTTTCATTCGAGCTGCTCAACTACGACCGCGCAGGCTGTCTTCGGAGCTAGAGTGAAGAGCAGATGATTGAAGACCCACGAGCTCGCGGCGGTTCGGCTGATCGTTTCGGCTTCTCCTGGCACATCTTCCACGAAATCCAACCGGAGCACCATGAGCAGTTCCTGCACTGGAGCGCCGCTCTGCCTCGGCATTCTTGGCGGGGGGCACGGTTCCTGGATGCTGGGTGCGGAATTGGCCGCAACAGTCATTGGGCAATGATCGAAGGTGCTGCGGGAGGGATAGCCATTGATCTCGACGATCGTTCACTCGATGTTGCGCGGGCCAATCTCAAGCGACATCCGTCCATCGAGGTCCGCCGTCAATCCATCTATGACGTCCTTGAGGAAAACGTATTTGATATCGCGTTTTCGATTGGTGTCATCCACCATCTCGAAGAGCCTGAAGCGGCGCTCAGACGACTGGTACGGGCCACGCGACCGGGAGGCCACGTCCTCATCTGGGTCTACGGCAAAGAAAACATGTCATGGCTAGTCCGCTTTTTCGATCCAGTGCGACGGACTTTGTTTGGGCGCATGCCGCTGCGAGTGGTTTATCATCTTTCCTTATATTTGACGGCGCTCGTATGGGTCGCTCTCCGTTTCGGGTTCGGCCGCATCGAATATTATCGGCTGTTACGTCGACTTTCATTTCCGCAATTGCGGGTGATCGTTTTCGACCAGATGATTCCCAGGATCGCACATTACTGGCCACGCGACACGGTGCAGAAAATGATGGCTGGTGCTGGGCTCAAAGACATTCGGCTGGTGTTCGCCAATGAGATGTCATGGTCTGGATCAGGGCGCAAACCGCCGGCGCAGGAGCCATAGTGACGTGTTGAATTACAACAGCGCGGGAAGGCGGCGCCGGGCGACGCTTACTATCTCGGTCGTTCCGCTACCCCAATGACCTGAAGGCCCGCGAACGCCAACCCGGGCTGCCGCAGTATCCAGTCGTCAAACCTCGCAGCTGCGCGCGCGAGGCCGGCGATGCCGGGCACAAAGCGGAAAAGCCGATTGAAGATTAATACGTCGGAGTTCATGAACAAACAAAAGCCGAGAAGGCCGTAAGTCTTCCAGTGCACGCTTACCAAGCCAGCCTTGGCTAACACCTGTACAGTATCGGTGGACGTCAGTGGGTGCTCGGTGCTCTCGTCGAACATAGGGGATACTCGATAGATTACCTTCCGAAGCCATCGCCAGAGCGAGAAATCATTGACTGGTTCGCGGTAGATGAAGCGTCCGCCTGGCTTGAGGACGCGGGCAATTTCCTTGAACAGAGCGATCCGATCGTTGACGTGGTGAACACCGCCCAAAGTCATCACCAAATCGAGAGAACCATCCGCGAGGGGCAAACGGGTGACATCGCCCTGAATGAATGTAACCGGCGCGTCGGCATTCGCTACCTGCGCTCGACCCAGCATGGCCAGCGAGATATCAATCCCAATGCCGCGGTCATACCGGCCGGACAAGAGCTTGAACGCCTCACCCGAACCACAGCAAGCCTCGACCACATTCCCGAGTGGCATTGGGCCGATAGTCGCGAGCAGTGCATCATCAAGATAACCAAAATAGGCCCGCGTGTGCGGATATCCTAAATTGGCCTGATAACTCTCCGCGATCTGGTCGTAGTGAGCCATCTGCCGGCGCGCATCTTCACTCGCGGGCTGCTCAGCAAAAAGCGGAATGCCAGTCGGCGTGATCCGATAAACTCGGCCAGAGTTGGCGACGAGTCCGCCCTCGGCTGCGACGAGCTTGTCGCCAGTCTCGGGGCAACGCAGAAGATCAAGCGGAAGCGCCGTCCGCACCATCCCGGTGTCCGCCAAACTCCTAGTACTCTCCAACCGGAATAGTGCACTTGAACGGTGAGCTCGTTCAACTGCAACATGCATACTCGGTGATGGCTTTATAGCCCGGTCTTTTGATTTTTGGCTCTTGATTCCGGGGTGGTCGGCTTGCGCTAGGCCTCTGGACAGTACAGCCGTCGAAGGCGAAAATGGATGTCTAGGCAAATTCAAGAGTTCAAAATGGTGGCCGTGAACCCGGCCAAAGCCCTTTTCAAGGATCGGGAGGAATTTCGGTCCTTCCATACCGGTGAAGGGCAGTCATTCCTTGTGATCGCTACCCTTTATGCGATTGCGCTTGCCGCCCTGTGTGTGGTGTGGGCAGCAATACGGATGCCGATTCTCGTGGCAATTCCATTCTGCCTCGCTGCCTTCATTGTCATAGGCTGGGCTCAATATTCACTCGGTAATGGACTGCACGAGGCGGTGCATCACAATTTGCGGAACAAGAAAAGCGACCAATTGGCCGCGCTGTTGACCGCTTATCCGGTGGGCCTGACGATGACCTATCGGCAGGTCCACCTCGGACATCACAAGTATCTTGGCACGGTGCACGATCCGGAGTTTCCGATCTACACTTCCTTTCCGAGGACGAAGGGCGCACTAATATTGCGTTTCTTTTGGTTCGCTTCCGGCGTTCCCGCCACTCTGCAGTTTTTGGCGCAACAGCGGAGCGCGTTTTCAACTGGCGGGAAACGACCGCTGTATGACTTGATTTGCTTTTTTAGCGTACAACTTGGTTTGGCGAGTTTGTTCTGGTGGGCTTACGGGAATCCGCTTTTCTACATTGCATTTTGGGTTTTGCCGATAGCAACAGTCGGCAAGTTGCTTTCAACGACACGGTTGCTTTGTGAGCATGGTAGCCCAACTCGCGATTGGGTCGTCAGGACGATTGACGGCAGTCGTCTGCAAACTTGGGTTATGGGCGCTTTTGATTTCAACTACCATGGCGAGCATCACCTCTGGCCATCTGTCCCGTATGCTCAATTGCAACGGCTTCATCGGGCGCACCGAGCTTATTGTGAGCAAAATCCGGAATATCAGCCACTCGATGGACGGTTCGAGTTTTTTTCGGGAGGCTACCTGGCGCTCTTGTTTCGCTGGATGTGTATTCTGCCTTGGCGCGAGCATGCGCAAACTCAGCCATCCAGCTAGGTGAATGTCGAAATCTCAAATCGAGCTAGAGTCCACGGAGTGCGTGGTTTGCCACTCGGGCCAGGCTGTGCCCGAGGCCTGCGGCAAAGACTATTTGCATCAAACAAGCGATCAAGAATTTATATTTTGCCGATGCTTGGACTGCGGGCACCTTTATCTGAGACCGCGGCCCACAATCGCGGAAATTGGTCGTATTTATCCGGCTGACTATGCCACTTTTACGAACCGGTTTGGCCGTCCTGGCAGCTTCTTTGCCAAAATCAAGGATCGGGTTCTCGTTGGAAGATTTGATATTCTGTCTGCCACACTTCCATCATCGTTGCGCCTGCTCGACATCGGATGTGGGGACGGCCGATTTCTGCTCGCTCTGCGAAAACGATTCCCAGCAGCCGAACTGACTGGACTTGACTGGTTTTTTGGCGCCGCGACTGCGGAGGAGCTCGCGAACGCCAATATCAAGACGATTGCGGGCACGATTGAGACAACACCACTGCCGGACGGGCAATTCGACGTCATCACGATGAACCAGCTAATCGAGCACACATGGGACGCAAGGTTAGTGATTGATCGATGCAAGAAAGGGCTGACGATCGGGGGGCTCTTGGCCATTGAAACACCAAATCCAGACGGGTGGGATCGACGCCTCTTCAAGGCTGGTGCCTGGGGAGGCTATTACTGGCCGCGTCACTTCAACATTTTCACGCGCGATCACTTGACCCGTATCGTCACAGAGTCCGGTATGGAAGTCGTCCATACTGAATCGCTATTATCGCCACCATGCTGGATTTACTCGTGCAAGTTCATGGCCCAGCGTGCGGGCGTTGGTAATTGGCTCAATAACTTCTTCTCGGATACCAGCTTGCCGCTTCTGACACTGTTCGCTGTCGTCGATTGGATTGCGCTACTGTTTGGAGCGGAAACGTCCAATCAAAAGATGGTGGCAAAAAGAGTGCGATAAGCTCCGACGCCTGGCACAGCTTTCCGACGTACCGCCTCTCGATCTGTCTTGCCGGCACATATTGACAGGCATATTCTCATGCGCAGTGTTGGCGTCTTGGGAGTTTCGGATAATGATGGCTCGAGGCACTAGCCACATCCCTCACTAAGTCCGGGGCTCCGCCGATTCATCAGACTCCCTCCCACGATTCACCTGCCCTGGCCGATACGACGCCGGCAGCGCGAGTGCCTCCGTGGCTTTGTCTCCTCGGCCCCGCGCTCTCATCGTGTGCGCTTGGGGTGCTCGGCTTTGCCTACTCGGCTGTACTGCTATCGGCAGCAGGGGTTGATGGCGAGCAGCGGGATCTTGCGCTGTTCATCTTCGGCGCTTTGCTGCTACCGCTTCTTTGCGCTGCCTTTCAGCTGTTTCTTGTTCGCCCAAATTTCCTTGAACGGCTCGCGGGACCCGTCGAGTCAATAAATTGCTGGACCGCCGTCGCGCTCCTGCTTGCCTTGGGAACATTACCACTCATCATCTACGTCGCTGGTAAACCAGGCGACGTCTGGCTGCGAAATGTCAAATTCGTCGTTGTGACAATCGCAGTGTTGCACGGCATAGGCTTGTTCATTGTTTCGGGATTGTCCGCGGCACTGAAACGGGGGCTCTTCTTTTCGGAATTCTTACGCTCAAGAGTTGTTCAGACGCCTGCTCTCGTGATCAGCTTTTTTGTTGCGAGCTTCCTGTTGTTCTGGATTGATCCGTCGAACCGACATCTCAATCTTTTCGTCCAGCTGTTCTTCACGCCGCCGTTCTCGGAATCGCCAGGTCCCTTTGGGCTCGGGCCGGCTTTGGTGCTGGCAGCCCTGTTGGTGGCCGCCGGCGCGGCACTGGGATTGCTCGAATCCAAGCTGCTCCGTCGAAGTTCGGCAACGCTTAAAACTATTCGGTTGTCTGCGCTCTGCGCCGCGGTGATTTTGACTGTTGTCTGCTATTTTGATTTCTCGCTCAACATCGATGTCTTCCACTACCTGGCCAATGTCGGGCCTGCCTTGCATATCCTCCATGGCGGTACGCCAATGGTGGACGCTTTTTCCCTGTATGGACCCGGGACCCGTCGTCGCCACCGCTGTCGGGTTCCTGATCGGCCCTGTCAGCTTCGGCATGGCTCAGATCACGGTGCAATTTTTCAATTTCATTTTCTATGCATTGTGGCTCGTTTGCCTTTACCGCATGAACCAGTTGGAAGCTGCCCGCGTTGCTGTTCGGCTTCCTCTCGGTAGCAATCTTCCTGGCGCTCTATGCCGGCGGCTATCAAAATGCGAACGTTGCGCCGTCGATCCTGGGTCTGCGTTACCTGCCTCCGCTGGCAATGGTGCTGGCGTTATCCTGTCTGCGTCCGCCCCAACGCTTTTCGGTCTTTACCGCGCTGAGCACCTGCTTCGCGGGTCTCTGGAGCTTCGAAACACTGGCTGGAACACTGGTCATTCAGCTTTCGTTTGTTGGCCTCCTGGCCCTCCGTGATCGGTCGCCGCTTCGTCTCGTCGGCGATGTCGTAAAGACGCTGCTTCCGGCTGCGGCAAGTATTGCACTTGTTGCGATTGGGACTTGGTGCGCGCGCGGGCACGCTGCCCGATTTCGGCACGTACCTGCAGATCTTTTCTTCCGACAATACAGATTGGAAGGCCTGGTATGTCGTGGCCAATCCGATGTTCCTTGGATGGATAGCGATGCTGCTGGCCATCTTCGTGGTCTTGAACGCAGCGTGGTTGCGCGTGTTCGAGCCGAAAATGCGCGCAATAGATATCGACAGTGAAGGACTCTTCTATCGTTTCGTTCCAATGTCGATGCTACTGATGCAACAGGCCTCATACTTTGTCGGACGTTCAGTCGAAGGCGCCCTCGTTGTGGCCGTATTTCCATTCTTTGCGCTTGCCATCACCGCCGCGCTCACCTGTGTCGCCGCAATTGCCGTGGAAAAGGGACCAATCAGGTTTTTGGCACTAATCCCGATCGTGATCGTGTTTTGGGCTCTGACCTTCACTTCGCTCGCGTTGCTTCGGCAGAACTATTCGACGATTGTGCGCCCCTGCGAAAATTTGGGCCGTTGTGCCAGCGCGCCTTATTCATTCTTCCTGCATGAGTGTCGTGACCATGGTCGCTGTACTCCAGCTGCAGTTGCAGACGGGCTCCTCGAGATGCTTCACAAGCGACCGGTGCTAGAGCGCGTGGGCAGTCCCGCAACTGACTGGGGCTTCGATACACGCGGTGTCGTGCGTGACGCTGTCTCGATGATCGAAACCTGGGCCGCCGGAGAACCGACCGTCATTGTCCTGATAGGTCATGTCCTTGGCGCCGCGGCAGACGACGAAATGGCCAGCGATTTTGCCTTGATGTACACCGGCAAGTGGCATCGCTGGCCCCGCTCATCCAGGCTGAGTGATCGCATGCGCTTTGGCCCGTCGCTGGTGCAACGTATGATGGATGCGCCGGTCAAATTGCGTGAAGGTGAGCTGGTGTTAGTCCGTCGTTCGCCAGCTTCTATGGGCCCGGTTGAATTGGGCATTCTCGAGCGTATCAAGGCAACAGTAACTCTGTGCCCGATCCCGCACCCTTCAAAAGAAGTGGTCCCGTACCGCGTCGCCGGCCCGGCCGGCTGTAACCCCCGATAAAAAAGCCGCCATCGACTGGAGCATCATGCCACACATTCGGGAGCCGGGTGTTTCCTGCGCAACGCTTTCGCGCCATTTGGAAACTCCGCGACAATATCGTAGTTGCGCATCAGGAACTGTTCTAGCGGCTTTAGCGTGTTGAGCTCGGGACGACCGGTGTTGAACGAGAGCAAGCGGTTTTCGTGCCAAATGCCGACCGCCGGGCACTGCTTGGCGAGCTGGCCTATAGCATCGGCAACCTGGGCATTCGTGTTAAATCCCATGTCGTACAGCCTTGGGTAGGATACTGCGCCGCGCGTGCCGCTCAAAAAGTAGAAACCCCCTTTGTCTGGATAAAGAAATACCGGCTGACCTTCGACCGTATTCGCCTCCAGCCAAAAAAGATCATCCAGGCGGTCATAAGTCCAAATTTTGCCGGCGCGGTGTGCTTCCATGACCAGCGGTGCGGTGAACTGAATTCTGATTGGACGAATAGCTGCGTACCCCATGACAAGCACGCCAAGCGCAGTGAGTCCGACCGCCAAGGCTGGGTAGGCCACGCGACTCTGCACCGCGCGCTGCAGCAGATAGACCCCAATGATTGTCAGCGGCACGGCCCGCACCCCGAAAAGAGTCGGCTCAATTGGATGCGCCAAGCCCCCGATGAACAGCAGCCCTGCGCCAGCCAACGTGACAATAACCAGCGACGGGGGATCGCTGCGCCAAAACCGCCTTGCGACGCCACTTGCAGCATACGCAAGGCCAAGACCACCCAGCCCGAACGACGTCAGCCAAAGCGGAAATAACTTCCAGCTGCCTAGCCCGAAGGTCAGCACATGCGACGTACCGTACTGCTCGAACAAGAAGCCGACGAGGTCGTACCAAATCGTCCCAAAACCTGCCGCGGCCGCAAATCCGCCCAGGACAATGGCGACGGTCATGCCGCAGACACTCAGAAAAATCAGCGGGTACGAGCCATCTTTCCTGGCCCGCAACAGCCAAAGCGCTGCAGCCATTCCGAGCGTTGCCGCGACACCAAAATCCTGGGTGCATAGCACCGCGCCGCCGTGGGCAATGCCGCTTGCGCCACAGCGCAGCCGTGATCGCGTTTTAAGGACAGCTAAGATGCCGACAAGACAAAGAAGCGTTGTGGGCCACTTGTGATTGCCCGGGCTGTATGACGGGTAAGTCAGGCCAATAAAGATTGCTGCCGGGACGTAACGCCAATAGCTCGAAAGGACTACATCAGAAATCGCAAAAATCGCGAGTGCGCAGGCAACGCCAAGAGCAATGATCATGATGCCCACGCTGGTAGGTGTTGGGCCCAACAACCATAGAAAAAAAGCATCTACATAGAAGATGCCAGGCGCCAGCATTTCAAAAAAATCTCGGTAGATCAGCTGACCGTGCAATATTTGGAATGCTTCATCGACATGGGTGCCGCCTTCCTGCTGGCTTAGTTGCCAGACGAAAATGCCGTCGCGGAAATTGGCCAGATACAAGAACAGAATTGCCAATGCGAAGACCACGGCATAACAACGCCAGGCGGTCGTAACGGGCGCCATTTCATCACCTTGCGACGCAATCATATCGTTCTTAAACGATGGCATGCTTCCAATGAGCTAAGCAACGGGCGGCCTTGTGGTCTGAATTGCGAGGGCGACAGAACCTGCGAAGAATTCCGGACCCAAGTCCGGACGAATTGAAATTTGTCGACTAGCGAACATTCTGCCGTGCAATTGAACCACAGTCACAGGAAATACAAAGCACTCCGCGTGATATCACCGTCGAGCATCGGCAGCGATGCGGGCGATCTGCGTCAGACTACGTGCTGGATCCGCTTTCATCCTTGCTAATCAAGCCCGCCGCCAAATCTGTTGGTGAACTCGATCAGAATCCCGTCAGGATCCTTTACGTAGGCCGACCTGCTCCTGGCCCAATCGAGCGTCTTGCCAAATTCAAGCGGAAGCCCAAGACCTTGAATACGGCGGACGGTTTCGTCGATGTCATCTACGACAAAACCGACATGGTTGATGTGAATATCTTTGGGCTCGAAATTCCCCGAATTGACCTCACAGAGGCAAACATAAAAACGGTCAGGTGCACCGAGGATGCACCATCGCGTTGCGCCGTTGTCACCCTGCTCCTTGAGCTCGATACCAAGCAGAGCGCCGTAGAAGCCGGCCGAGGCGTCAAGATCGCGGACAGAAATGTTAACGTGATCCATGCGTCGTGCGCTTACCGGCGCGGAAAAGTGCAATCCGGCACGCGTCTTCCCTGCCTCGATGTCGACATGGGTCGGATTTGCTCTAATCACATCATCCGAAGCTGCCATCGGTGATCCTCTGTGCTGATAACCGACGTTTCCAGAACGGGTTCCGCACTGGCTCGAACAATAGCAATTTTCAAGACACGAGACATCCGTGTATAGAGGGGGCCGTGATTGACCTTGCCGATCCGAAAGCGCAAAGTTCCAGGCCGGAGACGGGTTTAAAATCCAACTGTCATGCGCCTTAACGCGAAAACGACAAGCGTTTTTGCCGTCTTATCAGTCATTGTGCTGGCGGGCGTTATATTGATCTATCGCAAATTATATTCAGATTCAGTTCCAGCCCAGCCAACTGACGTTGGCAGTTGATCTTCACCTATGTTCATGACGTTTTGAAAAGCGTCGGCACCACTACCGCCGGCAGAATTGGAATATTGGTGGCGTTTGTTCTGGTTGTCGATGCATTCTTCCTTGGGTGGAAACAATCAAGTCTTGTTTCGGTTGATCTTCAATCGGAATAAATCGGCCATAGTGGACAGCGTGTATTTTGCATTCATGCTTCTGAACTCGGCTACACTGCCATTTCCGCTTTTATTGAAATCGCATTTACGCTGGGCATATCGATTAAATATTCGAAGTTCATAACATGGATTTCTTCACAGTACGGCTGGTCAAGAATCACCCTGCCCACTGACGGAATAATTGAAATTACCGCAGGTCTCGCAGCTTTATTGGCTGATGGTCGTCGTTCGTGCAGTATTGGGGCCACCGATTGATGCACACGCCGATGTTTTGGCACCTACATCGATTTCATCACGCGGCAACGGAGTTGAATGCCCTGACCGCATTTAGAATGCACCCTCTGGAGCCGGTAGTCCTTAGACCTTTGATGCTCGTGTCGCCACTGATATTCTTTAACATTCCGAGCCGAATTCTATTGGTGTATTTCATCTGTGGGCAGCACTTTCTGATCTTCTTGCACACAGTCAGCTGCCCTGGGGATACGGGTGGATCGGACGATGGCTCATTCAATCTCCGCGCGTTCATCAGGTGCATCATTCCATCGAGGACGAGCATCAGGGATTTGCACTTCAGCACTTGCCCGTTTTGGGACCACCTGTTCGGAACGTGGTACAAGGGAACCAAGCAGCCTTCGAAATTCGGAATAGCGGACAACGGTTACGAAGTCAGACCGCTAAAACAGTTCGTGGTCGATGCTTGGAATTTCTACGCACATGTCGCCCGCTGGGTCTGTTCGCCTTTGCAGCGATTGAGAACCAGCTCACCACCGGCCGGACCTGCATCTCGCCAATCGAACGGCGTTACGGCGAACTAGCAGCGTAGCCGCGAGTTCATGACGTGACCGGTTCCACACCCACCCAGGCCGCCCACAAGATTTTTTTGCGAGCCTGCGCGACTTTGCGTCCCGAGGACTGGGATGGACAGGAAGTACCTCTCGAAGCCGTCGATGCGGAAGGTTGGGAGCACATTAGCAAGCTCGCCGTGCAGTTCGGGCTTTTGGGACTCGTCGCCCGCAATCTGGGTTGGGCCAATGAGCGAACGGGAGTCGCCATTCCGGTGCTCGCGAGGATGACGGTGTGGCGTCAGGGGCAACTGATGCAGATGCTGGCACACCGCAAGGCTGCGCGGCGGATTGGTGAAGCGCTGACGGCTGCCGGCATTCGGTTTGTAGTCTTCAAAGGCATGGCGCTCGTCGACGCGGTTTACGGCGACCTTTCGCTGCGAGCGTTCCGCGACTGCGACATCTTTGTCGACCGTGTTCGTTTGGAACCGGCATATGCGATTTTGCAGGATCTCGGCTACTCGCTTGCCCTGCATGAAAGCCTGCAGGACTACCTGGTTCGCGACAAGGCGGGCGCGAACATGAGCCACTCCGATGGCTCCTCGGTCGATCTGCACTGGGCAATTCAGGGTTATGAAATGGGGCCGAGCGATCCCGAAATCATATGGCGCCATTGCCGGCCACCAGAACCATCCCAAGGGCTGCCGGGATGGCGGATGTCGCCTGAATTGACCTTGATCAATGTGGCGGCCCACTACCAAGTTCACGAATACGAAGAATTCAAGTCATTGGTGGACTTCTATCTGACAGCCGTAAAACTTGGCGGACGCATTGATATCGACGAACTGTTCAAGACATTACAGGTCCTGAATATGCGGCAGACTGTCGATATCGCCGCACGGCTCTGCCAGCGATTCTTCATTCCGAATCCACTTGTGGAGCGTTTGGCGGCGGGACCGCCGTCGCTGCACGCACGCTTGGCCTGTCGCATCTTGACTGAAAAGAGCCTGCTGCGACTCGACAAGATACGCCCAACCGAACGACGGCTGCGAGGCTTGATTTGTTCAGGGGCGGTTGCCTCGTCAGCAAGAGCTTTTCGAAAGATGCTACTGCCCAAAGCGCGTGAACTGGAGCTACGCTTTGGCCGCAGTTTTGATCTCGGTATGTATCCCAAGTACTACATCGTCCAAGCATACCGGTTGTTCGGTCGGACCAGGAAACCGTTTTCGGACCTGGCTTGACACCTGGAGTCGGAGAGGCCTCGAAAACCGCAGATGGTGCTGCTGCAGCAATGGTACTGGTCGCCGTGACGATTGACGGTACAAGTTTTCAACACGCTTTCGTCTTTCTTGCATCAACCTCGATTCTCGCGGCCATCCTCGCTGCCGGACTGATCGTCCTCGCTTGGCCATGGTTGAAGAGCTATGCATTGGCCCGTCCGAATGCGCGTTCGTCACACTACCAGCCGACGCCGCAGGGCGGGGGAATCGCGGTCGTAGCTGCATTGCTGGCCGTCGCCTGGGGCGTCATTATCCTTTCTCCGTTGGCCCGGGAATATAGTGGGCAATTCCTGATCGTCACCGCCGCCACGCTATTCCTTGCGTGTATCGGAGCCGTCGACGACCTCCGCACCCTGCCTGCGGCACTGCGATTATCACTACAATTCATCGCGGTCGGGTCCGTGGTCGCGGCGCTTCCGAGCGAATGGCAGGTCCTGCCCTTCCTGCCCTGGTGGATAGAGCGCGCCTGCTTGCTCATCGGCGGAGTTTGGTTGGTGAACATCGTCAACTTCATGGACGGTATCGACTGGATAACCGTGGCCGAAGTCGTGCCGGTGACCGGCGTGATCGCGCTGCTCGGCTTATTCGGCGTGATCGGACTATTGCCCGCTATTGTCGCCGCCGCACTCTTTGGTGCGAGCCTCGGCTTTGCACCGTTCAACAGGCCGGTTGCCAAGCTCTTTCTCGGCGACGTCGGCAGCCTGCCGATCGGCCTGCTGCTCTGGTGGCTGCTGCTGCAACTCACGGAACGCGGACACCTGGCGGCGGCGCTCATTCTGCCGCTCTACTATCTCGTCGACGCGACAATCACACTCGGGCGCCGCGTCGTGAAGGGCGAGCCGTTCTGGCAGGCGCATCGCACACACTTCTATCAGCGCGCGACCGACAATGGCTTCTCTGTTCCTGAAATCCTCACCCGCATATTTTTGGTCAATCTTGGGCTGGGCGCGCTTGCGCTCGTCACCATCGCGGCTCACAGCAGCGCGACATCGCTGGTCGCGTTGGCGACAAGCGCGGTTCTTGTCGGCTGGCTACTCACGACTTTTGCTCGAGCCAAGCAGTAATGGTCAAGATTTAAGACCGCGCCGCAATTATTTCGTTGCGGTGTCAAACACTTTTTCAAGTGCAACGCAACAATCGCTCAGGAAATTCTCGTCCAGAGTCGGATGCACAAGCAAGGCAAGCGACGTGGTGCCGAGATATTGGGCATTAGGCAGGTGTCGCATCCCCGTCATGGATTTCGCATAAGTGCGCTCCAGATAAATTTCGGGACACGCGCCCGACACACAAGGTATCCCTTCCGCGACGAGGGCCTGTATTATCTTATCGCGATTCCAATCGCTTTTCAGTTTCTTGGGCTCGATCCGAAAATTGAAGCGGTAAAAGGCATGTTGATGATTTGCTGGCAATCGAGGGACATGTACGGAAGGATAAGGTACGAGACACTGCTCCAGAGTTCGGGCATTCGCTGTACGTGCCGCTGTCCATGCTGGCAATTTTGCAAGCTGGCGTAGACCGATAGCTGCCTGCATTTCAGTCAATCGCCAATTCGAGCCGAAGCCCGTGTGGGCCCAGCGGAAAGCGACCGAGGACGTGGGTTTGAACATGATATCGTGATCTTTGCCGTGATCCCGGTAAGACCACGCACTGCGCCAGGCGGCTTCATCCTTGAAGAGCGCCATCCCGCCTTCGCCGCCGGTTGTAATGATTTTGTCCTGGCAAAACGAAAATGCACTGGCGTGCCCGAACGAGCCAACGAGCTTGCCATCAATGCGCGCGCCATGCGCCTGTGCACAATCTTCAAAAACGAGAATGTTGTGGTTTTTGGCGAGCTTCATAAAACCGGGCATGTCGGCCGGGCGCCCGTTGAGATGAACGACAATGATTGCCTTCGTGCGGTCGGTGATCAAAGGGCCCACCGTGGCCGGTGTAATCAATTCCGAGTCAATATCGATATCTGCGAATACGGGCTCCGCGCCGACCAAATCGACACATGACGCAGAAGCAATGAAGCTTCTTGGCGTTACAATAACTTCGTCACCAGGCCCGATGCGGCTTGCCCGAAGAATTGCCTCGAGTGCAAGTGAGCCGTTCGCCAACGCAATCGCAAACGGCATCTGGTGAAGTTTGGCGAAGGCCTGCTCAAATGAGGCGATTTGCGTGCCGGTCCATTGGTTGACTTTGCCCGAGCGCAATGTCTCGACAACTGCGGCGATTTCGTCGGGCGCATATTCCGGCCACGGCGGTGGTGGTGTCACCCGGACTGGAACCCCACCATTGATAGCAAGCCAGTCTTTTGACGCCGCAGTGGAATCCATTGTCATTATGGTCCAAACAATTGCGCGAAAAGCTAAACTGGTCAACCCAACGGCAGCCGATACCTCCGGGTGCACAGCCGATCACCCAGATCACTGCCCGCTCGTCACTGGGCCAATCTCGAAACGCTGATCACTTGTGTGGCAATCGAGGCAGCGCTTAGCGGAGGCCCATAGCATGCCATGACCATGCCCCTCAATCACAATTTGCCTTTTTGCATTGCTGCTCATTTGGAAATGCACTTGTCCAGTAACGACAAATTGCAAGCCTATAGCAATTGAGGGGGGGGTACCCGTTAGGTGGAACCGAATCGGGGCATCCGACTGCCGACGCTCCAGAGCTCGTAAATAATTGCCGCTGGGATCGCAACAATCCTGCTCTCCTGGTCGTGTTGTTCCTGTCGAATTCGAGCACCAACAGACAACCAGTCTGACACATGATTCGTGGGAGACCCTCTGGCCGGATTGTTCGCTATTGGCGCGCCGTCACGCATACAAAACGACACTTCCGTCGCTAGAACACGTGAGCGATACTCCGACTAAGCCCTTCTTTTAACCAACGGCCGGGATTGTTCGGAGACGCGTTTGTTTGCTGGCTCCCCCTATCTTTTCCTAATCCTTTCCACTGCGGTCAAACTGGCGGCTGGTCTGGTTCTCTTCAAATATCTGGCTTGGCAATTCGGACCGTCCACATTCGGTTTGCTGACTCAGGTCATGGGAATCACGGCTATTTTTTATTTGTTTGCCGGTGGCGGCATCACCAACGGCATCATCCGTAATATTTCTGCAACGACATCGGAAACGGAACGCCGACGCTGGATGTCGGCAGGGACCACAATCACGGTCTTGTCGTCAATCGCTCTGGCAGCGGTGGCTCTCATGCTCGCGCTGTTCGGCGATCGCGCGATCTTCGGCGAATCAGGCTACAGGCTCGTGTTCGTCGGCATTGCCGCCGCTCAGATTCTGGTCGGCTTCGGCAATCTTGCGCTCGCATATTTCAGCGGCATCGGCGACAGCCGGACCTTCGCTGCCGTTCAGATTGTTGCAAATATCCTATCGCTACTGCTGTTGATTGCGCTTACGGAGGGCGCCGGACTGGGCGGCGCAATTTTGGGACTCATCCTCGGCCCCGCCGCAATCGGCGCCGTCGCGTTATGGCGCTTCTCACGGCAAGTGCCGCATTACAACATCTTCAATATCGTCTGGAACCGGCCACTGCTGAAGGACCTCCTCTCATACGCGGCGGTCATGGCTTCTTCGGTGGCGGCAGTGCCGTTGGCCCAGCTCCTTATTCGCATCGATTTAAGCGAACGCCTCGGATGGGACGTGGTCGGATACTGGCAGGCGGTCGCAAAGATTTCAGACGCTAACATGCAGGTCATCGGCGTGATCATCGTCAACTACCTGCTGCCGCAACTCTCCAGCCAGCAAGACGCTGCGAGCGCACTTCGCATGCTTTCGCGTACAGGTGTGCGGATGCTCGGCCTGTTTGTCGTGCTATGCGGGCTGATTTATGCCGTGCGCGACTATCTCATTCTTATCATCTATTCGAAGCAGTTCTTGACTGCCGCGGATCTGATCCTGCCGCAGCTCGTTGGCGACACGCTCAAGGCTGCGACGCTGCTGTTGTACTACTATTTCATGTCGCGAGGACGTGTGCTTGTCGTATTCGTTTCAGAGTTGGTATTAGGCACTGCAATCTACGTGCTGTACCTCTTATTGGTGCCGTCCCACGGCGCGATCGCACCAATCTATGCCTACGCTACGGCCTACGCAGGCGCCCTATTCCTCATGACCGGACTATTGCTGGTCGCCAAGCGAGGTGCCGATTCCCCAAGACGATCGTCGTTTTTCAATTCATAGAGCGCGACCATCGAAACGATGGCTCTTTTGCAGGCGCTCCTCCCAGCGCAGTGCATGCTCCACGATCGTCGCCAGATCGGCGTATCGGGGCGACCATCCAAGTTCTGTGCGAATAAGTTCTGCTTCCGCCACCACCTCCCCGGCGTCGCCGCGCCGACGTGGCCCTATTCTACGTTCGAAACCTCGCCCGGAAACGCGTTCGGTCATATCGAGCACCTGCTTGACCGAATAACCTCGTCCATAGCCGCAATTTGCGGTCAGATTTTTGCCACCGGCACGCAGGTAACGAAGCGCAGTAAGGTGGGCATCAACGAGATCACTGACGTGGATGTAGTCGCGCACGCAAGTACCGTCCGCGGTTGGGTAATCTTCACCGAAGATTTCGATGTAAGGACGAACGCCGAGAGCGACCTGCGCGGCAATCTGCACCAATAGCGTGGTTTTCGTTGTGGATTGGCCGTATCGGCCAGCGGGGTCGGCGCCCGCCACGTTGAAATAGCGCAGCGCCACATATTTGAGGTCACACACAGTGGCAACGTCGCGCAACATCATCTCGGTCATCAGCTTGGATGTGCCGTAGGCCGAGATCGGAGCCAAAGGTGCCGTCTCCGGGACCGGGTTTACAGGGGGATTTCCGTAAACCGCCGCCGTCGAAGAAAAGATGAAGTGCCTGATGCCGAGGTTCTGCACGGCGGACAGGAGCGTGCAGCTCTTGACGGTGTTGGAGCGATAATACTCGAGCGGGTCGTCGTAGAATTGGGGAATGATCAGCCGCGCTGCGAAATGGATAACCGCGTCGACTTTGTGGGTCGCGATTACGCGCGCGACGGTTTCGTAGTCGCCGCTATCTCCCCGAACGAAAGGTACGCCTTGCGGAATGGCCCACGGCACGCCATTGGACATATCGTCGATGACCACAGGCTGCTCGCCGGCGTCGAGAAGCCCGAGAACCATATGTCCCCCGATATATCCCGCACCACCCGTCACGAGCACAGTCATTTGTTTCCGTTCCGATCAGGTCGGCGCGACAGTACGCGATAATGAACGCGGCAGCAGACAGCAACCCCACTATGTTAGTTTTTGACTGTCGTTTCCTCTACCCAGATCCACTCTATAGACCTGTGTTCTCCTCGGAATAGCGCTCATGCCGTAGCGTGGGCGCCATACAAAATATCGGCAGGAAATTTCCTAGCTGACGAGAGGCGACTTGATTGCATCCAAGAGACGCTTCACGGCCGATTTCACGTCGAAGATCTCTTCCAGGCACAATCGAGCGTTCAACGCGATCTTCGCAGTGATCTCCCCTTCGTCGATTACACGCGTGACGGCCTCAAAAAGCGCCGTTGCATTACCGGCTGGGATAGAGACGCCGATATTCCAATGGCGCAGGAACTCCCGATAGTCACTGTCTCGCTCGACGGCAGCGACGATCGGCAGTGCCGCACGCAAATAGTCGATGGTCTTGGAAGGAAAGCTTGATGAGTCGACGCCAGCAACCGTACATACGAGTCCGATTTCGCAAGCCGCAATTAGACTGAGATATTCCGCGCGGGGAATGCGCCGGCGATATATTACATTATCGGCCCCCGAAGCGATGTAGGCCTCGACCAACTCTACCAATCGACCCTCTCCGATCAAGAGAATCGCAAGCTCCGGCCGCGCACTCTGCGCCATCTTCGCCATGGTGAGTATTTCTTCGATCCCACGGCCCTCGGTAATCTGGCCCCCGAAGACCAGAATCTTGCGGTCTAGCGGCAACCCATGCTCCATCCGTATCGCGTCCTTCGGCCGCGGCGGCGGCGGCGCGATCTCGCCCCAAAGTGGCGTCCAAACGACGTGCTGCTCCGGTCGGATACGGTAATGTTTCCTGAGATAGACGATGTTGTCCGGCCAAATACATCCGATCGCCTTAAACTTCCGAATCAATCGCTCCTCGAGCCACCGCGCGACCGAAAACACCGGCCCCTTCGGCACTAGGCCAATGCTGCGATGATGAAACGGAAAGAAGTCGTGCACGTACAGAATACTGCGCATTTGCCACCGGCTCGTCGCCCAAAACAGCTGCGCCGCGACCGTAACGCAAGGCGTGAAGCAGACGAGTAGGTCGAAAGACTGCTGACTGAGTGCTTTTCGCATCTCACGCAGCGCAAACAACGACGAAAGAGTCCACTTGCTGACTCTCTCTACGAACCGGCCGAGCCCGGCTACTCCGCGCGGTGAGATAACGAGGGCGTCGACTCCATCGTCAGAACGGACAGACGCTGTAGGAGCTCCGAATGGCATGTCCCAGTCGGTCGCGACTACCTGAACATGGTGGCCCGCGGCGACCAGAGCGCCTGCAAGCTCGTTGGTCATGAACCGGTCGTTCGGACCAAGCGGATACTTGGTGCAAAGCATCAGGATGCGCATCGTGCGGTTTCCGGGTGCTTCGAGTGAGGTCCGCAGCACAGTCCGGCCGCTGACTGGAATCGCATCACGAATTCTTCGACTCACGCGTTTGGTCTCGCACGTCAAGCGTACCACGAAATTCGGGCATCGTCTCGTGACCCTCCGCGGAAATGCCTTGCCGACGAAATACGCGCACCAACGTCATCGCAAGAATTTTCAGGTCGAGAGCGAAGGAACGATTGTTTACGTACCAAACGTCAAGCTCCAATTTCTGATCCCAGGAAATGGCATTGCGGCCGTTGACCTGGGCCCAACCGGTAATTCCGGGCCTGACCTCGTGGCGGCGTGCCTGCTCGGCCGTATAACGATCGAGATATGCGATCAACAAAGGGCGCGGGCCGACTAAGCTCATGTCGCCGCGCAATACGTTCCAGAACTGCGGCAGCTCGTCCAGGCTGAGTCTGCGAATGATCCTGCCAACAGGCGTTAGCCGCTCGGCATCTGGCAGACAACTCTCCCATCGGCGTCACGGGGTTCGCGCATTGTTCGAAATTTGTACAGGCAATACGGTTGCCCATGTAGTCCTGAGCGCAGTCTGCCGAAAAAGCACCGGAAAGCCGAGATCCAGCGCAGACAACAACGGAGGTGCTAAAATAAATGGACTCAGAAAGACAAGGGCGGCGCAGGCGACTATCACATCAAAGCCGCGCTTCACAATGAGACCCCGTTTGCGTGTTCGGGCGGCGGAATGAAGGATCTCGAGTGTGCGCTTGCGTGCCCTTGGCAGCACTCAGTTCGTTCTCATAGAAAGGCCGTCCACGCACGCCCATCGCCAGTAAGTTCTTTTTTTGGAAGCCGCGCAAATTCAGAGCACTCCCGCGGCAAGCGCCGACGCGTCCTCGGATTTCACCACCAGGCCAGCTCCGGATCTTTCGACCAAGTCGGCAGAATCGCCCTCGACACCCATGAGAATCGGCTTGCCCATGGCGAGATAGAACTGCGTCTTTGACGGAATTGTGATGCGGAACAGAGCGGCTCGTCCTTGAGATGCACGAGCAGAACGTCGGCTGCGGCGAGCAGGTTGCCAATCTCCGACTGCGGCATCCGCGGCATGATCCGAACGGACCGCAGTTCCATCTCAGTTGCACATGCGCGAAGGCGAGTCCACCTCGATGCCGTCCGCCGACAAGAATGAACTGAACCTGCGGCGCAGCATCTCGACAATTTTCGCTGCCTGCAGCACCGTCTCCAGTCCTTGAGCCGGACCCATGTTTCCGGCAAAGACAATGTTGAAACGCCCGTCGAGCGCAAAAGCCGCAAGATCGGTGTCGCCCTGCGGACCGCGCTTCCAGTTCGTTGGCCCAGTTGTAAATCACCTCGATCTTGGACTTGGGAACTCCTCTTTCGACCAAGCGCCCGTTTGAAGCCCGGCGATACCACTACGATCCGATCAGCTCTGGCATAGACCCAACGGCACAGTCGCCGTCGACAATTCCAAGTACTGACGCGATTGGAGACCATCCCCGATGCCGCGAGCGTGTCCGGCCACATGTCGTGGATCGCATAGACGAACGGAATACGGCGCACCGCGGCAATGATGGCGGCGGCAATCCCGACTGTCAGTGGCGGGATGGTAGACATAGATCACGTCGAGCGCTTGCGCGTGAAGAGGCCGTAGAGCGTCAGCGAGACGGCGAAGGAAATGTAATTGAGAGTGCGGCCGAGTGCCGAGCGACTGTGGCTCGGGTAAAGCGGCAACGCGTCGACCGGGATGTCGTCCATGGAGTCCCGACGGATGAACTTGAGCTCGGTATCCCGGGTAGAGCTGTGCCGCCCGGATAGTTCGGGAAACCTGTCACCACGCGGACGTCGTGACCATCCGATCGCGCATCAGCGTCGCGAAATAGATGCCCTTCAAGATGGGCTCGGGCTCGAACCACTGGGTTGCGTAAAGAATCCGCATCGGCGTGACTAATACTGCTTCCACACGGTGCGCTCTCACGTAGTCCGTATAGCTGTGAATGATCCGAATGACCTTATCGGACACGTTCGGCGCACAGTAGTCCGCAACTAACCGAAGGCCGCGTTGCTCGCCGCGCGGCTGATTCGTCGAGGATTCGCAGGCCTTGCAGGATACGGTCGACGCTGAAGCCGGTCATCATCACCGCTCCCTCCTCCATGCCTTCCGGCCGCTCGTGCGCCTCGCGAATGTTGAGCGCCGGAAAGTTGAGGATCGACAACTTCCTCGGTGATCGTTCCGCTGTCGGAAAGAACCGCGCGGGCGTTCATCTGCAGGTTGACGTAGTCGAGGAAGCCGAATGGCTTGAGCAGGTCGCACCAACGGATCGAACGCGATCTTGTAGTCCTCGATCCGCTTGCGGGTGCGTGGATGCGTGCTCACGATCGACCGGCTCCTGGTAGCGTGCCGCGATGGTGTTCAACACCTCGACCAGGCGACGAATTCGGACCTCGTCGTCGACATTTTCCTCGCGATGCGCGCTTACCAGAAAATAGCGATGCTTCTGCAGTCCAAGCCGGGCAAGTGCATCCGACTGCTCGATTTTCGGCCGATAGTATGAAAGCACTTCGTACATCGGACTACCGGTCTTGATGACCTGGTCGGCGGGCAATCCTTCTGCCAGCAGGTATTCACGGGCGATCGACGAGTAAGTGAGATTGATATCGGCCACGTGATCGACGATCCGGCGGTTGATCTCCTCGGGCACTCGCTGGTCGAAACAGCGGTTGCCGGCTTCCATGTGGAAGATCGGCACCTTGCGGCGTTTCGCCGGGAATGACGGCGAGGCAGCTGTTGGTGTCGCCGAGCACGAGCAAGGCGTCGAATCTGCTTTTCGCAAGGAGACGATCGACCTCGATGATGACCTTGCCGATCGTTTCCGCGGCACTCTCGCCGGCTGCTGCCGAGAAACAGGTCGGGTGCCCGGATCTCCAGATCGCGGAAGAAGACGTCGTTGAGCTCGGTATCGTAATTCTGGCCGGTATGGACGAGCGATGGTCGCAGTACTGATCGAGTTTCGCGATGACCCGGGACAGGCGAATGATCTCCGGACTAGTCCCGATGATCGTCATCACCTTCAATCGCGCTATCTAGCACTCTGTTGTGCGCCATTCGACGCCCGTGACCCCTGACACCCATCTGGATCAGTCTTCGCCGTTGGGCGTCTCGCCCGCGAGCAACTTTTGTACATAGCCGAGCTTGAGCAGAGCTGCCTTCATCTGCCCGACGTCCAGACGCTCGGTATTGTTGGAATTGTAGTCGTCGAAACTGCGAGATCCGCGGTTCACCTTGCTCGACGAACTTTCCGTAGTTCAAGTCCCGCAAATCGGGCGGAATGCGGAAATATCGGTCCAAATCCTCGGCCGCCGCCATTTCCTCCCGGCTCAGCAGAGTCTCAAACAGCTTTTCCCCATGGCGGGTCCCAATGATCTCGATCCTATGATTGGTCTTGCCGAGGACCGAAGCAAGGCATCCGCAACGGTCTGCAACGTCGCTGCCGGTGCTTTCTGAATGAAGATGTCGCCGGCTCTGCCGTTGCGGAATGCGTAACGAGACCAGCTCGACCGCTTCCTCGAGTGTCATCATGAATCGCGTCATGGCCGGATCGGTAATCGTGATTGGCTGGCCGCGACGGACCTGATCGACGAAAAGCGGGAATGACCGATCCGCGCGACGCCATCACGTTGCCGTAGCGGGTGCAGCAGATCACGGTTCGCGCCGGGTCGACACTTGCGGGACTTCGCGACCATGACCTTCTCCATCATGGCCTTGGAGATGCCCATTGCATTGATCGGATAAACTGCCTTGTCGGTGCTCAGACATACGACACGGCGCACGCCATTCATGATGGCAGCCTCGAGCACGTTTTCGGTCCCGATTGACGTTGGTCTTGACTGCTTCCATCGGATGGAATTCGCACGACGGCACCTGCTTTAGTGCCGCCGCATGAAAGATGTAGTCGACACCGCGAGTGGCGTTGAGCACGCTGGTGTAGTCGCGCACGTCGCCGACGTAGTATTTCAACTTATTGCTGCGGTAGAATTTTCGCTGGTCGTCCTGCTTTTTCTCGTCACGGCTGAAAATACGGATCTCGGCGATATTCGATTGCAGGAATGCGCGCAGGACTGCGTTGCCGAATGAGCCGGTTCCCCCGGTGATCAGCAAGACCTCGCCTTGGAACATCTAGGATCTCTCAGCGCCTTGAGGGAAGCGTTTCCCGGCGAACCGAGTATTGGCTGCCGCTAGAAGGAGCGTCAGTGCTGCATCGGCCTGCAGTTCAGACGAAACGAAAGCCGTTCCAGAGAGAGCAGTCCAGGCTCGCATTCTTCCGCCCGCGTACGCACCTTGGAAATGGGAACAACCCCCGCGATCCCGATGGTTTAGCGAGTGAATGCCGTGGAAGCAATTGAAATATCACAATAAGCCTGTTGCGCAGAACGTTTAGAGCTTCGACCGCCGAATTCACCTGCATGCACTATACGCGAGCGATCAGAGTGCTGGTTTTGCGGCGGTTCTCTTGCGAATGGGCATTGCGGGATTGCCTACGACGGTTTCTCCATCCGGCACCGAGCCAAGCACAACTGCGCCCATCCCGACGACCGCGCCGCGCCCGATCACCGTTGGCCGACCAGAACTCTCCCTGACGGATCGCGGCAGCATTTCCGATATAGGCAAAATCCTTGATCGTAATGTTGCCGTTGCAGTTGACGCGCGGTGCAAAGGTTACGTAGTCGCCGATGACGGCATCGTGCTCGACATATGAGTAGATGTTGGCGTGAAAGAAACGGCCGATGCGAACATTGGTCGTGATGGTGCAGAAGCCGCAAATGATGGCGCCCTCGCCAATGTCGGCGGGTCCCATCACGATCGCTTGCCGACTGATGATGGAGACCGGCTTGAATCCTTGGCCGAGGAAGCGCTCGCACGCAGTCATGCGGGCATGCGGGTCGGCAAGAGCGACGTTAAAGAAGGTCGTCGCACGCGGCGCGGAAAGAAATGCCTCGGTGCTCAACGACACGTACACCGTTCACTTGTTCGACGGCCGGCACATCCTCGATGAATACGATATCGGCGGAATCGTCGTGACGCTCGCGAACAGTCTCGCGCAAGATTGGCATGACAGGCCGACCGGATCCGCCCGCGCCGAACAGACCATACAAATGCCGTTCAGCCATATCGTCTTTCACCCTCGCAAGTTCGTCCGCTCGCGCGTGTCATCTGATTGCCAGCGCCTATTTTGACAGGACCACGACCGTATCTCATAGTTAAGACATGAATAATCGGGTCGTCAAACAACCTGCAACCATGATGGAGCGCTTCTTCGTTAGTTGTTTCCATCGCGTACGGCACGGCGAGGCTGCCGATTGGATCGTCGTCGCCATTGCGGTGTCGCTGCCGTGGTCAACATCCTTGACCGCTATCCTGATCGTCCTCTGGTTCATCGCCGTTGTCCCCTCCCTCGATATCGTGTCGGTACGACGCGAAATACTGAGCCCGGCCGGTGGCCTCCCGTTGCTGCTCTGGGCGCTTGCCGTTGTGGGCATGTTGTGGGCCGACGTCGATTGGAGCGAACGCTTCGGAGGTCTCCGTGGTTATCACAAGCTGCTTCTCATCCCGTTGCTCCTCGCACAATTTCGCCGTTCGGAGCGGGCCAGATGGGCAATTTTTGGATTTTTGATCTCGGCGCTTGCATTGCTCGTATTGTCCTGGCTGACGTCACATCCAGGATTTTTGGGGAACCCAAAAGCCGACGTTGGAGTGCCCGTCAAGGACTATATCGTGCAGAGCGGTATCTTCGCGATCTGCGCTCTCGGGTTGTTGGGACAGGCGATGGAGTGGCGCGCGCGGCGCCCGCAACTCGCGCTAGCCGCTGTTGTCGTTGCTGCATTTTTCATTGCAAATATCATTTATGTGGCAACCAGCCGCAGCACCCTCGTCATCATTGTAGTCTTGCTATTGATCTTGGGATTCCGGCAGTTCGGCTGGAAGGGAATACTCGCCGTCGGCATCATCGGAGCTGGACTTGCAAACCTGTTCTGGCTGTCCTCGCCCCAACTCCGCGATCGTGTGACCCATGTCGTCGAGGAGGTGAAGGACTATCCTACGAGCACCGCCATAACGTCCACCGGCTTGCGTCTTGAATTCTGGAAGAAATCGATCGAGTTTTTCATTGCGGCGCCGGTGGTCGGTCACGGAACGGGAACAATCGCGACCCAATTCCGGCGAAGCGCCTCAGGCCACACTGGCGTGGCTGCGGCGGTCACGGGCAATCCGCACAATCAGATTCTCGCCGTGGCGATCCAACTCGGGTTCATTGGGACCCTTACGCTCATTGCGATGTGGATCGCTCACTTGGCTCTGTTTCGCGAAGGGACGTTGGTCGGTTGGTACGGATTGACTGTCGTAGTCAGCAACATAGTGGGATCGCTGTTCAACTCGCACCTCTTCGACTTCAGCCAGGGCTGGCTCTACGTCTTCGGTGTCGGCGTGCTCGGAGGAGTGATGCTCAGACGAAAGCACGAACGCGCCTAACTACATTTCTCGACTAGCCCAAGGCGTACACGGCTTCGTCCGAGTGCATGTCGTTGACCATTTCTTCCCACAAAGGGGGGTCGCCAACCAATATGTTTACGAAACCGCGTACTATCCAGCCGTCGGTCGCAAACAAAGGCTTCATCGGGCGCGATGTCGATTTCCAGTCCGTACACACGATTGACCATATGCAGCAGGTCGAACTTACTGATCGGCTCTCCAGAGACCTGCCAAAGTCCTTCCAGTCTGGGGTGAGCGCGGATCAACCGGGCCACTAGATCTGCCATGGCGATTGTCGTCAGTCCGCTGTAGAGCGCGCGGACAAAGCCGTTGACCCGGCGCCCGCGCTGGGACAGGAGCCAGTCGATCAGCCCTAGATGCCCGCGCAGCTCACGGCCGACAATCGACGTCCGCAGCGTCAGTGCATTGGGCGCAGCCACCTCGCCAAGCAGCTTGCTGCGACCATACAGGTCCACGGGATCCGGAATGTCGTCGTCAGAATAATTGCCGCGGCGGCCGCTGAACACACAATCAGTGCTGAAGTGGATGAGCCTGACGCCACGCGCGGCAGTGACACGCGCCAATTGATGCGGAAGTAACGAATTAATCGCAATCGAGATCAATGGATCACTAGCAGCCTTCGTCTGCTTGATGATGCCGATGCAGTTCACCACCACCTGCGCCTTCCAGCTATCGATCGCCCGCTCGAGTGTGGGCAAATCATTTGCCTGAACGCCCGGATAGAGTTCTATGCCGGACAAGGCGCGGTTCAGTACAGCGTCCGGCGAAGGCTCCCTTATCGTTCCGGCAACCTCGTAGTCCGCCCGCAACCTTTGCAATATCTTGTGGCCCAGCATTCCGGCCGCCCCGAGAACGAGGACGCGCATTAATCTTCTCCTTTATTCCCTGACGGCTTATCTCCCGCAGCGATTATCGTACCATCGCCTTTCACCCTGCCAAATTGCTTGACGGTTGCAACCGTGCAAAGCAGCATTGAGACCATGTCGACCAAGTTCACCAGAATCCAAAGGCTGCCGATTCGGCTTGTGATATTCTATATTGCCGCGACGGTCTTCGCTTTCGTCTTCGGGCCGTTCGATTGGTCGATCGACAACTGGACGACTCTTCTTGGCTTCTTGGCCGCGACGACGCTTGCGCTTTGGCTTGGCTTTCGCCGGAGCGGTCGAAAGAACTGCAGCGGGAACTTCTTTCGTCGGGTGGCGTCATGTCATCACACTAGGGGCTGTCGCCAGTCTCATCATCCTTTTCGTCGCGGCGCCGGTTTATACCGGCAGGACGCCTTGGGAGGTTCTGGACGCTCTACGCGATCAGGGCGCTGCTTACCGAGCTTTACAGGACCAGCTGGAGCTCACCGCCGGCTCACGCGGGTCGATTGCGCTCGCTCGCATCCTAACCTGGCCGCTGGTGTTCGCAGTTTTCCCACTCGGCCTCCTGCATTGGGCCGAGATGAGCACTCGCCTGCGTCTTTTCATGCTGGCAACGATCGGCGCAATCGTGGTCTCTTCGATCCTGCGGGGCACTGATCGGGAGATCGCGGATCTAACGGCTGTCGCGGGCAGCGCCGGGCTCGTGGCCTTCGCTCGCAAAGTCACGCATGAAGGAATGACATGGCGCAGTGTATTGCGTCGCTACCGGGTCGTCATTGTCGCAAGCTTGGTTGTGCTGGGCATTGCCGTGTCGCTGTTCGCGCAGCGCAAGGCAGAGCGCTACCACGATCTCACCGCGATCTGCCTTGCCGGCAACGACAACACCCCAAACGAGCTCTGCGCGGATCTCGATCATCCATTGTTCAGTTTGCTCGACGAGCGGCAAGGATTCACGGCAGCGATGGCGATGGCCTATTTCACCCAAGGCTATTATGGCCTGTCGCTGGCCTTGACGTTGGACGATTTCAGATCGACCTGGGGACTGGGTAACGCTCCGTTCGCGATGGCGGCTTATACCCGTTGGACCGGAGACGAGGAGCTTTACAAGCGCAGCTATACTTATCGCCTGCGAGAGATCGGATGGAGCGATGAGCACCACTGGAGTACAATGTTTCCCTGGATTGCAAACGACATTTCATTTCCAATGGTGCCGGTCTTCATGCTGCTGATCGGAGGCCTCTTGGGAGGCTCGTGGCGTGACGCAGTATTTGCGCGCAACGACTGCGCCGTTGTTGTCTTCGCGCTCCTCATGCTGATGATGGGGTACCTTCCGGCAAACAGCCAAGTCACTCTGGTGCCGGATCACTTGTTCGCACTGATAGTTTGGATTTTTGTTTGGCGGCTCACACGACGGCCCCGCGCCGAGCGATCGGCGTCGCTGGCCCACCGGTACGCCACTTAGACTGCCGGCGGGCGGAGCGGCCAGATACGGCAGTCGATTGGCGCTAGATCAGCTGACGCACGCAGACAAATGCCTCAGCCGCCGCGAAGTTCTGCTGCGAGCCGCGCCACACTGCGAGCGCGCGGATCGCGCGCGAGGGAGCGGGCGTCGGGCATCTCGCGCAGTTGGCTCTCGTAACGAACCGAGGCAAAGAAGCGGTCCTGGCCTCGGGGCGGCGTTCGATTTTATGCGATCTTGCATTATTGAACAAATTCAGCACGTCGCTTCCTAAAATTGGGTGCGAAAGTGACGAACCACGATCACTGTTCAAGCGAGACAGACAATTTTGAATTGCTCATCGTGGCCATGTACGCGGCGTCGTTCGTCGCGTTCGGCTTTGTCGTCGTCCGGGCCTGATCGAAATTCTCACGACACGTGACGCGCAAATACCCGTCCCCCGTACACGCATCTACCCGCTTGCTGTCGATCAAAACGAGCCGAACATCGAACCGAGTACAATGACCGCCACAAGCGAGATAATCACGCTTACGATCACGGTCATCACCATGTCTAAGTAGCTTTCTTTGTGAGTTAGTTTGCTGATTTGAAGCAACATCAGGACCGTACCATTGTGAGGAAGCGCATCGAGCGTGCCCGCGCTGATCGTGGTTACGCGATGCATCAACGCGGGATCGACGCCATGCTCGGCGCCGAGACGCAGAAAGGTGTCGCCGAGTGCATTGAGTGCAATCGCCATACCGCCGGAGGCGGTGCCGGTCAGCCCGGCGAGAACGTTCATGGAGACGGTGAGCGAGACCAGTGGCCCCCCCGGAATTGATAGTACGGCGTCGCTTACCGTAGCAAACGCCGGCAGAGCAGCAACGACGGCGCCAAAACCAACAAGACTTGAGATCGTCAGGATCGGCAAAGCCGAGGAGTTGGCACCGGCATCCAGGCTCTCGCGCAAAGACGGGCAGACGATTGTAGTTGACGATAACGATGGTCAGGGTCCCGGCCCCAAGCGCCAGGAGCAACGACCACAGACCCGCCACCGCGCCAATCGTAGTTTCCTCCCCACACTTCCTTTTCCAAAAATGCAAAATAAGAATCGAGGCGTGGAAAGACGATCAATGACATCAGGAAATTTACGACAATGACAACAAGAAGCGGCAGTACAGCCAAAACGAAGGATGGCTCGCTGCTGGCGTGCTTGCCGTGCTGTATCTCGGCAGGATCGAATTCGCCTGCCGCTGTCGCATGCTCGCGCGTCTTCTCGTCAATGACGAGAGTAGTGTCCAAGTCGCCGCCATAGCCCTCGCCCGCCGTGCGCGCGGCCGCTTCGGCACGTCGGAGCCACCACATTCCAAACGCGAAGGTGATCACCGACGCAATGATCCCGATACCGGGAGCCGCAAATGTTGTTGTCCCAAAGTACGGCATCGGAATGGCGTTATTGACCGACGGTGAGCCTGGAAGCGCAGACATCGTGAACGTAAATGCACCGAGACCGATCGTGGCAGGCAACAACCGCCTCGGAATATCTGCGGACTGAAACATCTTTGTCGCCATGGGTACCAGCACGAAAAAGGCAACGAAGACGCTGACGCCACCGTAGGTAACGAGGGCTGAGGCAAGCACGACTGAGAGCATCGTGTTGCGAGTTCCCAATCGGTCAGTCAAAAAACTTGCGATCGAGCTAATCGATCTGCTGTCATCCATGAGCTTGCCGAACAAGCCGCCAAGCAGAAACATCGGAAACCACTGGATAAAGAAGCGGGCGGCACCATTCATAAAAGTCAGCGTCCAATGGGCGAGAAGCGGCTCGCCTGATACCGCAGCAGCCACGAGCGCGGCCAAGGGAGAGACCAGCAAGACGCTCCAGCCTCGGTAGGCGAGCCACATCAATAGGGCCAGCCCGAGCAATATTCCGAAAAGTCCCATGGCTCAGTTCTCCCTAGACAACTTGAGATCGGCAGTGGATCGAATAGCGTCCGATCAATTCGTTCCTTTGCGCACGTCCATCAATCGTTCAAAGCAAGCTAGGCCGCCTTTCCGCTTCGTCGCTTTGCACTCGGTTCAAAACTCTCACGCGGCGCCATAAACATCCAGGTCACCAGCACAAATGGTGCGGTCAGTGCTGGAATGGCGAATGGTGTTAACGCGACATTCAGCGCCGCTTGCGCGACGACCGTCATCGCCGTACCCAACGCAGTGAACAAGGCGACCCGAAAGCTCGGCCGGTAGAAGACGGTGCCGAGCGCGATGGCGGTCAGTACTGGACTGAAGCCCAGAAGCCCGCCGGTGATCAAATCGCTTTCTGCGCCGAGAAGATGCGCAACAATTACGGCCAGTATTGCGCCCGCAAGCGCAAATGCGGCAGCTGCAAGCGAATTAACCGCCAATCCGGCCAGCAACAGCAGCGCAGAAAAGCCGTTCCCTTTCAGAAACACTTGCGAAACGCTGTGCAATGTACCTTGCACAAAATCGCCAAACCGAAGGGGGTCCGACGCAACCGCCTGGAAGGCCCCGACGACCTTGCCGGCCGGCAGTGCCGCGCCCGTGAGCCCGGCAAATCCGTAGGTCGCCAGAAGAAGAAGCCAGGTCGTGACCACAAATGGAAAAGTCAAAGCGGCGCCCCATGGCGTCACCAGCCTGACCGTCCACATCATGACAATTGTCGAAACAGCGCCTCCAAGTATCACATAGGCCCAAAGCAGCGGACCCGGCGCCAGAAATGTCGGGAGCGCCAGTCCCACGAGAATGCCGTTGAAGCCGTAGAGACCTTCGGCCAACGATTTTTTGTCGGCGTGAACCCAGTATGCCGTTAGCGTTGCTGCGATGAGTGCCACGATTCCTCCAATCGCAATCCGTGGCGCGCCAGCGGCATAGGAGCCCCAGGCGATGGCAGCGAGAAACAGTGCGCCGCTTAGTGGATTGTCCTGAAGCATGACCTGCCCTGTGCCGCGCAGGTTGATGTCGACGAAACGCAGACTCGCAGACGACACACACAGCTTTTCCCAGCTTGCCAAAAGCTCCTTCATTGTCGACTCCTGTAATGCAGTGAACTGTAATTTGGCGATTGTGTCCGTGCTCGGTTTGACGTTCAGCGCCAGAGAAATGGTTGCGGGAGGTCGGCGCCCGTCACCTCCTTGCGAACTAGGCCCCAAAACTCGCGTATCTTCGTCTTGACCTGCGCGCACTCCCGGCCGACGACCTTGAAGATAAGGCCGGCATCGTTGGGCAGCCGGCAGGCGCCACAGGCCACACCGCGTGAGAGGTCGACATCGGCCTCTACGCGCGCATAAATGTGCTCGGCTTTGTCTTTGGGCGTGCACAAGATCACGTTGCCGAATACATCGAACGAATCCATCACGCCGGTCTGCCGCATTGAATATCGCTGCGGGTCGATGAGCAGCTTTTCGGTGAATAGCAGCCGACCGTCCGGGCGAGAGGCGGCCGCGGCGATCGACAACAACGTGGCGCCAAAGCATTCGTCCGGATGATGATGCTTCCGCCCCGCTTGAATGATCTCCGAAAAGAGCAGCGTCGCCGAAGTCGGAATACAGATCCGCGTATCGCTGAGGTAGCGTGCTCGCCGGTGCGGAATCAGCGGATCGGGAAGCAGCTCCAAATAGGATTCCTCGCCAAGCGTTATCGTCTGCGTCTGTGCCGCATAATTGGCATCCATCGTGTGAATCTTGGTCGCGGATTGCGTGGTCACGTGCGCCTGCGCGCGCGGCCCAAGCGCGATCTCGAGCGCAAGGCGGTCGCCCTGCAAGAGACAACCGGTTGTGGTGATCATGAATACATGGGCAAGCCCCGGCACACCGTCGTCGCAGTAGAGCGCGCGTTGGGCCATGTACGGCGCGCGGCGGTCAAGGTCCGCGAGGATCGTTTGCTTGCCGCGCAATTCGAAGCCGAGACGCAGAAAGCCCGTCTTGCCCACCGTGCCGCTTTTCATCTGCGCCGGTTCGTCCTGAAACGACGCAAATTCCGCGGCCGATGCACCAAGGGCTTCGGCGGCATGCCAGGTCGTGGCGACCGACGACGTCACGCCGACCTCTTTCGCGGCACCTCCAGGTCGAACAGCAAGTCCTGCACAATGAGATCGACGAGCGCGGGAATTCCCTCGCCGGTCTTGCAATTGGTGAACAGGAACGGCTTGCTGCCGCGCATAAGGTGCGAATCTCTGCTTCATGACGTCGAGGCTCGCACCGACGTGCGGCGCGAGGTCAGTCTTGTTGATGACCAGGATGTCCGACTGAGTAATCCCCGGCCCGTTCTTGCGTGGGATCTTGTCACCCGCGGCAACGTCAATCACGTAGATGAAATAATCGACCAGCGCCGGTGAGAACGTCAGCGTGAGATTGTCGCCGCCGCTCTCGATCAATACGACGTCGCTGTCGGGGAAACGTGCCTCCATCTCCTCGACTGCAGCGAGATTCATGCTCGGGTCCTCGCGCACTGCCGTGTGCGGGCACGCGCCGGTCTCAACTCCGAGGATCCGCTCCTGAATCAGAACGCCCTTGAGCGTTCGCTGTACGTGCTTTGCATCCTCCGTGGTCACGACGTCGTTGGTTATGATGAGTATCTTTATGCCGAGATCGAGCAGTCGCGGAGTGATCGTCTCCACGATTGCCGTCTTTCCGGAACCGACCGGGCCGCCCACGCCAATACGTACGATTTTCTTTTTCGACATTCGAATGTCCAATCCATTCAACTCATGAACAGCCGCACATGCGCCTTGGTGTGAACAGCTGCGAGGATTTCCGTGAGTGGCGCATAGCCCGCCATGTCCGACAGGCGCGCTTTGGCGGCGATCTGGTAGTCCGCGTCCACGCGTGCATTGAGATCATAGAGGATGCGTTGCGTGTCCATGTGGCTGATCCGCATCAGTCGGAGCGATGCGCTGAGGATCATCGTCGCCACCCCGTATTGATGAACAACAAACGCCTCTCTCGCAGAAAGATTTTGTACTGCGAAATTGATCGCCAGCGATATCGGGTAACATCCGGGCGTGGTACCGGCTTCGATGTATTCGCACCACCTGCGCAGAAACGGAAGATCGATGACTTGCAGCCCGATCTCGGTGAACTTCTTGCCCATACGAATTGTCATTGTCCGCGTCTCTTCAGACAGCTTGCGCGCGAACACGACGTTATCGATTTGGACGAGCGCATCGATGTCAGCCGCGGTCGCGGCGTTGTGCGCGGCAATCAGGGCAATACCATCGCCACGCGCCGCCTGTTCCACCGCGGTGCGTGCGTAGGCCGCAAGCGTCGCGGTATCCACGACGATGCCCTTTTGAATCGCGGATTCCAGGCCGCACGAAAACGAAAACCCGCCGATCGGGAACATTGAGTCCCCGAACTGCAGCATCCGGGCGAGAAGCGCCGCCGTCCGCGGCCCGCCGGCACGATCACTTTGTATTGTCATCTGCAAGACGCGCCGGCGATCCATGGAAATGGACGTGGTCGCCGGAATGGCCATGACTATGCGTACGGGCTGGGGGGCGACTGTGCACGTGCCCCGTTTCGGTATCGACCTCGGCATAGGTTTCATGCGCGTGAGAATGCGCTTGGCCTTCGGCACCACCGAATAGTCGGCGCGATTCATGTGGCGCGAGATAGGGAACGACCTCGCTGCCCGGCACAAACTCATAACGAATGTCTTCGAAGCGATGCGTGTTCATAACGGAGGCCATTACCTTGCGGTCGACGGTCAGTGGCACATAGACATGATCGCCTTTGATTAGCGCGGGCCAGTGCTGGTTGCCGAGCGCGTGTCCCAGTTCCAGGCAGGTGCGCATCGCGATCTCGGGTGCGAGATGTGCCAAGCCGTCCAGATGGACGACCATGACTTCGCGCAGGCGTATCCGCACCGCGACGCCAATGGCCTTGCTCGGTTCCCAGACCAATATGTCGCCGTCGCGCATGACCGTTCCACGATCAAGCGCGACGGCAAGTTCGGTTCCTTTGGCAGTCTTTTTCCGGAAGCGATTTTTCTGCGCCTCCCACTGATCCAGTTCAAGAATATCGATGCTGGCACCGGACAATCGCTTCGCCCATTCGCGATCGTTGATGTTGCCGACAACTGTTTCAATGATGACCATGGGGAGCTTGCTAGCTAAAGAAATATTTCTGATTGAGCGAAACCACCTTTAACGGTGGAACTGTTGCATGCACTCCATCGACGGTGACGGCGAATGTTTCCGGATCCACCTTGATATCTGGAGTGCCGGAATTGCGGACCATATCACGCTTGCGAATCTTGCGGATATTCTTGACGGGCATCACCTTCCGTTTGAGCCCCAGGCGCTTCTGAATACCGGCGGCGTGCGCTGCGCCAGAGACAAACGTAATGCAATTCCTTGACAGCGAATCGCCATATGCGCCGAACATCGGCCGGTAGTAAACCGGCTGCGGCGTCGGCAGCGACGCATTCGGATCGCCCATAACCGCCCAGCTGATCTGGCCATTCTTGATGACGAGTTTGGGCTTGGCACCGAAAAAGGCCGGCTCCCATAGGACCAGGTCGGCGATCTTTCCGACCTCGACCGAGCCCAGGACTTTCGAAATACCGTGCGCGATCGCAGGATTGATCGTGATCTTCGCCACGTAGCGCAGCACGCGGAAATTGTCGTTGCCTGGCGCATCCTCCGGCAGCTTGCCGCGGCCGGTCTTCATGGCATCGGCGGTCTGAATAGCGCGCAGCCAGCATTCCCCGATCCGTCCCATAGCCTGCGAGTCGCTCGAGAACATCGAAATCACGCCCAGATCCTGCAGAACGTTCTCGGCGGCAATGGTCTCGGCCCGGATGCGGCTCTCGGTGAACGCTACGTCGGACGGAATATCGGGACTGAGATGGTGGCAGACCATGATCATGTCGTAGAGCTCGGCCTGCGAATTGATGCCGTAGGGAAGCGTCGGATTTGTTGACGACGGGAGAACATTCGGCAGCGCGGAGATCCTGATGATGTCGGGTGCGTGCCCGCCTCCAGAGCCTTCAGTGTGGAACGAATGGACAGTACGTCCTTCGAAAGCATCGATCGAGTCTTCGACGAATCCGGATTCGTTCAATGTGTCGGTATGGATGCAGACCTGCACGTCCATCTCGTCCGCCACGGTGAGCGCGGAGCGAAGCACGGCCGGAGTGGTGCCCCAGTCTTCGTGACATTTAAAGCCCACCGCACCGGCCTCGATTTGCTCCACGAGCGCGGCCTTGCCGTGTCCGTGCCCCTTGCCAAGGATGCCGACGTTGACAGGCCAGCCCTCGAAAGATCTCAGCATCATTTCGATATTGCCCGGGCCCGGCGTGACCGTCGTAGCGTTGGAGCCATCTGACGGGCCCGTTCCTCCGCCAATCAAGGTCGTCGTTCCGTTGGATAAAGCTGCCTCTGCCTGCTGCGGCGAGATGAAATGGATATGCGTGTCGACACCGGCCGCAGTCAGAATCAAATGCGAGCCCGAAATCGCATCAGTTGCGAGACCAAGCTCCAAACCAGGCGTCACGCCATCCATGGTCTGCGGATTGCCGGACTTGCCGATGGCACAAATGAGTCCGTCCTTGACGCCGACGTCAGCTTTGACCACGCCTTGTACCGCGTCGATAATTGTGACGTTGGTGATGACAAGGTCAGGCGCCCCGGCCTTGCGCGTTAACCGGTTGTCCATGCCCATGCCTTCGCGCAAGCTCTTGCCGCCCCCGAACACAATCTCGTCGCCAAACCGGCCGCGCAGGTCGCGCTCGATCTCGACAAACAAACCGGTATCACCCAATCGAATGCGATCGCCGACCGTTGGGCCAAACAAATTGACGTATTCACTACGGGAAATCGTCGCCATGGGATGTCCCTCAATTCATACACACTGCTTCAAGCAGTTCAGGACTTCGAGCTAGCCGAGCGGAATCCACGCTTACTTGCCAATTTTACGGCCTTGGACTTGCGAGCAGCGGCATCCTTACCCGCCGTCGGGCCGTCGACGAGATTATTGAATCCGAAAACGGCCCGCTTTCCCCCAAACGGCACCAAAGCTACCTCGCGCTCGTCGCCCGGCTCGAACCGCATGGCGGTCGACGATGGAATGTTGAGGTGGAGGCCAAACGCTGCCGCCCGGTCGAACTCCAGAGCAGGGTTGACTTCAAAAAAATGAAAATGCGAGCCGATCTGCACCGGGCGGTCGCCCGTATTGCGCACGGAAAGCTTTGTCACTTGTTTTTTTTCATCGAAAGTGACTGGTTCCGGGCTGCAAACATAACCACCGAGAGGCACGTCCTCCGACGCCGGGTCGACGTTTGAAGAAAGGGTTGGAAAGGTCTTGGCCTTGGCCATCGTAACCTCCAGTCGCGCACTACTGTATCGGCGTGTGAACGGTTACCAGGCGGCTGCCGTCGGTGAATACCGCCTCGATTTGCACCATCGGGACCAGGTCCGCGACGCCGTCCATGACGTCCTTCTTGGTCAGCGCGGAGCGCGCATCCTTCGTGACTTCTTCGATGGTTTTACCCGCACGGGCACCGTCAAGGGCAACCGCCGAGATGATGGCAACAGCTTCAGGATAATTGAGTTTCAGGCCTTTAGTTTTTCGCTTCAATGCAACCTCGGCCATCATGTAGATGAGCAGCTTGTCGAACTCTCTCGGAGTTAGCTGCATTTTGTTCCTCCCTTGCCGCACGACCCGAAAAACAGCGTTGTTCATCGACCCTTGATCAAAGGACACTCGCCAACACTGCAATGCCAACCAGCGCCATTGCTCCACCACCGGCTTGAATCAAACGCCGGCTCAAAGTCTGCCGTTGCAAGAGCAGCCCAAGTCCGACGCCCGCGCTCAGCAGCAAAGCGGTCGCAACGAGAAAGCCCAGCGGCAAATGACAGCCCTGCTGGTCCGTCAGGCATCTCAGAGCCGTGCGCATAACCGTGGAATAGTGCGAAGAACCCGACGACCACCATGGCCACCAATGTCGGAGGTTTGATTTGAAAGGCGATCATCAGCCCGAGAACGACGACGGAGAGACCAATTCCGGCCTCCACGATTTGCACCGGAATTCCAGCCATACCAATGGCGCCCGCGGTCGCCATAGCGACCAGAAAGCTCATTGGAACCAGCCACAAAGCGCGGCCACCATACTGTGCAGCCAGCACGCCGACGGCGATCATCGCTAAAACATGATCGATGCCGGTGACTGGATGGAAAAAGCCGTGCACCAGCCCGCCTGCGCCCTCATGCCCGGGATGGGCCAGCGCTGCGGCCGGAGCAAAAATGAGAAAAATAGCAAACGTCGTTACAGCCGCACGTTTCATGAGCATGCTCCATCGACCCTAGTCATTTGACGACGCGAGAATAGGCCATCCAAACACAGTGCCCAAGTCGGAGCAAAACCTGCTCCGAGGTCTGTCCTTAAATTCTTCGAACAGGAACGATATCGATCAAATAGATTGGTGGCCTATTGGCCCGAAGTCCAATGGACGTAATCTGCGGTGTGGCTAGGCTGTTTTCAACGTCGATCCAGGATCCCGAGGGACCAAGGTCCGATATCTGCAGCGGAAATCGATAACGTAGTCTACGCTAGGGCTGGGACAATTATTGAATTTCAGTTGCTTTATCCAAGCCGAATTAGGGGGAAGAGGTTGGACCATGCATCCACGCATTGAAAAATCAAAGGCAGGAGGTACACTGCTGCGGCCGCTCGGTGGCGTCGGTGATGCTTTGTAGCTGTTCGCCACAAACAGAAACCGCAGCACCGCAGCCTCGCCCGGTTCGAACCGTAACCATCGAGCAACGCGCGGCCGGCACGGCTATTACCTTGACGGGCCGGATTGAAGCGGAGGACGAGGTCGCACTTGCATTCCGCATCTCGGGCCGTGTGCTTGAGAACGACCGCAAGCTCGGAGATCGGATCGAGGCCGGACAAGTCGTGGCACGACTGGAATCTCAAAATGAGCGCAACACGTTGCGCGCAGCGCAGGCCAATCTCGTTGCTTCGCAGGGGCAACTGACACAAGCCCGCAACCACTTCGAACGGCAGGATACCTTGCTCAAGCAGGGCTGGACCACGCGCGCAAATCACGACCAGGCAAAACAGGCACTGCAAACGGCGGAATCGCAGGTCGACGCCGCCGAAGCGCAAGTGAAAACCGCGTATGATCTCGTCAGCTTCACGGAGCTCAAGGCGGATGCACCTGGAGTGATTACTGCGGTTGGCCCCGGCGCGGGCGAAGTCGTACAGGCCGGCCAGATGATTTTCCGCGTCGCCCGGAGAGACGGACGCGATGCAGTATTTGACGCACCGGCACAGGTCATCCGGACGGCGCCGAGCGATCCCACGGATCACCGTGAGCCTCACGGATGATCCGAAAGTGACGACGACCGGCCGCGTGCGCGAGATCGCACCACAGGCGGATCCCGTGACGCGAACGTTCGCGGTCAAAGTCGGTTTGAATGATCCTCCATCGGCGATGCGACTCGGTGCAACAGTGACGGGACGCATGGAGGGTGATTCAGTGCCCGTCATCAATATCCCTGCAACGGCACTAACGAAGATCAATAGCCAACCGGCGGTGTGGGTCGTCGACCCTTCGAACAAAACTGTTTCGATCCGGAATGTCGACGTGTTGCGTTACGACCCGGCAAGAGTTCGCGGTGTCAGGCGGACTTACAACCGGCGAGGTCATCGTCACAGCTGGCGTGCAGGCCCTACATCCGGGCCAGAAGGTCCGTCTGCTCGGGTCGGAGCCGTGATATGGGCTTCAACCTTTCGGAATGGGCGCTCAAGAACCGATCGCTGACCGTCTACCTGATGATCATTGCGGTGCTGGCGGGGCTTTTCGCCTTCGTGCGGCTCGGGCGCAATGAAGACCCGTCTTTCGTCATTAAGACGATGGTGGTGCAGGCTGCGTGGCCCGGCGCCAGCGTCGACGACATGCTCAAGCAGGTCACCGAACGACTCGAACGCACGCTGCAGGAAACGCCAAATCTCGATTTCCTGCGCAGTTTCACACGCGCCGGCGTGACCACGATCTTCGTCAACCTCAAGGACAGCACACGCGCCAGGGAAATTCCGGACATCTGGTACCATGTTCGCAAAAGCATCGGCGACATGCGTCATACGCTGCCGATCGGCGTCGTCGGACCGAGGCTTCAATGATGAGTTTGGTGACACCTACGGGATCATCTACGGCTTCACTGCCGACGGTTTCACTCATCGGGAGCTCCGCGACTATGTCGAGGACGTGCGCTCGAAGCTGCTGCACGTGCCCGACGTCTCGAAAATTGAGATTCTGGGAGCGCAGGACGAGAGAATCTTTGTCGAATTCTCGATGGAGCAGCTGGCCAGCCTTGGCATTGACCGCTCGGCTTTGATCGCGGCACTGCAGGCGCAGAACGTCGTGCAGCCGGCCGGCACCATACAAACCGGCAATGAAACGCTGTCACTTCGCGTATCGGGAGCGTTCCGGTCCGAACAGGATGTGGCCAACGTCAATTTTGCAGTTGGCGGACGCATGCTGCGCCTGAGCGACATTGCGCAGATCCGGCGCGGCTTTGCCGATCCACCGCAACCACTGTTTCGCGTCAACGGACAGCCGGCCATCGGCTTGGCAATCGCCATGCGCGAGGGCGGCGACATTTTGGCTCTCGGCAAGAACATCAAGACGACTCTTGCCGAAGCCACGGCGGATTTGCCGCTCGGCGTAGAGCCGAAACTGGTGGCCGATCAGGCGGCGACGGTCGACATCGCGATTTCCGAATTCATGACGTCACTATGGCAGGCAGTCGCGATCATCCTGGCCGCGAGTTTCATAAGTCTGGGTATCCGTCCAGGCTTTGTGATTGCGTCGGCGATACCCGCTCACGCTTGTCGTGGTCTTTTCGATCATGCAGATGACAAATATCGACATGCAGCGCATCTCGTTGGGTGCGCTCATCATCGCGCTCGCGTTGATGGTTGACGATGCCATGACGACTACCGATGCCATGCTCACGCGCCTGGCGGCGGGCGACGACAAAGTAGACGCCGCGACATTTGCCTTCCGCACCTATGCTTTTGCAATGCTTGCCGGCACGCTGGTGACGATCGCAGGCTTCGTACCCGTCGGATTTCGCCGCAAGTGGCGCCGGCGAATATACGTTCTCGCTTTTTGCCGTTATCACCATCGCGCTGATCGCATCCTGGTTTGTCGCCGTTCTGTTCGCGCCGCTGCTGGGCGTCGCAATTTTGAAACCGCCAAAGGCGGCAAAGTCGTCGGAGCCCGGCTGGGTATTCCGTACCTACCGCTCGTTTCTCACCTGGGCACTGCGGGCCAAATGGCTGACACTCGCGGTCACGCTCGCAATGTTTGTCGCGTCGATATTCGCGATCCGGCTCATTCCCAACCAGTTCTTTCCATCCTCGGACCGGCCCGAACTGCTCGTCGACCTGACGCTGCCGCAGAATGCCTCGATCTTTGCCAGCGAGACCGTGGCGCGCCGCATTGACGATGTCCTTAAGGACGATCCGGACGTGGCGCGCTGGAGCACCAACGTCGGCCGCGGTGCAATCCGGTTTTATTTGCCGCTTAACGTGCAACTTCCAAACAACTTCTTCAGCCAGGCTGTCGTGGTCGCCAAGGACGTGCCTGCCCGCGACCGCCTGCGAAAGAAGCTCGAAGATGTGCTGGCCAATGAGTTCCCCAGTCTCATCAGCCGTGTCTCTACGCTGGAGTTGGGCCCGCCTGTCGGATGGCCGGTGCAATACCGGATCAGCGGCCCGGAGATTTCGCGGGTGCGCGATATTGCGCTGAAACTGGCGCAGGTCATTGCAGCAAACCCGCAGGTCGTGCACGTCAATTTCGACTGGTTCGAGCCGGCCCGGCAGGTTCGCATCCAGATCGACCAGAACGAGGCGCGCCTGCTTGGGCTAAGCACGCAGGCGCTCGCGGGCGTGCTCAACACGGTCATCTCCGGGAGTGCGATTACGCAAGTTCGCGATGACATTTACCTGGTCGATGTCGTCATGCGCGCAACCGACGAGGAGCGTGTTTCGCTCGATACATTACGGTCGATTCAGGTGCCACTGCCGAACGGACGGACGGTGCCGCTCAGTCAATTTGCATCGTTTACCTATGACCAGGAGCAGCCATTGATCTGGCGCCGTGATCGCGTTCCCGACACTTACGGTGCAGGCCGACGTCAGAGCGGGTATGCTTCCGGCAACGGTCGTTGACGAACTGACGCCGTCCGTCACCGAGCTGGCCAAGACGCTGCAGCGGCCCTATCGGATCGTCGACGGGAGGGATCGTGGAGGACAGCGCTAAGGCACAGGCCTCGGTCATTGCCGTCGTGCCGGCAATGTTGATGATCATGTTCACCGTCCTGATGGTGCAGCTGCGGAGCTTCTCGCGCCTGTTTATCGTTCTTAGCGTCGGGCCGCTTGGATTGATCGGCGTCGTGGGCGCCCTGTTGCTGTCCGGCAGGCCACTCGGGTTCGTCGCCATCCTCGGTATTTTGGCGCTGCTGGGCATGATCACCAAAAACGCCGTGATCTTGATCGGGCAAATCGAATCCGAACGAAGTCAGGGTAAAGACGTCTGGCAAGCGACAGTCGACGCGAGCAGCACACGTTTCCGTCCCATCATGTTGACGGCGATCTCGACGGTTCTCGGCATGATTCCGATCGCTCCGACGGTCTTTTGGGGACCGATGGCCTTCGCCATCATGGGAGGCCTGCTCGTCGGGACAATCCTGACGCTCGTCTTTTTGCCGACACTCTATGTTGCCTGGTTCCGCGGAAAGGAAACGACCGCGAGCTAACGCGCGCCGCCGTCAGCAAATAGCTTTGAATGCGAGGTGCCATGGCAAAGCAACCGAGGTCCGACCGAGATCCGGTGCTCGTAGATCTTGCATTGCAGGGTGGTGGATCTCACGGCGCCTTCACGTGGGGCGTGCTCGATCGTCTCCTGGAGGAGCCGTGGCTACACATTGATGGAATTTCGGGAACTTCCGCCGGGGCGATGAATGGTGCCGTGCTGGTCGCTGGTTTTACAGCGGGCGGCCCCGAAGGCGCCAAGGCCGCGCTTGACGCCTTCTGGAAACGTGTTTCGCACTCCGCACAATTCAGCCCCCTCAGGCGAAGCCCGTTGGATATTCTGCTGGGCCGGTGGACATTGGATACGTCACCATTTTACCTGGCCTTTGACCTGGCGAGTCGTGTCTTCTCGCCTTACGATTTTGGCCAGCAAGGCGCCAATCCCCTGCGCGACATTCTCGCCGAATGTGTCGACTTTGGTCAGGTCGCGCGGGCTCCGATCCGATTGTTCATAACCGCGACCAATGTTCGAACGGGCCGCGGCCGCGTCTTTCGCAACGCCGAGATCACGCCCGATGTGCTCCTTGCTTCTGCCTGCTTGCCGACGGTGTTCCAGGCGATCGAAATTGAAGGCGAGGCCTATTGGGATGGCGGCTACACCGGTAATCCGACAATTACCCCGCTCGTCCGCGAGTGCAAATCGCAAGACACGCTCCTTGTCGCGGTTAATCCCGTTGAACGCCCAGGTACGCCCCGTTCTGCGCGCGACATCCTCGATCGATTGAACGAGGTCTCATTCAACTCCGCACTACTGAAGGAGCTGCGAATGATCGCGCTGTTGCGGAAAGTCGCGGATCCGGGAAGCAGTGAGGGAGCACAGTGGGCTCACATGCGCATCCATCTTATCGCAAGTCCACTCCTTGCCACACTCGGAGCGTCTTCCAAATTAAACGCCGAGTGGGATTTTCTATGCATGTTGCGCGATGAAGGCCGGCGTTCCGCCGACGCGTTCCTAAGCGCCGACGCGGCGAATATAGGCAAGCAATCGTCTGTCGACCTGGACGTTCTGCTGCAACAGGTCTGATGCAATGGGTCTCTTAGGCTTTGGCAGCCGTAATATTTTTAGGGTCGCGCAAAATCGAAAAACTAGCAAGCCCGCACATCCGGGCTATAGGTGACGAAGGCCGCCGGCCGCCATGTACAGGGCCAGGAAGTAGTACAGGATGTACAGGTTGTAGGTCTGGCCATTGCCTGTGTAGAGCAGCCTCGTCCGGCCGGCGAGCGCGCCAACAGCAACTGCGAGCGCCGCCCAGAATTCGCTTGCCCATGGCGGGGTCAACCTCGTCGAAGCCTGCTTGCAAGTATCGTAGATACTGAGCTGCGAGCGACCGCGAGCTTTCGGCCAGCCGGTTGCTCGCAGCAACCAGAACAGTCCGTACAAGATAGCCGCCGCCGCAACGGCGAATAGCATCACCGGAACCGGATTCCAGTAGCCGTAGATCATTTCGAGCGACATGCCCTGCCATACGAGCGTCGATGCAAACTGGGGATCGATCGCCCTGGAGACCGGCTCGATCAGGAGCTTCGGGAAGAACGACATCACGAGAATGCCGGCGATTAGAAGATATTGCGGGATCAGCAGAGCGACCGGCGCATCAGCAATCCTGCTGTAGCCTGCTTTGCGTGGCCCGAGAAAGACCGCCTGGATGAAACGCGCCATGTAGAGAAAGCCCACGAATGTCGCCAGCAGCGTCATGATCGCCGGCCCATACCAGCCCTTCTCAATCATCGCACTCAGCAGCAGCCACTTTCCACCGAAGCCAGCGAGCGGGGGCAGGCCCGACATCGCGACAATCGCAACGGCCGCAGCGGCGAACGTGAGCGGCATCGACGTTGCCAGTCCACCGAGGTCGGGCAAGGCCCGCCGGCCGGTGCGTAGAATGATTGCCGCGGCGGCGAGAAACAAAATCCCTTTCACCATCACATGATTGGCGACGAGGTAGAGCGCGGTAACCCAGCCGAGATGGCTCATCAGCGCGATCGCGGCCATGATGTAGCCAAGCTTCAACTCATGCTCGAATAGGCCAGCATCCGCTTCATGTCGTCCTGACGCACGGCCAGCATGGCACCCGCGAGCGTGGTCAATATCGCGATCCATCCGAGGACATATGCGAGATCGAGCGTGACCTCCGAACGGATCGCGAGATAGGTGCCGACCAGCAGGCCGAACATGGGCGCTTTGCTGACGACCGCCGACAAGAGCGCGGACACGTCGTCGTCGGCCTCGGCATAGGAACCCGGCAGCCAAACGTGGACACCGACGGCCCCGGCCTTGATCAGAAGCCCGATCGCCAGCAACACGAAGACGGGCACATTCTCTGGACCTGTCGCACGCAATGCCGCGAGTGAGATGCTGCCGGTAGTGGCATGCATCAGCGCAAATCCGACGAGCAGAAAGAACGCAGCAACCAGCGAGAACAGCAAGTAGCGCAAGGCATGAACCGCAGCCTCGCGCCGCCGCAAGATCAGGAAATAAGACGAGAGGGTAATCAGCTCCCAGATGAAAAAGAACTCGAGGCTGTTGGTGGTCGTCGGCAATGCCGCAAGCGACAGCAGCATCACAGCGAGGAGCGGATAAAAGCCCGGACGGCGGTCGCGCCGTTCGAGGCAGGCGATCGACACGACCAGGCCACCCGCGAGCAGAAGAACCGCGAATAGCGCGTTGATGCCGGACAGATCGTGGATGAGCCACAGACCGCCGGCCGATATCACGGCCAGAGCGATCACACCGGTCACACGCCCGCCCGACCGCTCGAGCGGGTAGAGCGCGAGGCCCGCGGCGAGTGGCACGAACACCCACAGCGAGCCAATTCCCGCGAGGACCGCCGCCAAAACAGCCACTCGCGAGTCAGCAGCACGGCCAATGCGAATACCGGCAGAAGTGTAGCCACCTCGCGCCGCGAATTGCCCGCTTTGGCGGATGAATGGACGACTTGGCCAAACCAGCGAAAAAAATAAGCCGCTTCGAGTAGCGAGCCGGTAAGCACAATCGCGATCCAAACGTAGCGCTCGCCGGCCGCCAGGCTCAGGACCAGTTGCCACTTCGCCCAAAAGGCTGGGAACGGTGGAAATCCGGAGACCGCAGCCAGCAGGATGCCGAACAGGAGGACCGCTCCGGGTTTTCCGGACAGTGCGGACCAATCCAGCAGGCGCTTTCCGCTGACATGGCCCGCCAGCCAAAACAGCCCGACCTTGGCGAACAAATGATTGACGAACAGGCCTACGATCACGAGGTACAGGATGGAGCTTTCGGCCTGCAGTTCGTGCAGCAGACACGCTGCAAGTGTCATGAGACCCATCTGGCCGATCGATGAATAGCCAAGCAGCCGCTGCGCCTTGGTCTGCTGGAGTCCAATCAGGTTCGAGAACAGGAACGTAACGGCACTCAGCGCGGCGATGAGCTCAAGCTGATCGTCAAACAGCGGGAGCAGCTTCAGCAGCGCAAAGAACACGCCGGCCGAGACGCCTCCTGCGATCAGTGCCGCAACGTCGCTACGCGCGGTCTCGTAAACGTCCAGGCCCCAGCCATTCGCCGGAAAGGGCTTGAGCTCGAGCAGCAGACAGGCAAGCAGAAACATCAGCGCGGCGAAGCCGATCGGCCCGACGATGGTTTCGCGCGCCTCAATCAGATCGTCGATGTTGAGAATCCCGGTCGTGGCGTACAGCAGGACCGTACCGATCAGGAAGAAGGTCGATGCCAGAACGGTTGCCATCAGGTATTTGAACGCCGCCGAAAGCGCTGCAGACGAATCCTGCAGGCTGAGCAGGCCATAGGTGGCGACCGAGACGATCTCCAGGAACACGAACAGATTGAATAAGTCGCGGGTCATGACCATGCCTTGGATGCCCATGACCAACAGAAGGCAGAGCAGCATGGCGCCATATGTTCCGCGGACAAACGCGCCGACGCCGAGCAGCGCGACGAGATTGATGCTGAAAGCGAAGATCGCCTCGGGAAGACCCATCCGCAAATCGATCGCATAAGGCGGGTGCGCGCCACCCGTCAGGATGTCGATCGGCGCACCTCCCTGCGCAAGCCGCCACAGGGAGACGCCCGAAATCAAAGTCATTGCAGCAAGCGCAAGCACAAACACTGCGGGCAACCACCTGCGCCCGAAACGGTAGACCAGCGGGATCAGGAAGGCGCCGCCCAAACCGACGATGAATATATTGAGCGGATGGAAGGCGCTGCTCACCATTTCAACTCCGTGAAAGCGTCGATCGAGAGCGTCTTCTTCGAGTCGTAGAGCCGGATCGCATAGGCCAGCATGACTGCCGTGACGGCGAGCCCGATCACGATCGCGGTCACGACCAGCGCCGAGGGAATCGGATCGACCACACGCGACGGTGCTTCAGCCACACTCAGGGCGCGATCCATGATCGGCGCAGTGCCGTTCGCGACGTAACCGATTGCCACGATCACGATATGCGTGCCGGTGCCGATCAGCGAGAATGAGATGATGATCCGCAGGATATTGCGGTAAGTCAGCATGCCCCAAAGCCCGATCAGGGTCAGGGCGAGACCGGTGGCCAGAACGACGGTAGAGATCATCGGTCGCCTCCGTCAGTGAAGAGATTCAGGCCCGAAACCGGTCGATGATGACGCTGAGTTCGCAACCGACCTTGACGCCCAGCAAGACAGAAAGCAGCGGGATTGCTCCCGCACTGAAAAACGCACCGAACTCGCCGAGCGGCAGCACCCGATTGTCCAGAAATCCGTCGGCGACGATCAATCCTGCAACGCCGACGAGCACGAAGAGCACGCCCGCAATCGAACTCGGTGCTGCTGAGAAAGTCGAGATCGAGCCGCCGTTGTGGATCAGCGAGCAGCAGGAGCAGCACGCTCGACGCGATCACTGCCCCACCCTGAAAGCCGCCGCCTGCGGACAGGTGGCCGTTCATGATGATATAGGCCGCAAAAATCGCGATCAGCGGCACCAAAATTTGCGCGCCGGTCTGCACGATCTCGCTGGCCTGCCGAGGTT
>CAVTOP010000002.1:0-164621 GCA_963736275.1 uncultured Alphaproteobacteria bacterium
ACAGGCCTACGATCACGAGGTAGAGGACGGAGCTTTCGACCTGCAGTTCGTGCAGCAGACAAGCTGCAAGTGTCATGAGGCCCATTTGGCCGATCGATGAATAGCCGAGCAGCCGTTGCGCTTTGGTCTGCTGCAGACCGATCAGGTTCGAGAACAGGAACGTGACGGCACTCAGCGCGGCGATGAGCTCAAGCTGATCGTCGAACAGCGGCAGCAGCTTCAGCAGCGCAAAGAACACGCCGGCCGAGACGCCTCCCGCGATCAGTGCCGCGACGTCGCTGCGCGCGGTCTCGTAAACGTCCAGGCCCCAGCCGTTCGCCGGAAAAGGCTTGAGCTCGAGCAGCAGACAGGCGAGCAGAAACATCAGCGCGGCGAAGCCGATCGGCCCGACGATGGTTTCGCGTGCGACAATCAGATCGTCGATGTTGAGAATCCCGGTCGTGGCGTAGAGCAGCACCGTACCGATCAGGAAGAAGGTCGATGCCAGGACCGTCGCCATCAGGTATTTGAACGCCGCCGAAAGCGCGGCAGACGTAATCCTGCAGGCTGAGTAGGCCATAGGTGGCGACCGAGACGATCTCCAGGAACACGAACAGATTGAACAAGTCGCGGGTCATGACCATGCCCTGGATGCCCATGACCAACAGAAGGCAGAGCAGCATGGCGCCGTATGTTCCGCGGACAAAGGCGCCGACGCCGAGCAGCGCGACGAGATTGATGCTGAAAGCGAAGATCGCCTCGGGAAGACCCATCCGCAAATCGATCGCATAAGGCGGATGAGCGCCACCGGTCAGGATCTCGATCGGCGCCCCTCCCCGCGCAAGCCGCCACAGGGAGACGCCCGAGATCAGAGTCATGGCAGCAAGCGCAAGCACAAACACTGCGGGCAACCACCTGCGGCCGAAACGGTAGACCAGCGGGATCAGGAAGGCGCCGCCCAAACCGACGATAAAGATATTGAGCGGATGAAAGGCGCTGCTCACCATTTCGACTCCGTGAAAGCGTCGATCGAGAGCGTCTTCTTCGAGTCGTAGAGCCGGATCGCATAGGCCAGCATGACTGCCGTGACGGCGAGCCCGATCACGATCGCGGTCACGACCAGCGCCGAGGGAATCGGATCGACCGCGCGCGACGGTGCTTCAGCCACACTGAGGGCGCGATCGATGATTGGCGCAGTGCCGTTCGCGACGTAACCGATCGCCACGATCACGATATGCGTGCCGGTGCCGATCAGCGAGAATGAGATGATGATCCGCAGGATATTGCGGTGAGTTAGCATGCCCCAAAGCCCGATCAGGATCAGGGCGAGGCCGGTGGCCAGAACGACGGTAGAGATCATCGGTCGCCTCCGTCAGAGAAGAGATTCAGGCCCGAAACCGGTCGATGATGACGCTGAGTTCGCAACCGACCTTGACGCCCAGCAAGACAGAAAGCAGCGGGATCGCTCCCGCACTGAAAAACGCACCGAACTCGCCGAGCGGCAGCACCCGATTGTCAAGAAATCCGTCGGCGACGATCAATCCCGCAACGCCGACGAGCACGAAGAGCACGCCCGCGATCGACTCGGTGCTGCTGAGAAAGTCGAGATCGAGCCGCCGTTGTGGATCAGCGAGCAGCAGGAGCAGCACGCTCGACGCGATCACCGCCCCGCCCTGAAAGCCGCCGCCTGCGGACAGGTGGCCGTTCATGATGATATAGGCCGCAAAAATCGCGATCAGCGGCACCAGAATCTGCGCGCCGGTCTGCACGATCTCGCTGGCCTGCCGAGGTTGTCTTTCGGGTGACTTCTTGTTGCGTCGCGTCCGCGTTCTCAGCACCAGGCCGACGCCTGCCGCAACCATGAACAGCACCGCTACCTCGCCGAGCGTGTCGAAGGCCCGGTAGGTCAGAAGAATGCCGGTAATGACGTTGGGCGCGCCGAGATCCTGTGGGACAAGCTCCACATAACGCTTGGCTAATGGCGGCAGCGACTGATGCCCGACGTGGTTAGCGGCAAGGCTCGCGAACACGAGCCCAAACAGGGTGACGGCGACGATGATGCTGGTGCGCCTGATCATGCGCCGCCTCGCCGAGGCTTTCGGGCATCGCGCAGCGCGTCGACGGTCGTCTCTCGCGCCATTGGAATCCGGATCCGGTGGGCCGCACGCGCCAGCGCGTGCGAAGACACCGGATTGGTCATCAGCACGAAGTAGATGAGGATCACGAGTTTCAGGGTCCAGCCCGGGTGATAGAAGGCAAGCCCGGCAAGGATCAACGTGTTGCCGAGCGTGGAGGCCTTGGTGCCTGCCTGCATGCGCGTATAGGCGTCGGGCATCCGCAGCATGCCGAGGCCGGCTGAAAAATGGAACAACGCGCCGAGCAGAATCAGAATGCTGCCGATCACCTCCGCCATGCTCATTCCTCCGCGCCGGCGGTCCGGCGGATCGCATAGAGAAGAATCAGCGTCGACAGGCCGGAGCCAATCGATGCCTCGGTCATTGCAACGTCGGGCGCCCCGAGCACCACGTAGCAGACAGCCGCAAACAGGCCCGCAAGACCGCCACTCACCATCGCGGCCATGAGACTCGCCGAGACGCACAGCCAGGAACCCGCTCACGAGAATGCTGGCGCAGAGCAGACAGACCATGAGCTCGATCATGGCGCTAGACTCCCCGTTTCGAGATAGCGCGCAACGGCCAGCACGGCGAGGAAGCTCAGCACGCCGTAAACCAGGGCCACGTCGAGGTAAATGAATCGGCCGGCGACGTGCGCGTACAGCGCAATCAGCGAGATCGACACCACGGTCAGCATGTCGACCGCAGCGATGCGGTCGACGAGGGTGCGGCCAAGAACCAGGCGCACCACGCCAAACAGAACGCCGAGCGAAATCAGGATCGCAGCGACGATCAGAATGCCTTCAGCCAAAGATCTTCTCCAGGCGCTCCTCGAACGGCCCGGCGATCTGGCGCGTCGCCTCGTCGGGATCGGTGGTCTTCACATCGAGCCAGTGAATGAACAGGCGGTCCTTATCAATGTCGATCACCAGAGAGCCGGGCGTCAGCGCGATCGAATTCGCGAGCGCGAGCCGGCCTACCGGCGTTTTCAGCTTGGTCTTGATCTCGACGATTCCGGGATTGATGTCGATGCGCGGCGCGAACACGTAGCGCATCATGTTGATGTTGGCGCGCACGAGCTCGACCGCGAAGACGCCGGTGTACCGCACGAAGTGATAGAGCCGCGCGGGAGAGAAGCGCACATCCCGCCACACGGTCGACTTACGCGAAAGCAAGTAAGCCAGCACCGCCGCAATCAGCGCGCCGGTCGCGATCGATTCGGGTGCGAGCGACGAGTTCGCAGCGAACCAGATGAACGTCAGAAGAATCCAGAGCCAGACGAATCCGCCGGCCGGCTTCCATGTGTGACGATCCAGCGCCATCTCGTCAGCAGCCCCCGGCTGTAACGTATTCACCGACCACACGAACGCTATTTCGCGCCAAACTGAAAATCAACCGCGCAAGCTCGCGACTCGCGTCTCCCGAAGTCAATTGGACCCAAGGCCTAACGCAGCAACGAACTGCCGCCATAAGGCGACGATCAATCTTTAGTGGCCACGCGGATTGGTTGCGGCTTCTGGAAATATCTCAGGATCGCGAAACAAGCGGCGGCTGCGGCCATGTGCTTCAGTGTGTGCCCGCTCAATATCGAGCCGACGGAATAAATTGCGCTGTCGTAGAACTCGAAGAGTTTTGCAAGCGCATATAGCGCCGCGGCAATGAGCCAATAGGATGTGCCACTGTATTTGGGCGGAAACAGAAGAAACAAGCACCGGCAGTGCGATGCAGGGAAAGAACTGCACCCAGCCATACAGCCGCAGATCGCCGGTCCAGCGCCACAGCAAGAGGCTGAATACGCCAATGGCAATCAACGGCCACAGCAGAACGGCCCCTGCCTTCGCGTCCAGCCGTTCCTCGACTGCCATCGCAAGAATGGCCATGAAGCTGATTGACATCGGCAACCTGTCCCAGAACAGCGTGTGGTCGTTTGGATTAAGGTGGTAGTAGGAAGAACCAAAGCCGGTCAGTAAGATCCCTAAGAAAAGCACGAAGATCGCCGGATCTCGACGAGATGCGCCGGATCGCCCGCCACTCCGACCGCAATGAACGGCAAATTTGAAACGACATTCCAGAAATGTGGGATGCCAAGGATGGTTCGTTGATCGGCGAAGTCGTGATAATTCTGGTCTTGGCTGATCGACGGCAATAACAGCAGGCCGACGAGCGAGGCCGCCATCAACGCGAGAAACGCAAGCACGCGGCGGCCATTTTTGCGGCTTTCAAGCATCATTCAATCCGCCTCACAAAGGCAGCCGGCAAATTGTGCCTCAACGAGCGGTCGGCAAAGATGCACGAATGCGATCGGAAAAATCAGGCGCATCATCGGCCGCCTGCGCGACGTCATTGATGAGGGAACTCCGCCGCAGTTCTTCGAACGGCAACGTCGTATCCACCCGACCCGAATGATAGAGGTAGCTGTCGATGAAGCCCGTTGAGCAGATGGCGAATGTTGAACTGGCCGGTTCGGCCGGCGGCATTTGCATACCGTATGATGTTGATCGTGCAGCTGTTGGTCAGCAGATGATAGAACTCCGGTCGATCGGCGAGTTCGTTGATGCGCTCCAGGTAAACCAGCAGCAGTTTCCGCACGTTTTCGACGGGCGAGTTGAGACGATAGAGATAAACCGTTTCTTTGCGATAGTTGGTGCGCACGCGGACAAGATCGCGTTCGTTCCCCACCACGTAGATCAACTCGAACTGCTTGAAGAGAGAAGCGATAGGATCAAAGCCTTCGCCCTACTTCCGGGCGTGTCTCGATGGAGATACTCAACGGCGGAGCGTTGTCAAAGATGAAGCTCACGAATGTATGCGCTACCGGGCCTTCGGCCCAGTACGACACGAAGAAATCAAGTCCGGTCAGGTGCGATAGTTGCACCTCACGCTCTTCATAGTGAACGGTAAAGTCATTCCGGGTACGGTAGTCGAAATCCCGGACCCCGGTGATACGCACGCGGTCGCCGTCGATCGTTGCGCGCGGCATGACCGCGACTTCCGGCCGCCACGGCCGATGGTGCGATGGCAAAATCGATATCCACCACGCGAACACGCCAACAAATAATACAATGAAAGCAGTGAATGCCCGCCGCCGTCGCGACAGCCAAAGCAGCCAAATCGAAGCGAGCGCAAAGCAAGCCGCCAAGGCAAGCCGCGCCTCGGCCCATGGCAGGTTCGAAAAATAGATGACCAGGGTGCCCCAGGCGATGAGCAAAACCTGGCACAAAATCCATATTGCCCTGGTCAACCAGCCGAAAACCCTGGACAGCAAGCTGCGGCCTACTTCACCCATTGTCGGAAAGTTGTGAGTTTCAGGTTGTCCTGGATCCGGCTCGGCCACTTACAGGCTCCAAATCAAAATATGGGCCAACACGCTAGTGGCATTCGCCGGCAGGAAACGATTGCCCCAAAGGCCAACGACACTTGGTTGCGCTATCCTGTAACATAGCGGCGCTCGTACGTTGAGGAAATTTGGACGTGTTTCGGGTATTTCAAAAAGCCTTCCGGCCGTCCCGAAATGACAGCCTTGCCCAGTCATTTTCGAACCTCGGATGGCTCGGGTTCTGGATGCAGATTGCCGTCGGCTCTGTCCCGCTGGCGCTGATCATCTATGCATTCGCATTTGGCCGCAATCCTGCACCTGGCACCCGCGCTGGCTTTCCCTTGATTGAATATCTGTCGATCGCCGGACTTTTGGTGCTCGCGTTTACGGCACTATGGTCATTTCGTTACACGCGCCTTGCTGCCCGTATGTCCGATCCAAAACGACGTCCAGTGAGAGCGGCTGTACAGAAAACGGTGTGGATCGGTGTTAAGGTGAGCACGTTCGGAATCATGTTGTCGATGCTGGTCATGTTTTTCGAGGTGACGCAGCTTCTGATCTATTTTCTCCGCACACCACAGGCAGGCGTTCCGGTTATCCAGACCACAGCAGGCCCGGCGAGTTGGGTATCGGCGGCTGACATAGCGGGCTTGCTGGCTCTTCTCCTCACTATGTTCGTTGAGGTCACCGTTCTCGTTTTCAGCCTTTGGCTTCTATTCCGCACGACGCTCCCGTCGGTCGAATTCCCTCAGATCGACGATGAAGAGATCTGATCTTTTCATCTCGGATGTCCGCCAATGAAGAACGACAGCGTCGTACGAGTATCTCTTTTGCTCTTGACCTCTGTTGTTGTTCTGGCTGCTCTTTATTTTTCGCGCGCAATCATCGCGCCGGTGACATTCGCTCTGTTCACAGTCGCCATAGCGTGGCCGCTTCAGAGCGTACTTCAGAAGCGAACTACAAAACTTCTGGCCGTCGTCGTCACGATCGTTGTGACCATCGCCATTCTTGCGATCCTGGTGTTCCTGGTGGTTTGGGGATTCGGGCTGGTGGTCCAATGGGCGATCAACAACACCGATCGTCTCCAAACGCTCTATTCGCAAGCCACCGAATGGCTTGACGGTCACGGCATATCAATCGCCACCCTGGTGGCCGACAACTACAGCCCCGGATGGATCATTAGCGCTGTTCGGGAGGTCGGCGGCAGAGGCTACGGCCTCGTATCCTTCTTCGTGATTGCCTTCGCGTTTATTGTGCTCGGATTGCTCGAGGTCGATATCGCGCGAAAAAATATCGAACGCCTGCATAGCGCCTCGCTGCGACGATCCCTTTTGATTGGCGCGGAAGAGATTGCAGAGAAGTTTCAAAAGTACATGGTCGTGCGGACCACGATGAGCCTTTTAACCGGCGTCGTGGTTTGGAGCTTTGCGCTCGTTGCAGGCATCGAACTGGCGACCGCCTGGGGCGTCATTGCCTTCGTTTTGAACTATATCCCGTTTATCGGCCCGCTTATCGCCACGGTTTTTCCAACGCTGTTTGTGCTTGTCCAATCGGGATCATGGGAGGCCTGCTTTGTTGTGTTCGCGGGCCTGAATTTTATCCAGTTCTTCATTGGAAGTTATCTTGAGCCGCGCATTGCAGGCGCCGCATTGTCGATGTCGCCTTTCATCGTTTTACTCGCGGTATTTTTCTGGAGCTTCTTGTGGGGGATTGCGGGTGCATTTATCGGCCTTCCCATCATGATTGCGATTCTGACGATTTGTGAGCAGCACAAATCGACTGAATGGATCGCACTCCTGTTGTCCGGACACGAACGAAAGCCACGCTAACCCCAGCGCGCGACAATTCGCCATCAATACCGAGCCCAAAAGATCAGGGGACGGGTTATGCCCGTCCCCCGAGTTTGTTTCGTCCGACAAACGCTACACGCAGACGAAACAGCTACTTTTTTCAGGCCTTTTTGATTGGCAGCGCAACGAACCTCGTCGCTTCTGCGGTCTTCACCCGCAGCAGGACGGTGTTCTTGCCTGCGGTACGCGCGTCACTGAGAGCCTTGCGGACTTCGGCAGTATTTGCGACCGCCTTGCCGGCGACATCGAGGATCACGTCACCGGTCTTGATGCCGCGTTCGGCGGCAGGGCCATTGGGGTCGACGCCGACCACCGCGACACCTTGATCACCGGAACCGGCAACGTCCTTGGCGGGGGCGAGATTGAGCCCAAGCCGCGGGGTGTCACCCGCCGATGTGTTGTCGTTGGTGTCGGCTTTTGCCTGCTGCTCATTCGGCATCTTGCCGAGAGTCAGAGCAAGGGTCTTGATTTCTCCCTTACGAACCAACGTCACCTTGATCTTGGTGCCGGGCGCCGTCATCCCGATCTTGCGAGCGAGCTCGCGCGAGTCCTTGATCGATGCGCCGTCGATTTCGGTGATCACGTCGCCGACGACAATGCCCGCTTTGCTCGCGGGGCTGTCGGCTTGCGGTTGCGCAACAATCGCACCTTCGGCCTTTTTCAGGCCAAGGCTGTCGGCAATCTCAGCCGTGACCGGCTGAATCTGAACGCCCAACCAGGCGCGATCCATGCGGCCGTGCTCCTTGAGCTGGGCGACCACCATCTTGGCGGTCGCGGCCGGAATATCGAAGCCAATTCCGACCGATCCGCCGGAGGGGGAAAAGATCGCGGTATTCACACCGATGACTTCGCCATCCATGTTGAAGGCCGGGCCACCTGAGTTACCCTTATTGATGGGTGCGTCGATTTGAATGTAGTCATCGTAGGGGCCTGACCCGATGTCGCGCCCGCGCGCGGATACGATACCGGCCGTAACGGTGCCGCCGAGCCCGAAGGGGTTTCCGACGGCTACAACCCAGTCTCCGACGCGCGGATCGCGGTCGGCGAACTTGACGAAAGGGAAGCTTTTGTTGGCGTCGACCTTGATCAGAGCGAGGTCGGTCTTTGAATCGGACCCGACGACTTTCGCGTCGTAAACCGAGCCATCGTCCATGGTGACCTGTACGGTCTTGGCATGATCCACGACGTGATTGTTCGTTACGGCATAGCCATCGGCCGAGATAAAGAATCCGGAGCCTTCGCCGGTTACGGCGCGCTTGCCCTGCGGGAATCCCTTTGGCATGCCACGGCCACCAAATTGCTCGAAGAACTTTTCGAGCGGCGCGCCGGGCTGCATCGGACTGGCCTCGTCATTGTCGTTCATGCTCGTCATTTTTGCCGTCGCATCGACTTTGACCCGGACCGAAATCACAGCGGGCTTCACCTTCTCAACAATGTCGGCAAAACCCGTTGACCGTTGCATGGTATCGGCATGCGCAGTCGTAATCGCGACGGGAAGGTTCGGGGTGCTGAAGCCTGATGCCCCGCCGGCAACCACCGCGATTGCAATGCCGGCAGCTGATGCGAGAAGTGCCAGCCGGCGCGAAGCTTTGCGTCCCGGTCTGGCAGGAATTATTTGATTCATGTCATAGCCTCCGCTGGGGATTAATAGCTCTGATCTGTCCAGAGCATTAGCGGGACTAATTAGGGAGCCGCACCTTACGGCCGCCTTTCGGCTCGATTGCAAATACGTAATCTTGCCGGCAACGTTGTCGCACCCTCCTGCCGCACCAATCGCGACCCTGCCCTAAGGTCCTATCTCCACGGTCAGCGAAAACGCAATGATTTCCGCGCGTGCCAAACATGCTCGCGCCACAAATGGTAATTCCGCGAAAAGCTCGCGATTTGCTGACGCGCTAAAGCGCGTCACGCCCGGTTACATGTGCAACGAATTAGCTGGGCCGCGCCTTGCAGACGTAGAAACTGTCTTTGCAGCGGTTGCGACAGGTGCGAAGGGCCTGTTTGCTTTCATAAACGAGATTGCAATGACTGTTGCACTTTCGCAATTCCGCATTGCATTTCGCGGGGGCGGCGAGCACGGGAAATCCTGTCACCATCAGTAAGGAAAATACAAATATCGCGGTCGCAGCGATTCGGACATGCGTCATGCAAACTCCCCTGCCTACTATTGACTTGCCGTTCCTGAAAATGGAGGCGCGCCAAAACCCACGCGCCCGTAACAGACATACATTAGCAAAGGCGACAACGCCGACACATTGGACCAGAGGCCAATGCAATCGATGCCAGCGCAGGGGCTAAGGTGGCAGGCAAAGTGCCCGTCCCTCGCTCCGATTGCGGAGATCGGAGCCAACACGCTCAGGAGACCGCCATGTTACGCAAATTCGCACTTGTCATCATTGCAGTGAGTACGCTGAGCGTGGCCAGCCTGTCGCCGACCCCCGCCTCTGCTTGGCGTGGCGGCTGGCACGGTGGTTGGCATGGTGGTGGCTGGGGCTGGAGCGGTGGATGGGCCCCAGGATGGCAAGTCGGATGGGGACCTGCTTGGGGACCGGGATGGGGATGGCGTCGCGGCTGGGGATGGGGCGGACCACGTTTCGTCGTGGCGCCAGGATTTTACGGAGGCGGATGTGTTGTCCGGCGTGTTGTCCGTGGGCCGTGGGGCCCGCGTCGGGTCCTCATCAATAGGTGCCGGTGACAAAGCCCAGCCTTAGGTCTCTGCCCGGATCTTGGAAAACTAGCGCAAGAAGATCTGCAATCCGTTCAGATCAACGGACGGGTTGACGCCCCGTCGCCCGCGCAATTCCAAAACGACGCCTTGCCAATTCCGCAGCCGAAATGTTCCTGGCCGCCCCTTTTCGGGGATCGTCGAATAGCTGCCGTGAATATTTGCTGCGCTTTGCAAGTTGTAGGCGCGGCCAACCAGGTCTGCCTGTGCCGCCCCAAAGGGACCGATGCTCACACCTCCCACCCGCAGCGGATAGCGCGCGCCTTTGAAATGCAACGTGCCGCTGCCACCGCCAACGATGAACTGTGCTCTGCTGATCGTGATGCGGATCGAACCGGTGGCCGCTTCGGCCGTCGCCGGCATCCAGGCGAGCACGCTCGCCAGTGCCAGCGCGGCCATTCCCGATTTTATGGCGCGATGCGAGGTCAACATTGTCGAGCGCATATTGGCTAGACCAGTTTGGCGCGAAGACGCTGGAATTCGGCGTCGGTTATCGTGCCTGATTTCTTGAGTTGATCGAGCTTCGAAATTTCGTCCGCCACGCTAAAACCAACCACCCGCCGCAGCTCCTCCCGCGCCTGCTGCGCTTGTTGGGCATTGCGCTCGGCCATCCCTCTTCCTTGCGTAATCAGATAGGCGAGAATGCCGAGATATGAGAATACGACCAGCCCGATCACCCACAGGGCCTTGCCCCAACCGGAAATATCGTGACGTCTGAACAGGTCGCCGTAGATGACAACGAGCAGCCAGAACCAGACGACAAAGGCGAAAATGCCCAGGACATTCATTAAGAAATTTGAATAAGTGTAGCCTCCATCGAATAGCATCTCATTCTCCGTATTTGTTGCCTTCAGCCGGCCCAGACCTTGACTCAATACGGGCTCCAATCGAATTGGACCTAGGGCCAATGCGCCGGGGCGACCGGCGGATGCATTAAGCCCGCGCAACGCGAAGCAGGATGGTGGCGCACACAGTCACTTTCGAACCGGTCTCTGTAGGCATAATCCCTGCTAACAGGGAAAACGCGGACATCCTCGTAAATGGAAAATGCGGCCCGTCAAAGTCCGGTTAACGCCGCGATTTTTTCTAGCGCAATCAGACTAATGCGTCCGCTAAGCCGGATAAGCGAGCGAGCCCGACGGTTGGACCTGCGCCGCTTCGGTCATTCGCGCCGGTTCGATGTGCTTTGACCCAAGAATATGGAAGACCGCGTCGCCTCCGGCGATGAGGTAGTCGGCAATGATCCGCCGATGACAGCGCCACCACACCGCTTCGGCGCACATGATGGCGCAGCGTTGCGCCTGGCCCAGCTCGCGCAGGCGGGCAAAGCCGTCACGGAAACTCGCGCTCATGGCGTAGTCGGCGTAGTTGTGGAAGCTCTCGTTCGTCCAGTATGCGTTGACCTCCGGCGCGATGTCGCGTTGCCGCCCGCGCAACCCGCCAAGCGCCGCCAAATGGGTATACTGGATATTGAATGTCGCCAGGCTTTGCGGCAGCACGTCGCGATTGTACTGAGGATTCGTGCGTGAACGCGGAACGGTTCGGACATCCGCGACGAATGTAACGTCGGCAGCCTGCAGCAGCTCGACAAATTCGTCGAGCGGGCGCGTCGAATGACCGACGGTGAAGAACGGATGCGTCATGGGAGCTGAATAGTGTCCCCGCTTTCAGCGATCGTCGAGAACTAACGGAGCCCCCAACCGATCAGCCAAACTAGACCCGCAAACAGCAAAGGGATGAGAGGAATTAGCGGCCTGTCGTGACTAACATTGTAGAAATAGTTTACCGCAGTCAGCGCGACAATCAGCCCGGCAAGCGTTGCTGCCGACCGGTATAAGACTCGTCCCCATGACATTTCTTTTTTGTCCGCAACGTAGCCCGACCCGGGCGTTCTTTTCAAAAATCTGTGCGTGGAGTTCATAGGCGCACTCCGGAGCGAAGCCCACTACTCTAGATAAGCCGTTTACATTACGGCGATCTGTCCGGCGCATTTAAAATTTTTAATCCGGTCGGACCACTCCGATCACTCGTTTGTTATGGAACTGAATTCGATGCTGAATTTAGATCACAGGGCCAATGGGTGGCTGACTTGCGGGCGTACAAACCAGTTTTCATTTGAATGCGACCCCTCGTCCGAGTTGCGAAGTTAGCGACACGGACATGTGGCTGACGTCCATTGAGCCTGACGAGCCGGGCTGTGATCGGCGCATCTTTGAATGTCCGCGCTGCCAATATTTGATCGTAACGATCGTCAAGGACCGCGAAGAACCCGCGTCGGCTTAAATCCAAGCGGCGTTTCCCGCTACGTCATGCGATGAAGGCCAAACCTGCTTCATCCAAACGTCGCCAGTGATGCCAATAGCGACATTTGCACGACGATAGGCGTTACTCCGGCAGCCCCGTAGCGCGGAGCGCCTCGCCCAGAGCGGCGGCAAGTGCAGGCGCGCAATCGACCCCGGCGAACTGCTGCCGGAAACGGAATGCAGGCTGCAATTCCAAAACCCTCGCCGCGGCGGCTTTGGCTTCTTCGAGCCGTCCGAGTTTCGCGAGCGATGCCGCCAGCAGCATATAGGAGATGCTGTGGGCCGGATTGGATTGGACGGCCTTATGGGCGGCCTTGGCCGCCTCCTCGTAGCGGCCGAGGTGGAAATGCCCGAGTGTCGAGCGCGTGGAAAGCGGACCAAGGCCCAGGGATCGAACGGGCTTAGGCGCATCGCCACGCTCGCCCCATTCGATCGCGCGCTCGGCTTCTCCGGTCCATCCGAAAATGACGCTGCCAAGGATATAGGTGAGGGCCGATGAGGGACTGACGGCGAGCGCTGCCTCGAGTGCAGCGAATGCGGCGGCATGATCGTGTCCGTCCATGCCGATGGAAAATCCGGCAAATGTCAGGGCGAGCGCATCGTCCTGACCGTGCGCGATGGCAGCCTGAGCGTGGCGGATCGAGGCCGCTCGCTCCTCTTCATGCAGCCCGCCGCGCAGGAACAGGCAATGATGGCACATCGCGGCAAACGCGTGCGCCAGCGCATAAGTGGGATCGAGCGCGAGGGCGCGTTCCAGAAGCACCAGCGCCTTTGTCACTTGCGCCGGCATCCCGGAATAGACGTCGGGCTGAGCCTGCAAGACAAGGTCATAGGCATCGAGGCTATCCGGCCGCTTGCGCTTGACGCGCTCGACTTCGGCTCGACGCAGGCTCGGCTCGATGGCGCCGACGACGTTCAGGGCGATCTCGTCTTGAAGCGCGAAAATGTCATCGAGCGGACGGTCGAAGCGCTCGGTCCACAAATGGCCTCCGGTCTCCGGCCTCGATCATCTGGGCGGAGATGCGGACACGACTGCCGTCCTTACGGACGCTTCCTTGGAGCAGGTAGCGCACGCCGAGTTCGCGACCGACGCGCTTCACGTCGACGGCCGTCCCTTTGTAGGTGAAGCTCGAATTGCGCGCGATCACGAACAGCCATTTGATGCGTGACAGTCCGGCGATGATGTCTTCGACCATGCCGTCGGCGAAATACTCCTGTTCGGGATCGCCGCTCAAATTTGTGAACGGAAGCACCGCGACGGACGGCTTGTCGGGCAACGCGAGCGGCGAGGTCTGCGGGCTTGCCTCGGCGGACGACCTGTCCGTGACGACCGTGGGGCCGACATAGCGGTAGCCGCGACGCGGCAATGTCTCGATCCAAGTCCGTCTCCGCCGGCTTCGTCAAAGACCCGGCGCAAGGCTGCGATCTGAACCGTCAGATTGCTGTCCTCGATCGCCAGTCCCGGCCAGGCGGCTTCGATCAGCGCATCTTTGGAAACCGGGACGCCGCCCGCTCGAGAAGCAGTCGCAGCAGCGCAACCGCGCGTTGGCCCAGCACGATCGGCTCGGCGCCGCGAAACAGTATTTCCGCGTCCGCGTCGAGCCGGAACGGGCCAAATTCGTAGATCATCGCCATGGGTCAAGCGGTTTCATTCGGAAACATTTTGCAACTTTTTCGCAGCGATTTCACGACCTTGGGCGCGCGAGGGATCACATTGCCGCGGTCAAAGCGCACTGTGAAACCCCAGGGAGGATATCATGAGCGCAAAGGCAGTCGTTCGAATGCCTGGCGAGGGCAAGGAGGTCACGTTGGCGGGAAAGCCCTTGGTATTCCTTGTGACCGGCCAGGATACGAAGCACACGTCCATGTTTGATTGGACATTACCGGCCGGGTTTTCCACCGGACGCCACGTTCATCGCGTGCAGGAAGAAACCTTCTACGTCCTTGAAGGCGAGTGCGAGTGGCAGGTGGGCGACCAACTGGTTCACGCCAAGCCCGGGAACCTACGTGTTCATTCCGCCGGGCGTGCCTCACAACATCGCCAACGCAAGCGACAAGCCGGCACGGATGATCATGACCGTATCGCCACCCGGTCACGAGCAATATTTTGAAGAACTTGTGAAACTGGTGACGCGCCACGGCCCCCCGGATGCCGACGCTATTTCCAAATTGAGAGCCCGCTTCGACACCGAGCAACTATCGGCATTAAAAGCCACTTGATCGGAAGGGGGTGGGGATTGAGCAGGATGCCCGCTTCTCCTTCTGATGCTTGAGGCCCGTACCACGGTGACCTCGTTTCACCATCAGCCTGAAGCGCAGCACCCAAAATCTTTTAGCTATCCACAAGACGCCGGCCGATTACCCCATCTTTATCCGGTGGTCTCAACCGGTCGACGCAACACTCTATCTCATTCTTTCTGCTGGGCTTTGAATCCCAAGGTATCGCGCACGCTGCCAGCGATCCCAAAGTCCCTGTTTTCGCTGCCGCAGCGAAGCCTCGAAAATATCGTCGACGTATCGGCATACACTCTATCTTTCCCCTTCAGGCTAAGGAGTGTTGCGTCGACCGATTGAACCGGCAGCCGGAAGCGGACATTCACCGGTCTACTGGCTTTGTATCTTTATAAGCATCCAGATTCCCTTGTCTTTTCGCAGCTGCCAAGGTGGTGCGCCATCGAGAACGGCCCAGGGTTTCCGCCAGGAATTCCAGGAAGACTTTCACCTTGGGAGATCGCTGCCGGCCCGGAGGCATGACGGCCCAAAGCGGATAGCCTTCCTGAATCTGCACGTCCTGCAGCAGCGGCACCAGCGAGCCATTTGTGAGTTCTCTGGCAAGGGCGAGCTCGCCCAAGCGGACAATTCCCACCCCTTCCACTGCGAACCTTACAAGCACATCCGAGCTGTCGGCTTTGACCGGGCCGTTAACCTGCACGGCTATCCGATTTCCGCCGTCGTCAAAGTGCCACGTTGCCTGCGACGGATCGCTGCTGAGAGTCAGACAGCAATGCTGCCCAAGATCGGCAGGACTCATGGGACGGCCATGCCGAGCGAGATAGTCAGGGCTCGCACACACAATCTGTGTCAGGTCGATGATCTTGCTGGCAACAAGCGAGGAGTTCAGGGAGTTCTCCTGTCCGCATCGCAATGTCGACATTTTCCGCAACGAGATCCACAACGCGGTTCGCGACTAGAAACTCGACGGTCATGCGCGGATAGCGAGCCAGGAAGTCCGGCAATGCGGAAGCAAAATGGTCTCCGATCATGACCGGGGGCGCATGCACACGGAGATGACCGCGCGCTGACGTTCGCGCCGAGGCGAGCTCGAATTCAACCATCTCAATGGCTGCCAAGATGTCCTGCGAACGCTTCAGGTAGGTTGCGCCTTCCGCCGTGAGTGCCAGCCGCCGCGTAGTGCGATTGATCAGGCGCACGCCGAGCCTGCTCTCCAGACGTGAAATGAGCTTCGAGACCGCGGATGCGGAAAGGCCAACGTCCTGGGCCGCGGCGGCGAAACTTCCGCGCTCGACGACCCTCACAAAGATTGCCATTTCACTCGGTGTTTTGATCATTCGTGAATTTATTTCATGAGTGTTTCGCGTTCATCGCCGATTATCTGTGCGAGGTAAAGAGGCTAGATGGACGGGCCGCAACTAATCGAAGGCGCAGCCCCATGAACACAAGAATGTCCGCTCTCGGCAGCGCTCAAGCCGACACCGCAACGCGATCCGTGTGGACCTGGATGCCACTCATCGTGATCGCCGGGGTGGTGATCGTTCTCGCTGCCGTCCTGTCCAGCCCTGCAACGCGAGCAAAGGCCGAGCAACTCAAGGCCGAGCAAATCGATCAGGAGAATCGCGCGCTGTGCGGAATGCTCGGGATGCCTCCCGGCGCTGAAGGATTCGTGGCCTGCGCCGGCGTCCTTTCGGAAGTGAGAACGCGACAGGCAAAGCGGTTTGCCGCCGAGATGGCTGATTTTTAGCCAGCAGCTGTGCCGCTGTCCTACGTCCGCGTTGGGTGGTGGTCTCAACCGGTCGACGCAACACCTATCCAGAACAGATGAGGTAGAGAGTGTGTAGCTGATGAGCGGAAAATGTCGGCGAGGCCTAACTGCGGCCGAGAAACCGGAGTTTTGGTATCGGTGGCAGCCGGGGATCTTGAAAGCAATTAGACGAGCGTTTGGTGAGCGTTACGCAGGTGTTGCGTCGACCGATTGAACCGGCAGCAAAGCGGACATCAGGTATGTTCGTGCGACCATCATTCCTTCGTGTCAACGCCGGCTTCTGAGAATGTCGCCATTCCACCGTGACATGCAAGCGCGGCCCGGATCAGCAGAATAGCAATGGCCCCACCGGAGGCTTCCCCGAGGCGCAGATCGAGATTGAGGAGCGGATGAAGTCCCAGTTCCCGGAGCAAGAGTCGATGCCCGGCCTCGGCCGATACATGCGCGGCCCGACAATGGTCAAGAACCGTGGGATCGAGGCGCATAAGCGGCAGCACCGCCGCGGTTGTGACGAACCCATCAAGCAGCACCGGAATGCCTTGCTGTCGAGCCGCAAGCGTTGCTCCGGCCAGAGCGGCGAGTTCGCGTCCGCCCAACGCTACCGCCACAGCTAAAGGGTCGTTGGTGATCTTTTCATGTCGGCGAAGTGCCGCCACGATGGTAGTGCCTTTGCGCTTCAATCCGGCGTCATCTACACCGGTTCCGCGGCCAATCCAGCGGACGGGGTCGCCGCCCAGAAGCGCTGCGCACAGAGCGGACGCGCTTGTCGTGTTCGCAATGCCCATTTCCCCAATTGCGAGAAGGTCGCAATCAAGCGGCACCGTTCGATATCCGATATCGACCGCAGTAAGAAACTCTTCGGTGCTCATAGCCGGTGTGATGGTGAAATCGCACGTCGGCCGATCGAGATCGACTGGTATTACCCTCAGCTCGGCGCCAGCCAGCTTGGCAAGCTGATTGATTGCTGCTCCACCCGTCGAAAAATTTGCCACCATCTGGGCAGTGACGGCCTGCGGATAAGCTGAAACCCCGTAACATGCCACACCATGATTGCCGGCAAACACCGCTACCGTGACCCGTTCAAGAGTTGGCACGGCGCGCCGCTGCCAACGCGCCATCCAGGCTGCAAGTTCTTCGAGACGTCCAAGGCTTCCCGGTGGCTTAGTGAGCTTGGCTTGCCGCGCAATGGCCGTTTCTGCCGCGCTTGCGTCGCCGCTTGGCAAATTCCGGCAGAAATCACGTATATCGTTTAGACTGCGGAATTGCATGCGATTCTACCGCCGAATGGCCAGCGCGCAGACATGTTCTCTAACACAAAAGATTGGCTCGACGATTTGCGCACCGCCACTGCATTCCTTACGCGCGTGCCGATGTCGCATCCGGGTGGAGCAACCCCCCTTAATTTTGCGCGTGCACAGCGCGCCTTCCCCTTGATCGGCGCCGCTATCGGAATGGTAGCAGGCCTCGTCAACCTTGGGTTTGTAATTATTGGCTTACCGAATTTGGCTGCCGCAGCGCTTGCCCTCGCAGCGAGTGCTCTTTTAACCGGCGCTCTCCATGAGGACGGACTCGCGGACGTTGCAGATGGTTTTGGCGGAGGCCGTGACAAAGCGACCAAGCTCGAAATCATGCTTGACAGCCGGCTTGGAACCTTTGGTGCGCTGATTCTTGTAGTGAGTTTTTTCGCAAAGCTATCGGCACTGGCCGCGCTGCCGAAGAGCGTTGTCCTGCCAAGCCTGGTGGCGGCCCATACTCTTTCGCGAGGCGTATTACCATTCATGGCGATGACTCTACCCTACGCACGCAAGGAAGGACTCGCTGCAACGGCAGGCAGACCCGATGCAGCAACCGCGGCCACGGCTGCTACGCTAGCGCTTGTCATTGGCCTTTTTGTCTTGCCCTGGGAGGAGGCGATCGGCGCAGCGCTTATGGCGATAGCGGCCGCCGCCGGGATGGCCCTACTCGCTATGCGGCAAATCGGGGGGCAGACCGGTGATGTGCTCGGTAGCGCCGAGCAAATCGGCGAGACCGCGATACTACTCCTACTCGCTAGCCGTCTGGGATGAGCGGCGAGACACATCTCTGGCTCATTCGTCACGCGCCGGTCGATGGACCGCGCGGCATCATTCACGATCCTGACGCGCCCGCTGACACAAGTGACATCGCAAGCTTCGCTTCCCTGCGAGCGGAACTACCCGTGTTGGCTCCAGTACTTTGCAGTCCTGCGCGGCGCGCCTGGGACACAGCGTTGGCCCTGGGGCTAACGCCTATCAAAGAACCAGCATTCCGCGAACAGAACTTTGGCACATGGACAGGACGGCGTCACGACGATCTGGCCGCTGAAATGGGCGTCATACATGTAGATTTTTGGCGCTCACCAGCAGCCAATCGGCCGCCCGGAGGAGAGAGCTTTGTTGATCAGATCGCCCGCGTGGCCGAAGGATTAGCGGCACTGCCCGCCGGCGATGTCGTCCTCGTCGTGCACTCAGGAACCATCCGCGCTACTCTTGCAATCGCTCTTGATATTGCACCCGACAGCGCGCTTAGATTTGTCATTGATCCATTGTCACTGACCCGAATCGACCAACTCGAGAACGGCTGGCGCATCGTCGTCGTCAACCTCCATCATTGACGCAGGCGCTAACTTCGGGTGCCCCTACCCCTGAAAGCAGATATTCCGCTCGTAATGTCCGCCGCCTGTGAGTCGCGACTGTGAACATGCATCGCATCAACTCGAAGTCGGCTAGCGCTGCCAATCCGGCCAAGGCCTGAGGCTTTTCATATTTCAGCGTTAATCGAAATGTTCGCTCACTTGGCAAATTCATTTCCGTGATCGTTGAAATAAAAGTGGATGATAAAGGCAGGCTGCGTCGCCCGTGCAACTCCGATGATCCTGGGGTGCCCACTGTTGGCGGACACGTCCAAATCAGCATTTCCGAACGATGAACCGGCTAATTTCCTCCGGGGACGAGAAAATAACAGATGCACGGTCACCCATCATCCCTGCATTGACGATTGCCGGTGCGTCCTTGTTTGGACCGTCTTCACTGGAGTCGGTTCAGCTTCGCAGTTTGCCGTCGCGCCCATGTGCTGAGTAAGTAAATTCCGCACTTGTTGCTACACCAGTCACCAGCTCTAAGCTGGATTCTTGCCTGATATAACCCAGGAAGATGAATCCATCACGATTCCGTCGACACCTTTCTTCTGAGAATTGATAGCCTCTGCCAATGCGGCTTCAATTTGCCCTCGCTTCGCCTCGGCCTCTTTGCCGGCTTCTCTGAACACTTCGCCAGCCGGGCCGATGGCAAGTTGGAAATTTACGGCGTCGTCGACGGTTTTCCCGACCAGCACGGGAGCGTCGACTCTTTTGAAGGTGATGTCACTGTAACCAGCGATCTCCATCATCTTGGTGACCATTGGCTCGTCTGCCATCGAAAATGGTCCGGGGCCGCAAGTGAGAGCATCCTCACCGGGCGGCGGTAGAAACTTTAGGACGACGTCCTTGGCCATACTAAGCCAGGGATTATCCGCGCGCGTCCGCCAAACAATGTGCGTCATAACCCCGCCCGGTTTCAGCGCCTTTCGCATATTTCGCAGTCCTGCCACCGGATTTGCAAAAAACATCGTACCGAAGCGCGAAAATACGAAATCATACTCGGGCTCGAACAGATCGAGCATCGCATCACCATTGACGAACGAAATATTCCGCAAACCCTGATTTGCCGCATCCTTTCGACCGTACTCCAGAAAGGCTTCGCAGCAATCCAAACCAACGACCTTGCCATTCTTGCCTACTCGCTGTGCGAGCTTGATAGCGGTATCGCCAAAACCACATCCAACATCGAGAACGCTATCGCCTTCCTTGACCGGCAATGACGGAAAAATCGCCTCACTGTGGTGAGTCAACCCATCAACCAAGATGTGCTTGTACTTGACGAATTTCGGAACCAGGATCTCATTCCAAAAATCTACGTACTGGGTGCTTTGCACGTTCGCTTCGACCACACTCATGATCTTCCTCCCAAAATCGCAAAGACAGCACAGTCTTTTTCACGCGCTTCCGGTTACGACGGGCAGTCTAGCGGCGCGCCACTCCGGGAGGCCATCCTCCAATCGGCGGACGTTAAAACCACGGGCGCGAAGCAAAGCGACTGCCTCGAACGAAAGAACACAATATTCGCCGCGGCAGTATGCGACGATTTCTCGCGCAGTATCGAGTTCGGCAAGGCGTGTCTTCAGTGCATGAAGCGGAATGTTGATCGCCCCCGGCAAATGTCCCAATTTGAATTCATCCGGAGGGCGCACGTCTAAAACTGTGACAGTTCCGGCACGTAGTCGCTTCAGAAGCTCTTTGCGAGAGACCGGCTCGAGTTCGTCGCGTTTGTTGAAATAGCTGCGAACAATGCGCTCGACTTCGGATATATTGCGTTCAGCAATTCGGCGCAGTGCCGTTAGCACGTCGAGAATACCGTCGTCGGCAACAACGTAATAGACAAACTTGCCCTCACGCCTCGTAGTTACAAGCCCAGCGCGTCGCATGTGTTGGAGATGCTGCGAGGCATTGGCAATCGAAAGACCGACGCGGTCGGCCAGAACTTCCACACTGCGCTCGCCTTGAGAAAGCTGCTCCAAGAGCTCCAGGCGATGAGCATGCCACCACCCAACCGATCGAAGATTGCGCCCGAATGGCCCACAACCATAACGTCCTGTTTCATACCGACACGGAGGCTTCACATGATTTTGCGGCAATATCTGTGCCGACCCATTGTTGGCCTGCATGATGCTGGCGCCGAAAGGCACCGGTCATGAGACGCTCAACTGGGTCCGCGTGTCATTCCGGCCGCATCGAATTGTCGCCGGTCTTGCAAGCATGGGCGTTGCCCTAGAGATTGGTATGGGCGCCGTTCGATTTAGTCTGGTCGCGGCCCGACAGACGACGAAATTAAAGAAGCCGTCGTTCGCCTAACGGATCTGTTCGCAACGGCAGGATGATCGATCGTAGGAATTGACCCGTGACAAAACCGAAAGCGCCGCCGATCCTCTCCAATAAGCACTATGCAGCTCCGTCCGCTTTTGTGCCCGAAAACCTAATGCGTGAGGCGCGACGCCAGAAGGGTTTAGTACTAGCTACAACCGTCCCGAAGATCTGCCTTCTCGATCCCGACGGTGATATTGTACGGCATCTGCTAGCTACCGGGCGCGCCGATCGGTATGCCGGCTGGGCATGTTATCACACCGACCTCTACGTCTTCCGCCACCAGAATGTGGAATATGGCATCGTAGGCTGCGCAGTCGGCGCCGCATTTGCTGTTCTCATTGCCGAAGAGTTGTTTGCGTCAGGATGTCGGTTCTTGATCAGCGTGACATCTTCCGGTCAGGTGCGTCCCATCCAGCAACCACCGTACTTCATCATCATCGATCGCGCGCTCCGCGACGAAGGCACCAGCTATCATTACATGCCGCCCTCAGACTACAGCGAGGCAAGCCCTCATCTGGTTCAACTTGCGCGCAGAGCGCTCACTACGGCCAACATCTCTCTGCAAGTCGGCGCCACCTGGACGACCGATGCTCCATTTCGGGAAACACAGGAAGCAATCGATGCTGCATCAAGGGCCGGCATTCTTGCGGTCGAAATGGAGGCCGCAGGACTTTACGCCTTTTCGACCGCTCGCGAGCGACCTGTCCTCTGCTTTGCACACGTCACGAACCAGATGGGCCAAATCGAGGGAGACTTCGAGAAGGGCCTGGGCGCCGGCGCTCAAGAGGCCCTTGACATGATTTCGCGCGTCTCCAGCTTATGGTGTGCTGAGAAGGCACGGTAAATGTTTCTTTCCGCGCTGCACCTTTTGATCGGGTAAACTGATTTAAATGCCATAAAAAATTTGCGCATGATCGTAATCATGCGATGCGTAAGGCCGCCGATCTAAGAAGCGCTCCTGTCTCGATTCGAGTGCGCCATGAGACGGGTCAAAAAGCTTTACGATCTAGTACTGTTGCTAGACTAAACCACATTTTGTTCAAAATCGGATGGCAAAATCACGGCCCGTTATATCGCGAACGAACTGGGTACATGCCGTAGCGCATGAGTCAAATGATCTTTGCAACTGGCCCGTGTTTCTTTGCAAAGATATACGCCGTCAGCAACTTGCTGCAACGAAGCCGCTGATTTCCTCGGGCGCCGCGAAAATCACGTCCGCGCGATCACCCATCATCCCCGCTCCGATGAGCGCCGGTGCGCCCTTTTGGGGTCCGTCGTCACTCACATCGGTCTTGAAACGCAGGTTTCGTTCCCAGAACGCGTGCGTTTTCCCGTCGGCGGTTGTCACGCGATACGTGTCGCGGCAGTGGGTGATCTTGGCCACCCGCTCGTCCGGCTCCAATTTCTTGAGGTTCGGAACCGAGCCGGCACCCATCATCCCCATCATGCCCCCCATCTGGTTGCCACGTTGGGCCGTTGTCGCCGACGCGTCGCCCGGGCTGGGTCGCCTCCATCAGATACGCGAGAAGGTCGGCGCGCTGGCGGGCATCCTTTACGCCCTGGAAGGTCATCGTGTTTCCGGGAATGAAATGCTGAGGATCCGAAATCCAGGCATCGAGTGTCTTGTCGTCCCAAATGATTCCGGAGGACGTCAGTGCGGACGAGTAACGCTCGAAGCTTGGCAAGCTGCCCGCCTTGCGGTTCCAGAGTCCGGACAGGCTGGGGCCCGTCATGTTTCGGTTGGGCTCCAGCGAGTGGCAGGCAGAGCATGCGCGGAAGAGACGTTCGCCACGCGCAGCGGCGTCACTTGTCTGCGACCAAGTCGAGGTCGTTGCTGCAAGCAAGCCAATCAGTGCGATTCCGAGATAAACGAGACGGCACATCGCGGACCTCCATTCTGTCGTTGTCTTTGCCCCCGTTTGCTTTCTGCACTCACTTGAAAAACAGGTATTTCGCCAGCGCGGCGATACCCAGGACGACCAGAATCAGCACGAGTGTGCTGGCGAACATCATTCCCCAGCCCAATTCTCCCATCATGTTCATCATGCCGTCCATCATAGGAGTTCTCCGCGCTACGTCTGTTGCAGTGCCGGCTGAACGCCGGGCCAAGGAATGGCTACGCCCTTCACCACGGCGTAGATCGCCGGAATGACGATGAGCGTGAGCAGGGTCGAGGAGACCATGCCGCCGATCATGGGGACGGCAATTCGCTGCATCACTTCCGCACCGGTGCCGTGGCTCCACATGATCGGAAGCAGCCCGGCCATGATGGCGACAACGGTCATCATCTTCGGCCGCACGCGCTCGACCGCGCCGGTCATGATCGCCGCGTAAAGATCGTCTCGCGTGAACGGAGCGCCGTCGGCTTCCCGGCGCGTGCGCAATTCGACCATCGCGGCATCGAGATAGATCAGCATGACGACGCCGGTCTCCGCGGCGACTCCCGCCAGCGCGATGAATCCGACCGCAACAGCGACGGAAAGATTGAAGCCGAGCCACCACATCAGCCAGAGGCCGCCGACAAGCGCGAACGGCACCGACAGCATCACGATCAGTGTTTCGGTCACCCGGCGAAAATTGAGATAGAGCAGCAGGAAGATGATCAGAATCGTCACCGGCACGACGACTTGCAGCCGCGCCTTTGCCCGTTCAAGGTATTCGAACTGACCGCTCCAGGTGACGTAATAGCCGGGTGGAAACTTGACCTGCTCGGCAACGGCCTTCTGGGCATCCGCGACGTAGCCGCCGAGATCGCGGTCGCGCAGATCGACATAGATATAAGCGGCGAGTTGTGCATTCTCGGTCCGGATGCTGGCTGGCCCCTGCGCAAGGGTCACTTTGGCGACCTGACCGAGTGGCACGGTGCCGCCATCGGCCAGCGGAATCAGAACCTCCGTCGCAATCGCCTGCGGGTCACTGCGATAGTCGCGCGGATAGCGGATGCTGACGGTGTAGCGCTCGCGGCCTTCGACTGTGGTCGTGACCGGCTCGGCACCAAGCGCCATCGCGATAAGGTTTTGCAAGTCACCAACCATCAATCCATACCGCGCAAGCTGTGCGCGGTCAGGATCGATATTGAGATAATAACCGCCGATCACCCGTTCGGCGTAGGCGCTCGTCGTGCCTGGTACCGTGCGGAGGACAGCCTCGATCTGGCGCGCGAGCTTCTCCATCTCCGTCAGATCGGTCCCAAGAACCTTGACGCCGACCGGCGTTCTGATCCCCGTTGAGAGCATGTCGATGCGGGCCTTGATCGGCATGGTCCAGGCATTGGAGATGCCGGGAAACTGTAGCGCCTTGTCCATTTCGGCGATCAACTTGTCGGTGGTCATGCCCGCGCGCCATTCACTCTCGGGTTTGAGATTGATGACCGTTTCGAACATTTCCGTGGGAGCCGGATCGGTCGCAGTGGACGCGCGGCCGGCCTTGCCCCAAACCGAGAGAACCTCCGGGAAGGACTTGATGATCTTGTCTTGCGTCTGCACGAGCTCCGCGGCCTTGGTCACCGAAAGGCCGGGCAAAGTCGTCGGCATGTAGAATAACGTGCCCTCATTCAGGGTCGGCATGAATTCGGTGCCGAGCCGGTTTGCCGGCCAGAGGCTGCCAACCAGGATGCCAAGCGCGGCTATGATGGTGAGTGCTTTATTCTGCAGTGCGAGCCGGATGACCGGACGGTAGATCCAGATCAGGAACCGGTTCAACGGGTTGCGGTGCTCCGGCACGATGCGGCCGCGTACGAACAGCACCATCAGTGCAGGGACGAGCGTCACCGACAGAAGAGCCGCAGCCGCCATTGCGAAGGTTTTGGTGTAGGCCAGCGGTTTGAACAGGCGCCCTTCCTGCGCTTCCAGTGCAAAGATCGGCAGGAATGAGACGGTGATAACCAGTAGACTGAAGAACAGCGCCGGTCCGACCTCGCAGGCCGCCTCGATCAGTACTTGGATCCGGGATTTTCCGTCTGCTGCTCTTTCAAGCCGTTTATGGGCGTTCTCGATCATCACGATCGCCGCGTCCACCATGGCGCCGATCGCAATCGCAATGCCGCCGAGACTCATGATGTTGGAACTGAGTCCCAGAAGATGCATGCAAAGGTAGGCGATCAACACACCGAGAGGGAGCGTGATGATGGCGATGAGCGCACTGCGGACATGAAGGAGGAATACGACGCAGACGAGAGCGACGATGAAACTCTCTTCGATGAGCGTGCGCTTGAGGGTATTGATCGCTCGATAGATCAGATCCGACCGATCATAGACGGGTTCAATGGTCACGCCTTGGGGCAGGCTTGGCGCGATTTCGGCCATACGGTCTTTGACGTTCTTGATGACGGTGAGCGCATTTTCACCGAACCGTTGCAGCACGATGCCGGAAACGACCTCGCCTTCACCGTTCAATTCGGTGATGCCGCGGCGCTCATCGGGCGTAAGCTCGATCCTTGCGACGTCGCGGAGGAGCACCGGAACGCCGCGATCGTTTTTGACGACGATCTGCTCGAGGTCGGAGAGGCTCTTGATGTAGCCGCGCCCGCGCACGGCGAACTCCGTTTCGGCAAGCTCCACCGTCCGTCCGCCCACATCCATATTGCTGGTGCGCACCGCGTCGCGGATTTTGGACAGCGGAATGCCTAGCGCCTGCAACCGCCGCGGGTCGATCACGACGCTGTATTGTTTGACGAAGCCGCCGACGCTCGCGACTTCCGCGACGCCTTCGGATTTCGCGATGCCGTAGCGGATATACCAGTCCTGGATTGTACGCAGCTCGGCGAGGCTCTTTTGCGCACCACGAACGACGTACTGATAGACCCAGCCGACGCCGGTGGCATCCGGACCGAGGCTCGGCGTGACGCCTTGCGGCAATCGCCGTGCGGCAGAGTTGAGATATTCAAGGACGCGGGACCGCGCCCAGTAGAGATCGGTGCCGTCCTCGAAGATCACGTAGACGAAAGAGACACCAAAAAACGAAAATCCACGTACCACGCGTGACTTCGGCACGCTCAGCATCGCCGTGGTAAGCGGATAGGTGACCTGGTCCTCAACGACCTGCGGCGCCTGGCCAGGATATTCCGTGTAAACAATGACCTGCACGTCAGAGAGATCGGGAATGGCGTCGAGCGGCACGCGCGAGACCGCATAGATGCCAGCGAGTGTGACAAAGATGGTCGCAAACCCGATCAGGAATACATTGCGAGCCGACCACCGGATGAGCGTCGCGATCACTTCGAGTCCTCCACGGGGGTGAAGGCCTGTAGGGCGGCTTTCAGATTGCTTTCTGCATCGATCAGGAAGGTCGCAGAGGTGACGACCTCCTCGCCCTTTTTCACTCCATCCAGGACTTCGGTATAGCCGTCACCGCGTCGACCAAGTTTCACAGGCCGCGGCTCGAAGCGCCCGTCGCCTTTCACGACGAGCACGACTTGCCGGTTGCCGCTGTCGATCACCGCACTCCTCGGCACCGCAACGACGGGTGTTTCGCCAGTGCCGGATTGGAAGACGACGTCAGCATACATGTCGACCTTGAGCCGCCCGTCTGGGTTGGGCACTTCGATTCGGACCCGTGCCGTTCGTGTTTCCGCCCTCAGCTCGGGATAAATGAAGGTCACCTCACCCTCGATCGGCTGGGCCATATAGGCCCGCACCGTCACGGTCGCGCGCGTCCCAATCTTTATCGACGGAAGATCGCTTTCCGCCACGTCGGCAATCACCCAGACGTGGGAGTGATCAGCGATCCGATAGAGCTCGTCACCGGCCTTCACTTTCTGACCGTTGATGATTTTCTTTTCGATCACGTCGCCGGTCGCCGGAGAAGGCCAATCAAGTGACATCGGGTTCTTGCCTGCGAGGACCTCGCGGATGTGGCTATCGGGTACGCCAAAATTGCGCAGCCGCTGCTCGCCACCCACACCGCCATTATTGCGAAGATTGACCTGGGCGCTGACGATGTCTGGGCTGTACACCCGAAACAGGGGATCGCCGGCACGCACGTGTTGACCGGTCTTGCTGACGAAAAGATCTTCGATGTACCCATCTGATCGCATCGTGACGATGGTCAGACGTGACTCATCATGCGTGACGGCGCCGACCGCACGCACAGGCCGGAGGATTGTTCTTGTCTCGACGACCTCGGTCCGCACGCCGCTGCGTTAAATCTTGTCGAGGCTTACCCGTACCGTCTTCCCACCGTCCTGTTCCTCGCCTTCGTAGACCGGGATGTAGTCCATCCCCATCCAGTCCTTTTTCGGCACCCGCGACGTGTCCGGCAGCCCCATGGGGTTGCGGTAATAGAGAATCTTTCGTGAGGCCGCCGTCGTTACGCGCGCGGCCTTTTTGAGCTCGCCGCCCGGGCGAAAGGCAGGCTCGTCATCCGCAAAGACGGGAAGATAATCGCGGCCCTCGTTGTCCTTCTTCGGTGTTGCGGACCAATAGGGTGCGCCACTCGGTTCGCGGTAGTAGAGAATTGTGCGATCGGCCGCGGCGGCAACACTGGCCCCGGGAGGCATTGCGACAGCAGGAGGATGCTGGGCGTACCAGTATCCCCCCACAGCGCCGGCCGTTAGTCCGAGCGCCAGAAATGCGACGCCTAATAAGCCACGCATGGCGATCACCGTGTCGCCCGGAACGTAACTTTTCCGACAACAGTCTCGGGCTCGCCTTGGACCTTGGCGGCAATGCTCAGAAGCCAACGGCCCTCCATCGACAGCTCAGTTTTGAAGGAATACACGCCGGGCTCATTGCTAGGTACTGGCGCGATCGGTGAAGCCATCTCGCCCATGCCGTCCGGCGACATGTCTATTCGGCTTTGACTGATGACTGCGTCGGTAACGGGCTTGCTGGTCTGCTTATGTTTGAGGCGCACCGACACGATGACGTCGTCGCCTTTCTTGATTTCCGCCTTTACAGGCTCGAATACGTAATCGTTGGCTCCTGCGAGCGCGGCGAAGTTTAGGTTCAGCACAACCGCAATGGCCGCGCAGGCGAGCACGAATGTTTTGGTCATTTTTTTCTCCTCAGCGTCAACTCTCGGCCGTAAGACGCGCGGCCGAATGAATTCAGCGCGAGCATGTGCTCACGCAAGCGACATCTTCCGTTACGGTGATGTCAGACGCGGGGAGGTCGGAAGGGCGGATTGCCGATTTGCGAGTTGAATGAGTCCGTTCCGAACGCCGGATTCAACTGCACAAGACGTGAGGAGAAGGCAATCGGTGACGAGGCGGCACCGGAGAACATGAAGCACTTGAGCGCGCACGTTGCCATAGAAGAGCAGCCGTCTATTGCCTTGTCACACGGGTTTACCTTGTGCGGACAGCAATCCATATCTTCCATCGCTGCCATGTCCGTCGTCTCGGTCGACTTGATGACAGAGCCGACGCCTCCGGCCGCCGGCAGCACGACCACCGACACGGCGATCAGGAGCGCAAATATGACGCGGGCGGCCTTCATGGCTACGGGAAAATAGCAGATTTGGCACCCCAGGGGTCAAATGACGAATTCGCGACCCCTTAACGTCCTTTATAAATCGGCAATAGCGCGCTGATTTGATGGCAGTAAGAGGATTTACCGGCTGGAATGCGTCTCAATGGCTGTGCTGAGGATGATGCCGGTCGCCCTCGGGTTGTTGGGGGGAAGCGGCCCCCTCCATCGCTTGATAGTCAGCAGCCGAGTAACGCGATAGCTGCCGGACAAAGCCCACAATGGACCAAAGAGCCTCGTCGAATGCGTGGGACCATTGCTGATCACGCCTTTATCGACGAATGCTCAACTCGGGTGATGTCACCGAGTTCTTGGAAAGCACCGGACGGCGAAATCATTATCGCCGCCTTTAGCTCTTACAAACTTATTTTCCCTTTTCGATCTTGGTGACGGTGATCTGCCCGTTCACACGGGCAGCCTCAAATTTGACTTTGTCGCCGACCTTCACCTTTTTGAGCATTGCCGGATCCTGGACACGAAAGACCATGGTCATGGGCTCGTCCATATCGAGTGATTTTATCGGGCCGTGCTTCAAGGTGATTTTCCCTGCGGCCTCGTCGATTTTTCTGACTTCACCGTCCACGCTCTGCGCGTGACTATATGTGGTGCGACCGACAAGACCGAGCAGGACCGCAGCAACGATAACGCGTTTGGAAACGTACATACTCATCTCCTTTTTGCGTTTTGCTCTTACTTGACGACGACCGTGCCGATCATTCCTGCCTCTCGATGACCGGGAATGAGACAGCCGTATTCGAAGGTTCCAGCTTTGGTGAATTTCCAGATGATTTCAGCTCCTTTTTTTGGCTCGACACTTTTGCCGTTTGGATCGTCGTGCTCCATGTCTGGATTTTTCTTCATCGCCTCCGCGTGCTTTAAATTTTCTTCCGTCGATGCGAGGATGAATTCGTGGGACAGATCTCCGTTGTTGCGGATAACGAACCTGATCTGCTCTCCGCGACGCACTTCGACACGGTCGGGAATGAACAGCATTTTCCCATCCCCTTCGCGCATGGTGACCAGCACTACCCGAGCAGGCTTTTTCGGATTGCCGGGCTCGCCTGCTGAAAAGGTTTCGTGGCTGTGGCCCGGGGGACCAGCGCCAGCGAGCGCAGCAGACGGAAGGCCAAACGCGAGCGGTAGCACGATCAAGGCAGCAAGAGGCTTCATTTGCGTCTCCTTCAGTGGTTCGAATGACCGCCGCTTGTTGGCTTCTTGGCGCGGGCCGGCGGCGACGAAGCGGGCGTATCGGTTGTTTGCCGTGGGGGTGAGGCGACCTCGCCTTTAAATTCGAAAGCGACGCTGCCCTGTGGATGCTGGTAGGGCCCGGGATCGCGGTAGTCGTTGGGTGCAAGGCGGTCGCGGATTTTGACGGTCGTGAACATCCCGCCCATTTCGATCGGACCGAACTGGCCTGACCCGGTCATCATGGGAAGCGTGTTATCCGGCGCAGGCATTTCCATTTCGCCCATCGCCATGCCGGTCTGACCCATGACCATCGCGTCGGGCGCGAGCCGCTTGACCGCAGCCGCAAGCTGCTTGCGATCAACGCCGATGAGGTTCTTCACATCGTGTCCCATTGAATTCATCGTGTGGTGGGACTTGTGGCAGTGGAACGCCCAGTCGCCGGGATTGTCGGCAACGAAGTCAAAGGCGCGCACCGCGCCGACCGGCACGTCCGTCGTCGTTTCGGGCCAGAAGGCGGTCTCCGGGATCCATCCGCCATCGGTACAGCTGACGTGGAAATGGTGTCCGTGCAGATGGATCGGATGGTTTGTCATCGTCAGATTACCGACGCGGACGCGGACGCGATCATTCAAACGGACCGGAAGCGGATCTATGCCGGGGAAGACGCGGCTATTCCAGGTCCACATGTTGAAGTCGGTCATCTCGTTGACCTTGGGCAGATAGGTGCCCGGGTCGATGAGATAGCTGCTCATGATGAACACGAAATCGCGGTCGGCGCGGCGGAATTTCGTATCTCGCGGGTGCACGATGAACATGCCCATCATGCCCATCGCCATCTGCACCATCTCGTCGGAATGCGGGTGGTACATGAAGGTCCCGCTCCTGGTGAGAACGAATTCGTAGACAAAGGTCTTGCCGGGCTTGATGTGCGGTTGCGTCAACCCGCCGACGCCGTCCATGCCGTTCGGCAAAATCATGCCGTGCCAGTGCACGGTGGTGTGCTCGGGAAGCCTGTTGGTGACAAAGATGCGGACTTTGTCGCCTTCGACGGCTTCGATCGTTGGACCGGGGGCCTGGCCGTTATAGCCCCAGAGGTTGGCCTTCATGCCTTCGGCAAACTCGCGGACAACAGGTTCGGCAACAAGGTGAAACTCCTTCCAATCACCGTTCGTGCGCCACGGCAATGTCCAGCCATTCAGCGTCACGATCGGCTGATAGTCCGGCCCGCTGGTCGGAATGATCGGCGGCTGCATGACAGCCTTGTCCATGACCGGCGCTTCCGGAATTGCCGCCGCCTGTATCCGTCCACTCACGGCGCCCGCGCTTGCCAGCACTGCCGCCGATCCGATGAACCCTCTGCGAGACAGCATGTCTCTTCTCCTTCGTTTCAATGTCTGCCGGCAGCTGCCGAGCTGCTGGCGGTGGCGGTTGTTTGGGATGGCGACGCTTCGCCACCTTCTGCACCGCCGACGATCACTGCTTTCAGATTTGCTTGCGCGAGCCAGAAGGCGCGCTTGGCCTCGATTGCAGCACGCAATGACGCTAGCCGCTGCCGGGCCTCCTGCAGCAACGCGTACACATCGATCTGCATGGCGCTGAAGCGCAACTGGCTCTCGTCCGAGATGATCTTGCGAAGTGGGAGAATCTCCCGCTGGTAGTGAGTTGCGATGTCGAAGCTTGCCCGATAGGTTCGATAGACCTCGCGCGCCTCCGATCTGACGTTGACCGCCTTTTCGATCAGCCGGTTGACGGCTTGCATATAATTGGCCTCGGCCTGGCGAACGCGCACCTCGCCAAAGTCAAATATGGGGATTTGCAGTTGCGCATCGATGCCGCGCTCCCGGATAGTGCCGAGCTCCGGCTCCTTGGTCTTTTTTGCAACACCTGCGACCTCCAGCATGTTGAGAAAACGGGTGGCCTCGGTCAGGCCATAGGAGCGCGCGAGCGCTTCAAGTTCGATCCTGGCAACCTGCAGGTCGACTCTGTGGGAAACGGCATCGACCTCGATCGACGGCAAGCTCTTGGGGCGCGCCGGAAGGGCCGGCAGCGCAGCGGGAATACGAAAATCGAGATCGTTTCCCCAGAAGCCCAGGAGTCGCGTGAGGCGCTCGCGCGTCGTGATTGCCTCCTGGCGCGCCGAGGCCAGGTCTGCGGTCGTTTCTGCGTAGAAGACCTGTTCACGCGCCTGATCAAGCTTGTTCAGCGATCCGGTTTCGCCAAGTTTCGTCGCTAATCCGGCCGTTGCTTTCGCCGTCTCTTCGGCCTGAACCAACAGCGCGACCAGCTCCTGCGCGGCAACGGCACGGTAGTAAGCGCGACGAACCTCGAACGCGATCCGCAAAGTCTCATCAATTGCTCTCAGCTGCGCCTGCCTGAACCGTTCGGCCGCAATTTCAGATCGCACCGGGAGCGTCGCCAAGGCGAGGATGTCTAGCGCAATCTGGGTCTCGAGTTCAGATGAGCCCGCACCGGCAATGCGCGAAATCGAGAACGTGGGATTGGGCGGAAGGCTATCACCGACCATTGTGGCTTCAGCCACCGCAAGCTCATTGTACGCCGCCTGAAGGCCCCGATTGTTCAGTAGCGCGATCTGCACAGCGGCATCGGCAGTGAGCACCCTCCGCGAAAGCCGTTTTACGGCCGCATCAGCGATGGCGGCGTCATCTTCATTCCTGATGACTTCTGACATCTTTTTGCAGGACCGCTTGGGCGTGGAGAGCGACCGGGGTGATTCCGCCATCAGGAGAGAAACTTGCACAGCTCGATAGAAGCGTTGCAAGCAAGAGCACTCCGCCCGCTCGAAAGCGGCGGCGTGAAATATTCTGATCGATGATCTGCATGGGCCGTCCCTATCGATCCGACTGAGACGGCGGAGTGACCCGCTCGTTCTGTTGGCGCCAGGGAGATGGATTGAGAGGGCGCTGGCTGACATAGCCGGCGGTGGACGAATGATACCCGACCGGCCGTGAAGGGCTGCGGGGGTCGGACGGGTCTGCACCCGCCCAAAGCTGTTTCTGCGCGCTTGTGGCACAGCCGGCCAGAAACAGTGCAGCCAAGCCAATTCCGATCAATCGGGCCTGAATGCCGCCAACATAAGAAGTCGTGAAGCGCTTAGCGCGCGCCAATCGAGCATGCCTCGACATACCAATCCCCAACTGACGATTGAAATCAGACGGCGCAGCAGGGCTGCGCCGTCAGCTCAAACGGACAGCAGGGCTAGCGGAGGTCGGAAGAGTCCGGGAGGGAGATGCTCAGCGAAGGCGTCCATCTTCGCCAAGCCGGCTCGTCCGCGAGGAAGGCTCGGCAACGCCATTTCAAAACCGGAGGCGGTCAGAGCGCTGAAACACGCCCATCCGCAACATTGACCGTCGGAGGATGTTTTGCCGTGGTCATGCTTGGAATCTGTGGCCTTATCTGCGTGGAAGTGTGCCGCACCATCAGCGTGCGTGTGCACCGTCGCAGGCGTTACCTGGATGTGATTGGCTTGCAGGCCGTGATGCTCGTCGGTGAGACAATGAGCCGCGCGAGATCCGTCGCCAAAGGCAAAAGATGCCGCGGGTGCCAACGCGCAGAGCAAATAGACGGCGGCCAATAAGCGGGCTGCGCATCGTTTCTTCGCCCTGGTGAGCAGCACCAGCATTAAGTCCACATCTCCAAACGGCGATTCAAACCCAATCGATATCTAGATTATAGAAAAGTGCGAGCACGTAAAGCGTCTTATGGAATAGGCTTCTTGCGAGTCTTTTTTATGCCCGTCTTCGAGTTCCGTACTCATGCAGTATAGCTCTTGCCGTGTTTTGGCGGGCTTGCGAGACATGAGTTTCTTTGATGCCTATTCTTGCTGGTAGAATCATCGGCGAGGGTCGGAAACTTGGAGCAACGCATGGCGCATCATCACCAAGATCACAATCAAATCCCTCATCAGGATGCTCGCTATGGCCATAGCCACGGCGTTGTCGACCCATCTATTGCGACTACGAGCCAAGGACTATGGGCAGTTAAATTGTCCTTCGTCGTCCTGATGGCTACCGCCCTATTGCAAATTGCGGTCGTGGTGATTTCAGGCAGCGTGGGCTTGCTGGCGGATACCATTCATAATTTTGGAGATGCGGCGACAGCCATACCGTTGGGCGTTGCATTTCTTTTTGCGCGCAAGCGGCCCACCAAGCGGTTTACGTTCGGCTACGGGCGGGTCGAAGATCTCGCGGGGGTTGTCATCGTATTCGCCATCCTGTTTAGCGCCATTGTGGCCGGTTACGAGAGTATCGATCGATTTTTTCATCCACAGGACATTTCCCACCTCTGGGCAGTTGCTGTTGCATCGACCATCGGTTTTCTCGGTAACGAAGCGGTGGCTGTTTTTCGCATCCGCGTTGGACGGCGGATTGGGAGTGCGGCGCTGATCGCCGACGGGCAGCATGCCCGGGTCGACGGGTGGACCAGTCTCGCGGTGCTCGCGGGTGTGGTCGGGGTCTGGCTCGGCTACCCGCTTGCGGACTCGCTTGCCGGATTAATTATTACCGCTGCGATTTTTGGCATTGTGATCCAAAGCGGCAAACAAATTTTCTCCAGGATGCTCGACGGCGTCGATCCGCATCTCGTCGACGAAATTCGCCATGCGGCCAGCCATGTCGACCAAGTCAAAGCAGTGACGGACATCCGAGCTCGCTGGCTCGGCCACCGTTTGCATGCCGAGGTCAACGTGACGCTGTCATCCCAGATCACACTTGCTGCCGCTCATGCACTTGCCGAAGAGGTGCGGCATAAACTGCTGCACCGTCTGAAATATATCTCGCTCGTGGTCGTCCATGTCGATCCGGAGGAAAAGTCGGGCGAGTGGCACCATCGCATCGAAAACCACAGCCACGACGGCCTGCCGGCTCATTCGCATGCGTGAAATTGGATAAGTTCCCGTCGCCACGGTCCGTTGTCAGGTATTAGCTCGCATTGCGCTGTTCATATTCCATAACCAAGGGAATGCGTGGTGGGCGGCACCGGCGCGACTGTCTGGGCGAGCTGATCCAGATCGACGGCTCGGATCATCGGTGGTTCGAGACGCGCGGGCCGCGCTGCACCCTGCTCGTCTACATCGACGACGCGACCAGCCGGCTCATGCATCTGCAGTTCGTCGAAAGCGAGAGCACGTTCGATTATTTCAAGGCGACGCGGACCTATCTGGAGCGGCACGGCAAGCCGGTGGCGTTCTATTCGGACAAGCACGGCGTGTTCCGGGTCAACCGGAAAGACGGGCGCCGGCGGCGACGGCATGACGCAATTCGGCCGCGCCCTGCACGCGCTCAACATCGACATCATCTGCGCCAATTCTTCGCAGGCCAAGGGTCGCGTCGAACGCGCCAACGCGACGCTGCAGGACCGGCTGGTCAAGGAGATGCGGCTGCAAGGCATCAACACGATCGCGGCCGGCAATGCATTCCTGCCGACCTTCATGGCGGATCACAATGCCCGCTTTGCCAAGGCGCCTTTCGATGAACGGGGCCCGGGAGAAGTGCCACGGTCTAGCGATTTCAATAACTTGTAGTGTCAAACTACTCTAACGGCGCTTTTAGACGCTAAAGGCATTTTTCTAGATTGTAAAATTGAGCGGCTGCCGACATTTAAGGGCAACAAATCTTATTTTGTTGGATTGGTGGACAAGGTACCGAGGCGTATGAGCAAAATACGCAACAATCTCCCGGCTTCGGTTTAAGCCGTTCGCCGCATGCCTTGCAGTCATAGAAATACTGGCAAGCATCGGTTGGCATCTGCTCGGCTGCTTGATGGCCGCACTTCGGACAGGTGATAACAGATCTTAGGATGACGTCGTTCATCGGACGCGTCCTCTGTGCCTACTTAAAAGCGTGTCGCAAGATCTGTTAGCCAATGTGGGGAGGCGCTAACAAGCGCCGTCGCTGCTGACTTATCGAGCCCGCTCAACACAAGCGCGCCAATCGCAACGAGCAGCAATCCAAAGCCGGATTTTATACCTTGGCCGGCGGTCACAAGGCGATTGCGCCATCGCAGCATCACTTCACGGGAGACTATCCCAAGCGCCAGCAATGGGAGTGCCGCACCAATGCCAAACGCAAGCATAGTGATGGCTTGTCCCTACCACAAATCAAATCCGCACGTACTGATGGTGCAGTCCACCAAGCACAGGTCGCACTTCGATGCGTCCGGCGCACTCGATGTTCCTCCAAATGGGCGCATCCTTGCCCAACGATAGATGCGTGCGCACCGCATTGTAATACTCCATGTAACATTTGAGGACCTGGCGCAGGTGCTGCTCGCCTATCACCACGACATGGTCCAGGCATTCCCGGCGAATTGAGCCGATCAGACGCTCCGCATACCCGTTCTGCCAAGGCGAGCGTGCCGACGTCGGATGATCGCGAATGCCGAGCGAGCGAACGCGACGAACGAATACGCCGCCGTAACAAGCATCCCGATCGCGGATCAGATCGCGAGGGATTTGCTCCCAGCCACAGGCCGCCGTCAGTTGGTTGGCAATCCATTCCGCCGTGGGCTGCGCTGTGACACCGAGCCACAGGATTTGTCGCCGGCCGTGACCCATGATCAGCAGCCCATAGAGCAGCCGAAACGAAACGGTCGGCACAACGAACAAATCCATCGCGGCAATGCCATCGGCATGATTGTGCAGGAACGTCTTCCAGCCTTGGGACGGGGGTCCTCTTCTGCGCGCCATATACCTGGCGACGCTGGTCTGCCCAATGTCGATGCCGAGCTTGAGCAATTCGCCATGAATGCGAGGCGCACCCCACAATGGGTTGGCAACGCTCATCTGCCGGATCAACCGCCGGATCTCAGCCGGCACTGCTGGCCGGCCCGGACGAGACCTCGATTTCCAGCGCCAGTAACATCGGAAGCCTGCGCGATGCCAGCGAACAACGGTATCAGGCCGAACGATGGCGAGTGCCTCGCGGGTCTTCGGAAACAACTGGCAGACCCAACCCAGAACCATCCTGTCGACGGCCAGAAATGGCACCCGACCGGGTCTACCTCGTCGCAGCACGATGATCTGCTGCCGCAATACGAGCATCTCGGCTTCTAATGCCGCACGCGGTCGGAACAGATCGACGACAATCCCAAAAATTATTCTGCAGAGATCCAACATCCCGCAGAGGATCATCCGATTCTGCGTCTCACGCCAACTGGATGGAATTTACGACAGGGACAAGAGATTGGGGCTTGCGGTGTCGACATCGGCGACAACCGCAAGCGGTATGTCATCGAGCCAGACATATTCGCGCGTGGTGGGCCCGGGAGGAACTCGAACCTCCAACCAGACCGTTATGAGCGGTCGGCTCTAACCAGTTGAGCTACGGGCCCGTGCCACCTTTCTATCAACGCGCGCGGCCGATACGCAACGCCGCCCTCTCCTGTCCTCCCAAGGCTTGCGCTAGGCTCGATGGATCAGTCGCCGGGAGCGCCAGTGCCATGCATGTCTTCAGTCTGGAACGCGAGCAGCAATGGGACCAGAAGCACCACGTCGAGAAAATTCTCGGCAAGGTCGCCGACGGCGACGTGACCGTCGCCTGCTGGGAGCCCGGCCAGATCAGCCCCTACCATTGCCATCCCGAGGCGACCGAAATCTACTTCTGCTTCTCCGGTGGCGGCACGATGCGCACGCCCGCGCAGACTGTTGCCGTGACACCGGGCGCATTCATCGTCCATCCACCCGGCGAAGTGCACGAATACGAGAACGGCCCGGCGCGCACTTTGTTATTCCGGGTGCGTTACGGCGCCGACATGCGCGCGCACCATGTCGAATGGCGCGGCAACAGCGACTGGAAACAGTCCGCCGCGGATGCGGACTACTACCGCCGTCATCCGCTCGCCTGATCACATCTTCAACAGACGCTTGGTATTTCCGCTCAGGATCTTCACCTTGTCGGAATCCGATATCGACACGTTTTGCATCCATTCGACCGCCGGCGGATTCATCACGAATGGCCAGTCGACGGCGAACAGGATGTGATCGACGCCCATTTCCAGCATGCAGCAGATCAGTGCCGGGTCGGAAAAGAAGCCACTGGTGGTGACGTAGAAGTTCTTGCAGAAGATATCGCGGAAGCTCATTGCCTTCTGGCCCGGCCGCTTGAGCGATGAATCGATGCGCCACAACAGAAACGGCAACGTCTCGCCGAGGTGGCCGAGGATAATCTTCAGGTTCGGATGGGCATCGAAAACGCCCGAGAGCACGAGGCGGATCGCCTGCGTCGCCGTTTCGACCGTGTAGCCCCAGGCAGGGCGCACGACCAGCGGGAAGTCCTTGGCATAATCCTGGTAGTAGATCTCCGTCACCTTCGCGTGTGGCAACGACGGATGAAAGTAGATCGGCACGTCCAGTTTCTCGGCGCGCTCGTAGATCGGCCAGAACTTCTTCAGGTCGAGAAACTCGCCATTCGACATGCCATGCAGCATCGCACCCTTGAAACCGAGCTTGGTGACGGTGCGCTCGAGCTCGTCGGCTGCGGCCTTGGGGTCCACGGTCGGGAGGGCGGCGAAGGCCGCGAAACGCTTCGGGTTGGCGGCACAGACCTTGGCGAGACGGTCGTTCACCTGGCTTGTCAGCTCGGCTGCGATATCGGCGCCGAGCTTCTGGGTCGAGGGCGCGCCGTGCGACAGCACCTGGACGTCGATGCCAGCCTCATCCATTTCCTTGAGCCGCAGGCTGCCGAGGTCGAAAAGCCGTTGGTCGGTTTCATTGCCCCGGCCTGCCTCCGGCCCGGTGAAATGCTTGGCAAGCTCCGGATCCCAATAGTGTTCCTCGATGGCGATGACCGGGCAGTTCGGCTTCTTCATCATGACGTTTCCCCGCGGCACTTTTTTCGGAACCGTTTCCTAGCAACGGGGATTCCCCCTGTCACGGTCTGTCATGACAGTCGGGTGACGGCGCCGTGATAAAAATGCCTCAGGCGCCCGCTCGCCGAGCGGCCAGCATGGGGCCGGGCTTTGGTATTGTTCCCGACTCAGTTATGCACAGACGATGCTGCCGATTCTTCGTGTTCTCCCAGTGGGCGGCGTACTCCTCGCCATCTTTATCCTGGTCCTGGCGCTCAACCCGCCGGAAGGGCCGCGTGCGCCACTGAACACCACGATGGCGCCGGCACGCGGCGTGCTTGTTGACGCCGGCTATCATCCGGATACGCGGCAGTTTCTGATCCGCGCCGCGCTCAAGCGCGCCGACGAACTCAGCCGCCTGCGCGAACTGCCCGACACGCCGACGCGGACCGCTCCCGCCGAACCTGCCGCGATTGAGCCGGTCGCAACCGGGCCCGCGCCGGCTGAACCGGCCGCGGAAGAACCGAAGGTCGCCGGGCTTCCGGCCGACCGCACCGAGGCCGATCCGGAACCCGATGTGCCGGCCGCGACCGAGACGCCGCCCGTGAGCATTCCGGTGGAGACCGGCGAAGTGTCTGCACCTGACCTGCCGGTGGCTCCAAACGAGACGGGCTCGGCAGGTGAAAAGTCGGAACAGTCCAAGGAGCAGGCGAAGCCGCAGCCGCGTGACACCCGGCGGCGGGTCGCACATCGGCCGCGCCGCGCCAGAGCGGTCAGCGCGCCGCAACGTCCGCTCAATCTTTTCGAGGCGTTGTTCGGCGGACAGCAATATCGCTATCCGCAATCCCCCGGCACTCAGCAGGCCGCGCAAAGGCAGAGCCAGCAGCTCGGCTACAGCGCGCAGTCAGCGCAAGGCCAGTACCAGCCGCCGGCTTATGACTACCAACTGCAGGCGCCGACCGAGCCCTACCCGATGCTGCGCCAGCACTCGTACTGATCGGGACGATCGCTCAATAATAATCGAGGCGGCCGCTGTAGAGGCTCGAGGACGACGCGACGCTTACGCCGTGCGAACGCGCACCCCGGACTTTCTCCTGCGGGGTGAACTTGAAGTCGCTCACCGGTGCGGTTGACGCAAACGACGCCTGCGCCTGGTCCGGCGGGCCGATCTTCATGCCCTTGGCCTTGGCGGCATAATAATATCCGGCCGCGTAATAGTGCACGGCGCGATTGGAATTTCCGCCGGCCACGCGATAGGCACCCGCAAGATACTTCACCGCATAGGTCATGTTGGTGTCGGCATCGAGCAGGCCGGCGGCGGTGCCGGTATAGCCCATGGACCGGGCGGTCGGCAGCTTGATCTGCATCAGGCCGTAATTGCCCGCGCTGACGACGTGCGGGCGTCCGCCACTCTCCCGCTTGATGACACGCCTCACCAGATCTTCCGGGACGTTGTTCGCGGCGGCATGGCGGGCGATCAAGGTGTCGAGGTTGCCGTTGGCATCGTAGCTCGCGATACGCTGCTTCTGCGCGGACGCTGGCGTGACGGCGGCGGCAAGCGCAACCAGAATCGTTGTCAGGCTGAGAGTGCGAATCATGTCGGCTCCGGTGTTGCAGTTTCTACGCGTTGTGGGGACGTGCGGCTTGTCATGTGAAACTCGGGCAACTTTGTGACCGCAACTCGAACCATCCCCGTTAGTTCCATCACGAATGGCGGTTTTCGTGCTCAAATACCGCCCACGGCGCGATAAATTCAGTCCAACACCCCGCAGGAGGGAGTCATACAATGAGTACATCGCTGGAAGACCGCGTGCGTGCGGTCGAAGACAGGCTGGCGATCTTTCACCTCATCGCCAGTCATCCGCCCGCCGCTGACACCGGGACCGATCGCTACTATCGCGAGGCGTTCGTTGCCGAGGGCGAGATGGACCTCGGCGGCGGCAAAGGCGCGCGCGGCAACGACTCGATCGGGGCCTTGGTGAAAACGCCCGAGCATCAGGCCGCCATTGCCGGAGGCCTTTGTCACTTCGCCGGGTTGCCGCGGGTCGAGATCGACGGCGACAGCGCCGTCGCAGTCTCTTATCTGCAGATCATCACGCCCGACCGCCAGGCGGCGCCGCGCGAAGTCTCGGGACACGGGACCACGACCGGCTTCCGCATCCATCGCGTCGGCGCAAACCGCTGGGAGCTCAAGCGCGGCAAGGACGGGGGCTGGAAGGTCGTCAGACGCACGCTGCGCCCGCTCGACGGCACCGACGATGCGCGGTCCTTGCTGCGAACGGCAATTGCACCGTAGTTTCCCACCCCAACGTAAACGACACGGGGGGAGCGCGACATGCCGAAGGCCTATTGGGTGGTGACCTATCGTTCGATCGCGAATCCGGACGCCTGGAAGGCCTATGCCAAGCTCGCGCTGCCCGCGATCGAGTCATCCGGCGGACGTTTTCTGGCGCTCAACAATCCGGCGAAAACCTATGAGTCCGGCATGAACCAACGGGTCGTGCTGATCGAGTTCGACAGCCTCGACAAGGCGCTCGCCTGCCACGATACGCCGGCCTACAAGGAAGCGCTCAAGGCGCTCGGCACCGGCAATGTCGAACGCGACATGCGCGTCGTCGAGGGAAAGTAGCGCCGCTCGCTCACCAGTCGGCGAACGGAAAGCGCTTATGCGCTTCGGCAGCCTGCTGCTTGGCTTCGGCAAAGACTTCGATTGCAATATTGAAACAGGCAATCACCCGCGCAAGGCCCGCAAGCGACGGCACGATCGGTGCGCGGATTGGCAGTGTGGTCATTTTTCTGGTTTTCCTTTTCTGTGTGTTGCGGGCGTCAGCGAGTCGAGAAGAAGCGCCGCTCGATCTCGCGCTCGGTCTCGTCGGTAAACTTGCTGTTCTGCAGGTAGCGGGCGATCTCGCGCTCGACCGCACGCTGACGCGATACGTACAGCACGTTCGCCAGCCGGCGAAAAAAGCCGGCGCGGTTACGCTCTGGTTTGTCCGTGATGAAGTCGCGCGTGGCGCTCGTATAGGGGACATAAGCCATGGATCATCTCCCTTGACTGGGTTCGACGACTCCACAGGCGTTTCCCGTTTCTTCTTGTTGTTGGGCTGTAGATAGGCCTGTTCGGCGGCATGCAGTAGGTGCGGTGCAACATACGTTCCATGCGCCGGTATCATGCGATAGGTCGCATGCGTGTCGTAAATGCGTGCAAATGGTTCAAGTGGTTCAAGTGATTCAAACGTGATGCGCCCATTCTCCGCCGCAAAGCGGGCAAGCACTGGTTAATCGAAGAGTCAAAGCAGCTGTTCGCGCCAGGCAAGCGCTATCGCCCTGTTTCTTTGCGGCGCCGGGTACGCCGTCGTCTTGGAGAAGATCCGCATCGCCCGGAAAAGAACCGAGGGCGCGCGGGACGCCAAAGGTCCATAAAGGACCCGCGGGCCTCGACGCCTCGCGACATCGAGGCTTGTCGAAGTCCTTGTGCCTCGCCTTTTCGCTCTGGTTCGAGCGATCGGCAAAGCGTGCCGCAAGTCCGCCAAACCGAAGGCGTCCCGCGCGCGGTGTTTTAGGCTTGCTCCGCATCGTCCCCGGTGGTCGCATTTCAGTCGCGTTATGCCCGTTGGGGCTGCACCGCGCTTACCCACCGATGAGGCCAGGCACTCGGCCGGCGTCCTTCTGACAGGACGGCCCGGCCTACCGGCCGTCAGAGACCTCGGCGCGCAGACAAGGCGCGCTGGGCCCGATGCGGCTTGGACCGCCGGGCCCCGCATCGCATCTCCGATGCAAGGTTGTCCCGGCCACCGCTCCCCGCCCCGCGTCTGGAGACGCTGATCAGACACCCCTCGGCATCGGGGCGGGATGGCCCTAGGAATACATACCTTAGGAATATAGTCAAGTGGTGCAATCAAAAAATATGGGCGCGATGACCGCGCCCATATCCGCATTCGGGATGCTATCAGTCGCTATTTCCTTTCGCCGCCACCGCCCCCGCCGACACTCGCGCCGCCGCCGGCATTCGCACCGCCGCCACCAACGCTGGCGCCGCCGCCCTTGCCGCCTCCATTGCCGCTCGCGGCCGGGTTCCCAGTCCGGCCGCCTTGCATTTTCGCGCCGCCGCCGGATTGCACGTCGGCGCTCCCGCGGCCGGTCGTGCTTCGCACGCGCGTGTTGCTCTCACCCCGCACACGCGGTTTGCTCTCAATGCCCGAACCTGCCGTGGCGCGACTTCGGCTGCGCGTCTCAACGCCGCTTCGACTGCGCGTCAATTTGGAGTCGGCTCCGACACGATCGCCGCGATGGTGTTGCTGCCACTTGCCATGATGATGATGACGGCGCTCATAGGGTCCGTAACTCCAGCTGTTCCAGCCGTAAACGCCGCCCCAGCCTAAACCGCGGCGCCATGCGAAGCCGCAGCGGTACCAGCCCGGACCCTGCCAACCCTCGAAATAGAAACAATATCGGCGGCCTTCGTGCACGTAGACCTGCACGGCGACCTGATCGATCAGACCGGTTTCCGCACCGGTCAGTTTGTTGACGGGAAAGCTTCCTGCATTTGCTTGTGTCGCAACCAGCAAGGCTCCGGCTGCAACAGCCAAGGTCAGCGCCCTCATGGGGGTATCCTCCTGTTGTCCCCCGACGCAAAGCAACGTGCTGATTTTATGTTGGTTCCCCGCTACCGCGCTGACTCGACGCTGCTAGGCCTCGTCGGCTGCCTGCCGCGTGCGTCCCCAAATCTTACCGGCCCAGACGATGCCGCCGCCGCGCAGCCGGAACCCGAGTTTTGAGAGGAACAGCAAGCAGCCATAGGCCAGCTGCAGGCGCCGCAGGGGCGAAAGGAACCTGCGACGATCGTAGAAGTCGCCGGCCAGCACCGTGATCAGCTCGTGCCGGGTATTGAAGAGGTCGAAAGACGACACCAGGAGGTCGCGCAGGATCGGCGCATTGATCCGGTAGATCAGCCACGACAGCGCCGTCAGGCTGACGCGCATCTTGTCCTCATAGTCGCGCACGATGCGCTCGCGCGGCTTTTTGCCCTCGAGCAGGCCTTCGACCGCGGTCGCCGCGAAGGCGGCGCTGCTCATGGCCATCATTACGCCGCTCGAAAACAGCGGGTCGATGAAAGCCGCCGCATCGCCGACCAGAATGTGGTTCTCCCCCACGTAAGAATGGGAGTCATATGAGTAATCGGCACAGGCGGTCAGCGGGCCGAGCGGCTCGGCATCGGCCATATGCGCAGCCAGGCTCGGGGTTGCCGCGACGGCGTGAGCGAAAAGCACGTCGATATCGCCACTTTTTGCCTTGAAAAAGGCCCGGGTACCGACCACGCCGACGCTCATGATGTCGTCCGGCAGCGGAATCATCCAGAACCAGCCGTGATCGAACAGGTAAACCGTGATCATCCCCGCCTTGTCTCCGGGCCGGCGCGGGACATTGCGGAAATGGCCGAACACGGCCGCCGTGTTGTTGCGCTTGTCGATGCGTTTCAGTCCAAGCTGGCCTGACAGCAACGTGTCACGCCCGGTGGCATCGACCAGAAAGTGCGGGCACCATTCCGATCTGGTTCCGTCTCTATCAACCGCGGTGACGCGCGGCCGCTGGCCTTCGTTCAGCGCGACGTCAGTGACGCGCACCTGCTCACGCACCTCGGCGCCGAGCCGCCGGCTGTTGTCGAGCAGCAGCTTGTCGAACTCCGCCCGCCGGACGTGATAGCTGTGGCCGACGCTCAGATATGGGTTGTCGGAAAAGCGGAATGTACCGGCGGCCTCATGCGCATCGGAGACCAACTCCGCGCCGGGCTTGTAGACACCGATCCGACGGACCTCGTCGGCAACACCGAGCCGCTCGAACAATGGCAGATTGAGCGGCAGCAGCGACTCTCCGATGTGGAAACGCGGAAACCGCTCCTTCTCCAGAACGGCAACGTGTTTCTGCTGCTGCGCGAGTAAAGACGCGATGGTGGATCCGGCGGGACCGCCCCCGACGACGAGCACATCGCATTCTGAAAAATTATTCATAATGGAACGCATTTTACCGGAACTCGAATTGCATACCTGCTGTTTTTCGAAGCACTCGCCATCTTGTGATCGTCACGCAATCCAGGCCGCGTAAATCAAATTCGGTAATCCGGGAACGCAATCGCGCGTGCGTATGTTTCCTCTTGATCGAAAGTGACGGCTGGACCGTCACGGAACAACGACCAGAGAGGAAACGACAATGAAACGCAGTGTGAAGACGCTATTGATGGGGACAGTCGCACTGATGGCCGGCGTCGGCTTGGCGTCCGCCCAAGGTATGCGTGACGTTCCTAGCAGCGCGAATGACCACGGTGCCTCATCCGGATCATCCAGTCAGATGACACCTGGCGCTTCGGGCTCGCATCGCGAGATGAACGGTACGCAGGGCAAGCGTGAAAAGAGCGAAACACGCGGCCAGGCACAGCGAGGCCCGTCCGACAAGGATATGAGTAAAGGCCAGGCAAAGAGCGAACGCCATGAAAGGTCCACCACCGGGCAAGGCGCTTCGGACAAAGCAGAGCCTAAGAGCAAGAGCTCGGCCAAGCCTGCGGGAAAATCGACCACGGGCCAGGCGGCCAAGGACAAGGCCGACAGCAAGAGCTCGGCCGGCAAGAAGGCCGAGAAGTCGACAAGTGGTCAGGCTTCGAAGGACAAGACCGAGAAGTCGACCACCGGCCAGGGATCCTCTGACGCAAAAACCTCATCCGGCAACAAGGCCCCCGACACTAAGGCCTCGTCTGATCGCAAGTCTCAGACGCAGCCGATGAACCGGCAGTCGCAGGATCCGAACGCCGCCAGGCAGAACCAGACGACCGGCTCAGCAACCCAGAGCAACAGCACGACCGAGCAGTCGAACGCCGGCATCCGGACGCAGGCCGGCGTGCAGGTCACCTCGCAGCAGCGCACGACGATCCAGCGCTCGGTACTGTCGGCGCGGAACGTTCCGCGCGTCGATCGGGTGAGTTTCTCGATCCATACCGGCACCGTCGTGCCGCGTAGCGTGCACATCGTGTCGGTGACGACGTTCCCGGCGCTGATCGAGGTCTTCCCTCGTTACCGCGACTACAGCTTCTTCGTCGTGGAGGAAGAGATCGTGTTCGTGGATCGCAGCCACAAGATCGTCGACGTGGTTCCGGTCGGCGGCGGCGCGCATATTGGCAGTTCGTCAACAAGTACGACCGTGGCCGTGGACCTCAGCGAGCCTGAGATTCGCGAGGTCCAGCTTGTTCTCATCAAAAGAGGGTACCTGCACGGTCGTCCTAGCGGCGTGTTCGATAGCCGGACTCGCACCGCGCTGATCACCTTCCAGCGCAAGGGAGGCTTCGAGGCGAGCGGACGCATCGACACGCGCACCGTCACCGCCCTCGGATTGGAAGGCAAGGTCAAGGTGAAGTCGGAGAGCAGTTCGTCGTCATCGAGCAGTCAGTCGTCATCAACGACCGGCCAGAGCTCGAGCGGCGGGCAGAAGTCCGACCAGAAGAGCACGACCGGCGCGAGCCAGAACGGCGCACAGAAACCCGACCAGAAGAGCACGACCGGTCAGGGCGCGCCTTCATCGGCGCAAAAAAACGCGGCGCCGGACAAAGGGCCGTCCGAGCCGAAAGGCGCGAACGACTCCCAGCCAACTCCGAAAGACCAGCGGAGCAGCGCTCCGAGCAGGTCGACGACCGGTCAGGGCGGAAGCGACAAGAGCTCCGGGATGAGCGACCAGAACGAAAAGCGTCGCCAGTAAAACAAGCGACCGAGAGCCCGCTTCGGCGGGGCTCTTTTTGCTCAGCCCGCCGAAGCCTGGGTGACCTCGACCGGCGCCAGACCGCTGAAGCCCAGCGCCTGCGCCGCCGCCGGCGTAAGATCGATAATGCGGCCGCGCACGAACGGCCCGCGGTCGTTGATCCGCACCGTCACGCTGCGGCCGTTGCGCTTGTTGGTCACCTTGACTTTCGTTCCGAATGGCAGCGTGCGATGCGCCGCTGTGAGACCGCCCGGGTGGGCTTTTTCGCCGGAGGCGGTTTTCCCACCCGAGTAGGCGTAGACCGACGCAATTCCGGATTGAGCCAATGCGGGCAGACAGCCACAAATCAATGCCGCGCTGCAGATGACGACGCGAACTCGCACGGACATGAACAAACTCCTGCGTTGTCCCGATACGTGCGCTCACTAGCGGCGCGATTGTGCGAATTCGCGGCGAGACTTGGGCCAATTCGAGAAAGTCTACTTAGTTCCAGCGGCTCGCGATTTCATTCGGACCAGCGGCCTGAACCAAACGCGCAATGTGCGGTTATCAGCGTGCTTCATTTGGGAAAATATCATGCAGAAAATTGCAATATTCAGTTTTGCTGCGCTGGCCGCGATGACATTGCCCGCTTTCGCGCAGCTCGGGCCGTCCGACCCCGGAACAGCCGTGCTGTCGCCTGCTCCGTTAACGACGGAACCGTCGTCGATAAGGGCACCGCAGCCGCCCTCCAAGCTGGAGGACCTGGTTACCGGCAGCCTTTCCAGCTTCGTCGATCGCAAACCGGAGCAAGCAGCGGCCGAGAGTTTCTACCAGGCCCGAAATTATCAGCCGATCTGGACCGGCAGCCCCGACGCGTTGAAGCGCGCCGAAGGTGCCATCGCGTTTCTTCGCAACGTCAAAGGCGAGGGACTTGAGCCGCGCGACTATCCGACGCCTGACCTGTCCGGAAATCTGAGCGAGGAACAGGCGGCGAAGGCCGAGTTGCAGCTCACGGGCTCGATCCTGCGTTACGCGCGGCACGCGAGTTCCGGGCGCGTGAGCTATACGCGCGTGAGCGCCTCGATTCTCTATCCGGAGCATGCCGCCGACCCGGCGGAGGTTCTTAACAAGGTCGCGTCGGCCCAGGACATGAACGCCGTGCTGCAGAGTTTCGAGCCGCAGCAGCCGGGGTTCGTCGCACTCAAAGCCGCGCTCGCGAAAGAACTTGCCACCCCTGAGCAAGACCCTTCGCTCCAGAATCGCGAAGCGTCCAAGAATCACGGCAAGGAAGCGGATGAGCGCAGCCGAAAGAGCACCACCGGAACCATCATTGCCAATATGGAACGCTGGCGGTGGCTGCCGCGCGATCTCGGCCAGGCCCACGTGGTCGTGAACATTCCTGACTTCACGCTCGGCGTCTACAATGACGGCGCTCGCGTCTGGCACACCAAAATCGTGGTTGGAAAACCTGGCGCGTTGGCGACGCCGCTGCTCAGCGAGACGATGAAATATCTCACCATCAATCCGACCTGGAACGTGCCGCCCTCGATCATCCGGAACGAATATCTCCCTGCGCTCGAGCGCGATCCCAACGCGCTGGAACGCATCGGATTGAAAGTCAGCAACAACCCGGACGGCTCGCTGCGGGTCTACCAGCCGCCTGGCGAGCGCAATGCGCTCGGACGAATCCGGTTCAACTTTCCTAACCAGTTCCTCGTCTATCAGCACGATACGCCTAACAAGAGTTTGTTCGCGCGCGACAGCCGCGCATTCAGCCACGGCTGCATGCGCGTGCAGAATCCGGAAAAATACGCCGAGGTGCTGCTGTCGCTCGCGCAGCCGGAAGAAGGCTACACCATCGCCCGCATCCGGAGCCTCTATGGTGATCAGGAGCGCACCATCAAACTGCAGCAGGAGATTCCGGTACACGTGACATATCAGACGGCCTTCGTCGGCGAAAACGGGCAGTTGAATTTCCGGCACGACATCTACGGACTCGATGCCGCCACGTTGAAACTTATGCGCAACGACGAGCGCATGATCGCGGACACGCCGATCGCGCGCCCGCGCAATACCAGCAGCAAGCCGGTCATGGCGCGCCTGCCGGAGCGCGAGGACCGCGAATGGCAGGGACAGTATCAAAACCGGGGCGGCGGGTGGTTTGGCTTCAGTGGAGGCGAACGGGCTTATGCATCCTCGCCGTATCGCTCCCGCTCGCCGTATCGTGGTTTCAATCGCGCTGACGGGATCTGGTAACGCAGGGGTCCTTGATCCGCCGGGTGTATCGGGTGGCGGTTTCAGCGCCTCCGGCAGGAGCTGGTGAAATTGCGTGCCAACCTGTCCAATTCGACGGGCGCGGAGTCATAGGCGCGTTGCGCGCTTCAGGCTGCGCGTAGCTTATTGATTGATTTCGGGTTCGATGAGACGGGCGAGATTTCGCAACGACTGCTGCCAACCGAGATAGCAGGCTTCCGCCGGAATAGCGTCCGGTATGCCGTCCTGCACGATGTTGAGTTCGGTGCCGACCGATACCTGCTTGAGCGTCACCGTCACCTGCATTTCGCTCGGCAGATTGGGGTCGTCGAATTTGTCCGTGTACCGCAGGCGCTCGCCGGGCACGAGCTCCAGATATTTGCCGCCGAACGAATGGCTCATGCCGGTCGTGAAGTTTCGGAACGACATCTTGAAGGTGCCGCCGACTTTTGGGTCGAGATGATGCACGGTGCAGGCAAAGCCGTTTGGCGGCAGCCATTTCGCCATGGCGTCCGCCTCGATGAAGGCGCGATAGACCTTTTCGGGCTTCGTCGCCAGGACACGGTGTAACCGAACGGTATTGGGCATGCTGTTTCTCCAGGGCGCGCGCTGCGACTGATCTCACAAGGGCCTTCTACACATAAAGAAGGCGACAAGATTACGACGCCTCAACCCCGAGATAGGCGGCAAGCACGTTTGGATCGTTGAGAACGCGCTCGGGCGTGCCCTCAGCGATAGTACGACCGTAGTCGAGCACGTGGATGCGGTCGGCGAGATCGGTGATCATCTGCATGTCGTGCTCGATCCAGATCATCGTCATGTTCAATTCATGCTTGATGCGCAGGATGAAGCGGGCGAGATCCTCGCGCTCCTCGCGATTGAGGCCGGCCGACGGCTCGTCGAGCAGCATGATGGTGGGCTCGAGCGCAAGCGCGCGGGCAAAGCCGACAATCTTCTGGACACCGAACGGCAGGCTGCCGACCGCGGCATGACGGTAACGTTCGAGCTCCACCAGATCGACGATGCGCTCGACCGCCTCGCGATGCGCGACTTCCGCACGGCGCACGCCCGGCAGGAACAGCATTTCGGCCACCGGATTGGTGCGGATGCGCGCGTGACGGCCGGTCAGCAGGTTGTCCAGCACACTCATCTGCGGGAATAGCTCGCCGTGCTGGAACGTGCGGGCGAGACCGAGCCGCGCGATTTCATACGGTGCACGTCCGGCAATGTCTTCGCCGCGGAAACGGATGGCGCCGCTGCCGCGATAGATGCCGCTGATGCAGTTGAGCGCGCTGGTCTTGCCGGCGCCGTTGGGCCCGATGAGCGCGAACAGCTCGCCCGCGCCGACCGAAAACGACACGTCGTCGAGCACGATCAGGCCGCCGAAACGCAGGCTTAAATGAGTCACGTCGAGCTCAGCCATACCACCTCCGCGACCGGCGATATTGCTTGACGGCCCGATACGAGCGGCGCTTGCCGCTGGCCTGCCCCAGATAGAACTCCTGCACGTCCTGATGGCTCTTGAGCCGCTCGCGGTCGCCGTCGAGCACGACGCGGCCGTTCTCCATCACGTAGGCATAATCGGCAATCGTCAGCGCGGCGGCGGCGCTCTGCTCGACGAGCAGAATCGCAATGCCCAGCTCGTCGCGGATCGCGAGCAGACGCCGCGTGAGATCCTGCACGACCACCGGCGCCAGTCCCAGCGAGAGCTCATCGACGAGCAGCAGATTAGGCCGGCACATCAGTGCGCCGGCGATTGCCAGCATCTGGCGCTCGCCGCCCGAAAGCAGCCCGCCGATCCGCTGGCGCAGCTCGGCAAGGCGTGGAAACAGCTGATAAATCTGCTCGTCCTGGCGCCGCCGTTCTGCAGCGCTGGCGCGTGAGACCGGCACCGCCAGATTTTCGGCAACCGTGAGGTTGGGAAAGACCTTGTCGCGCTCCGGCACCAGCGCGATGCCGCGCGCGGCGATGTCGTGCGGCGGCGCGTTCTCGATCCGCCTGCCCTCGAATGAAATCGTGCCTTCGGTGACGCGGGCGTCATCGAGACCGAGGAACCCCGAGATCGCACGCAACGTCGTCGTCTTGCCGGCGCCGTTGGTGCCGAGGATGGCCACGATCTGCTTCGGTCCGACCGAGAGCGAAACCCCCTGCACGGCGGTGATCACACGCTTGTAGACGACCTCGACCTTCTCGACGCGCAGCACCTCGCTCATTTGCGCGCTCCTGCCAGCGGCCGGTGCTTGAAGGGCCAGAGCAGAAAATAATTCTGCAGCCGGTGCCAGATGCCGACGAGCCCGAGCGGCTCGAAAATCAGGAAAAGGATCATCACCACGCCGAAGGACGCGTAGTTCACCGCGAAAATATCGCCGGCAAGCTTTTCGACATTCGGCAGAAGATGCAGGAGCGCCTCGATCGCATAAGGAAACAGCGTCACGAAGGCGGCGCCCAGCAGCGCACCGAGCAGCGAGCCCATGCCGCCGATGATGATCATCGCGACATACTGAATCGACAGGAACAGGTCGAAGGCCTCGACCGACACGAAGCCGCGGTAATAGGCGAACAGGCAGCCGGCGACCGACGTCATGGCCGAGGAGATCACGAAAGCGAGCAGCTTGTACCGCGCGATGTTGATGCCGAGCGCCTCCGCAACCGTCTCGCGCGCATGAAGGGCGCGGAAGGCGCGTCCGGACCGGCTGCGCAGCAGATTGATGCAGATGAGCAGGCTGACGGCCGCCGCCGCCAGCAGCACGAAATACCAGAAACGGCCGCCGCCCAGCTTGAATCCGGCAAGGCTCGGCGGCTCGACGAGGATGCCGGTCGAGAAGCCGCGCTTGGTCTCGTACTCTCCGCCGAGATAGATGACGACGAAATGCAGTGCCAGCGTGCTGACTGCGAGATAAAGCCCGCGCAGCCGCAGCGACGGCAATCCGAACACGAAACCGAGCACGATCCCCGTGACGGCCGATGCGGGCAGCGTGACCCAGAACGGCGCGTGAATTTCGCGCGCAAGGATTCCGGTGGTGAACGCGCCGGCGGCGATCAGCCCGGCATGACCCAGCGAGATCTGCCCGGCATAGCCGGTGAGCAGCATCAGCGATAACGCGCCGACCGAGGCGAGGAAAACCTGGCAGGCGAGATCGAGCGCAAAGGGCGACGCAACGAATGGAAATCCCGCGAGCATCAGGAGAAATACGGCGAGACTGATGCGCTCGGCGCGCGTCTGCAGCAGCGCCAGGTCCTGCCCGTAGCCGGTGCGGAAATAACCGCTGGCGCGCGGCGCCGGCCTAAACACGGTCGAGCTCCTCGCGCGTGCCGAACAGGCCCCACGGGCGCACGATCAGCATGGCAATCAGCACGAGGAACGGCACGACATCGGACAGCAGCGGGTCGACGTAATAAATGAGCAGCACCTCGGCCGCGGCGATGATCAGGCTGCCGACCAGTGCGCCCACCAGACTGTCGAGGCCGCCGACCAGCGCCGCGGGAAAGGCCTTGAGACCGATCACCGGCATGCCGCCGGTCACGCCGGAATCGAGCGCCATCAATATGCCGGCGAGCGCGCCGGTGAGCGTCGACAGGCTCCAGGCCAGCGCATAGACGCCGTGCAGGTTGATGCCGCGCTGCGCCGCCAGCAGCGGATTCTGCCCGGCGGCGCGCATGCGCATGCCCCAGCGGCCGAAGCGCAGGAATGCAAATAGCGCCGCATAGACGAGGACCGTTGTCGCGACCAGCACGGCGGACCACATCGAAATGCGCGCACCGCCGAGCAGCACCAGCGACGGGTTCGGTACGCCGAGCGCCTGCGCCGGATATTGCTGCTGCGCCGACCAGATCAGGATCACCAGGCCACGGATGAGAATGCCGAGCGCGACGGTCGTGAGGATGGCGGCAAGCACCATCTCGCCGGTCATCTTGCGCATCAGAAAGACATAGACCAGCGCACCGATGAGGATGCTCAGGAGGATGGCTGCGGCCAGCGCGATGACGGGGTGCCCGTTAAAGAGCGATGCGGTCGTCAGCACCATATAGGCGCCGAGCATCATCAGCTCGCCGTGCGCAAGATTGAGCACGCGGCTGACGCGATAGATCAGCACATAGCCGCACGCGATCAGCGCGTAGATCGACGCGAGGACGACGATGTTGACGGCAAGCTGCACGAGGAATGTCCGGACAGACTGATAGCGGCGGCGCAGGCATGCCGGCCCACGCCGCCGTACGGGTACTCTACGCGGATCACTTCACCGCGTAGTTCTTCCAGTCCTGCACGCGCGCGATCTTGCTGCCATCCCACTTGTAGACGCGGTAATAGAGCTGCGTGCGGAAGTGGTTGTCCTTGGTCCACACGATCGGCCCGCCGCGCAGGCCCTTGGTGTCGATGGTCAGGTTCTCCATCGCACTGCGCAGCTTGGCGCGGTCGGCCGACGCGCCGCCCGCCTTCAGCGCCGCCTCGATCGCCATGCCGCCGATCCAGCCTTCCGTCATGGTCTGCGCCGGATATTTCGAGCCTGCCTGCTTGGCAGCCGCCTCGATCTCCTTCTGGATCGGCAGGTTGTCCTCAAACAGCGCGTTCGAATTGACGACGTAGAACTTGCTGTCCTTCAGCCGCACGAGCTCGGCCTCGGCCTCGAGATGCCCCCAGGCGATGTAATCGTCGTTCCAGCCGAGCTTGCGCAGCGCCTCGAGCGTGCGCACCTGCGTGACCCACGGCGCCCAGGAGTAGACCCAGTTCGGGCCGGCATCCTTGAGCTTGGTCGCGAAAGGCGTGTAGTCCGCGGTCGGCGGCGGAATCACTTCCTGATCCACCGGCTCCATGCCGACCTTCTTCGAGAGGTCCATGGCGTAATCCATTTCGCCGCGCGAGAGCGGGATCGCCATCGCCGAGAAGCCGATCTTCACCGGGCCTTTGGCGGTGGCCTTGATGAAGTCGAGCGTCGCCTGGCTGTCGAAATGCGAGGCGTAACCCGTGGTGCAGAACTGCAGCGGGTCGGCCGGCGGATAGACGCTCTGCGGACAGACGCCGCTTGCGAACAGCAGCGGCACCTCGGCGCTTTTGGTCTCGGCGATCACCGGCGCATAGGTCGAGGACAGGCTCGCATTCACCATCAGGACGACGTTGTCCTGCGTGATCAGCTTTTTCGTGTTCGCCGCGGCCTTCGAGGGCTGCGCGCCGTCGTCCTCGATCACGAGTTTGATCTTGCGGCCGTTGACGCCGCCGGCGGCATTGACGCGATCGATATAGAGACGCATCGCATCGACCGCCGGCGCATAAGTGCTCGATGGCGGGCCGGTGAGCGCGGCCGTCACGCCGACGACGTAATCCTGCGCGGCCGCAGGCAGCGCGAAAGCGGTTGCCGCTAATGCGCCGAGCAAAGCCTTCTTGAACATGGTGGTCCCTCCCGTTGTCATTGTCTGCACCCTCTAAAACTTCACATCGCCGGCTCCGGCGGCGATCAGCCGTTCTTCGCTGTCGTCATACATTCCGTCGATCAGATCGCGGAAGCGCTCGTACATCAGCTTGCGTTTCACTTTCCGCGTCGGAGTCACCGGCTCGCCCTCCTCTTCCGGGTCGAGCGCTTTCGGCAAGATGCGGAACGACTTGATCTGCTCGACGCGTGCCAGATCGCCATTGACGCGATCGATCTCGACACGCAGCAGCCGTTCGATCTGCGGATGGGCGGTGAGGCTGGTGAAGCCGGTATAGCCGACATTGTTGCTGCGCGCCCAGTCGGCGACGGTGTCGAAATCGATCTCGATGACCGCTGTCAGGTATTTGCGGCCGTGGCCGAAGACCACGGCTTCCGCCACATAGGGACTTGCGCGCAGCGCATTCTCGATAAAAGACGGCGAAATCGTCTTGCCGCCGACGGTGACGATGAAGTCGCGCGCTCGATCGACAAGCCGCAGCGCGCCATCGCGCCATTCGCCGATATCGCCGGTGCGCAGCCAGCCGTCGGCGCGAATGACCTCGCGTGTCGCTTCCTCGTTCCGCCAGTAGCCGTCGAACAAGTCCGGGCTGCGCACCAGGACTTCGCCGTCGTCGGCGAGCCTGACCTCGAGGCCGTCGACCGCCGTCCCGACATTGCCCGGACGCGCAAAAGGGCCGCGCTGGCCGGCGATGATGCCGCCCGCCTCCTCGGTTTGCCCGTACATTTCAACGACATTGACGCCGTAGATTTGCCAGAGGGCGGCCGTCTCTGCTGGTAATGAAGCACCACCGCTGATCACGAGCTCCAGCCGGTCGAAACCGAGCTTGTTGAGAATCGGCCGGAAAATCAGCGCCCGCAGCATCCGGTAAGCGGCCTCATGCAGGCCCGACGCCGTCCCGTCCCAGCGGCGGCGTGCATAACCGCGCGCAAATCGCATCGCAAAATCGTAGGCGCTGCGCTTGATGCGGCTGGAATTGAGCACGCCGACCAGGACATGCGAGGCGAATTTCTGCAGATAACGCGGCACCGTGAACATCACCGTCGGCGCCACCTCGAACAATGTGCCCGTGAAATCTTCCGGGTCTTCACCGAAATGCGGCACCAGCTGCGACATCAGCGGCAACGTGATGGCGACGTCTCGCCCGAGGATGTGGCACATCGGCAGATAGACGACGGTGCGGTGCGGCCTCTCGCGTAAGGTCGGATAGTGCGCGATCACCGTGTCAGTCGCGGCCAGATGCTTGCCGTGCCTGGCCAGCGCACCTTTCGGATGACCGCTTGTGCCCGACGTATAGACGATGAAGGCCGGGTCGGCCGATGAAAGTCCCGCCAGTTTCTTTTCGAGCCATGCGAGGTCAGGCTTTTCCGCCGCGGCCAGCAAATCCGCGAAGCGGTGGAGCTTCCCGTGCGCGTAGCCGAACATCGCGGAATCGTCGAGCACGACGATTGCGCGCAGATCCGGTAGACGGTCGGCGATCGGCAGGATCTTGTCGACATATTCCTGGTCTTCCGCGATGAAGACGCAGGCGCCGCCGTCGCGCATCTGGTACTCGACTTCGGCTGGCGCCGCGGTCGGATAGATTCCGTAGGTGATGGCGCCGAGCGATTGCGCGGCGAGATCGCAGATCATCCACTCTTCGCAGACATCGCCCATGATGGCGACGCGCTCGCCGCGCGCGATGCCGAGGTCCTGCAAAGCGCGCGCCGCATGCGCGACCAGCGCCGCGTAGTCGCGCCAGCGGCGCTCGCGATAGACGCCGAAATGCTTGGAGCGGAAGGCAACCGAATCCGGCATCGTTCGCGCCCGCTCGCACAGAAGGTGCGGAGCGGTGGTGCGGCGCAGCCTGTCGCGATCGACCGGAGCGGTCATCGTGCGCTCTTTCCGCGCTTGGCCCAGAATTCTATAGCTTTATCGAATTCCATATCAGGGCGCGCGTCAAGCAACGCGGGCGTTCAGCGGCGCTTTCGTCGCGCCATGGGGCGCTTGCCCATCCCGTCGATGACCAGGCGCGCGAATTCCTCGGCGATGTCTGTCACGTCGATATTTTCCCTGCGCTGCCAACTCGATGCCGCGTTGCACATGCCGAGTATGGCGAGCGTGGCCAGCCGCACGTCGAGATCGGCGCGGAATTCGCCTTTGGCGACGCCCTCGCCGATGACGTCCTCGAAGATGCGCTCGAGCCCGCGCGACCAGCGGCCGATGCGGCGGCGGCTTTCGCGCGGCAAATGCTGACGCTCGTTGAGGAACACCTTGACGAAATCGGCCCGGTCGACCAGCGGCGACAGGTGGGATTCGATCAGTAAAATCAATCGTTTTCGTGCAGTTTCCGGCTGCGCCGCAATCGTCTTGGCGGCCTCGAAGAAGCCCTCGACGCCCTTGAGGCAGACGAGCTCCAGCGCCGCCTCCTTCGACGAGAAATAGTAGTAGAGGCTCGCCTGCCGGATGCCGAGCACGTCGGCGATGTCCTGCGTGGTGGCGCCATGAAAGCCGCGCTCGGCGAAGACGCGCGCGGCCGCATCGATGATCTGCGGCGCGCGGCGACGCTGGCTGGCATTACGCCGGGTCGATGGCAAAGCGAGAACGTTCATTCCGGTCGCTCGCGTCGGAGACTTCCGAAGGACGCGAAGATTGTCGCATGCTTTCGCCAAGGAGGCCATTGTCTTCTGCCGCGCCGTCGATCTACATTCTGTCTATTAGGCTATAGAATTTCTCCGGGGGAGACCGCGTGCATGAGTGCCGCCGCCAAAGGCCGACCGCCGTTCCGTGCCGATCACGTCGGCAGCCTGCTGCGCCCCGCGGCGCTGCGGCAGGCATTCCGCAAGCACGGGGCCAAAGAGATCGGCGACGCTGAATTCACGGCCTTGCAGGACAACTGCATCCGCGACGTCGTCGCGATGCAGGAGCAGGTCGGACTCAAGGTCGTGAGCGACGGCGAATTCCGCCGTGGCTCCTACTGGGGCCGCTTTGTCGAGCGCATTGACGGCTTCGCCATCAAGTCTGCCTCGTTCAAATTCCGCAACGATGCCGGCCACGAGGTTGAGTTCACTGCGCCTTACGCCACGAAAAAGATCAAGCGGCTGCAGCCGCTGGCGCTCGATGAATTCCTGTTCCTGCGCGGCGCGACCAGGCTCACCGGCAAGATCACCCTGCCCGCGCCGTCGACCATGCATTTCTACCGCTGCAACGACTTTGCGGATCGCGCGGTCTACGCCGATGCCGAGTCATTTTTCGCCGATCTTGCGAAGATCTTCCGGCAGGAGATCGCCGAGCTCGCCAAGGCCGGTTGCCGTTATGTGCAGCTCGACGAAGTCGCTGTCGCGCTTTTGTGCGATCCCGCCATCCGCGACGACGTCACGCGCGCGGGCAACGATCCCGACATGCTCGTCGATCTCTATATCAAGAGCATCAATGACGCCGTCGTCGAATGCCCTTCGGACGTGGTCATTGGCGTCCATATGTGCCGCGGAAACTTCAAGGGCCATTATCTCGGCGCCGGCGGATACGAGTTGGTCGCCGAGCGGTTCTTTGCGAGCACCAATGTGAACCACTTCCTGCTCGAATATGACACGCCGCGCGCCGGCGATTTCGCGCCGCTGCGTTTCGTGCCCAAGGACAAGGGCGTGGTGCTGGGCGTGATCAGCTCGAAGACGCCTGTGCTGGAAGGCCTCGACGCGCTCAAGCGTCGCGTCGACGAAGCGGCCCGTCACATCGATCTCGACCGGCTCGCCATTGGCCCGCAATGCGGGTTTGCCAGCACCGTCGCCGGGAATCCGGTCACCGAAGACGACGAGCGCCGGAAGCTGACGCTGGTTGTCGAGGCCGCGCGCCAATTCTGGCCCTGAATAATAGGCCGTAATTCCCGGCTATTCGTTTATCGCACATTAGCGGTGTTCGCCCGGCGCGCTTACGCAAAAGTTCCCGGTCATCTATAGTCCCGTGCGGGCGAGGCCCGCGATGTCCGCAGACAGGCTGGATAAAGAATACGATTTCATTGTCGTAGGATCCGGCGCCGGTGGCGGGCCGGTGGCCGTGCGGCTTGCGGAAGCCGGCTACAGCGTTCTCATTCTCGAAGCCGGTGGCGCGGAAGAGCCCTTCGACTACAAGGTCCCCGCCTTTCATGCGCGCAGCTCGGAAAACAACGAGCTCGCGTGGAAGTTCTACGTCCACCACTACGCCGATCCCGAGCAGGAGAGGCGGGATACAACGAACTACCAGAAGGGCAAGGGCATCTTCTATCCGCGCGCGGGCACGCTGGGCGGCTGCACCGCGCATCATGCGATGATCTTCATCGCGCCCCACAACAGCGACTGGAACGACATCGCGAAGCTGACCGGGGACAGGACCTGGCGCGGCTGGCGCATGCGCAAGTATTTCCAGCGCCTCGAGCGCTGCGGGTATCGGAACCGTCCATGGTACCGGCGGTGGAATTTCGGGCGGCACGGCTATGACGGCTGGATGCCGACAACAATCGCGGATGCCACCCTGCTGCTGCGCGACTCCGTGCTGCTGCGGGTGGTCATGGCCGCCGTGCAGACCTGCTTCAAGTGCAAGGTGTGGCATGCGTCCGGCTGGGGCCACAGCCTCAAGTCCTGGGCAGAAAGCTTCGGCGATCCGACTGGCCTGAAGCGTCTCGGCATCATGCATCGCACGCTGTCGTGGCTGTCGAGTCTGCTCGATCCGAACAGCTGGCTGCATCTGGTCGACGGCACCGAAGGGCCCATTTTCGTACCCATGACCGTGAAGGATGGCATGCGCGCCGGAACGCGCGAGCACATCCGCGACGGCGAAAGGCGGATGCCGAAAAACCTGACGGTTCGACTGCACGCCCTTGCAACGCGGGTGCTGCTGGAGGGTAATCGCGCGGTCGGCGTCGAATTTCTGGACGGCAAGCGTCTTTATCGCGCCGACCCGGAGGCGGATAAGCACGGCCCTGGCACGCTCCAGCAGGTGCATGCTCGGCGCGAGGTCATTCTCGCCGGAGGGACCTTCAACACGCCGCAGCTTTTGATGCTGTCGGGGATCGGCGATCCCAGGGAACTGGCCAAACACAAGATCAGGATCAACGTCGGGCTGCGTGGTGTTGGCAGGAATCTGCAGGACCGCCTCGAGGTCGGCGTCGTACACCAAATGTACGACGACTTTGCCATCCTCAAGCACGCCGAGCTGAGACCCTACGACAGGGAGTTTGCGGACTGGCGCAACGGCCACGGCCTCTACGCGACCAACGGCGTCATCCTGGCGATGATCAAGCGATCGAATCTCGGGCAGCCCGACCCGGACCTGTTCGTGTTCGGAATTCCCGGACATTTTTCCGGCTATAAGCCGGGCTATTCCGATTGGGGGACCAAAAAGAATTACTTCACCTGGTGCATCCTGAAGGGCCACACGAAGAACCGGGCCGGCCGGGTGCAGCTCGCGACGGACGATCCGCGCGATCCGCCGACCATCAACCTCAACTACTTCGACCCGGCAACGCCCGATGTCGGGGAAGACGCGCACGCCCTCGCCGCCGGCGTCGAATTCGTCCGCAAGATTACCGGGCGCACGGCAAGTCTCATGAGCGAGATCATCCCGGGCCTGCACGTCCGCACGCGCCCCCAGCTCACCCAGTTCGTGAGGGACTGCGCATGGGGTCATCACGCCTGCGGGACGTGCAAGATCGGCGCCGATGACGACGGCGACGCTGTGCTCGATGCCCGTTTCAAGGTCCGGGACACGCAGGGATTGCGCGTCGTCGATGCGTCGATTTTTCCGAAAATTCCCGGTTTGTTTATTCTGAGCGCGATTTACATGGCCGCGGAGAAGGCGGCTGATGTCATCATTGCGGATGCCCGGGAAATCGACCGCAAGCGCGAGATGATCGCTTCACGAAAGAATGATATAAAGTAACGATAAAACGTTTCTTCGGGCAACTCGCGAAAGGGGCGAGAGTGGCGCAGTTGTTGAGTCAGGAACGGTCGCCGTCCGCGTCACGCTCCACCAAGGCGGAGCGGCGGAATCTCACGGTCGTTTTCTGCGACATGGTCGGCTCGACCGAGCTCTCGAGCCGGCTCGACCCCGAGGACATGCGCGATATCATGCGCGCATTTCAGCGATGCTGCGAAAGCGCGATTTTCGGATTTGACGGCCGGGTCGGCCGCTATATGGGCGACGGTATCCTGGCCTATTTCGGGTTTCCCGCTGCGCACGAGGACAGCGCCGAACGCGCCGTCCAGGCCGCGCTGGAAGGCATCAGGCTCGTTTCGGAACTGTCATTCGAAGGCGTGCCGAAAATCGAAATGCGCGTCGGCATTGCGACCGGCCTGGTCGTCGTCGGCGACCTGATCGGGGAAGGCTCGAGCCGCGAGTTCGCGCTGGTCGGCGACGCGCCGAATCTGGCCGCGCGTCTCCAGCAGCTCGCAAAGCCCAACCAGATCCTGGTCGCGCCCGCCACGCGGCGTCTGCTCGGCGACCTGTTCGAGTTCGAGGACCTTGGCGATCTGGACCTCAAAGGATTTCTGGAGCCGATCGCGGTCTCGGGTGTCGTGCGCCGCAGCAAGGCGAGCCGGTTCGAGGCACGCCGGACGGGACGCATCGCGCCGCTGATCGGGCGCGACGCCGAGCTGGCGGTGCTGCGTGACTCTTTCGAGAAAGCGAAGACGGGACAGGGCCAGCTGGTCGCCGTCTCCGGCGAGCCGGGCATCGGCAAGTCACGGCTGGTGAACACTTTCCGGCATCAAGTGCCGCACGGCAGTTGCCGCGTGTTCCTGTTCCAATGCTCGTCCTACCACATGAGCAGCCCGTGGTACCCGGTGATCCGCCACGTCGATGACGTACTGGGCAGCGGCTACGAGGCGCGTGGATCAAACAAACTGGAACGGCTCGAAGCGCTGATCGACGACATTTCGCCGACAAGACGCGCGTCGATCGTGCCGCTGCTGGCGCCGTTGCTCGGAATTCCGACCGAGGGACATTATCCGCCGCTCGAGCTGACACCGCAGCAGCAGAAGCAAAGAACGTTTCTGGCGATGGTGGAAATGCTGCGCGCGCACTGCGAGCAGCAGCCGGTCATTCTGATTGCCGAAGACATTCACTGGATCGATCACACCTCGTCGCAGATGCTGGAGCTGATCCAGGAGAGCCTTCCGGATTGGCGCATGCTGCTGATCGCAACTTACCGTCCGGAATACCGCTCGCTGGACCAGGCGGATGCAACGATCAATCTCAACCGGCTCTCGCCGGCAGAGGTCGCATCGATGGTCGACGCGATCGACTCGAGCCGAAAGCTGCCGACAGCGGTGGTCGGCGAGATCATTTCCAAGACCGACGGCGTGCCACTGTTCGTCGAGGAAGTCACCATGACGGTTCTGGCCGGCGGTGCGTCCGAAAAAGGCGCATCGGCCGGCGCGCCGTGGAGCACTGCCGTTCCGGACACGCTGCAGGATTCGCTGATGGCACGGCTCGACAACCTGGCGTCCGCGAAGACCGTCGCGCAGATCGCTTCGGCCATAGGGCGTGAGTTTGCTTTCGACCTGCTCGAGGCAACCGCCCCGTCGCCGCCTCAGGACGTGCGCGCGGCAGTGGATCGCCTCCGTGAAGCCGGGCTTTTGTCGCGGCGCGAATTCAGCGCCATTGAGACCTACTCATTCAAGCATGCGCTGGTGCAGGAAACCGCCTATGCCAGCATGCTGCGCAGCGAACGCCAGCCGCTGCATCTGCGCATCGCCGAGACGCTCTCCACCAAATTCGTCGACGTCGCGGAGGGCGCGCCGGAGGTCGTCGCCTATCACTACACGCAGGCGCGCGAGATCACTCCCGCGATCAACCACTGGCTCAAGGCCGGCCGGCAGGCGGGTAAGCGCTCGGCCTTCATGGAAGCGGTCACCCATTTCGAGACCGCCCTCAAGCTGCTCGAGGAGCTGCCGCAGGACAGGACGCGGCTCGAACTGGAACTGCAGCTGCAACAGTCGCTCGCGAACGCGTCGATCGCGGCCAAGGGTTTCGGCGCGCCGCAGACCATCGTGGCCTTCAACCGGGCCCTGGACCTGTGCAAGGAGCTCGGCAGCGGGCCGCAGATGTTCGCGGTCTTGAACGGCCTCGTCGGCGCTCACCTCATGGGTGCCGAAATCCCGAAAGCGCGTGCGCTGGCCCAGGATCTCCTTGCGCTCGCCACGGAGCACAACGACCAGACCGCCCTGCTGATGGGACACCGCGTGCTCGGAATGTCGCTTTTCATGCTCGGCGAATTGGCCCAGGCGAAACGCGAGTTGCAGGAGGCAATGGCTCTCTATGATCCGGAGCAACACGCCCCGCTGGCACTGATTTTTTCACACGATTTCAAGGCAACGGCACAGGTTTATCTCGGTGTCGTGATGGCGCTTTGCGGCGACATCGACGAGGGCGTGGGCCACTCTCTTGACGCGCTCGGTTACGCGGAGGAGCTGCGTCACCCCCACAGCATATGTTACGTGCTCTCGTTCGTTGCCGGCACCTATCTTTGTGGCGGCAATCCGCAAGCCGCGTTTCCGGTCGCAGACCGGACAGTCGTGCAATCGAATGAGCAGGGTTTCCCGCAATGGGTTGCGGGCGGGCTCATGCTGCGTGGCTGGGCGCATCTCGGTCTCGGCGAACTCGAGGCAGGCCTTGCCGACATTCGAAGCAGCATCCGCGCCCTGGAGAGAACCGGAACGCTGATCTGGATGCAATTCTCCCATTACCTGCTGGCGCGCGCTCTTGCGGCCGACCATCAATGGTCGAAGGCCGCGGAGATCGTCGACCGGCTGTCAGCTGAAATCAGGGCTGGCGGCGGCAGATGGTACGAATCCGAAGTGACCCGTTTGCGCGGCGACATCTTACGTGGCCAGCACAGACCGGTGTCAGAGGTCGAGGCGTGCTACGAATCCGCGATTGCGACGGCACGCCGCCAGGGCGCCCGGATGTGGGAGCTCAAGGCAATGGAGTCTCTCGACGGGCTGCGGGGAACCGGCAGCGGCCACGGTACCGGCGTCAAACTGAAACCCTCCGTGAAGATCTGACCCGTGGCAAACGCCGTCCAGCAGAACGCCGAGCCGGATCTCGATGTCGCCCTGGGCGAAAGCTATTACGAGGGCAGCCGGGCGCTCGAGGAGCAATATACAAACGAGCTGGTCGACAGCATCAAGAGCGCGATCGCCGGACACTTCGAGAAAGGCCGGGGTCCGGCGCGCCGGGACGCGCATGCCTTCGACAATGGCTGCGTGCGCGCGATTTTCCAGGTGGACGAAAACCTTCCCGACCACCTGGCCCAGGGCGTTTTCGTGCGGGGGCACCAGTACAAGGCCTGGATCCGGTTTTCCAACGGCAATTCCGAGCCGCGGCCGGGATGGATGTTCGACGCCCGCGGCATGGCGATCAAGCTGACCGGCGTGCCTGGCGCGAAGCTGATGAACGACGAGAAGCACACGCAGGACTTCATCCTGATCAGCCACCCGAGGTTCTTCGTCGACGACCTGAAGCGCTACAGAAAGACGCTGGAGTGGTTTCTGCGCGGCAGTTGGTTTGCCCAATATGTGGTGTCGCCGTTTCAGCTCCGCTGGCTTTCGGAAACGCCAAAAGCCTTTTTTGCCAACCTCAACTTCATGTCCAATCCGCTCCACCAGCAATACTGGTCGATGACGCCCTACCGGCTTGGCGTCGATCCCGACAGGAAATTCGCCGTCAAATACACAGCCAGGCCGCGGCTGCACGACAGGCCGGGGTTCTTCAGCCGCCACCTCACGCGACTCGGCTGGAATTTCTCTCTCAAGGAGGAGATGAACAGGACGCTGGCCGGAAACGAGGTCTGGTTCGACTTCTATATCCAGCGCTTCGTCGACGAAACGAGCACGCCGATCGAGGATTCGAAGGTGAAGTGGGCCGACGACGTCTCAAAGCCCGAGCGTGTCGGCAAGATCATCATTCCGATCCAGGACTGCATGGCGCCGGAGCAGGCCGTTTTCTGCGAGAATCTGTCGTTCAGCCCGTGGCACTCCCTGCCCGAGCACAGGCCTCTGGGCCTGGTGAACCGCGTGCGCAAGATCGCCTATCGTGAAATCAGCAGACTGCGGCACGATCTCAATCGCGCGCCGCGGCAGGAGCCGACCGGCGACGAGAGTTTCGACAGGCGCGGCTGAACGAGACCCCAGCATTCAAATCAAAACGAGCGTTGTCTGTCTGGGAGGCACTGGGTACCTTTTGCCGTTTTCGGCCAGGCGGCCTGGGGGCAGGCACTAGAAGTAGTTGGGGGGTACATGAGTTACGTCACGATGGTCGGTTTTCTCGCGGCCGGGCTCGTCATTGCGACGCTCTCGATGCGGACCATGATTCCGCTGCGCATTATCGGTCTTGCCAGCAACGTTGCATTCGTCACCTACGGCGCGCTGTTCGGCAGCGTTCCGACGGTGATCCTTCACGGAATATTGTTTCCACTCAACGTCTACCGGCTTAACGAGATGCTGAAGCTGGTCAAGCAGGTCGAGGCGGCCAGCAAAGGCGACATGTCGCTCGACTGGCTCAAGCCGTTCATGACCGAACGCGCCGTCACGGTGGGCGAGACGCTGTTCAGCAAAGGCGACAAGGCCAATCACCTCTACTTCGTGGTCTCCGGCCAATTGCATCTGCAGGAGATCAATCTCGATCTCGCGCCGGGCGCGGTGGTCGGCGAGCTCGGAATGCTCGCGCCCGAGCGCACGCGCACGCAGACTTTGGTGTGCACCGAGAGCGGTTCGATGCTGGTGATTTCCTACGAAAAGATCGAGGAGCTCTACTACCAGAACCCGAAGTTCGGGTTCTATTTCCTGCGCCTGTCGACGGCGCGGCTGTTCGACAACATCAAGCGGCTGGAAAGCGCGCTGCGCGAGCGCGACGAGGAAGTGCTGAACCTGAGGAAAGCGCTCGCCGGATAAGAAGGCGCGTGCACGTCGTCCCGACGTGCACGCGCCGGATCGTCAGGAGCGGCTCGCGACCGCGCCGTGCGGATTGACGAATACGTATCCGCGCACGTCGCGCACGTGCACGCGTGACAGCCCGCCACCTGAATTGTAATCGCGGACCCGCCATTGCCCGTTGCCGGCGGATCCTTCGATATACATCACGTGGCCGCTGCGCACTGCGGCAACGCCGGCGCGCGGCCCCGACTCACGCGGGAACAACCGCGCCCAGTTGGAGGCGAGGTTAAGCCGCTTGTCGTCGAGCCCGAGATATTTGCGCAGGCCGCAACCGCAGTATTGGTGCGGGCAGTCGCTCGGGCGCGTACCGATGATTTGAGCCGCATCGGCCATCGCGTAAGCGCGGTTGCCGATCGCGTCGACAACGGGCACTTGGGGGACGGCCGCCATCGCGGTTTGCGAAGCGGCGCCCATGCAGACCCGCCGTCCGTCGTTCGTCATCGTGCAACCTTCAGCGCGATGGCTGGCAACCCGCCGGGCGGAATGGACGCGCTTGGAGCGCACAGCCCGCTCGGACTGATTAAGAACGAAATGATCCGGAGCCTGCCGGTACGAGGTGGCGTACTGATGCCGCTGGTGATGGCGCTTGTGGTAGGCCTCGGCCGGAGTGAGTACAAAAGCCGCAAGGAGCAAAGTGATCGAAGCTCCCATGATAGTCAGACGATTCATGGTTGATCCTCTTGTGAGCTGGTGATGCATTCCCGCCCCTGCCCGCACGAAAACTGCAAAGCTTTACGGCAGGTCCGAGTCCCCCGGCGTCAGCCGAATGGAGTCCGGGCCCGCGTCACGTAACTTCCAGTTGCAAGTAACCGTCTCGAAGAGTCCCCTCTGCTTCAAAGACCTGTGCCCCTAACGACTCAGAGCAACTAAAGTTCCCGTCACCGTCTATCCTTGTATTCCGCGCTTGGGGCAGTACGGGAATACTCGCGCTATAAAATGATTGTTTAACCAAGCGTTACCGCTTGACGGAGATCGACTTCATGGACCTCTCCTATACGCAGAACATGGAGGACACTCACCTTTGGCTCGCCTTCGGCGGGCGGCATAGTGGTACCTACATTGATATCGGCGCTGGCCATCCGATCGCGGACAACGTGTCGTTCTTCTTCTACGAGCGCGGCTGGCAGGGCATCGCCGTCGAGCCGCAGCAAAGACTGGTCGACCTCTATGCGCGGCTGCGGCCGCGCGATACCGCCGTCGCGGCACTGATCGGCACGCAAAGCGGCGACGCCGACTTCCATGTGTTCGAGGCCTTTCACGGCCTCTCGACCACCAACATGCAACACGCCGAGGCGGCGACCGCGCTCGGCGCCGGCTACCGGACGGTGAAGGTGCCGATGATCACGCTCGCCGAGCTGTGCCGCAAACACGGACTGCGCGAGATCGACTTCCTGAAGGTCGACGTCGAGGGCGCCGAGGCCGATGTCCTGAAAAGCGGCGACTGGAAGGCCTTCCGGCCCAAGGCGGTCGTAGTCGAGGCGATCGCCCCGAGATCGAATGACCCGTCGTGGGAGAACTGGGAGCCGTTTCTTCTGTCACAGGGCTATCGCTTCATGCTGTTCGATACGCTCAACCGCTTTTACGTCGCCGAAGAAGCGAAAGACGTCGCGGCGCGCTTTCCGCGCGAGCGGGCGCCCTGGAATTCGGTGCGCCACATGTACGAAATAGGCCGCGCGCCGGAGAACACGAGCCATCCCGAACACGCGCTCGCCCGCTTTCTGGCCAAGGGCTTCTGGGCGTCACTGCCTTATCTCGACCGCAAGCTGCTTGCCGATATCCTCGAGCGCAGCCGCACTGAGTCCAATTCCACGGCGGTCGATGCCGCCCTGCAGGCGCTCGATACAGAAGATTTCCGCGCTCGCCTCGGCCGCATCGCCTGCGGTTACGACGGCGGGCAAATCTATAAGGAGGATGAGGGCGGACGATGAGACGAGTTCTGTAGGGTGGGCTAAGGCGCGCATGAGCGCGTTTGCGCGCGTCTTCGACGCACTATGGCGCCGAGCCCACCATCAGCATCGCCAATCATTGAGAGTCCGCGGTGGGCTCGCTTCGCTTAGCCCAACCCTACCTGCGAAAGCAGAAATCCAGGGCCTACAGGACTGGGTCCCCGCTTTCGCGGGGACGAGCGGATGAAAGTTGGCCGCGCGCGCCGAAACGCGAGAGGGTCACGACCGTGCCGATCAGCAGGAAGAGCAGCAGAAGCTTGGAGTACGCGATTAAGTGGGCGAGCATGGCCTGCTCCAGTGTTCCTGTCCGTCTCCGCTCCGTCCGCGCGGATAAGATATCCGTGCGACAAGCGGGCAAATGTGAGGCACCTCACAGACGATAACGAGTTTGTGTTTCAGTCTGTTGACGCGAAGGCCCGAACCTCCCTCCTTCGTCCCGCCGGAAACGGCGGGTTTTTTTATGCGCGGTATACGGACCCCGCCCGATGCCTTCCGCCCGGTTAAGGCCATTGCTCAAACCCCACCGTCTGATTTGCCGGGCATTTAAGGCGAAACCGCTACGATGCCGCCGTTTCGGATGGAGCGGCCCATTGAGGCGACCATGACTCTCATGAAGGCAATCCTCGGCCTGGCCCTCGGCATCGCGCTGATGTCCGCGTTGCAGACGGTCGGCATGTGGTCATTGCAGGAGCACATCAAGTCGCAATCGAATGCCGGGCTGCCGATTGGCACCAATACGCCGCTCGTCACCAACTTCGACGCCGATGCGCTGAAGAACGGCATCCCGCCGAAATTCGGACCGATCGACACAAGCGAAGGCCAGCGCCTCGCCATCGAGGGCGCCGCGCGCCGCATCGACCTGCAGAACCGCGCCGTTCAGAAGTATTTGCCGCGTTAAACCCTCAGCCGCGGACTCCCTTCGAGCGTCTCAAGTGCGTAGCGTGGGCTAAGCGAAGCGTGCTCACCGGCAACGATGCAAAATGCGGAAATTTCGCGGTGGGCTCGGCGCCATAGCGCGTCGAAGACGCGCTTACGCGCGCCTCAGCCCGCCCTACAAATTGCCGTTGGGACGGGCGGCGAGGGTTTCTGCCGCCGCCGGCGTCTCGCTGATCTTGCGCCAATGGATCTGCAGCAGCCGCGACGGAATGATGCCGTCGGACGTGCGGATCTGGATGTCGATGGCGTCATCGGTCGCATGCCGTTTCGCCGAGAGCATGCCGTCGATGCCGAGCATCGCCGCCGTCGGCGAATTCAAGCCCATCAGCCCGAGATCGCTGACCTCGAAGCCCGCGGCGGCAAGCTGCTCGGTGTAGAAGCGCTTGACCTCATCGAGCGAGGCGCGCGTGCCGAGGTCGAGCCCATGGAATCCGGCCGGATGCTGCACCGATGTGATTTTGCTTCCCCCCACCACCCAGGCGCCGGGATAGACCGGCACCCATTCCGGCCGCGGCAGGTCCGTGCCGAACTGCATGTGCGAGAGGCTGCCGTCCTGATGGATCGCAGTCGAGCTCCACGGACCCATGATCCGGTTGATGAGCGCGCTCGCATAGGACGCCCCGAAGACGAGCGCGATGACGACGAGGAATGGAAATAGCCGGCGCATCGGCCAGTTTATGCTGCAGGCGCGCGGCGCGGACAAATCACAACGGCAGGTATGGTGAGGAAACGGTAAGAGGTGGTGCGGAGGCGCTGGTTTTGCACCTTAACTCGCCGCTCATTCCCGCGAAAGCGGGAATCCAGTCTTTCTCGCAAGGACGGATCCCCGCTTTCGCGGGGATGAGCGGACTGCTGCAGTTCTTGTATTTGCTCGGACAATTCCCGGACGATGCCGCCGGCTGAAAGACACGGGGCGGCGGTAGATCACCGGTCACAAATGACGGTCCAGGCACCCACGATCGGTGACGTGCAGACGACGGGCTTTGGCGCCGGGTCGCATGGATTGGCGTGGCTGCGCGGCGTCGGCGTGCGGCAGGTTCGGCTCGCCTGCGGCCTGATCATGTTCGCCTACATCTTCTCGCACTTCTTCAATCACGCGCTCGGCAATATTTCCTACGATCTGATGCAGAGCTGGCTCTGGTATCACACCAAGTGGTGGCGGATTCCGGTCGTCAACATCACGCTCTATTCCGCCGCCATGATTCATTTCTCGCTCGGCCTCTGGGCGCTCTATCAGCGCCGGCATTTCCGCTACACCGCGGCCGAGATCACGCAGCTGCTGCTCGGGCTGAGCATTCCGCTTTGGCTCGCCAGCCATTTCGGCGCGACACGCGTCGGCGGCTGGATATACGACATAGCTCCATTGCCCTACGCCAACCCGCTGTTCAGCTACTGGGTGCCGCGACCGCACATGATCGCCGTCCAGATGATCCTGCTGACGGTCGCGTGGACGCATGCCTGCATCGGCCTGTACTTCTGGCTGCGCATGAAGCGGTTCTTCCGGTGGGCCGCGCCGATCCTGCTGTCAGTCGCCGTGCTGATGCCGCCGCTGGCGATGTCCGGCCTGCATCAGGGCGCGCAGGAGGTGATCCGGCGCGTCAAGGATCCGGCCTGGCGTGCGCAGAACATCAAGCCGATCCCGCGCGACAAGCGGGTCGTTATCGACGACATCACATTGTTCTATTTCCCGATCGGTTATGCGGCCGCGATCCTTCTGGTGTTCGCGGCGCGCGGGGCGCGCGCGCTCAACGAGCGCCGGCGCGGCATGGTCACCGTGTCATATCCGGGACGGCAGGTGCGCATCCCGAAAGGCCTGAGCGTGCTCGAGGCAAGCCTGCGCAACAAGGTGCCGCACGCGAGCGTGTGCGGTGGCCGGGCCCGGTGCTCGACCTGCCGCGTCAAGGTCGTCAGCGACCGCAGCGCCTTGCCGAAGCCATCCGGACGGGAATCATTCGTGCTGGCACGGGTCGGCGCCGGCACGGATCCCTCGATCCGCCTTGCCTGCCAGCTGCGGCCGCAGACCGACGTTGCCGTCATCCCGGTGATGCCGCCGAATGTCGACGCCGATTTCGTGCGCAACCGGCAAAACATCCATATCGGCGAGGAACACTTCGTCGTCAGCATGTTCGTCGACATGCGTGGTTCGACCAGCCTGTCGGAAGGCCGCCTGCCGTTCGACATCGTGTTCCTGATCAACCGTTTTGTCGAAACGGTGTCGCGGGCGGTGACCGACGCCGGCGGCGAGCCCAACCAGTTCATCGGCGACGGCGTGCTCGCGCTGTTCGGTCTCGCCACCGATCCGGCGACGGCCTGCCGGCAGGCGCTGCGCGCCGCGGCGTTGATCGAGTTCGAACGTCGCCCACCTGAACCATCAGTTCGCGACCGAAGTCAGCGAGCCCGTTCAGTACGGGATCGGCATCCATGCCGGCGAGGTGATTGTCGGCGACATCGGCTTCCGCGGCCGCACGGTGTTCACGGCGCTGGGTGATTCCGTCAACGTCGCCGCGCGCCTGCAGGACCTGACCAAGCGGCTCGGCTGCCGGGCGGTCATTTCGGACGAGGTCTGCAAGCTGGCCGGGATTGCGGCGGACGCGCTGACGCGGACAGAGGTCGAGATCCGCGGGCACGAAAAGCCGATGGGCGTGCGCACCACCGACGACCCGACCGTGCTCGCGGGCCTCCTTGATACGCGGCGGGATGCGGATGAAACGGAAGCGGCGTAGTTCGTAGGGTGGGCTAAGCGAAGCGAGCCCACCGGCGGCGGTACATATGTCGCGCTGCTGGCGGTGGGCTCGGCGCGTTCCGCGCCTTAGCCCACCCTACAGTGCTGGATTCCGGGTTCGCGCCTGTCGGCTCGCCCCGAAATGACTGGTGGTCCATCACTCCCGCAGCTTCTCCGCGAACAGCACCATGGTCTTGCGGTAGGTTTCGGAGCGATTCCACTCGCGCATCACCTGGAAGTTCTCGCTGCCTTCGCCGAACGGTGCGCCCGCCTTCCAGCCATTGACCTTCAGCAGATTGGCGGTGGAGGCGAGCACGTCCGGCACGCTGTGGCGCAAGTCGACGTGGCCGTTGCCGTCATAGTCGACGCCGTACTTGATATAGGACGACGGCAGAAACTGCGTCTGCCCGATCTCGCCGGCAAAGGCGCCGATCAGGTCACTCAGCGGCAGGTCGCCGCGCTGCACGATCTTCAGCGCCGAGATCAGTTCGTTCTGGAACAGTTCGGTGCGGCGGCAGTCATGCGCCAGCGTCGCGATGGTGCGGACCACCGGCAGCTTGCCCATGTCGCCGGTGCCGTTGTCGGTCTCGAGCGTCCAAACCGCCATCAGCAATTCCTTGGGCACGCCGAATTGCTGCTGGACGCGCGCAAGCAGCGCCGCGTGCTTTCCCATCAGCGTCTTGGCACGCTTGATGCGCGGCGGGATCACGCGCGTGCGCGCGTATTCCTCGAAGCTCTTTGAGTGGAACATGCCGCGCTGGCGCCGGTCGAAGGCCATCACGTTCGGGTCGACGCTCACGCCGGCGAAGGCCTGGTCGATGACCGCACGCGAGACACCGGCCGCCTGCGCGTCGCGCGCCATGCCGGCCATAAAGACGTTGAAGTCGCCGCCGCATTTGGCGGCGGAGGCCGGCGCGGCAACCGTGACCACGAGAAAGAGTGCGGAAATCAGTCTGAGCATGGACGAACCTTGGTTGCCCCCGCGTGGTCTTACACTGTCACGGCTGGGCTTGTCCCGGCCAAGTGTCGACCATGACGCCGCGACGGCCGCACGCTAGGATCGCCGCCGCAACAGCATCAGGGGAGCGAAAAATGCCCAAAGCCTATTGGGTCACGACCTATCGCGAGATCAAGGACCCTGCGAAGCTCACCGCCTATTCCAAGCTTGCGCCGGTGGCGCTCGCGCCGTTCGGCGTGCGCTATCTCTGCCGCGGCAGCCCGAGCATGACGTATGAATCCGGACTGAAGGAGCGGCTTGTCGTCTCCGAATTTCCCAGCCTTGAGAAGGCGATCGCCGGCCACGACAGCCCCGGCTACCAGGAAGCCTTGCGCGTGCTCGGCGACGGTGCGGTGCGCGACATCCGCATCATCGAGGCGACGGTAGAGTAAGCGGCACGGTCTTCCAGCCGTCGCCGTCCTGCTCGAGAAAGAGCCAGCCGGCGACCGTCGCCTTTTTCGACGCCGCGTCGTTTTCCAGCAGATAGTGGTGCAGCTCCGGGCATGACGGGCGCCGGCAGCGAAGCCTGACGCCGTCGTAATGCAGCACGGCGCGGATGCGCATTTCGTAGAACACGCTGCCATACCGCTCGCCACTGCGGCCGTCGAGCCGCTCGAACGAGACGAGCGTGTAGGGCGAGAGGAAGGTTTCCTTGAAGATCTTCTGCATGGCCGCCTGCGCCACCTCGACGCTCGGCTCGCATTTGCCGCTGCAGGCCGCGCGCGCGGGGGCTGCGAGCGCCAGCGCAACACCGGCAATTGCCGCCGCGCGCGAGACGATACGCATTGACTGACTCAACGTGACGGACCTTGTATCCCCAACAGGCACGGCCGCGGCATAGCGGAATTTCCGCGCTCCGAAAAGCGCGCGCGGAATGTCGCAGTGCTGTAGGGTGGGCTAAGCAAAGCCGAGCGCGTCAGCGCGACGGCGAGCGAGCCCACCAGAGTGGTGCACGTATAAGCGGCCCATGGTGGGCTCGGCGCATTCGCGCCTTAGCCCACCCTACCCCGCGAGCTTGTCGAACTCGTCGATCGGCACCGCCGGCGAGGTGGTGAAGCCGATGCCGGTCGCTTTCGCCAGCGCCATCGATACCGCCATTGCGCGCGCATTGTCCGGCAGGTCGACGGCCATCATGAGATCGACGCCGCCGAGCGTCGCATAGGCGGCCTTGAGCTCGCCGCCGTGCTTCTTGATCAACGCTCTCGCCTCTTCGGATCGCTTGGCGCTGATTCCCTTGAGGGACTCGGCCGAATATTTCCCGAACATCAGGTAAATTGCCATGACACATCTCCGGTTTGAGGAGGAACGCGGCGGGCGGATTATAGGGCAGTGCGGATCACCACGTTAGGGCGCGCACTACCTAACCCGCTCATTCCCGCGCAAAGCGGGAATCCAGTCTGCTCTGGACCCCCGCTTTCGCGGGGGTGAGCGGACAATTGATGGCGCGACAACAACACATCCCTCTCACGCCAACGTGTAACATCGTGTAATGCTCCGGGCCGGCTTCGCTCGTATATGAGAGCAACAAACCATCGGGATGACTGCCATGATGCTCCGAACCGCCCTCCTCGCCCTTGCCGTCGCAGCCGTGCCGCTCGCGGCGCAGGCCGAATCCGCCGCCATAATGATTTAGCCGCCTGCGGCAGAATCGCCCGCGCAAGGCTCGGGACTCGAAACCGCGGTGCTCGCGGGCGGATGCTTCTGGGGCGTCCAGGCCGTCTACCAGCACATCAAGGGCGTGACGAACGCGGTGTCGGGCTATGCCGGTGGCACGCAGAAGGATGCCGTTTATGAAACCGTCAGCGCGGGCCGCACCGGCCATGCCGAAGCGGTCAAGGTGACCTTCGACCCGAAGCAGATTTCCTACGGCAAGATCCTGCAGATCTTCTTCTCGGTCGCGCACGACCCGACACAGCTCAACCGCCAGGGCCCCGACACCGGCCCGCAATATCGCTCGGAGATTTTCCCGCAGAACGAGGTGCAACTGAAAACCGCAAAGGCCTATATCGCGCAGCTCGATGCGACCAAGGTCTTCAAGCGCCCGATCGTGACCAAGACCGGCACGATGAAGGCGACGTTCTTCCCGGCCGAGGCCTATCACCAGGACTACGCGACCAAGCACCCCTTCCAGCCCTACATCGCCATCAACGACGCGCCGAAGGTGGAGAACCTGAAGAAGATGTTTCCAAGTTTGTCGCGCGATCAGCCGGTGCTGGTGTCGCAGGCGGATAAGGGGAATTGAAGCAGGCACGCCGGTGCGCACTTCGGTTCGCGCGCCACGCACAGTCTTCCAATCGACGACGAGAAAGCTCGAGGGCGTGATGGCAGCGGCGCGGATCGGGTTCGAGCCCTTCATCGACGAAGGCGCGCGGCAGTTCATTGTGAACGGCGTCGACTACCACAATATCGGCGCCACCGGTTTGTCCGACTATTTCCCGGTCAATTTTGTTCTGCGCGGTGAGCACGGCGACGTGTTGGGCGGCATGCTCGGCCAGATCTGGGGGCACTGGCTACAGGTGACTTATTTATGGGTCGCGAAAGCGGCGCGCGGAGCGGGGCACGGAACGCGGCTCATGGAGAATGCGGAGGCCTACGCCCGCTCACGCGGCGCCGTCGGAGCGATGGTCGAGACCCACAGTTTTCAGGCGCGGCCATTTTACGAACGCCTCGGCTATGAGGTGTTCGGCACACTCGATGGCTATCCACCCGGGCACATCAAGTTTTTCTTGAGAAAGGCGCTGGCGTAGAAGCACGCGCGGAGATCTGCAAGTTGCAGCGCGGACAAACGGTGATTGCCCCGACGGCGCGCGGAAGCAAAGCTGCGTCGGCGCTGAGATTCAGCGCCGGCGTTTGCGCGCGGCGCTCTCGGGCGCCCGGATCGCGCCCGACGCGGCCGCCGCCAGAAGCCTGCGGAAGGTCGGGCATTCCAGATGGCTCGGCGCGCGGCAGACGGCGGCATGCCGCAGCCCGTCACGCATGGCGCCCAGCCTGCGCATCGTCCGGTCGAGCTCATCCGCTTTCGCCGCCAGCATCTGACGATCGATTTGCACCCGTCCGTCCGGCGAAAACATCCGCGCAATCTCCTCGAGCGTGAATCCGGACGCCCGCGCCAGCGCGATCAAAGCCAGCCTTTCGAACACGGCGGGCTCGAACAGACGGCGCAGGCCGCGCCGGCCCGCCGACACGATCAGTCCCTTTTCCTCATAAAACCGCAGGGTCGAGGCCGGAACACCGGACCGCCGCGCCACCTCGGCGATATCGGGAAAAGTCATGGCTGGTCTGCCATCCGAGCGAACGTTCATCCTTGACCTCAAGTGAACTTGAAGAAGTAGCACTGGCCTCATCGCTTGGCAAACGCGGAGAGGCAAAATGATCGACGCAATTCTGATTGGCGCCGGCGCTACCGGCTTCCTCGACCCTGGTCCGCCGCGCGGGCACGGTTCTTCGGAGCCGCGACGCCGGATTATTCCCTGGTCGGGCGCTGGCTCGTTCACCTGACGCACGGGCGGCTGTTCCACGATGTCATCGCGAAGTCCGCGCCGGCCAAAGGCGAACGCCTGATCGGCTGGGTCGCGCACTACCTGATCGGCATCGCCTTCGCAGCCGTCCTGCTCATCGGCTGGGGGCCTGCATGGACGCGTCAGCCCACGCTCATCCCCGCGCTGATCGTCGGGATCGGCAGCGTGGCCGCGCCCTTCCTGCTGATGCAGCCGGGCATGGGGTTAGGCATCGCGGCGAGCCGCACGCCCAATCCCGCCGCCGCCCGCATGCGCAGCCTCACCACGCACGTGATTTTCGGTCTCGGTCTCTACGCGGTCGGCTGGGCGGTGCGGCTGATCGAACTCTGACGACCACACATGAAACCACCAAACAAAGGAGTAGCTACGATGACTTTTTCTTCTTTCGCTGCACGACGTCTGCCGCCGCGCTATGCGGCCTTTGTGATGCCGTTCGTTCTGTCCATCCTGATGTCGCTGATCGTCTCTGGCGTATCCACCCTGAAGAGTTCTCGGCATCAGCACCGCGTTTGTCTCCACATGGCCCATTGCATGGTTCCTGTCGTGGCTTGTCGCCTTCCCGACGCTTCTCCTGGTGCTGCCGCCGGTCCGCCGGATCGTCAGCGTCGTGGTTGAGTCCGCGCCGCGGTGAAAAGCAAAATGGCGGGCTCAGGCCCGCCATTTTGAGTCAGAACTGGGTCTCCGCTTTCGCGGGGACGAGCGGCCAACGAACTAGTTATCCAAAAAGCTCCGCAGTTTTCTCGATCGGCTCGGATGCTTCAGCTTCCGCAGCGCCTTGGCCTCGATCTGCCGGATGCGCTCGCGGGTCACCGAGAACTGCTGGCCGACTTCCTCCAGCGTGTGGTCGGTGTTCATGCCAATGCCGAAGCGCATGCGCAGCACGCGCTCCTCGCGCGGCGTCAGTGACGCCAGCACGCGCGTCGTGGTCTCGCGCAGGTTCGACTGGATGGCGGCGTCGATCGGCAGGATCGCGTTCTTGTCCTCGATGAAATCGCCGAGATGCGAATCCTCCTCGTCGCCAATGGGCGTTTCGAGCGAGAGCGGCTCCTTGGCGATCTTGAGCACCTTCCGCACCTTCTCGAGCGGCATGCCGAGCTTCTCGGCGAGCTCCTCCGGAGTCGGCTCGCGCCCAATTTCATTCAGCATCTGTCTCGATGTGCGCACGATCTTGTTGATCGTCTCGATCATGTGCACCGGGATACGGATGGTGCGCGCCTGGTCGGCGATCGAGCGGGTGATCGCCTGGCGGATCCACCAGGTGGCATAGGTCGAGAACTTGTAGCCGCGGCGGTACTCGAACTTGTCGACCGCCTTCATCAGGCCGATGTTGCCTTCCTGGATCAGGTCGAGGAACTGCAGGCCGCGGTTGGTGTATTTCTTGGCGATGGAAATGACGAGGCGCAGGTTCGCCTCCACCATCTCCTTCTTGGCCTGGCGCGCCTCGCGCTCGCCCTTCTGCACCATGTGCACGATCTTGCGGAACTCGCCGATCTCGACGCCGGTCTGCGCGGCGAGATCATGCACCAGCGAGCGGATCTCCTTGATGCGATCCTTCTCTTTGGCGACGAGGTTCTTCCAGCCTTTTGCAGACAATTTCGAAACGCGGTTGAGCCAGCGCGGGTCGAGCTCGCCGCCCATATATTGCTTGAGGAAGTCCTCGCGGATGACGCCGTAGCTTTCGGCAAGGCGCATCAGCCGGCCTTCGTTCGACACCAGGCGCTTGTTGATGTCGTAGAGCTGCTCGACGAGGGAATCGATGCGCGCCTGGTTGAGGCGGAGCGACTTCACCTCGGAGATGATCTCTTCCTTGAGCTTCTTGTATTTGCGCTCCTGCGCCGGCGAGAGCGAGGAGTTCTTCAGGCGGAATTCGATGTCCTGCTCCTGCAGGCGGCGCAGGCGCTTGAACGAGTTCGCGATGGTGTCGAAGGTCTCGACCACTTTCGGCTTGAGCTCGGCCTCGATCGCGGCGAGCGACAGCGAATTCTCCATCTCGTCTTCGTCGTAATCGCTCTCGGCCGCGGCCTCGCCAGGATCCTTCGGCTCTTCCGCCGCGCCGTCGCCCGCGGGCGCCTTGAACGGCGTTGCGGCGGCGGGCGCCGAAGGCGGCGCCGGCGTCTGCACGACCTGGAGATGCGGCGCGCCGGGAACGGGCGTGCCGACGGCCTGCGGCACCGGCTTGCCGTCAGGGCCGATGATCACCGGCGTCTGCATCTTCTGCGCGTCGGGGCCGGCATAGGTCGCTTCGAGGTCGATGATGTCGCGAAGGAAGACTTTTCCTTCGGCGAGCTCGTCGCGCCAGATGATGATGGCCTGGAAGGTGAGCGGGCTTTCGCAGAGGCCGGCGATCATCGCCTCGCGGCCGGCCTCGATGCGCTTGGCAATGGCGATTTCGCCCTCGCGCGACAGCAGCTCGACCGAGCCCATCTCGCGCAGATACATGCGCACGGGGTCGTCGGTGCGCTCGGAGGGTTCTTTCTTCTCGGTGGTTGCGAGCGACTTCGGCTTGACCTCGACGACCTCGGCGCCGGTATCCTCATCGTCGTCGTCGGCCTCGTCCTTGTCCTCGGCGTCGTTGTCGGCTTCCTCGGTCTCGACGACGTTGATGCCCATCTCGTTGAGCATCGCGTAGATGTCCTCGATCTGGTCGGAGGAGACCTCGCCGGAGGGCATCACCTGGTTGATCTGGTCGATGGTGACGTAGCCGCGCTTTTTCGCGGCCTTGATCATCTTCTTGACGCCGGCATCGGAGAGATCGAGAAGCGGCAGCGGCTGATCGGGCGCGCCTTCTTCCTTTTCCGGGGCTTCTTCTTTTTCTTTTGCCTGCGTCGCCTTCGCCGATTTCGCCATTCCGCCTCTCCTGACCGTCCTGGCCTGACTTCTTAAGTGCCGTCGCCCCTGCGTTCGACGGCCAAAAAGGGCCGCGCCGCGCTGGCGTAGCCCCGAATCAGGTCACGAGTCTCTCCGGAACCCGCTAAGCTCCGATTAACCACAAACAATACCGCTGGAATTGACCCTTTATTCCAAGCGATTCTGGAACTTCCGCCCGGACTTCAGGTCCCCGGCGGTGACGTCATAGGCTACGTGCGCCCCGACCGGAAGAGGCCCCGAAGCCTTCAATAAGCGCCTCGGTGCCTTCGATCCGCGAGAGGCGGGCTTTGACGTCGCTTAGCCGCAAGTAATTGGCTTCGCTCACGTCCTGGCCCAGCGCCTGCTCGGCGTCCTTGAGCTCCTTAGTTAGTGAATGCCATTGCCGATGCAAGGCGACCAGCTGCTGCCAGGTCACTAAAACATCGTCCGGCGCAGCCTCCAGGCCGGTACCCCAGACCGAGGAGGTGGTGATGGCGGCAGCGATGCGGCCCATCACCTCGGTCAGGCCGCGGGAGGCGAGCTCCGCCCTCAGCGCCTCGGGATCGAGGCTGGCCGCATGGTCCGCTTTATGGGCGGCGATATCGATCAGGGCATTTTTCAGCCGCTCGACGTCGCCATGGCGGAATTCGAGCGAGGCGAGCTCCTCCAGGTGGTCGTGCAGCAGCCAGGGGTGGTTGAGCGCCGCGAGTAATATGAGTGCCTCGCGCCGCGGTATCGCCGTGCGATGACCGCGATGCACGTGGCTCGATGCGAGTTCCCGGCTCACCACCATGTAAGGCGCCGACCGGCCGCCGGTGCGCGGCGCATCGCGGCGCGGCCCCTCGCCGTTGCGGCGCTCGCGCCAGTTTCCCCCTGAGCGCGGCTCGCGCCAGTTGCCGCCGCCCTGCTCGCGGCGCTCGTTTCGCGCCGGCGCAAAGAACTGCGACAGCCGCGCGCTGAAATCCTGCCGGTAGTAGCGCCGCACGGATTCCTCGGCGATCGCCGAGGTCACCTCGTTGACGCGCGCTTCGAGCGCCGCGCGCCGTTCCGGCGTGTCGAATGAATGTCCCTCGGTCTCGCGCGCCCACAGCATCCCCGCGAGCGGCCGCGCCGCGCCGATGACATCGACGACCGCGTCGCGCCCGCCCGAGCGCATCAGGTCGTCCGGATCTTGCCCCTGCGGCAGCAAAGCAAACTTGAGGCTCTTGCCGGGTTTCAAACGCGGCATCGCGAGATCGACCGCGCGATAGGCGGCGCGCAATCCGGCGCCGTCGCCGTCGAAGCAGAGGATCGGCTCGTCGGCCATCTTCCAGAGCAGGCCAAGCTGGTCTTCGGTCAACGCAGTGCCGAGCGGCGCCACGGTCGCGGGATAGCCCGCGCTCACCATCGCGATCACGTCGACATAGCCCTCGACCACGACGATCGGGGCGCCATCGTGTGACGCCTGCCGCGCGGCGGCAATGTTGTAGAGCGTTCCGCCTTTGTGAAAGAGCGGCGTCTCGGGCGAGTTCAAATATTTGGCCTGCGCATCTTTCTCCAGCGCGCGCCCGCCGAAGGCGATCACGCGGCCGCGCAGGTCGGTAATCGGGAACATCACGCGGTCGCGGAAACGATCGAACGGCACCGGGATGTCGTCGCCTGAAATCAGGAGGCCGGTCTCGACCATGTCTTCGGCGGGAATGCCGTGCGAGCCGAGATGCTCCTTGAGCGCGAAACGCTCGGACGGCGCATAGCCGAGGCGGAACTTGAGCTGCGTTGCGGAATCGAGCCCGCGGTCGGCGAGATAGCCGCGCGCTTTGGCGCCGGTGCGCGCGGCGAGCGTGGCTTCAAAGAATTTGGCGGCGAGCTCCATCACGTCGTGCAACGTCTTGCGCCGCGCGTCGCGCGCCTCGTCCTCGCGCGAGATCTTCGGCAGCGGCACGCCGGCCATCTGCGCCAGCCGCTCGACGGCTTCGGGGAAGCTCACGCCTTCGCTTTGCATTACGAAGTCGAAGATGCTGCCGTTCTTGCCGGAGGAGAAATCGAACCAGGCCTGCTTCTGGTCGTTCACGAAGAAGGACGGCGTCTTTTCCTTGTTGAACGGCGACAGGCCCTTGAACTCGCGGCCCGAGCGCACGAGCTTCACGCGCCGGCCGACGACCTCCGACACCGGAAGGCGGGCCTTCAGCTCATCAAGAAACTGCGGTGTGAAGCGCATGGGCTCTTGGATCGATCTTGAGGCGACTCAGCGATTAACCGGTGATTTTCTCGCATATCCGGGATTTGCGGCGCAGCCGGGGCCGCCTTTGTCCCCGCTAGTCACAGGCGGCTTTTATCGGCCAACATGTGCCGGGGAGGCCCGCAAAACGTGACGTCAGCAACCTTCGTCTTCGTCCACGACGCCTGGAAACGGCGTCGCATCGCAGGCTTTATTCTCGGCCTTGGCCTCATATTATCGTCCACCGCCGGCATCGGCCCGTCTTATGCCGATTGCTCCGCGCTCTACGCGGTTGCCCAGCAGCACGCCTACGACATGGCCCGCCGCAACAGCCTCGACCATGCCGGCTTCAAGCGGCATCGCGGATCCGCGGGCGCCGTCGCAGAGAACGTGGCGGTGGGATGCGCGACCGAGGACTGCGCGAGGCGCATGTGGATGCAATCGCCGCGACACCGTGCGAACATGATGCTCGGCGGCTGCCAGGCGGTCGCCTCTGCGGTCTCGGCCAGCGGCCGCCGCTACTGGGTCATGGCGATCGGCGGCGGTGGCGGAGCGGCAGGTCGCGATTTTTCCATCGAAGGGAACAAAGCGCCGTAAGGCGCTTGCCAGAACAGTGACCGAAAAAACCTTCGTCCTCGTCCACGGCGCCTGGGGTGGCGGCTGGCACTGGCGCCGCGTCGCCGACCGGCTGCGCTCGCGCGGGCATATCGTGTTCGCGCCCACCCTCACCGGCCTCGGCGAGCGCGCGCATCAGCTGCATGCGGGCATCGACCTGTCACTCCATATCGCCGACGTGCTCGGCGTCCTCAGATACGAAAGCCTCGATGACATCGTGCTGGTCGGCCATTCCTATGGCGGTTTCGTCATCTCCGGCGTCGCCGAGGCATTCCCCGGTAAAGTTCGCTCCATCGTCTATCTCGACGCCTTCGTCCCGAACGACGGCGAGGCCCTGGTCGGGATCGTGCAACCGGCGGTGCAGGAGGTGATCCGCGGCGCGCAGACGCGCGGCGACATTACGGTGCCGGTGCGTGACGCGGCGGCGTTCCGCATGAACGAGAAGGACCGCGCCTGGGCGGATTCGCTCGCCAACCCGCAGCCGATCGGCACGTTTTTCCAGAAGATCAGGCTCACCGGCGCGCGCGACCGCGTCGCGAAGAAAACCTACATCCGCGCCGTGGGCTATCCGAACGTGTCGTTCGACGAGGCCCATGCGCGCGCGAAAGCCGACCCGTCGTGGCGCACCTACGAGGTCAATTGCGGGCACCACGTCATGATCGACGAGCCCGACCGATTGACGGAGATTCTGCTCGAGGTGGCTTAGGCCGCCCCGCACTTATTGCATTGCGCATGTCCGCTCATGACCCAAAGGAGCCCGCCGCCTTAACACTCCTTTAACCGGGTTCATCGAATGGTCACCTTGGGAACAACCGTTTCGGAGGCTTCGCAATGCTGCCCGAGCACCGCGCACTTCTTGAAGACGAGCCCTGTCCTGTCCCCGATGAAATCCTCGGCAAAATGTATCGCGCCAGCGCACATGGGCTGAACGAACTCATTGCGACCGTCTCGCCGACAGCCCGAGTCCTGCTTGCCGTGTACTGCTACCGTCGCGCCCACCTTGCGTCGATCGGACTGGCGATCGCGGCTACCTGCGACAAAGACGATCTTGCCGACTGGGGTGGCAACGCGGGTGCCGTCCTGTTCGAACGATCGCGGGAAACCCCGCCATCGTCACCCTCTAGCCCCCATGGCCGAAAGAAAATTACCTTGGCAACGGGGCTGCTCCGTTAATACGACGGAATAGCGGAGCAGATCGCTCCAAGCGTTGGCGCCAGCAGGCCATTGATCAAAGGTCACACGACCTTCAGATTCTCTGCCGATGTCTTGCCTTTGTTGGGTACCTCTTCGTACTCAACAGTCTGCCCCTCATTGAGGGTACTCAAGCCGGCCTTTTCAACGGCCGAGATGTGAACGAAAACGTCCTTCCCACCCCCGCCCGACGGTTGAATAAATCCGTACCCTTTGGTCGGGTTGAACCACTTCACTGTGCCTCTGGCCATACTCAAACTCCGATGTTGACGTGAGAAGATACGGCCTATGCGCAACGATGCCAAGCGCTGCGGCAGACCAAAACTATCGCCCGGCTGTTGAGGCAATGGAGGGCTAAAAGCGACATGGCGCATGCGTTGCGACATGTCTGCTTTGACCCGAAGCGGACACGCCGCTGCTTTCACCAGCAATTCGAGCCTGTAAGATGCTAACAACGCGCCCCGCGGCAGCGAGGAGTTGACGATGGTATCCAAGTCGAAATCTGTAGTGTGTCCAGCGCTGGTCTCGGCGTTCCTGCTCGGGCTTTGTCAGGCAAGTCTGGCGCAAGATTATACGCTCACGGCGCCGGGCTCAGAATCTCAGGTTACCGCGACTAGCAAGGGCGCGACGCTCTTTCAAAACGTCCGGATCTTCGACGGCAAGAGCGCCGCACTTTCGGCGCCCTCCAATGTTCTCGTCAAAGGAAACATCATCGAGCGCATATCGGTCACCCCGATTGCAGTCGATGCCGACGTGCGCGTGATCGCGGCGGGCGGCCGGGTGTTGATGCCGGGCCTGATTGATGCGCACTGGCATTCGTTCATGGCAGCGACCGCCATGCCGCTGCTCACGACGGCCAATCCCGCGTACCTCCATATCTTGGCCACGCGGCAGGCTGAAGCGACCTTGATGCGGGGTTTCACAACGGTGCGTGACCTGGGCGGCCCGGTGTTCGGACTCAAACGTGCGATCGACGAAGGGGTGATCAAGGGTCCGCGCATCTACCCCTCAGGCGCGATGATCTCGCAGACATCCGGCCACGGAGACTTTCGTTTCCCGTTCGAGTTGCCGCGCAGTCCGGGCGGCCCATTGAGCCAGTCCGAGGTTACGGGCGCCGCAGCCATTGCCGATAGTCCCGACGAGGTGCGCCTGCGCGCGCGCGAGCAATTGCGACAGGGCGCAAGCCAGATCAAGCTCATGGGCGGCGGCGGCGTCAGCTCACAATATAATCCAATCGAGTCGACCCAGTTCACCGAAGCCGAGATCCATGCCGCGGTTGAGGCAGCCGAGAATTGGGGCACCTATGTCACCATCCATGCGTACACGCCGCGTGCCATCCGGCAGGCCATCGCAGCCGGTGTCAAATGCATCGAACACGGTCAACTCATCGACGAGCCCACCGCAAAACTGCTGGCGGAAAAAGGCATCTGGTGGAGCTTGCAGCCTTTGACATACGACGCAGAGGTCTTTGCCCGAATGACTCCCGTCTCGCAAAGAAAGGCATTGGAAGTATTCGCCGGCACGGAGACCGCCTACAAGCTCGCGAAGAAGTACAACGTGAAAACAGCCTTCGGCACTGACATCCTGTTCAATGCAGGGGCTGCAACGCGGCAGGGTGGATACCTCGCCCAGATGGTCCGCTGGTACACACCGGCCGAAGCCCTCAAGATGGCCACCGCGGACAATGGCGAGCTGATGGCGCTGTCGGGATTTATCAATCCCTATCCCGGCAAGCTTGGTGTTGTTGAGGCCGGCGCGCTTGCAGATCTGCTTTTGGTCGAGGGCAATCCTCTGGAGAACATTCAACTCGTCGCAGACCCGGACAAGAACTTTCTGATCGTCATGAAAGACGGCACGATCTACAAGAACACATTGCCTCGTTGAAAGTGTGCGGCAACAACCGGGCTCGTATCGCTCCGGCTGAATGTGCCGCGGATTGTTGACCGACACAGACAAGCTGATCGATTGGTCGTTCCGATGTCCGCTTTCGGGGCTATAGCGGACATCATAACTGCCATGCGCAATGGAGGATGGGGTTAACGCGCCCCGCATGAACCGCTACGATGCCGATCTGGCCTTGGGGGTAGGCATGAGACGGCGAGATTTCTTGCTGTCCTCGGCTGGGCGGCCCCCCGTGCGCCGGAGGGGCGATATGGCGCAACGTAGTGAAAGCGGACAGCCGGCGACGGCTCCGCGCACCAACAGGGACGTGATCCCTGACGCGTCACGCTCATGGATTTATTTCGCAGGCCTCACCATTGCGCTCGGCGTCGCCTATTTCCTGGCGGCGCGCCTTAGTCTTCTCCTGCTGACCAAGCCCGATGGCGTTGCCGTTTTCTGGCCGGCCGCGGGCGTTTCTGCCGGCGTGCTGATCGGGTTTGGACCGCGCGCACGGCTACCCGTCATCGTCGGCACAATGGCCGCGACCATCACGGCCAATCTTCTGGGCGATCGCAATATCGGGAGTGCCGTTATTTTTGCCCTGTGTAACGCCGCCGAACCCGTGCTTGTGGCCGCGCTCATCGAGCGATGGTTTGGTCCGTCGTTTAATACCGACAGATTGCGCAACGTCATTGGACTGCTTGTGGCGACGATCCTCGCCACTGCAATTTCGGGGATCGGTGGAACGCTGGGCTTCGAATTATTCCATAGTTCGCCGTCGCCCACGCTAACGATCTGGCTCCACTGGTTTGCGTCCGACGCGCTCGGCATCATCACGGTTGCGCCGCTCTTCATCGGACTGGTCCATGGGCTGCGTGATCTACCGCGGCGCAATGAGGTCATCGAAGGCGTGGCGGTGCTGGTGATACTGACCATCGTCAGCGGTCTCGTTGTCTTGTTGCCACGCGAACCATGGGTGGCCGTGGTGCCCACGGCGTCGCTCTTTCCCCTGTTGTTGTGGGTGAGTGCGCGCTGCAGTTCGATCTTCGCTGCGGCAGCAGCGTTCATCGTCGCACTGACGGTGGTTTGGACGACAACGTTTGGCATCGGCATCCTCGGCGATCCGGACCTTACGATCACGCAGCGAATTCTGTGTGCGCAAGCGAGCATCCTGACAGTGTCGCTCTGCACGTTGGTTCTTGCTGCGCTGTTCGCAGAGCGAAAAGCGCACGAGCTGCACCTCACTCACTCAAACATGATGCTGGAGCGCGAACAAAATAACAAGTTGATGAGTATGCAGGCGGTTACCGGTTCGATCGCGCATGAACTCAAGCAGCCTCTGACTGCAATTTCGGCAAATGGCGAGACGGCACAAATGATTCTCAGGCAAGCGCGGCCCGATCTTGAAACGGTTCGGTCAGCCTTGGACAGCGTTGTTTCCGACAGTCATCGTGCCGGCCAAATACTAAACGATATCCGAGCCTTGTTTTCGAACACCGAGCGGGAACAAAAGCTGGTCGATGTGAATGAAATTGCTCTTCAAGTATCACGTCTTCTTCGAGAACAGTTCAAAGCGCACGGTGTCATGACCCACATCAACCTTGCATCCGATCTTCCGCCGGTCAGGGGCCACAAAGGTCAATTGCAGGAGGTCATGATCAATCTTTGTCAAAATGCAATTGAAGCGGTGAACACCATCGAGAACGGCCCCCGCACGCTGCACTTGAGAACGAAGCGTGGCGACGATGATGCAATTGTTGTTGAAGTCGAGAATTCAGGGCCCGGCATTGATCCGGCGGGCCTGAACAACATATTTGACCCATTCTTCACAACGAAATCGCACGGAATGGGCCTGGGACTGGCCATTTGCCGCATGATCATCGAACGTCACGGGGGACGGCTTTCAGCGCTGTCGGACGGCACAAGCGGTGCGCTGTTCCAAATTATTCTGCCCACGCGCGAGCTCCAGGCGGACAACGATGGCGCATTGGGCATGGACAGACACTTTATCACGGCGAAGTAGCAGCTACCCGCTGCGCAGGCCGGATCGATGCTTGCGAAGGCGGGTGAGCCGCACCAACACGTTCGGTCGGCATCGCGCGCGGCTATTTTCTGAAAGCGTCTCTCTTTGGCGGGTTGTTGCCCGTCTTTGTTGTCGGCGTTGCGAGATAGTGGTGCAACGAAATGAGCGAGCCCAGGCGCTGGACCCAAATTGCCAAACCACCCAAAACGCCCGCGGCAAGCATGAGGATGATGGCCGGCGCAGTAAGCATGAGGGCCTGCCACCACTCCCATTTCCAGCCGTAACGCGCACCGTAGTAGGCAAGAAACGCCACTCCGATCGTACCGGCAAACGGGATGACATACGCGACGAGCAAGAGGATGACAGCGAGAAGCCCGCCGATCCCGAAATAGAGTTGCATGCCCTTCGATGCCGGCCCAGATCTGGGCGATGCCGGCGACACCATAGGCGATGAAAAAAAGCTTCCCCATGTTCTCCGAACGGTGCCCGGCTGTGACGCCGGGCGAAGGGAGCGTTACTGCGGCTGCATTCCCGCCGCCTTCACCACCTGCGCGGCGGCGGCGCGGTCGGCCTTGATCTCGGCAGCGAACTCTTCCGGCGTGTTGATCGCCGGCACCTGCCCGCGGCTGATCACGTATTTTTCGACGAACTCCTTGTCGGCAAACACGCGCTTCACCTCGCCCGCGATCTTGTCGATGATCGGGCGCGGCGTGCCGACGGGCGCGAACAGCCCGTACCAGGTCTGCGACGGCGCGCCCTTGTAGCCGAGATCGGCGAGCGTCGGCGTCTCCGGCAGCAACGGCGTGCGGATGTTGTTGACGAGCGCGAGCGCCGTCATCTTGCCGGCGCGGATATTCGAGATGACGTTGCCGAGGCCGAGCAGCCCGATCGGCGTCGAACCGCCGAGGATCGCGTTGGTCGCCTCGCCGCCGCCCTTGAACGGCACGCGCACCCAGTCGGCGCCTTTGTCATTCTTCAGGCTGTCCATGTAGACGACGCAAGGGATCGACGCCGTGAGATAAGAGAGCGTGCCGGGTTTCTCGCGCGACACCGCGATCAGCTGGTCGACCGTCTTGGCCTTGAGATCGGAATTGGTCACCAGCACCTGGATCAGATGGAACAGGTTGATGATCGGGGTCAGCTTCTCGGGATCGAACGGCAGGTTCTTGAACAGGAACTGGTTAAAGATCAGCGGATCGGCATTGATGATGCAGATCGTGTAGCCGTCGGGCGCGGCCTCGGTGCAGGCGCGGGTGGCGATGTTGCCGGCGCCGCCGGGGCGGTTCTCGATGATGATCGGCTGGCCGAGTCCCTTGTGCAGCTCCTCACCGAGCACGCGCATGAAGATGTCGCTGATGCCGCCGGCGCTCGAGGTGGTGAGCACGTGGATCGGCTTGCTGGGATAGTCCTGCGCCGAAGCCGGCAATGTCAGCGCGACAAGCGCGGCCGCTACTAGAGCTGCAACTCGAGACATCGTTCTCCCCTTTTCCGTCATGCCCGGCTTTATGCCGGGCATCCACGTCTTGCGGAAGGTAAAGACGTGGATGGCCGGGACAAGCCCGGCCATGACTTCACGATAATTATGCCAGCCTCGCCTTCACCATTCCGCTCGCCTTGGCCATATCCATCTGCCCGGCATATTTGCCGCGCAGCACGCCGATGACCTTGCCCATGTCCTTCATGCCGGCAGCGCCGGTCTCCTTCACCGCAGCCTCGATCGCCGCCTTCATCTCGTCGTCCGACATCTGCTTCGGCAGATAGCCGGAGATGATCGCGATCTCCTCCTGCTCCTGCTTCACCAGATCGGCGCGGCCGCCCTTTTGGTAGAGCTCGACCGATTCATGGCGCTGCTTGATCATCTTCTGCAACAGGCTGAGCACCTCGGCATCGCCGAGCGGCTGCTTGCCCTGCCCGCGCGCCTCGATGTCGGCATTCTTGAGCGTGGAATTGACCATGCGCAGCGTGGAGACTGCCCGCTCGTTCCTGGCCTTCATTGCTTCGGTCAGCGCCTTGTTGATGTCGTCGCGCAGCACGGGAACCCCTCTTTTTGCTTAAAAAATGTGCGTCACATCGTTGGGGGCGGAATCGGACGGCCCCTTGCCTCGCACACTATAATACGCAAGTAAGACGCCATGACCCAGTCGAAAGCCGCCTCCGCGGGCAGCGCTTGGGCCGAGCCCAAGCCGACTGCGCTATTGGTGCTGGCCGACGGGACTGTTCTGGAAGGCTTCGGGCTCGGCGCGACCGGACGTGCTGTCGGCGAGGTCTGCTTCAACACCGCAATGACGGGCTATGAGGAGATCCTCACCGATCCCTCTTATGCCGGGCAGGTCATCACCTTCACCTTCCCGCATATCGGCAATGTCGGCACCAACGAAGAAGACATCGAGACCGTCAACATGGCGGCGACGCCGGGCGCGCGCGGCATCATCCTGCAAAGCGCGATCACCCAGCCGTCGAACTACCGTGCCACCAAAAATCTCAATGACTGGCTGAAGGCTCGCGGCGTCATTGGGCTCGCCGGCATCGACACGCGCGCGCTCACTTCTCTGATCCGCGTGAAGGGCATGCCGAATGCCGTGATCGCGCACGAACCGTCAGGCAAGTTCGATCTGCGGGCGCTGAAGAAAGAAGCGAAGGACTGGCCCGGTCTCGTCGGCATGGACCTGGTGCCGATGGTGACGAGCGGCCAGCGCTTCACCTGGGACGAGACGCCGTGGGCCTGGAACAAGGGCTACGCGCGGCAGATCAATCCGCAATTCCACGTGGTCGCGATCGATTACGGCATCAAGCGCAACATCCTGCGACTGCTTGCGGGTTCCGGCTGCAAGGTGACAGTGGTGCCCGCGAAGACGCCGGCCGAAGACATCATGGCGCTCAAGCCCGACGGCATCTTTCTGTCGAATGGCCCGGGCGATCCGGCAGCGACCGGCGAATATGCGGTCCCCGTAATCAAGAAACTCATCGACTCGGGCACGCCGACCTTCGGTATCTGCCTCGGCCATCAGATGCTGGGAATTGCCGTCGGCGGCACGACCATGAAGATGCACCAGGGCCATCACGGCGCCAATCACCCGGTGAAGGATCTCACCACCGGCAAAGTCGAGATCACCTCGATGAACCACGGCTTCGCCGTGGATAAGGACTCTCTGCCGAAGAATGTCGAGCAGACCCACGTGTCGCTGTTCGACGGTTCGAACTGCGGCCTCGCCCTCAAGGACAGACCGGTGTTCTCGGTGCAGTATCATCCGGAGGCCTCGCCCGGCCCGCGTGACAGTCATTATCTCTTCACGCGCTTCGTCGAGATGATGCGGCAGGCCAAGCGCAAGATTGCCTAGCTATCGCGCCACGGTTTTTCCTTTCCCGCTCATTCCCCGCGAAAGCGGGAATCCAGCTGGATCCCCACTTTCGCGGGATGAGTGGAAATTAGGCACGCAACTTCGCGTAGCGGGGTTTGTTGTAACAAAATGCCAATCGAGCCCCTTACTCTCATGTTCAAGGACGACGGCAAGGTGCCGAACAATCCGGCCTTGCCGGCGCTCGTGTACAAGGGGGCGATCGACCCCGGCGGCGATGCCGCACGCGCGATCGAGGAGCTGTTCGCGCGGAACGGCTGGGGCCACGGCCAGTGGCGCGACGGCATTTTTCCGTTCGTGCACTATCACGCAATGATCCACGAAGTGCTCGGCATTGCGCGCGGTCAGGCGCGCGTGCAGCTGGGCGGGCCAAACGGCGAAACGTTCGACTTCGCCGCGGGCGATGTCGCCGTATTGCCGGCCGGGACCGGCCATCAACGGCTGTCGGGCAGCGCCGATCTGCTGGTGATCGGCGCCTATCCGCCCGAGGGTACGTACAATCTCTGCCGCGGTGACAATCCGGCCGACCGCGACAATGCGCTCGCCACCATTCCGAAAGTGCCGGTGCCGCAAAGCGATCCGGTGCTAGGCAAAGACGGCGGACTGATGAAGCTGTGGCGTCGCTAGTTGCGTTGCCAGACTCACCCCGAGCACGGCAGACTCCCTCTCCCCCTGTGGGGAGAGGGCTGGGGTGAGGGGGGTTAGAGCTCACGATAGGCTATAACCCCTCACCCGACGCGCTTCGCGCGTCGACCTCTCCCTATGGGAGAGGTGAAGAAAGAATCTGCGACACGATATGAGCGACTGGGTCAAGTTCTACGACTTCAAGCATTCGGTGATCTATGTGAACGCGCGTCACCGTGACGTGCATTACCGCACCATTGCCGAAGACATCCGCGCCTACGTGCCCTCGCCGGCCGCGCACGTACTCGACTATGGCTGCGGCGAGGCGACGTCGGCCGATCTCATCGCGGATGCCTGCGGGCAACTGGTGCTGGTCGAAGCCGCGCCGAACGTGCGTGCCTCGCTCACCATGCGCTATGCCGGTCATCCGAAAATCGTCGTGATCGCCGCCGAGCAGGCCGCAGCGCTGCCGAAGGCCTCGTTCGATCTCATCGTCATGCACTCGGTCGCGCAGTATCTGACGACCGCCGAGCTGGACCGGCTGTTCGGCATTTTCCGCACGCTGCTCAAGCCGGACGGACTGTTCATTCTCGGCGATATCGTGCCGCCACACTTCGCGGCGCCGGCCGCCGCGCTGTCGCTGCTGCGCTTCGGCGCAGCCAACGGCTTCTTCTGGGCGGCGACTTCCGGCCTGGTGCGGATCTTCGCCTCGGATTACCTGCACCTCAAAAAAACTGCCGGATTGTCCCATTACAGCGAGGCCGCCGCGCTCGAACGTCTCAGGCAAGCTGGATTCAAAGCCGAGCGCGCCGCGCGCAACATCGGCCATAACCAGCGGCGGATGACGTTTCTCTGCCGTGTCCGCGCATGAACTAACACGCCATTAACTGCAATTCGTCGCAGCGGCATTCCTACACTTTACATCAAGGGCTATCGCTCTATTCCTGCACCCGGCCCGGTGGCGGAGTGGCGACGCAGAAGCCATGCAAGGTCTTCCAAGCCTGGTTCGATTCCAGGCCGGGCCTCCAATCTTCGCTGTGATGGTCAGTCCTTTATGCCGGCGAGGCGCAGGCCCTGCACGTACAGGTCCAGCTGGGCGCTGTCCTTGACGTAGAAGAGACGCCGGCGCGCGAAGCGGCAGCTGAAATCCGGATTGCGCTGCAGCAGATCATCCCTCGCGATGCGCAGGTCGTCCTGATTCTGCAGATGTCCGAGCGCCGCGACGCGATGCGCGAAAGCCCAGTAGTGCGCGTTCGGCACCCGCGTGGCCTTGCGGGCCCATTCATGGGCCTGATCGAATTGCCGCGCAAAAATGTGCGCAAGTGCGCGATACGTATAGAAGGCCCAGCGCAGCGGATCGTGCGGGCTCAGTTCGATGGCCTTCTGAAAATAAGGAATCGCCTCGTCGAAACGGCCCTCGTAGGTCAGTGAATCGCCGAGCCCGCAATAGCTCGGCGCAAGATACGGGTTGAGATCGATCGCGATTTCCAGCTCCGCGATCGCATCGCCATAGGCTTTCGCCGCCAGAAGCGCGCGCCCGTACGTGAACCGCATCAATGCATCCTGCTCATCGAGTTCGACGGCCTTCCGCCCGACCGCGAGCGCTTCCTGCAAGGTATCCTCGCTCGGCTCGTTGTCGAAGTAGGTCATGCTGACCACGATCGCGTAAGCGAGAAAGCCATAGGCTTCCGCCAGAGTGGGGTCGAGTTCGATCGCCCGCCGCAGCAACCGCTGCGCTTCGCGATTGTCGGCCGGAGTCGATTTATAGAAGTGCTTCGTGCCGAGCCTGAAAAAGTCCCAGGCGTGCAGCGCAGGGATTGCTTTCCGCTCGACACGCATCCGCTCGGCGGCGCCGACCTCGGGCTCGATCCGGGCCGCGATGGCGGTCGTGATCTCATCCTGCAGCTCGAAAAGCTCCTTGAGGTCGCGATCGTAGCGCTCGGCCCAAAGTTGCCGGCCGGTTTCCGTCTCGACCAGCTGTGCCGTGACGCGCACGCGATCCGCGGTCTTCCGCACGCTGCCGTCGACCAGGTAATCCGCCCCGAGCGTCAGGCCTACGGACCGCGCATCGCCACCAGCGTCTTTGAACGTGAAGCTGGAGTTGCGCGCGATGACCGCCAGCGAACGATACTTGGACAGCGCGGTAATGATGTCCTCGGTGATGCCGTCCGAGAAATAGTCCTGCTCGGCATCGTCGCTGAGATTGCTGAAAGGCAAGACCGCGACAGACGGCCTGCCACCCCACTCAATCGGTCCCGCTGAACTCGTCTGAATGGATGACGATGGTCCGCCCGGAGTTTGCGTTGGCTCCGTCGCGCCGCCTCCTCCGATCGTCTGAAGATCGCCCACAAAGCGGATGCCCTTGCGATGATAGGTCTTGATCAGGGACTGATTCTCGCCAGTGTCGCCGATGGCTTTTCGCACGGCGGTGATCCGCGTGCTGAGCGTCGACTCCGAAACGATGCGCCCCTGCCACACTGTCGCGATCAGATCGTCCCTGCTCACCACGCGATCGCGGTTCTGCAGGAGATAAAGCAGCAGGTCGAAGACCTGCGGTTCCATTTCGATTGGCTCGGAGTGGCGCGTGAACTCGCGCTTGTCATCGTCGAGCACGCAGCCGGAAAAGACGAACTGCACTATGACCCCCTGACGCTCGAACGATAATCAGGCCCGTCTCGGCGACAAATCAAGGCTTTCTTAAAGCACTTGCTGTCGCAGGCAGTCATCCTGCGCATGCAACGCGCACACACAACACTCATTTGGAGGTTTTCATATGGCTGAAGCATCACGTGAACTGGTTGTGCTGATGACGCACGGAGCCGATCACGAGCTTTCGTCGGTCGCATTCACGATTGCGAATGGCGGCATGACCGCTGGACTTAAAGTGTCGGTGTTTCTGACAAGTGCCGCGGTCGACCTCGTCCGAAAGAAGGGTATCGAGAGCACGATCGTGCCGCCACTCGAGCCGCTCGCCGCGCTGGTCGCCGACTTCATCAAACGCGGCGGCCGCCTGTGGGCCTGCACGCCTTGTGTGAAAGCGCGCGGCTATGAGCAGAACGACCTGATCGGCGGCGTCGAGATCGCCGGGTCCAGCAAGATCCATGAGCTCATCAAGGGCGGCGCAGCAACGCTGAGTTTTTGATTGGGGAGGAGGCCATGACAACAACCACCGCCTTTGATCCGAAGGAACTCGAATCGAAAGTGAAGGCGATGTACCGCAGCGTCGCGGAAAATCCGCACGGGGAGTTCCATTTCGAGATGGGCCGCGCGATGGCCGAGCGTCTCGGTTACGCGCCATCCGACCTCGATCGCATCCCGGCGGAATCGATCAATTCATTTGCGGGAGTCGGCCACTATTTCCACATGGCCGATCTCAAGCCGGGCGATATGGTCGTCGACCTCGGCAGCGGCTCCGGCATGGATGCATTCATTGCCGCACTGAAGGTGGGCCCGCGCGGCAAGGTGACCGGCGTCGACATGACGGACGAGCAACGCGCCAATGCAGAGCGATTGCGCGACCGCGACCGTTTTCTGAACGTGACATATGTGAAGGGCTATATCGAAGAGGTGCCGTTGCCGGACGGCTCTGCGGACGCCGTGATCAGCAACGGCGTGATCAATCTCGCGACCGACAAGCCGAGAGTGTTCGGAGAGGCAGCGCGGCTGCTCAAGAAGGGCGGCCGCTTTGCCGTCGCCGACATCGTGACCGACGTGCAATTGCCTGACAAAATCGTCTGCAACTCCACGCTCTGGGCGGCATGCATCGGCGGAGCATCGCAACGGGACAATTACAGGCAGATGATCGAAACAGCCGGGCTCACCGTGGTGCGCGTCGAGGACAATCCGCAGTATCAGTTCATCTCCAACAACGCGCAGAGTGCGAGCAGGAAATTCGGCGTGAGAAGCATTTCGCTGCTCGCGATGAAACGATGAGGAGGTGCCGGACGCCACAGATGGCGGCACGTAGTGTGGACGAACCCCGCACGCGTTCTCACCTCGACCGGGTTTGCGGGATTCAAAGACGTGTTTCTGCCCTATTTTCAGGCATTTTTCGTCCACTGCTTATGCGTGTAGCGCTCTTCCCTGCACGTCGAATCTGGTCTAAGCACCGCTCGCGCGGGGCTTGTCTCCCGCCGGTGGTGACAGGACGCGCGAAAAGCGCGCCCTTTTTTTGTGCGCGACTGGGCAACAAAACCCGACCGCGGGCGGGAGTTTCACGATGCCGGGCCAATCCCACGATGTTTTCGATGCCGAAATCCGGTCTGCCTTGCTCAAGCACGGGGACGACGGGACGGTCCCGCGCCACACCTTGTTCTACTTTTACGGCGGGAATTTTGCTGCGCTTGGCAATGCCGCGGCGCAGGCAGGCTACCGCACCAGGCCCACCGCCAAATCCGACGGCGTCATCCTCGAGACCGAGACCGCCGTCGATGTGTCGAACTTCGCGCGCCACGCAGCGCAGATGGAGAAATGGACCAACGAATTCGGGTGCGAGTACGACAGTTGGGAATGCCAGGTGGTGAAGCGATAGAAATGCCCAAGCGAACCGACATCAAATCGATCCTGATCATCGGCGCGGGCCCCATCGTCATCGGCCAGGCCTGCGAGTTCGACTATTCCGGCACACAGGCCTGCAAGGCTCTCAAGGAAGAGGGCTACAGAGTCATCCTGGTTAATTCGAACCCGGCCACGATCATGACCGACCCCGATCTCGCCGACGCCACTTACGTCGAGCCGATCACGCCGGAGATTGTCGCCAAGATCATCGAACGCGAGCGGCCCGACGCGCTGCTCCCGACCATGGGCGGGCAGACCGCGCTCAATTGCGCGCTCTCGCTGCGCAAGATGGGCGTGCTTGAGAAATTCAACGTGAGGATGATCGGCGCGACCGCCGACGCCATCGACAAGGCGGAAGATCGCGAGCTGTTCCGCGAGGCGATGACCAAGATCGGCCTGCCGACGCCGCGCTCGCACCAGATCAAGACGCTGCCACAAGCGCTCGCCGCGCTCGACGACATCGGGCTGCCGGCGATCATCCGTCCCTCGTTCACGCTCGGCGGCACGGGCGGCGGGATTGCCTACAACAAGGCCGAGTTCATCGAGATCGTCGAGGGCGGCATCGACGCCTCCCCCACCAACGAGGTGCTGATAGAGGAGTCGGTGTTGGGGTGGAAAGAGTTCGAGATGGAGGTGGTGCGCGACAAAAAAGACAACTGCATCATCATCTGCTCGATCGAGAACGTCGACCCAATGGGCGTGCACACCGGCGATTCCATCACCATCGCGCCGGCGCTCACCCTCACCGACAAGGAATATCAGATCCTGCGTGACGCCTCGATTGCAGTGCTGCGCGAGATCGGCGTCGAGACCGGCGGATCGAACGTGCAGTTCGCCATCAACCCGGCCGATGGCCGGCTGGTGGTGATCGAGATGAACCCGCGCGTGTCGCGCTCGTCCGCGCTCGCCTCCAAGGCCACCGGATTCCCGATCGCCAAGGTCGCGGCCAAGCTCGCGGTCGGCTACACGCTCGACGAAATCGCCAACGACATCACCGGCGGCGCGACGCCAGCCTCGTTCGAGCCGACCATCGACTACGTCGTCACGAAAATTCCGCGCTTTGCTTTCGAGAAATTCCCCGGCGCGTCACCGGTGCTCACGACCTCGATGAAGTCGGTCGGCGAAGCGATGGCGATCGGACGCACCTTCCAGGAAAGCCTGCAGAAGGCGTTGCGCTCGCTGGAAACAGGCCTGACTGGCCTCGACGAGGTGACGATCGAGGGCTTTGACCCCGCAAAGAGCATCGACGGCACCGACAACAAGGCGGCGATCCGTGCCGCGCTCGGCACGCCAACCCCGGACCGGCTGCTCAAGGTGGCGCAGGCGATCCGCTTCGGCGCAAATGACGAACTGATCCACAGCGCCTGCCGCATCAACTCGTGGTTCGTGGCGGAAATCCGCGGGATCGTGGAGATCGAGGCCGAGATTGTTGCGAAAGGCCTGCCGGGAACGGCCGGCGCTTTCCGCCGCCTCAAGGCCATGGGCTTCTCGGACAAGCGCCTCGGTAAGCTGACCGGCACCGATGCCGACGCGGTGATGGCCAAGCGACGCAAGCTGGGCGTGCGTCCGGTGTTCAAGCGCATCGACACCTGCGCGGCCGAATTCGCCTCGCCCACCGCCTACATGTACTCGACTTACGAGACGCCGTTCGCGGGCACAGTCGTCAACGAGGCTGCGCCGTCTGACAGAAAGAAGGTCGTCATCCTCGGCGGCGGGCCGAACCGCATCGGCCAGGGCATCGAATTCGACTATTGCTGCTGCCATGCAGCCTTCGCGCTCAAGGAGGCCGGCTACGAGACCATCATGGTCAATTGCAATCCGGAGACAGTGTCGACCGACTACGACACCTCCGACCGGCTCTATTTCGAGCCGCTCACGCCGGAAGACGTGCTGGAGATCATCGACATTGAGCGCTCGAACGGCACGCTGCACGGCGTGATCGTGCAGTTCGGCGGGCAGACGCCGCTCAAGCTCGCCGAGCCGCTGGAAAAGGCGAAGGTGCCGATCCTCGGCACCTCGCCCGACGCCATCGACCTCGCGGAAGACCGCGACCGCTTCAAGAAGCTGCTCGACAAGCTCAAGCTGCGCCAGCCGCAGAACGGCATCGCTACTTCGCCCAACGCAGCGCGCGCGATCGCCGACGAGATCGGCTATCCGGTCGTGATCCGCCCGTCATATGTGCTTGGCGGCCGCGCCATGGAGATCGTGCGTGACGGCACGCAGCTCGACCGTTACGTCGCCAGGCTCGCCGGCGATCTCGACCGGCCAGGCGAGCTCATCGTTTCCAAAAAGAGCCCGCTGCTGATCGACCGCTATCTGTCGGATGCAACCGAAGTCGACGTCGACTGCCTCTGCGACGGCAAGGATACATTCATCGCCGGGCTCATGGAGCACATCGAGGAAGCCGGCATCCATTCCGGCGACAGCGCCTGCGCGCTCCCGCCGCACTCACTGGACGACAAGACGATCGCCGAGCTGGAGCGGCAGACCCGCGAGCTCGCGCTCGCGCTCAAGGTCGGCGGGCTGATGAACGTGCAGTACGCCATCAAGGACGGCAAGATCTATGTGCTCGAGGTCAATCCGCGCGCGTCTCGCACGGTGCCCTTCGTCGCCAAGGTCATGGGCATTCCCTTTGCGAAGATCGCGGCGCGCGTGATGGCGGGCGAGAAGCTTTCGAGCTTCGGTCTCGAGCGAAAACGGCCGAAGCATCGCGCCGTCAAGGAAGCCGTGTTCCCCTTCGCGCGCTTCCCCGGCGTCGATACCGTGCTCGGCCCGGAGATGAAATCGACTGGCGAGGTGATGGGCATCGACAATTCATTCGAGATTGCCTTCGCCAAAAGCCAAATCGGCGGCGGCACCAACCTGCCGCGCAGCGGTACGCTTTTCGTCTCGGTGAAGGACGCCGACAAGGCGCGCATTTTGCCGGCGGTAAAACTGCTGGCCTCGCTCGGCTTCAAGACCATGGCCACTTCGGGAACCCAGCGATTTCTGACGGAACAGGGGGTCAAAACCGCCAGGATCAACAAGGTGCTGGAAGGCCGGCCCCATATCGTGGATGCCATCAAAAACGGCGGTGTTCAGCTTGTTTTCAACACCACCGAGGGGGCAGCGGCCTTGGCCGATAGCCGCTCCCTGCGCCATGCGGCCCTCTTGCATAAAGTGCCGTACTACACCACTCTTTCAGGGGCCGTCGCCGCAGCGCAGGGCATCAAGGCCTATCTCGAGGGCGACCTCGAGGTGCATGCGCTACAGAGTTACTACGGCGGCCGGGACTGAAGGCCAGATTTGGTTGGGCGGGCCCGGGCGACGGTACGAGTGCCGGAAAATCTACAGTCGCGGCATCAGGTAAGGCTGGCCGCGACGGGCTTTTTTGACCGACGCTCGTCGCTTCTGACTCCGGTTTTGCGGGAGACCGTGGCCGGAGTCGTATTACGAGTCGATTGGACGCGATTTCAGGAGTGAAAGGCGCTTGGCGGCGCCGACTGCAAAGGGAATTTCTGGCAGCCGCCAGGAGGAGAAGAAACGATGGAAAAGATTCCGATGACGGCTGCGGGCTACACCGCGCTCGAGAACGAATTGAAGCACTGCCAACAGGTGGAGCGCCCGCGCATTATCCAGCAGATCACCGATGCGCGCACGCATGGCGACCTGTCGGAGAACGCCGAGTATCACGCCGCCAAGGAATCGCAGTCGCTCAACGAAGGCCGCATCGCGGAACTTGAGGACAAGCTCGCGCGCGCCGACGTGATCGACGTCTCGAAGTTGTCCGGCGACTCCATCACCTTCGGCGCGACCGTCACGCTGATCGACGAAGATACCGACGAGAAGAGGGTCTGGCAGATCGTGGGCGAGCCCGAGGCCGACGCCAAAAAGGGGCGCATTTCGATCACGTCGCCGATCGCGCGCGCGCTGATCAACAAGAAGAAGGGCGAAAACGTCGAGGTCAACACGCCCGGCGGCGCCAAGGCCTACGAGATCAAGAAGATCGAGTGGAAGTAGACCCAACGCCGCTCAGGCGGCGCCAGGGACCCGAGCATTGGACCAGAGCATCCGTTTCTGCACGTCTTCGGACGGTGTGAAGCTCGCCTATGCCGTCACCGGCGAAGGCCCGCCACTGGTGATGTCGGCGACCTGGCTTTCCCATCTCGAACATCAGTGGCGCAGCCTCGCCTGGAAGCCGTGGCTTGAAACGCTGTCCGGAAATCACAAGTTGCTGCGCTACGACTCGCGCGGCTGCGGGCTTTCCGACCGCAACAGCGAAAACCTGTCCTTCGATACCTGGGTTAAGGACTTCGAGAAGGTAATCGATGCCGCCGGATTCGGACGGTTTTCGCTGGTGTCGACCTGCTGGGGCGGACCGGTCGCGATCGAGTACGCGGCGCGGCATCCCGAGCGCGTGGATCGTCTCTTTCTCTACGGCACCTATGCGCGCGGTCGCCTGCGGCGCAACGACCAGCCGAAAGAAATCGACAAGGCACGCGTGCTGCTCGACCTCACGCGGCTCGGCTGGGGACAGGAGAACCACGCCTTCCTCCAGGTCTGGGCCACGCACTTCCAGCCCGGCGGCAGCATCGAACATGTGCGCTCGTGGTGCGACCAGCAGCGCGCGGCGACATCGGCCGAGATGGCGGTGCGGCTGCTCGGGATCGGCTGGAGCGTGGACGTGAGTGAAGCCGCGCGGAACATCAAATGCCCCGTCCTGATCATGCATCCCGAGCGCGACGCGGTGGTGCCGATCGATGAAGGCCGCCTGCTCGCAAGCCTCATCCCGGACGCGCGCTTCGTCACGCTCGACAGCGAAAATCACATGCCGCTCGCCGAAGAGCCGGCCTGGGCACAGCTGGTCTCCGAGATGCGGGCCTTTCTGATGGCGCCGGTCGCTTCTTCCGCCAACAACGCCTTGCCGCTCGATCAGTTGACCGCGCGCGAGCGCGCCGTGCTCGACGGCATCGCCGGCGGGCTCGACAATTCCGAGATCGCGGCGTCGCTGCATTTGTCGGAAAAGACGGTGCGCAACCACATCACGCGCATCTTCGACAAGATCGGCGTCGAGCACCGTTACCAGGCCATCGTGCGGGCGCGTGAGGCGGGCCTTGGCATGCAGGGCGGTCATTGAGCCGGGACAGCTGTCCCGCTTTTTCGGCCGGTAAATTGCTGGTTTCGGGGGCCTTCGCCTCAATACAGACAGTGGCAGCGTCACTAGCGTCCGGCCAGGTCATGCATCATGCATGCCCATAACCGGAGGGATAAAGAATGCCGAAATTCGTCATTGAGCGGGACCTGACAGGCGCCGGGAAACTGCCGCGGCAGGAACTGCAGGCGATCTCGCAGAAGTCCTGCGGCGTGCTGCGCGAGATGGGCCCGCAGATCCAGTGGCAACAGAGCTTCGTGACCGACGACAAGATCTACTGCATTTACATCGCGCCTGACGAAGAGGCGATCAAGACCCATGCGCGCAAAGGCGGCTTCCCGGCCAACCGCATTTCACCCGTGCGCGCGGTGATCGGTCCCACGACTGCGGAAGTGGCGTGACGTCGAAGCTGCTGTGTCGCTATTTCACCCACAACTTCAGCGGCATTCCGGGCCGGTCGGGACAGATCATCGTTCCGCTGTAGAAATCCGATAATTGTCCGCTGTAGGTGCACTCGACTCCAGCGAGCTGCAATGTTGCGCTCAGCCGGACGCCCGATAACCGAAGGCGGATCTCACCGGTCTTCTGCTCGGGCCCGTCCTGCGTGCAGATGCCGACATGCGTCATCGTCAACGGCCCGGATAATTCGCGGCTGTGCGGGAAGGCCTTCTCGGTAACGGCAGCGCTCAACTCCCATTCGCCGAGCTCCCCGCCATAGCCGAACACTTCGCGCGGCTCGGCGACGGCCGGGCCAGCGAGCGTTCCAAGCACGACCGGGAGGATGATCGTTCTCATGACGCCGCTGCCTGGCCGTTGCACCTCAATTCGCTTTCAGAAACGCGCGGGCATCGCTCACTTCGGTGCGGGTCTTGTCGGCATTCGCTGCGATGGTCACGACCTTCTCGCTATATTGCCGTCCCTTTTCGAGGTCGCCGGATTTGGCGGCAGCCTTGGCCGCGCCGGCATAGGCGCTAAGCCGGTTGGGCTCTTTCTTCAATACCGCTTCAAACGCGGCGAGCGCATCCTTGGGCACGCCTCGCTCAAGCAACATCACGCCGTAAAGCTCGCGCGCGGGGATCGGCGCGCCCGGCGTTACCGGATGCTTCTCGGTCTTGTCCTCGGCATCGGCAGCCGCGCTCATGGCCTTGAGCGCCTCGTCGTACTTGGCTTCCGCATAGAGCAACCAGGCCGAGGCAACCTGCTGCTGGATTTCGACCTGCTGCGACCAATAAGCGTCCTTCCCCTGCAATTTGTCACGTAGCTCGTTGAGCTTGGCGATTTCTCTCCTGGCCGCTTCAGGATCGCCTGAGCGCGCGGCCCCGAGCGCGCGGGCAAAATACGTCACGGCCTGCACTTGTGGCAGAGGGCTTGGCCGAACGTTCAGCTCAGAGGCGGTCTTCCAGTCGCCGCGCTCGAGCGCATAGCGCGCCGGTGAAACGGCCAGTGCATACGGGCCAACCAGAAACGTCTCGGTGAAGCCGGTCACCGTCGTCATCTGATCGAGGACCGATTTGGCTTCCGCGTCCTGCCCAAGCTGCAGGTACGCGTAGACCTGATAATCCATGGCGTGCAGCTGGTCATGGAAGTCGGTCGCTTCCCTGGCGACACGCTGCGCGACCTTGTTGGAATCGATCGACTCCTTCCAGTATCCGACGCGCGTGAAGATATGCGACGGCATGTGCTGCGCGTGCGCGGCGCCGGGGGCGATCTTGGCGTAGGCCCTCGCCGCGCTGAGTCCCTTCTCGGCGATCGGCGGATAGTCATAGAGGTGGATGAGGTAATGCGCGACACCCGGATGATGCGGCTGGCGCGCAAAGATCGGCTCCAGGATCGCCGCGCCCTTGAGCTGATTGGCGTAGGTCTTGTCGGCGGGCGAAGCCGATGTATTAAGCGCCAGCGCGTAGTGGATCTGGGCCTCGTCGTCATTCGGATAGCGCTGCGCGACTTTCTCCATCGCCTTGGCATAGGCCTGTGTGCGCGCGAGATGACCGAGCTTATCGTGGTCGACATAGATGACGGCAAGCGCGTCGATGTAATCGCGCTCGCGCTGCGACTTGGCGCCCACGCTTTGTCCCTTGGTGATTGCCGCCGCACCCTCAGCAAGATTTTTCGCCGGCGTCGGCACGTGCGGGTTCAACAACATGCTGAGCGCGATGCCCCAATAGGCGATGCCGCATGAGGGATCAGCCTTCAACACCGCCTCAAATTCGTGCTGCGATGCGCGATACCAAAAAGAATGCTGGTACAGCATCCCGCGATCGAAAAGCTTTTGCGCTTCCGGGGTACACGACGTTTCGAAATGCACGCTGCCGAGTTTGTCGTCGCCCGATTGCGCGCCCGCGGGCTGAGCCAGCAACACGGCGGCGAGGGCCGACGCTGCGAATGCGATCGACATTTTCATGATGGCTACCTTTCCCGAGGTTCCAAACGGCGGCGCGGTTCCAGGCACCGCTCGGTTTTGATGCTGATTTTCGACCGTAAGAGCGCCGTTTCCGGAAGTCATAAGGAAGAAACAGGATTTCTATAGGTGGCCGTGATATCTTTAAAATGGCGAGTGTTATGCAGGATCAGACGATTTCGTTTGGCCAATTCCGGATCGTGCCGCGCGGTGGCCTGATGGCCGGCAACCGCGAGGTGCGGCTCACACCCAAGGCGCTGGCACTCCTGTCGTTCCTCGCCGAACACCCGAACGAAGTTGTCACCAAGGACGAGCTGTTCGCCGCGGTCTGGCGGAACACCGACGTGGGCGATGCGGCCCTGGTGACCTGCATCCAGGAATTGCGCAAGGCGCTGCGGGACAATGCAAGGCGTCCCCGCTACATCGAAACCCTGCACCGGCGCGGCTACCGTTTCATTGGAAAAATGTCCGCTGGACAGCCGGCCGACGATGCAACGCAAGCCGCGGCCCTGCAGCTGCCCGACCGTCCTTCCATCGCGGTGCTGCCGTTCACCAATATGAGCGAGGACCCCGACCAGGAGCACTTTGCCGACGGCATTACGGAAGATCTGATCACCGGCCTCTCCCGCATCCGCTGGCTTTTCGTGATCGCCCGCAACTCCACATTCGTCTACAAGCACCGGGCGGTCGACGTGAAGCAGGTCGCGCGCGAGCTCGGCGTGCGTTACGTGCTCGAGGGCAGCGTGCGCCGGGCCGGAAGTCAGCTACGCATCAGCGCTCAGCTCATCGACGCCACCAGCGGCGCGCACCATTGGGCCGAGCGCTACGATCGCGACGTCGACAAAGTCTTCGCGGTCCAGGATGAAATCACCAACAGCGTGGCCTCTGCCATTGAGCCGCATCTTCTGGCCGCGGAAGGTGTGCGCGCACTGTCGCGTCAGTCGGACGATCTCGGCGCCTGGGAGCTTGTCGCGCGCGCGCAGACGTACTTCTGGCGAATGACGAAGGACGATTGCAAGCAGGCAATGGACGAGTTGAAGCGCGCCGTCGACGCCTATCCGGATTACGCGCCCGCCCGTAGCCTGCTCGCCTTTTGCTTGATGTTTGCCGCCCACATGGGATGGACAGATCGCAGCCGCGATCTTGTTCTGGGTCGCGAGCATGCGATGCGCGCGATCGCGCTCGATGATCGGGACCCTTGGGGACACATCGCGCTCGGCTACTGGGCGCTGATGGAAAAACGGACGGAAGAAAGCATCGCCGCATTCCGGCGCGCGGTCGAGATCAATCCGAATTCGGCAGCCGCCCATACCCACCTTGGACATGGATTGGGTTTTGCGGGTCAGGATCGGGAGGCGATCGAGCACGCTGAAGGAGCTATCAGGCTCAGTCCGTTCGACCCGATGCTGGCGCTGAACCTCGGCACCATCGCCGTGAGCCATTATGTGGCTGGGCGATACGAGGAGGCGCTCAAGTACACGACGGAAGCATCGCGGATTCGGCAAGGGTTTCAGGGCGCGCACCGCCTGCGATGCGCGAGCCTTGCGCAGACCGGACGCATCGATGAAGCGCGTGCGCATTTCCTGACGGTGCGGCGCCAGCAGCCGCATCTGTCGGCGAGTTGGATCAGAGCAAACGTGCCCTACCAGTCCCCCGAACTGATGGAGCGGTTTCTCGAAGGTATGCGCCAGGCGGGTCTGGATGAGGACGCCGTCGCCGCGGAATGACGCGGTTGCCGATCGACGTTTATTCCATGGGCACCATCGCTGCGTCCTTGGACTGGCGCAGCGTGAGTGACGTCTTCACGTTGCGAACGTTCGGCGCGGCGGTGAGCTTCTCGACAAAGGCCTGGAAGGTCTTCAGGTCGGGCGCAACGCACTTGAGCACGAAGTCGATCTCGCCCGAGAGCATCCAGCATTCGCGCACCAGCGGCTGCGCGCGCACGAAATTCTCGAACGCGACGAGGTCGGCCTCGGCCTGGCTCGACAGGTGCACCATCGCGAAGACGGTGACCTCGTAGCCGAGCTTCTTTTCGTCGAGCAGCGCGCGGTAGCTTTTGATGTAGCCCGCCTCCTCCAGCGCCCGAACGCGGCGCAGGCAGGGCGGCGCCGAGATGCCGACGCGGCTCGCCAACTCCACGTTGGTGATGCGGCCGTCCTCCTGCAGTTCCTTGAGGATCTTGCGGTCGATAGTGTCGAGTCGGGCGGGCACGAATGGGGACTCCCAGCGGCCGCAGCGGCCACGAATATTCATACCGCGAAATAATATTTCGCGAAACAATATTGCGCGCTCGACATATCGTGATTGCCCGCCAAGGTATCCCTGTGGGTGCGACGGGTTGCGTATCTTGCATAGCTCGGCCCGAAGCCATACATGCTGCTCAGTAAAAGAGCCGGCCATGTCCGGCCACGCGGGCCACAAGCGCTCGAAAGCGCCCGCCAGGGGGGCGTGCAAAAACATGACAAAAACCACCCACGCGAAAGTCGTGATTATCGGCTCGGGACCGGCCGGCTACACGGCTGCCATTTATGCCGCGCGCGCAATGCTCGAGCCGATCATGATCCAGGGCGTGCAGCCCGGCGGCCAGCTCACCATCACCACAGACGTCGAGAACTATCCGGGCTTTGCGGATGTGATCCAGGGTCCGTGGCTGATGGAGCAGATGCAGGGGCAGGCCGAGCACGTTGGCACCCGCATCGTTACCGACCACGTCAACAAGGTTGAATTGTCGCAGCGGCCGTTCAAGCTGATCTGCGATTCCGGCGACGTCTACCTCGCCGATGCGCTCATCATTTCGACCGGCGCCCAGGCGCGCTGGCTCGATCTGCCTTCGGAACAAAAGTTCAAGGGCTATGGCGTGTCGGCCTGCGCGACCTGCGACGGCTTTTTCTATCGCAACAAGGAAGTGATCGTGGTCGGCGGCGGCAATACCGCAGTCGAAGAGGCGCTGTTCCTCACGAATTTCGCCTCCAAAGTTACGGTCGTGCACCGGCGCGATGCGTTCCGCGCCGAAAAGATCCTGCAGGACCGGCTGTTCAAGCATCCCAAGATCGACGTGGTCTGGGACAGCGTGCTGGAGGACGTCACCGGCGCCGAGAACCCGCTCAAGGTGGGCGGCGTGAAGCTCAAGAACGTGAAGACCGGCGTAGTCACCGAGCACAAGGTGGACGGCGTGTTCATCGCGATCGGCCACCAGCCGGCCTCAGAGCTGTTCGCCGGCCAGGTGCAGATGAAGCCGTCCGGCTACATCGTGACCGAGGGGCATTCCACGGCCACATCGGTGTCCGGCGTATTCGCGGCCGGCGACGTGACCGACGACATTTATCGCCAGGCGGTGACCGCTGCGGGGCAAGGCTGCATGGCCGCGCTCGAAGCGGAGAAATTCCTGGCCGCGCACGAGCATCGCCGCGCGGCGGCGGAGTAGATCATGGCCGCACCCAGCACTTCGATGGATTGGGACAAACTGAAGGTGTTTCACGCCGCGGCGGAAGCGGGCTCGTTCACCCATGCCGGCGAACGGCTCGGGCTCTCGCAGTCTGCCGTGTCGCGGCAGGTCTCGGCGCTCGAAGGCGAGCTTTCGGTTTCGCTCTTCCACCGCCACGCGCGCGGGCTGATCCTGACCGAGCAGGGCGAGCTGCTCTACCGCACGGCGCACGAAGTCTTCATGAAGCTCGAGGCGGCGCGCACCAAGCTCACCGACAGCCGCGAGCGGCCCAATGGCGAGCTCAAGGTGTCGACTACGCCGGGCATTGGCGTGCACTGGCTCACTCCCCGGCTCGGCGAATTCCTCGACCTTTATCCCGACATCCACATCACGCTGATCACCACCGATGAGGAGCTCGATCTGGCAATGCGGGAGGCCGACGTCGCCATCCGTTTGCGCCAACCGACGCAGCCAGACCTGATCCAGCGCAAATTGTTCTCGGTGCATTCGCACGCCTATGCCTCGCCAGACTACCTCAAGCGCTTCGGCACGCCACGCACCCACGACGACCTCGACAAGCACCGTATTGTCCTTCTCGGTGGCGGCGCCGTTCCGGCGCATCTGCAGAACCGAAGATGGCTGCTCGATATCGGCCGCGAGGGCAAAGGCCCGCGCACGCCGCATCTGACCGTCAACAACGTACTCGGCGTGTTGCGCGCGTGTCAGCGCGGCCTCGGAGTCGCAATGCTTCCCGACTACCTCGTCGAAGAAAACGGCGGCCTGGTGCAGCTTTTCGGCGAGGCCGACACGCTCGCGATGGACGCCTATTTCGTCTATCCCGAGGAACTCAAGTCTGTCGCGCGCATCCAGGTTTTCCGCGACTTCCTCGTCGCCAACGCACAACGCTGGCATTTTTAGTTTTTCTTTCAACAACGCGTGTTTCGGCTGGCGAAAACCAACCGATGCGCCGATTCGTTGGACATCGCATGATTTGCGATTGCGCATGGCTGGCATGCGACCATCGACATTGATGCTGAGAGGCGAGGTTCGCATACTACGAACTCGCTGTTGCGCCGGATGCGTATCCTCCCAGAATCACCGGTGGACAGCTTGTTCCCCTCTGGAAGATGTTGCCGGCCCCCACGCCGGCAAACACTGAGACCGGGCCCCCTTCGGGGTCCGGTTTTTTATCGTGCTCAGCGAAAGCGCGCGATGTAGTAGGCGAGATCTGCGATCTCCACGTCGCTGATGGGCCCACCACCGAAGCCATGACGCCGTCACAGCCATGGCGAATGTTGTCGCGATACTCGCGAAGTGTTTTCGCCAGAAAATCCTCACGCTGATTGGAGATGCGCGGAACATTCTCGCGCCCCGACAAATCCAGATTGTGGCAGCTGTTGCAGCGATGCTGAGTGATTAGCGCGCCGCCGGCCTGCATGCGGGCGGGGTCCGGTGCATCCCGCGGCACGGGCGGAGGCGGTAATTTGGAAATAAATTCGGAGAATTTGCGCAGATCGTCATCGCTAAACCCCTTGGTCATTTCAGACATGATCTGAATCATATGATCGTCCTTGCGGTACAAAGACGTGCGCTGATTTTCTCGGAACAGATAAAGCTGAATCAGAAGATAGAGTGCCGGCTGACCTCCGAGCGAGGGGACGCCCTCCATCTGCGACTGTCCACTCTCGCCATGGCAGGCAAGGCAGGGCGCCGCACGCTCGGCAATTGTCTCGGCGTGACCCGAATAAACCGCGAGACAAAGTCTCCACCATTTCACCCGCCCGTGGCAATCGGGGGGCGAGTGAAGTCCGGGCGGTCAGGTAGTCCGGTAGCTGTAGGCCACATCCTCGCGCTGCTCCGCCAATTGGCTGACGAGCGCATGCTGTGGCGAGAGATGGCAGACCGGATCGGCGGCGCGCGCATCGCCGCTGATCAGAAATGCCTGACAGCGGCAGCCGCCAAAATCCCTCTCTCGGCGCGCGCACGATTTGCAGGGCTCCTGCATCCAGTCCTGGCCGCGAAAGGCATTGAACGCCGGCGAGTTGTGCCAGATCTCAATGAGCGAATGCTCACGCACGTTCCAAAATTCAAGACCGGGAATGACTTCCGCCGCGTGGCACGGCAGCACTTTGCCGGCCGGCGTCACGTTAAGTGAGCGGCGGCCCCAGCCGCCGACGCAGGGCTTCGGAAAGCGCGCATAGTAATCAGGCACAACGGCGTCAATGACGATACGCCCGTGATGGCGCGCGCGCAGCATCTCGACCTGGCGCACTGCCTCGTCGACCTGCTCGCGCGATGGCATCAGCGCTGCGCGGTTCTTCATCGCCCAGCCGTAGTATTGAACGTGCGCGATCTCGACGCGGCTTGCGCCCAGTGACAATGCCAGTTCCACCATCGGCTCGACACGTCCGATGTTCGCACGGTGCACGACCATGTTGACGGTCAACGGCAGCCCGATGCGCGCGACTTCGGCGGCGATGGCGCGCTTGCGCGCCGAGGCGCCTTTGTAGCCGGCGATATGATCGGCGGATTCCGCGTTGCAGTCCTGGATCGAGACCTGGACATGGTCGAGGCCAGCGTCGGCAAGAGCCAGGAGCATTTGCGGCGTCAGCCCGACTGCCGAAGTGATGAGACTGCTGTAGAGACCTGCATCGCGCGATGCGTTGACGATTTCGGGCAGGTCGCGCCTCGCCGCCGGCTCTCCGCCGGATAAATGCACCTGCAAGACGCCGAGCGCAGCCGCTTCCTTGAAGACGCGTGCCCACGCAGAGGTGTCGAGTTCATCATCGCGCCGATCGAGCGCCAGCGGATTGGAGCAATATGGGCATCCGAGCGGGCAGCGGTGGGTCAGTTCGGCAAGAAGGCCGAGGGGCGCCTGTATTGCGTCGGGCGCGGCCACGTCTAGACCTCCAGCAACTTCTTGTCGGCCAACGAGCCGAGCAGGTTCATCACGTCGGCGTGGATCCGTTCGCGCGGCGCCGCGAAGGCCTTGGCCAGGTCGTCGACGATCGCATCAAGCGTCGCCGTGCCGGTGCAGCGCTTAAGAATTTCAACGGTGATGGTGTCGGCTTTGAAAACGCGTTCCGGGGCGAGCAGAACCCAGCCGCCCTGCGCTTCGCTCTGGGTGAGCCGAACCCCGCGCGGCAGGCGCGGGCGCGCATCGCCGGGAAACTTTGCCGCCGGGCTGTCCATCAATGGTCCTCCGGCACGAAAGCGCCCTGCGGTACCTGCTTCGGATCGACATAGGCGTGATGGAGCGCATCGAGCATCGACCACAACACGCTGCATTTGAATTCTAGCGCCCCCAGCACGGCCTGCTGCTGCTCGGGCGTCTTGGCATTTCGCTTGACGTAATTGAGCGCGAAATCGGCGTCCCGCTCGGCCTGCGGCGGGCGCTTGTCGAAATAGCTCAAAGTTTCGCGCGTGACGAAATCGTAGTTCGCGAGCATGCCCGCCATGCGCTCGCTGATGATGACGGGCGAGAACATTTCCGTCAGCGACGAGGCAATCGCTTCCAGTAACGACTTCTCGCGCACGAAGTGCAAATACGCGTCAACCGCAAACCGCGTGCCCGGCAACAGACCACGCAGTGACGTGACATAGTCGCGATCGAGCCCAAGGCCGTCGGTCAATTTGAGCCAGCGCGCAATGCCGCCGTCGCCCTCGCGCTCGCCGTCGTGGTCAACGAGGCGCGAGCGCCATTCGCGGCGCACCGCGGAATCCTCGCACCGCGCGATCAGACTCGCATCTTTGATCGGGATCATCGCCTGGTAATAGTAACGATTGAGAGCCCACGCCTGGACCTGACCTCTGCTGCATTTCCCGCCATGCAACAGACCGTGAAATGGATGCAGGCGGTGATAGCGCCTGGCGCCGATGTCGCGCAGTGCAGCTTCCAGCTCTCCCGCCGACAGCAGCTTCACAGCACAATCTCCATGCCGTCTTCGGCAACACTCCAGCCGGCGGCCTCGACCTTGCGCCTCTCCTCCGAGCCGTCGATCAGGATCGGGTTGGTATTATTGATGTGAACATAAATGCGGCGTGCGGCGAAGCGGTTCAACATTTCAAGTGAGCCGTGCTCACCCTCGATCGGCATGTGGCCCATGCGCCGTGCGGTTTTTTCACCGGTTCCCGATCGAACCATCTCATCATCCGTGAACAGCGTGCCGTCGAACAGAACGACATCGGCGCGCGCAAAGCGTTCACGCATTGCATCGGTCACCGATGCGGCGCCGGGCACGAATACCAGCCTTGCACCATCGCGCTGCAGCTCGATGCCGACGTTGACCGGACTTTCGACATCGAGGTCGGGCGATTGATCTTCGAGATAGAGCGGCAGTTTGCCTGGCACCATGAATACCGTTGCTTCGATGCCGCCCGCGAGCATGAAGCGCTCGCCCGGGTTGACGGCGTGCCGTTTCATCAAACCCATTGCACCGAACACCGCGTTCGACGCGACGGCTGCGTGGCTCGCCGGCGTTGCGTAGAGCGTGAATGCGGTGCTTTCACGCAAGGACAGCAGACCGGCGATCTGGTCGATCTCTGCGCCCGTCAGCACCACGGCCTCGATCGGACTGCCTCGTAAGCCGCCCTTTGGATGCAGCGCGGGCGTCGCCCGAATTTGTGCCGCCAGATCGGGCGATGCATTGACCAAGGTCCAGCGCCCGTCGCCCGCGGAGACGGCAATGCCGGCCTGCGTGCGCGGACGCACGCGCTTATCACCGGCCCACGCCAGAGCGCAGACCGGACACCGGCAATTCCATTGCGGAAATGCACCTCCGGCCGCCGAACCCAGCACGATAGCGGTGAGACGCCCCATTTAGCGTGGTCGCAAGGCGGGGCTCAGATGATTAGAACTCGGCCGGCAGATAGCCGTTGATCTCGAGTCCGACGCAGATTTCGATGAGAATCGGGGTCGTCCACGCCATGGCGTTTCCTTTCGGCCAGAACTGACCATCAGCTGTAGAAGATTAGCGCGGACCTAGCAGGCCGCAAGGGGTGGCGCAGGTATCTCCTAACTGCATGGCATCACGTCGTTGTCATACAGCAGCCCTACATTTCGGCCACAAACGCGCCTCACGTAAAAGTCATGGGTATAACCGGCGAAAGGCCAGCCGGGACGGCCCGCCGGAAGCACAGTTGCCATACGTTGATTCTCAGCGCCGACGAGAAAAGCTGGCGCAAAAGGGGGCTATCAGCTAGTCGTGCAAATTAGCCACAGTACCCAATTGTTCGGCTTGGAGTATTGGGAAAATCGTAACTCGCTAAGGACTATCAGTTAAACTGGCCGGGACATATAAAGGGCCTGTCGCCCTGTGACAGCTTCGGGAGATATAAGTGGTGAAAAGTCCTCGATTTGACAGCCTGCTGGCCTCGACCGCCGTGGCGCTGGCTCTGGCTCTGTGCAGCCATGCCGGCATGGCGCAGCAAGCCGACAAGCCCGCCGAGGCGTCGATCCCGATGCCGGACACCACCCTTCCCCCGCCGCTGACGATGAAGGACATCGAAAAGCCGGCTGCCCAAGCGGCGCCGCCCCAATCGCGAAGGACGAACCGAAACAGACGGCGACGACGCCAGCGGCTGAACCGGCCAAAGCCACCCCGACCGCCATCGCCGGAAGCGAAATTGGCGACAAGCTCCGTGAATTGATCACCGGCAAGCAGTTTGATCGCCTTGTTCCCCGCAAGGCTGATCGCGCAGGGATCGAGGCCTATTACAGCGGCCGCAACTATGCGCCGCTGTGGGTGACCAACAACGCGATCAATGACCGCGCTAAGGCGGCCGCCGCCTATCTTGCGCAGGCCGATGCCGTCGGTCTCGACCCGAACGACTATCCTGTACCGGGCTTCAAATCCGCGAGCAGCCCCGAGGCGCTGGCCGAGGACGAACTCAAATTGACACTGTCAGCGCTGACGTTTGCGCGCCACGCTGAGATCGGCCGCATCCATTTTACTCGCGTCGGCTCCGACATCCAGTACGACCTGGTTCCGCCGGATCCGGCGAGCGTTCTCGCAAAGCTCGCGGACAGCAGCGACGCCGGCAAAGTGCTCGACAGCTACAATCCGCCTCAGCCGGAATTCAAGGCGCTGAAGGACAAGCTGGCGGAATTACGCAAGGGCACGCTCGACCCCAATCCGAAGGCGGAAGCAAAGCCTGACAAGCCGCGCGTCCACGTTCCAGACGGAAAGATCCTGCGCCCGGGCATGAAGGACGCGCGCGTCGTGGCGGTGCGCAAGCGTCTCGACATCGCGGGCGACAAGGACAATCCACTTTACGACGACGCGGTTCGCGATGCGGTGAAGACGTTCCAGACCGAAAGCGAGCTGGAGGTCGATGGCAATCTCGGCCCAAACACGACGCACGCCCTTAACGGCGAGCAAAAAGAAGTGCGTCGCCCGAGCCACAATCCGATTGATACCATCCTCGTCAACATGGAGCGCTGGCGCTGGCTGCCGCGCGATCTCGGCAACCCGCATGTCACCGTGAACGTCCCCGACTACACGCTGGCGCTCTACAACGACGGCAAGGTGTACTGGCACACCAGGATCGTGGTGGGTAAGCCGAACCTGGCGACCCCGATGGTCAGCGCCGAGATGAAGTTCATCACGGTAAATCCGACCTGGAACGTGCCGCCGTCGATCATCGAGAAGGAATATCTGCCGGCTCTCGAGCAGGACCCTCAGGCGCTGGAACGCATCGGCCTCAAGCTGACGCAGGATGCCGACGGCACCGTGCATATTTCGCAGCCCCCGGGTGCCGGCAACGCGCTCGGCCGCATCCGTTTCAACTTCCCGAACAAGTTCCTCGTCTATCAGCACGACACGCCCGACAAGCACCTGTTCGCGCGTGAAAAACGCGCCTACAGCCACGGCTGCATGCGCGTGCAAAATCCGCTGACCTACGGCGAGAAGCTGCTGTCGCTGGTTCTCCCGAAGGAGCGCTACACCGAAGCGAAGCTTGAGAGCATGTTCGGCGGCAGCGAGATCAACATCAACTTCCCGAAGGTCATCCCGGTGCACCTGACCTACCAGACCGCATTCGTGGATGACGCCGGCAAGCTGCAGTTGCGCGAAGACGTCTACGGCCGCGACGCCAAGATGCTCGCCATCCTTAAAAGCAGCGAGCGCAAGGTCGCCGATATCGGGGTCGAGCGCGCGCCCAATACGTCATCCAAGCCGGTTCGCATGCCGGTCGGAATGTACGGCGGCCAGAGCGGCGGCAACAGCTATGGCGGTGGCGACAACTTCTTCAATTGGCTGTTCAGCGGACCGCAGGGGCGCCCCTATCCGCCGCGTGCAGTCCCAACCTACCCGCGCAGCAACGGCAACGGCCGCTACAGCTCGCGTTAGATCGGCGAGCAGCTTTCAAACAGAAGACGCCGGCGCGGGACGCCGGCGTTCTCTTTTCGCGGCAAATTGATGAAGTGGTACAGGCGGGTGGACTTGAACCACCGACCTCTGGTTCCACAGACCAGCGCTCTAACCAACTGAGCTACGCCTGCACAGGCAGCCGGCTTTTATCCAAGCCGATCCAAGCGGCCGGAACCTAGGTGCCGCCCGCCTTTTTGGCAAGCGTCCCATCCGCCATAAACGAAAGCCCGGACATTTCGGTCCGGGCCTTAACATTGGTGGTTGTACAGGAACGACGCGAGTCTCAGGCCGCCTTGTTCAGGGCGTTGGTGACATGGCCTTTGATCGGCTCGGCGGTTTCGGTCGCCACTTTCTGAGCGTGCTCGGAAAGGTCTTTGGTCTGCGTGACGAGCGCATCGAACTGCTTGCGCCAATAGACGCTGTAGAGCTCGACAACTTCGGAATACGACTTGGCGTTCATCACGTCGCTCATCAGGTCGAAAGCGGCGTCGCTGTTCGCGCGCGTGGTTTCGATCAGCTTGAGGCCGTAGCTCGCACAGCCCTTGGTGGCCGTCGAATACGTATCTTCGAAGACGTCGGTCGCCTCTTCCGCGGCGGTCTTGGCCTTCTCGTAGTTCTCTCTGGCCTGGGCGATGCCCTTTTCGGCAAATTCGCGGAATGCGGTCGGAATTTCGAATTTCGGCATTTCAAAGCGGGGCATTTCAAACTTCGGCAATTCAGAGCCGGTTGCACCGATTGCGATCGGTTTCGGCTTGCCTTTCGGCGTGGTGGCGGAAGTGGTTTCGGCCATAACAGTCATCCTTGACTAAGGAGGGCCCTCAATGATCGGACCATTCGCCCTCCGCAAATCGGTCCGTACTGATGCAAATCCGCCGGCCGACGCATGAACGAGCAAATGCCTGACGGAGCGTAGAGAGTGTTGTACTCCCAGTTTTGGTGCGTTGCAATAAACAATATTGCATTGCACAAATGCCAATAAAAGGCTGTTTCTCGCGAACAGCAGGGGCCACTTCGACGAACGCAAAACCTTTCAAAAAATCAGCAGTGCGCCGCCGGCCCCGATTGCCTGCGGACCGGAACCGGGCTGCGTTAACGCTGTCGGCGCTTGGCGTTGGATCACGCCCGCCGATGCGTGGACGCTCATCACCGGCAGCCCTATTAAGTCTTTATTAGCCGTAATTGTTGCGACACCATCATGACGGACCTGACGCTGCAGCTTGCAATTCTTCGTGACCCGCGAGTAGCGGCGCATGCGCTCGCTCCGGCGCCGGTATGGCTGTGGAGCCCGAATGCCGATCGCATCCTTTGGGCTAACCCTCCAGGCGCGGCGATCTTCGATGCGGGCTCCCCCGGCGATGCCGCACTGCTGCGCTTCGACGCAGATCATTCGGCATCCGTTCAGGTCGCTCGCCTGTCAGGCACGCTCCCACACGGCGGTGCGCCGCGGCTTGAGAGGCTGCGCGGCTTTGGGGCGAGCATTGGCGCAACCCTCGTCTGTCTGTGCTCGCGCATCGCGCTCGCCGACAACAGCGTTGCGATCCTGATTGCGTCCGCCGAGCGCGCCGGAAAGACGCTTGCTTTCCCGGATCGGGCAACACGATTGTTACGCGATTTTGGCCCGGCCACGGCAATCTTCACTCCGGACGGCGAGATCATCGCCGCACAGCCCGCAGCGATCGAGCGGATGGGTAACCAACGTGATCTCGTCGCGCTCGGCGCGGAGAAGCTCGGGCGCGAAGCCAGCCTGAACGATATGGCGGAAGGAGAGATCCAGGCCGGCCATATCACCATGATCAAGCTCGGCGCGGGCTCGACCTTTGCATTGCTCGTTGCCTTCAACGAACCAGAAGACCCTTCGCGTTCGAGCGCGCGAACCAATGCGGTTTCGGATACTCCGAAAATATCGAATCCCGTGGAGCTGCAGCTGCAGCCGCGCCCGTTCCGTTTCGTCTGGCAGACCGACGCCGAAACGCGGTTCACGCTTACAAGCGAGGAATTCGTCGACCTCTTGGGCTCGAAGTCGGCCGCCGCGCTCGGCCGCCGCTGGGCCGAGATTGCCAAGACCCTGTCGCTGGATCCACCCGGTGAGATCGCAAACGCACTGTCCAGGCACGAGACGTTCAGCGGGATCGTGACGGCCTGGCCAATCAATGGGCTCGACGAGCCACTCGCGGTCGAGATGTCGGGCCTGCCAATGTTCGACAGCGAACGCCGGTTTGGCGGATTTCGCGGTTTCGGCCTGTGCCGCGACGTGGAACGACTCAAGGACTTGCGAAGCCGAAAGCTCGCGCAGAACTCGGCTGCGCCCGGCGAGCCGGCCAAAGTGCTGGCCTTTCCGGCGTCGCCGCCCGCACCGACCGGACCGGCGCTCAGTCCCAAAGAGCACAGCGCCTTTCAGGAACTTGCGCGCGAGCTGAGCGAACGCCTGCGCAGGACATCGGGCAAATCCAACGCATCTGTTCCACCCGAACCCGCCGAGCCCGCTGCAGCTCCGGTGCAGACACCACAAGCGATGCCGGAACCGGCACGCGCGCCGCTGGAAGATCGTTCGATCTTCGACCGCCTGCCGACCGGCATTTTGATCTATCGCCTCAACAGCCTGATTTACGCCAATCGCGCCTTCCTCGACTGGACCGGATATTCGGCTCTGGATGAACTGACCGAAGCTGGCGGCCTCGACAGCCTGTTTATCGAACCTAAGCCAGAGTCCGCGACGCAAGATGCCAGCGCCGCCAAGTCGCTGACGATCGCGACAAGCAACGGAAAGCAGAAACCCGTCGAAGGGCGATTGTTAAGCGTGACGTGGAGCGGCGAGAACGCGCTCGCCCTGATGATCGAGACCCAATCCGGTGCGGCCAGCAAGCAAGCCGAGATGCCGCCGCAGCGCACCGAGGAGGAAATCCGAGAACTCAGGACAATTCTGGACACTGCAACCGATGGGGTTTTGATTCTGGACCGCAGCGGTCGCGTGCTCTCCGGCAATCGCAGCGCACAGGCGCTTTTCGGTTACGATGCCGGCGAGCTGGAAGCCCTTTCAATCTCCGACCTGCTGGTTCCGGAATCCCGGCGCCCGGTGCTCGAGCATCTCGAGCGGCTCGCCCAGCGTGACGGCGTCGATTCACTCGGTGCCGGCTACGAAGCAATCGGTCGTGTCCGCCAGGGCGGCCTTGTCCCACTGCATATCACGATCGGGCGTATCGAAGACGGCGAAAAGCTTTGCGCGGTATTGCGCGACATCACCGCCTGGAAGCGCAGCGAAGAAGAATTGATCAACGCCAGGCGCGCGGCCGAGAAGGCATCCACGGCAAAGTCCGAATTTCTTGCCAAAATCAGCCACGAAATCCGCACACCGCTCAATGCCATCATCGGCTTTTCCGAAGTGATGATGGACGAACGTTTCGGCCCCATCGGCAGCGAACGCTACCGGCAATACCTCAAGGATATCCACGCCTCGGGAGGGCATCTGATTTCGCTCCTCAACGATTTGCTCGATCTCTCGAAGATCGAGGCCGGAAAGCTCGAACTCACTTTTGTGAGCGTCAATCTCAATGATCTCGTGCAGCAGTGCGTAGCGATCATGCAGCAGCAGGCAAATCGGGAACGCGTGATCATCCGCACCTCGTTGCATGGCAGTCTGCCGCAAATCGTCGCCGATGCGCGCGCGATGCGTCAGATCATGCTCAACCTCTTGTCGAATTCGATAAAGTTCACCGGTGCCGGCGGACAGGTGATTATTTCGACCGCGCAGACCGACGACCACGAGGTCGTGCTGCGCGTCCGCGATACCGGCGCCGGCATGAGCGAAAAGGAATTGCAGATTGCGCTTGAGCCCTTCGGGCAGGTCCCCACGGTCACGTATTGGGACGCCGGTGGAACCGGGCTCGGCCTGCCGATCACCAAGGCACTTGCGGAAGCAAATCAGGCGTATTTCCGAATTACCAGCCGGGTCGATGACGGCACACTCGCCGAAGTGATTTTTCCCGCTACCCGAGTGCTGGCGCGGTAAATCTGAAATCGGTAGGCTCTCGTCATGGGCCGCCTGTTCCGCTGCATCGCATTCGCGTTGGCGTTCGCGAACACGCCCGCCATTGCGCCAGTCCACGCGGCCGAGCCGGTCGACCTGCTGTTGGTTCTTGCAGCGGACGTCTCGCGCAGCGTCGATAGCCAGAAATTTCAACTGCAACGCGAAGGCTATGCCGCGGCAATGGCTAATTCCCGGGTCATCGATGCCATTCGCTCCGGCCGTCATGGGCGCATTGGTGTCTTGTTACTCGAATGGTCGGGCTTCGGCAGCCAGAAAGTCGTCATCGACTGGATGATCATCGACGGGCCAAAAACGGCGCAGGTCTTCGGCGACCGGCTGATCGAGTCGCCGCGATCTTTCGCGGACCGGACTTCAATCAGTGGCGGCATCGATGCGGCTGTCGCCGAATTCGCGCGCGCACCGTTCAGCGCCGACCGGCGCACGATCGACGTTTCAGGCGATGGAACGAACAATGCGGGCCGTGACATCGGCCAGGCTCGGGACGAGGCGCTGGCCCTAGGTATCACGATCAACGGCTTGGCAATTCTCAGCGAGACGCCGCTGCCCTGGAATCCCGAGCACACTAACCCGGCCGGCGGTCTCACCAAGTACTACGGTGACAATGTCATTGGCGGCCCTGGCAGCTTCGTGATTGAGGCCAAGGATTTCAGCTCTTTTGGACAGGCCATCATCAAGAAAATGATTGCCGAAATTGCCGATGCGCGCGGCAACCCCGCAACGGCAGCCCGGTAAGCTTGCCCGGCCCCAGCCATGAAAGGGTCACAGAGGCTAGCCAAGGTTGGCCCTAGCGGGCCCGATGCTATAGTCCGCCGGCGCCAGACGCCGAAGCAACCGGACACCTCCATTTGACAGCCGCAGCCGGCTTGAAACGCCTGGGGATTATCCTGCTCGCCGTGATTGCGGGCGGGTTGATCGTTCTGACCACGGCCGGGTACCTGATTTCCGCCGATACCGTGCGTCAGCAAGTCCTGGGCGAGATCAGGGGCGTGACCGGACTTGAGCCCGTCCTGCGCGGGAAGGCGCGCGTTTCGCTGTTTCCGACCGGGAGCGTGAGCTTCGACGATGTGATCCTGGGCGATGGCAAACAGCCTGCGCTCGTTGCCGAGCGTCTGACCGCGCGCCTGCGATTTTTCCCGTTGCTGATCGGTCGGGTCGAAATCGCCGATGTTTCCCTGGACCGGCCGAATATCTCGGTAGAACTGCATCCGAACGGCCAGTCCAATTGGTCGGGATTAATTGAGGCACTCACACGCAGCCAATCCGCAGCACAGCGGCTCGCGGCGTTCTCCGAAATGCGCATCGAGGGCGGCACCATCGTGATCCGCGACGAGGCGCGCAAGATCACCGAAACTCTGTCGGGCGTCGAATTCTCACTGGCGTGGCCTTCGATCTCCAAAAGCTTTGGCGCTACCGGACAATTCATCTGGCGCGACGCACCGATGGACGCCAGTTTGACGCTTGCCGATTTTCCGTCGGCACTGACGGGCAACCGCACCGGCGTGAAACTGCGCGTCTCCGGCACGCCGATGAAGGCCGCATTTGAAGGCGCAATCAGCCTCAAGCCGACCCTCAAGATCGAGGGCACGCTCGCCGCCGATGCCGCTTCCTTGCGCAATGCGCTGATGTGGGCCGGGCAAAAGCCGCCGCCTGGCGGCGGCTTCGGCCGTTTCGCAATCAAGGCGCGGACCAATGTCGTCGCCGGAACCATCAGCCTGTCGAGCGTCAATGTCGAACTTGACGGCAATGCCGCCGAAGGCGTGCTCACGTTTGCCGCCGACGGGCGCCAAACTCTGCAGGGCACACTCGCCGCCGACACGCTCGACCTGACCCCTTATGTTTCGACCGTCCGTTTGCTGACCACCAATGATCGCTCGTGGAGCAGCGGGCGCATCACACTCGAGGGACTTGCCAGCCTCGACGTTGATCTGCGGCTGTCGGCTGCAAATGTTGTCGTGTCCAATGCCAAGCTCGGCCGCACCGCGATAGCGGCCAATCTACGCGGGGGACATCTGGTGGTCACGGTCGGCGAGGCGCAGGCCTACGGCGGCGTGATCAAAGGTTCGCTGGCGTTTGCCGAAGTTGATCAGGGCGTCGAGGTGAAGTCGCAGCTGCAATTCACCGACGTGGACCTGGAAACCTGCCTGGGACAATTGTTCGGCCTGCGGCGGCTTGAGGGCAAAGGCCGCATGTCGCTCAACGTCGAAGGCACAGGCAATAGCGTGCTGGCTGTGACCCGGACGTTGAGCGGAACCGCTACTTTGACCGGGACGAACGGGGCGCTTGCGGGCCTCAATGTCGAACAGTTGCTGCGCCGTCTCGAGCGGCGGCCGCTTTCGGGCGGAGGCGAATTCCGCACCGGACGGACGCCTTACGAGAAAATCGCCGTTGCGCTCAAGATCACGAAGGGCACGGTCACCGTCGACGACGTGACCATCGACGGCGCCGCGGTCAAGCTGGCGCTGGCCGGGACCGCGTCGATCCCGGAGCGCGAGCTCGATCTCAAGGGCACGGCCGCGCTTGTGGCTGCGCCGCGGCCGGGTGCGACGCCCTTCGAGCTGCCCTTTATCGTGCAAGGGTCGTGGGACGATCCGATCATGCTGCCTGACCCGGAAGCGCTGATCCGGCGTTCGGGAGCTGCCGCGCCACTGTTTAAAGCGATACAGGAGCGCAAAGCGCGCGATTCAGTGCATTCTGCGATCGAGCGGCTGACCGGCGGCTCGCCACCCTCCGGCACAATTCCGGCGGCCGACCAGACGCCGGAAACGCAACAAAAGGCTGAATAACGGCCTGCAGCGGCGAGTGCCGTCAGCCCTGCCTTCGACTATCATTCTGCATGAGACGAATCACCCGCCGATCCGTGCGGGCATGATGGGCCGTGGATGCTGAACCCTCTCTTTCGGACCCTGGTCAAGGTCGTCGTCGCCTCACTGATCGTCGGCACCGTCCTTGCTCATTTTGGGATCACAGCCGAACAGGTCATCCGTGAGCTCGGGCTGTCAACGGAGCGCATCGAGGACTATGCGCGGCAAGGCATCGCCTGGGCACTGCCAAACCTGCTGCTCGGCTCGATGATCATCATACCTGTCTGGTTTGTCGTCTTCCTGTTTCGCCCGCCGGGCAAACGCAGCAGCGACTAGCGCCTAGACCTGCGCACCCAGCGCCGCCCGCTCGCGCCGGCTCGCGCCTCTTTTGGTCATCAGCGAGGATATGATCGTGCCGAGCGCGACGACCGCGATCATGATGGTGCAGATCGCGTTGATTTCCGGTTTCACTCCCAGGCGCACTTCCGAATAAATTCGAATAGGCAATGTCGTTGCCCCCGGCCCGGTCGTGAAGCTGGCGATCACGAGATCATCGAGCGACAGGGCGAAGGCGAGCATCCATCCGGCGGCAATCGCCGGAGCGATCAACGGCAAGGTGATCGTCATGAACGTCTTAAACGGCGGACACCCGAGATCCGTCGCGGCCTCCTCGAGACTTCGATCGAAACCGATCAGCCGCGATTGCACGATGACGGTGACGAAGGATGTCGTCAGGGTCGTATGAGCGACGACGACCGTCCAGAAACCACGATCCACGTTGAGCGCGACAAACAGCAGCAGCAGTGAGAAGTCCGGCGATCACTTCCGGCATCACAAGCGGGGCATAGATCATGCCGGAAAACAGCAGCCGCCCGCGAAAACGTCCCATGCGTGTCAGGGAAACGGCAGCTAACGTGCCCAGCACGGTTGCGGCGGTTGCCGATAGGAAAGCGACACGGAAGCTGATCCAGGCCGCACTGAGAATCGCCTCGTCATTCAGCAGCTCGCGGTACCATACCAGCGACCATCCACCCCAGACCGTAACAAGCCGCGACGCATTGAACGAATAGATCACAAGGATGACGATCGGCAGGTAGAGAAACGCAAGTCCCAATGCCACCGAGACGACATTGAACGAAGAAGGTCCACGTTTCATGTCCGCCCTCCTTCGAGCGACCGCTGCTGCATACGCTCGTAGAAGAGGATGGGCACTAACAACAGGCCGAGAAGAGCGATCGCAATCGCCGATGCCACCGGCCAATCTCGATTTGAGAAGAACTCAATCCACAGCGTCTGCCCGATCATCTGCGATTCTGAACCCCCGAGCAGATCGGGAATGACGAATTCGCCGACGATCGGAATGAACGACAGCAGCGCACCCGCCGCAACGCCCGGAAGCGACAGCGGGAACGTGACCAGCCAGAACGCTTTCCACGCCGGACAGCCGAGGTCAGACGCTGCTTCCAGCAGCGACCCGTCCATCTTTTCGAGGCTCGCGTAGAGCGGGAGAACCATGAATGGCAGGTAGGAATAAACGATACCGATATAGATCGCAGTGTCGGAGGACAGCCATGCAGTCGGCGTGTCGATGATGTGCAATCGCATAAGGACGTCGTTGAGCAACCCATCACGCTGCAGAATATTGATCCACGCATAGACGCGGATCAGAAACGACGTCCAGAACGGCAGCACGACCGCCATGACCAGCATTGGCTGCCAGGCCTTCGGTGCGCGGGCCATTCCATAGGCGATCGGATAGCCGAGCGCGAAGAGTAAGGCGGCGGAAATTGCGGCCACCTGAAGGCTTTTGACGTAGGACAGCAGATAAAGGGAATCGGAGCCGAGCAACCTGAACGAATCCAGCGAGAGCTGCGCGGCGAATGCCTTTAGCCCCTGCCACCCTGCGGCGAGATCAAGCACCGGCGTATAGGGCGGCTGCGCAAGCACCGACTGCGACAGGCTGATCTTGAGCACGATGACGAACGGCGCCAGAAAGAAGATCGCCAGCCAAAGGTAGGGCAACAGGATAACCATCCGCCTGCCCCAGTCTCGTGAATTGCGTCCGCCCTGCATGACTAACCTGTCAGAACAATGCCGGCGTCGGGCGGCCACGACAGCCAGACGGCATCGCCTTCGGCGTACGGCATCCGGCCGCGCGCATTGACGTTGGCGATTGAGAACTCTCATCAGCGAACCGTCAGCGAGACGAACCTTGTAGGCCGACATTTCTCCGCGGTAAGCGACCTCGGAGACGGTCCCCGGGACAGTGTTCTTCGCGCCCGCCGGCCGCTCCGCGCTGATGCCGATCTTTTCGGGCCGCAGGGCCAGCCACACGGTCTTTCCGGCAACCGTGTCGCGGTCGGCCACCGCCAATGATCCTAAGGCACTGTCGATCGCGCCGGGCGCAGCCGCGCGCCCCTCGATGATCGTTACTTCGCCGATGAAATCGGCGACCCAGCGCGAATTCGGCTGCTCGTAGATTTCGGTGGGCGTCGCCACCTGCATCAGGCGACCCTGATTCATCACCGCGATGCGGTCGGCGACGATCATCGCCTCTTCCTGATCATGAGTAACGATAACAAACGTGGTGCCGAACTTGCGCTGCAGCTCCATCAGCTCGAATTGCGTCTCGGCACGCAGTTTCTTGTCGAGCGCTGCAAGCGGCTCGTCGAGCAGCAGCACGCGCGGGCGCTTGATCAAAGAGCGGGCAAGCGCCACGCGCTGGCGCTGACCACCCGATAGCTGGTGAATTTTGCGTCCACCAAAACCCTGCAGCCGGGTGAGGTCGAGCATGTCGGCGACGCGTGCGGCGATTTCCTCGCGCCCCACATTCTCCTGACGCAGCCCGAAGGCTATGTTGCCTTCGACCGTCAGGTGCGGAAACAACGCGTAACTCTGGAACATCATGTTGACGGGCCGCCGATGCGGCGGCACCGGCACAACGTCTTCCCCGCCAAGAAAAATACGCCCTTCGCTCGGCGTCTCGAAGCCGGCAAGCATCCGCAGCAACGTCGTCTTGCCGCAACCCGATGGCCCCAGCAGCGCGAAGAATTCGTTCTGTGCAATTTCCAGGCTGAGCGCTTCGACGGCGGCAACGGTACCAAAGCGTTTGCTGACCGCCTCGAAACGGATCAGCGGTGCTCTTGCCTCTGTGCTGTCTGCGCCGCCGGTCGCCATCGATTCCCCGTTCGCGGCGCACACGCTAGCCGCGCGTGCACACACGTCAACCCGATGACGCCGTTCGGAATGTCAATTCGCCGCGGTCAAGGTTCGTCGCACCGCCTGCTTCCAGCCCGCATATTTCCGCTCGCGCTCACTCGCATCCATGCACGGCTCGAAGCGACGATCGAGCTGCCACTGCTTTGCAAATCCGGCAAGGTCGGCACTAATTCCGGCCGCACGCCCAGCGAGATAGGCAGCTCCCATGGCGGTCGTTTCCGGTACCGTCGGCCGATCGACCGGACATGCAAGAATATCGGCAAGGAACTGCATGCAGGGGTCGCTCGCGGTCATTCCGCCATCCACGCGCAACACGGTCTTGGAGGCCTGCGACGTTGGCCAGTCGGCACGCATCGCTTCCAGAAGGTCGCGGGTCTGGTAGCCGACGGATTCGAGCGTGGCCCGCGCAAATTCCGCGGCGCCGGAATTGCGCGTCAGGCCAAAAATTGCTCCGCGCGCCTGCGCGTCCCAATAGGGCGCACCTAAACCGACAAAGGCAGGCACCAGATAGACCTGTTCCGCCGGATTGGCCCGTTGCGCCAGCGGACCGACCTCGGGCGACGAGCCGATGATTTTCAGCGCATCGCGCAGCCATTGCACGGCGGCGCCGGCGACAAAGATCGCGCCCTCGAGCGCGTAGGTGCGCTTGCCTTCGAGCTGATAGGCGATGGTTGTGAGCAGGCGATTGCGCGACGCCAGGCGCTCAGGCCCGGTATTGAGCAGCGCGAAACAGCCGGTGCCATAGGTCGATTTGACCATGCCCGGCTCAAAACACCCCTGGCCGATCGTGGCGGCCTGCTGATCCCCGGCCACGCCGCGGATTTGAATCGGGCCCCCAAACAGCGCGGGCTCACTTTCACCGAATGCGCCTGCGCAATCACGTACGTCCGGGAGCAATGCTTCTGGCACCTTAAAAAGGCGGCAAAGATCGGCGTCCCAGGCCCCCTTCCCGATATCGAACAGCAACGTGCGCGCGGCATTGGTCGCGTCCGTCAGGTGCACCCCGCCGCCCGTAAGCCGCCAAAGCAGGAAGGTGTCGATGGTGCCGAAAGCGAGCTCGCCGGCCTCCGCCGCCGCGCGAGCGCCTTCGATCCGATCGAGAAGCCAGGCGATCTTGGAGGCGGAAAAATACGGATCAATGAGCAACCCGGTCTTGCGTGCGATGTCCGGCTCGTGCCCGCTGCGCCGCAACGACTTACAGTGTTCGGCGGTGCGGCGATCCTGCCAAACGATTGCGTTGTGGATCGGCCGCCCGGTCTGCCGGTCCCAAATCACCACGGTTTCACGCTGATTGGTGATGCCGATACCCGCCACGTCCTTTGCGCCGATGCGAGCCTGCGCCATCGCCGCGCGCACGGTCGTCACGACCGCCGACCAGATCTCCTCGGGATCGTGCTCGACTTCGCCGGGCGCCGGGTAAATCTGGCGCAATTCCTGCTGCGCCGTGGCGAGCGGACGCAAGTTCGCATCGAACGCAATCGCGCGCGTGGACGTCGTGCCCTGATCAATCGCGATGAGCGCAGCCGGCAATGGAAATCTCCAGGCGACTACCGATGGGAATTCGATTTTATTGACGTTACCAGCCGTTCAATCGTGGTCACCTGCTCTTTGGACGCCAGCAGGCCGATCTTGCTTCGCCGCCACAATACATCGTCGGCGGTCTGCGCCCATTCATTTTCAACGAGATATCGCACTTCAGCTTCGGTCAGGTCACCGGCAACGCACTGTCCCAAGTCGTCCATGCTGCGCGCGTCTTTGAGGATCCTTTCCATGCGAAGCCCGTAGGCATGCAACAGCCTGCGCGCGTGCAGCCTGGACAGAAATGGCCATCGTCGCGTCGCTTCGTCTGTTTGTGATTCAAACGCATCCGGCGAAAATTCTCCGCCAGGAAGCGTGGACCGCGCGGTCCAGCGGCGCTGCGCGCCGACGTAGGGCCCGAGCCGCGCCAGCGCCACTTCCGCCAGCCTGCGGTAGGTCGTGATCTTGCCGCCATAGACCGTGAGCAAAGGCGCCTTGCCGTCACCTCTGTCGAGAACGAGCTCGTAGTCGCGGGTGACGTCTTCCGGTTTGTCGGAGCCGTCGTCGTAGAGGGCACGCACGCCGGAAAAAGACCGGACCACCTCATCAGGCGTGACGACACTGCGGAAATAACGATTAACGACGTCGCACAGATAACCGATTTCGTGCGGCGTCGGCGTGGGAGCGCCGAGATCTCCAACAAAATTATCGTCGGTCGTGCCAATCAGGCTGAAATCATCCGCAAACGGTAGAACAAACACCACTCGCCTGTCCGGCGCTTCCAGGATGTAGCCATAGTCATTCTGGAACTGGCGGCGCACGACAATGTGGCTGCCTTTGATCAGCCGGACGCCACGTGCCAAAGGCTGCCGGATAATGGTGTCGGCCACTCCTCCGATCCAGGGACCCGCGGCATTGACCAGCACACGCGCGGTTACAACATCGCGGCGGCCGTGGTCGTTGAGCACCAGCTCCCATTCTTCTCGTCGCTCGGCGCGGGTGCAACGTGTGCGCGTCCGGATGACGGCGCCACGCTCGGCCGCGTCAACCGCGTTGAGTACGACCAGCCGTGAATCGTCGACCGAGCAGTCGGAATATTCGAACCCGTAGCGGAATTCCCGCTTGAGCGGATCGCCGGCCTGATGGTGCGTGAGATCGGCCGTACGGGACGCGGGCAGCAGCTTGCGCGCGCCGAGGACGTCATAGAGAAACAGTCCGAAGCGCAGCAAGAGGGCCGAGCGTAAACCCGGCAGCGGCGGCAGCATGAAACGCATCGGCCGCACCAGGTGAGGTGCCATTCGCAATAACACCTCGCGCTCATTCAACGCCTCGCGCACGAGACGAAAGGCACCATGCTCCAGGTAACGCAACCCTCCATGGATCATTTTGCTGGACGCTGATGAGGTACCGGAGCCGAGGTCGTTCATCTCGACGAGCAGCACGCGAATGCCACGGCCGGCGGCGTCCCGGGCGAGGCCTGTGCCGTTGATGCCGCCACCGATGATGGCGAGGTCGAAGTCGGCCATTGCGGGCTGATTCGCTTTCTACTGCAGGATGGGCGGCTTGCGCCGCACACTCAAGAACAGGAATGCACTAACCTCGCGTTTGCGCCATAAATTCCGCCGCGATTGCAAAACGGTGGTCACACCGCCATATCAAAGGACGCGTCGCTCATGGTGCACGCCGGGGGCGGCGGTCAGCGAACCTGAAATGGGAACCAATGCCCTCGCCCCGCCTGCTCGTTGTTGAAGGAAACTCCCCGCAGACCATGGCCGAGCACGTTGCAGCCGGCGGAATCTCGGCGAGCAAGGGTTATTCTGATCTGCTGCGCGAGTTGTTGCCCGGGGCCATAGTGGATATTTGCTATCCCGGCGACTCTGCGGCCTTGTTGCCCGAAGGTGCTTCGCTCGAAGGTTATGACGGCATCGCGATCACGGGCTCCAGCCTGCATGTCTACAACGCCGGCCCAGAGGTGATGCGGCAGATCGAGCTGGTGCGTGCCGCACTCAATACGGGGACACCGATTTTCGGATCGTGCTGGGGCATCCAGATCATCACCGCGGCCGCCGGCGGCAGCGTGCGCAAGAACCCGAAAGGCCGCGAGATCGGCTTCGGCCGGGGCATCAGGCTCACCGAGGCAGGCCGCAAGCATCCCATGTATGTCGGCAAGCTCGATGTCTTCAATGCGCCGACAGTGCATCTCGACGAAGTCGAAGCGGTCGCTCCGGGCACGACCGTGCTCGCCACCAATGCGGTCTCCGACGTGCAGAGCGCTGAAATCCGCACCAACGGCTCGATCGCCTGGGCAGTCCAGTATCACCCCGAATATCCGCTGCGCGAGATTGCCGCCATCGTGAGGCGCATCGGCGGGCGTTTGATCGAGGAAGGTTTTTTTGCGGACGAGCCCGACATCAAGACCTTTGCGCAGGATCTCGACACCTTGGATCGCGATCCGGCCTGCAAGCGGCTGGCCTGGCGGCATGGCATCAGCAAGAATGTGCTCGAAAAGAAGCTTCGCGTCAGTGAAGTGGCGAATTGGATCGAGTTTCAGGTTCTTCCGACACGTGTGAAGCGCGGACGCAGCTAACCAAGGGTCGGGCATCCAGGATGAATTTTTCCGGAAAGCACATAGTCGTTACCGGCGGCACCGGTGCGCTTGGCACTTCTGTTGTGAGTGCACTGATCGGCGCCGGCGCGACCTGCACGGTGCCCTACGTTCACGACGCGGAGGCCGGGCGCTTTCCCTATCGTGGTCAGCCGCAAGCGACATTGGTCAAGGTTTCCGATCTGTCCGATGAAGCTGAAGTGACGAAGGTCTACTCAGGCATCAAATCCCTTTGGGCGTCGGTCCACATTGCGGGTGGTTTCGCCGCGGCCAAGATCACCGACATCGACAAGCCTGCCCTGATGGCGCAGATCGACAGTAATCTTACCTCCTGCTTCTTATGCTGCCGCGCGGCGGTGAAGGCGATGTTGCCAGCCGGTGGCGGGCGCATCGTCAATGTGGCGGCACGGCCGGCGCTGGAGCCGCGGAGCGGCGCTGGCATGACCGCCTACACGGTCGCCAAGGCCGGAGTGGCGGCGCTCACGATGGCACTCGCCGAGGAAGTCGCGAAGGACGGGGTCCTGGTGAACGCCGTTGCGCCCTCGATCATGGATACCGCGGCCAACCGCAAAGCGATGCCGAAAGCTGATCACGCCGCCTGGCCGAAAGTGGAAGAAGTCGCCGCGACGATTGTGTTCCTCGCCTCGGCGGATAACCGTGTTACCCGTGGCGCCATCGTCCCGGTCTACGGAAAGTCCTAGCCAGCAATCGGCACCAGTTCGAGCGGCGGCCGCAGCAGGCGCTGAACGGCATTCGATGCGACCACGGTAGGTCCTTCGGCATAGGCCTCGTGGTTCTTCTCGATGTCGTCGAGATCATAGAGGTAGTTCACCATCAGCCCGTGCGCCTGCGCCATCGCCCGATCCGACATATCGGCCAGCCAGTTGATGCGCTCAAGCCGCGCGCCGTTTCCCAGATGGAAACGCGCGACCGCATCGACCGGCGTGCCGCGCCTGTTGCGCGCACGCAGAAAATACCAGCCGGCCGCACGCATTATCGGGTCCTGCAACTGCGCTGCCGTCTCCGCGTTGTGCCACCAACCAGGCTGATCGAGCGCAGCAAACGCAGCCTTGTCGGCCTCGGTCAGCGCGGCTGATTTCTCTTCGGCGCGTTCACGCTTGAGCCAGTCGGCAAAGTTCGTCACGGGCGACAGCGTCACAAAAGTCTGCAGCCCCGGAACCTCGCGGCTGACTTCCTCGACCACCTGTTTGATCAGGAAATTGCCGAAGGAGACGCCGGCCAGCCCGCGCTGGCAGTTCGATATCGAGTAAAACGTGGCTGTCCGAATCTTGTCGGCGCCGGCAATCTCACGATCCTCGGCGAGGATCGGCACAATGGCGGCGGGAATGTCGCGGGTGAGCGCCACCTCGACGAAGATAAGCGGCTCATCGACCATGGCCGGGTGGAAAAAGGCGAAACAGCGCCGGTCGGGCGGGTCGATGCGGCGACGCAGATCCTCCCAGTCGCGAATCTCGTGCACCGCTTCATAGCGGATGATCTTCTCCAGCACGATCGCTGGCGTGGACCAGTCGATCCGCCGCAGCACAAGAAAGCCGCGATTGAACCAGGACGAGAACAGATGCACGAAGTCGTCGTCGACGGCGCGTAGGTCGTCGCGATGATCGAGCGAATCCATCAATTGCTCGCGCATGCGGACCAGCGCGGCCGTGCCTCCGGGCGCGAGGTTCAGTCTGCGGAAGAGCTCTTGCCGGCGCGGCTCGGAGGCGACATGCACCTCGGCGGCGGCCGCATCCGACGGCGCCGCGCGCCACGCATCGACGGCCTGATCCATCCGCGCCCTGTCGATGCCGAAGCGCAGCGCCAATGCCTCGAAGAAGGCGATCCGCGGCCCAATCGTGAGCGTGCCGTAGCGGGTGAGGATTTCTCGGGCGAGCGCGACGCCGGAAGCTTCCCCCCGGCCAGACAAAAGATGCTCGCACAGTTCGACGAGGTTTTCCGAGCGTGCCGACGCATCGCCGCGCCGGTCACGGGCAAGCAGCGCGCGTCCGCGCTCGGATATGGTCTGCAGCAGTTCCCCGAAGAACGAGGTGTTCATTTAGGCCCTATGGCTTTGCCCATGAGATGGTCGGGCAACCATGTGGCGATTTCAGGAAAGAAGCACAAGATGACGATCGCCAGCATCATGCATATGACATAGGGCAAAGTGCCCCACATGACCTTGGCGAGCGGTACGTCCGGTGCGATCGCGTTAACGATGTAGATATTGAGCCCGACCGGCGGATGGATGAGGCCGATCTCCATGTTGATGGTCAGGATCACGCCGAACCAGACCGGATCGAAACCAGCCGCCGTAATAATGGGCAGCAGGATCGGGCTGGTCATCAGGATGATGGCCGCCGGCGGGATGAAAAAGCCGCAGACCAGCAGAAAGATGTTGATCAGGAACATCAGCACCCATTTGTTGGCGTTTAGGTCGGCGATCGCTTGCGCCAGCGTCTGGGTGAGATAGAGCGACGTGAGCATGTAGCCGAACAGAACGGCGGTCGCGATGATGGTCAGGATCATCACCGACTCGCGCATCGTGTCGCGCAGGATCAACCAGATCTGCTCCGGTTTCCAAAGCCGGTAGATCAGGATCGCCAGGAACATGCAGAGCGCAGCGCCGACACCAGCCGCTTCCGATGGCGTCGCCACGCCGCCGTAGAGCGAATACATGACACCGAAAATGATGAACAGGAACGGCGCGATCTTCGGAATTGACTGGAATTTCTCCTTCCACGAATAGCGGAAGTCGATCGCATGCGAACGGAAGCCGCGCTTCCAGAGCAGAAAGACCGTCCAGAGCATAAACAACCCGGTCAGCATCAGCCCCGGCAGAACACCGGCGATGAACAACCGGCCGATCGATGTCTCCGTCGCGATGCCGTACAGAATGAATGTAACCGACGGCGGAATGAGGATGCCGAGCGTGCCGCCTGCACAAATCGAGCCGGTGGCGACGTCATCCGGGTAACCGCGACGGCGCATCTCGGGAATGCCCATCTTGCCGATCGCCGCGCAGCAGGCCGGTGACGACCCCGTCAATGCCGCGAAGATCGCACACGCGCCGATGTTCGATATCACCAGGCCGCCGGGCAGACGGTAAAGCCAGCGATCAAGCGCTTCATAAAGGTCCTTGCCCGCCGGGGACGACCCGATTGCGGCGCCCATCATCACAAACATCGGAATCGCGACGAGCGTGAATTCATCGAGGCCGGACCAGAAGGTTTCGGCGACAACGTGGAGCGCATCGTAGCCCTGGAAGAGAACAAGAAAGGCGAGCGCGATGGCCCCGAGGCCGAACGCCACCGGAATGCCGGACACCAGCATCAGCAACGTCACAACGAAGACAATCAGTCCTTGGGTGGTCGGGCTCATGGCGCGTCACCGAGCGCCTCACGCGCCTGCGCGCGCGCTACATCCTCGGCAGCCTGCTTGTCCTGAATGCCGAACGGCGGTGCGCGCCCCGTTACAACGCACAAGATATCGGCCACGTATTGCAGGATGAGCAGGCCGAGCCCGACCGGCATGGAGAGGTACGGAATCCACAGTCTTGCCCGCCACACCGTGTTCGAGAGCCAGCGATTCGAGTAGGCCTCCCACCAATAAGCCGTGCAGAGAACAAAAATAACGATGCAGAATGCCAGCGACAACGAGCTGGTCGCCATCGCCAACCAAAAGCGTGCGCGGGGTTTTACGTGGAGCGGCAGAATATCGACGTTGACGTGGCCGCGCGTCATCAGCACGTATGCGCTACCGACGAACGTCGCGCCGACGATGCAATAGGTGACAACGTCGATCTGCCAGATCGTCGTGAGGTTGAGGATGTAACGCTCGACCACGATGTCGCAAATCACGAGCACCGCGAAGAAAATGAGGAAGGCGGCAACCACGCCGGCTACACGCGACAGGAAGGCAACAGCCCGAATGTATGCGTCCATGGGCTCGGCTTCTTATTTTGTCCTGGAGATCCGAACGATGCGCAGCTCAGGCGCGGCAGAAAACGGCCGGCGAGCAAAGCACTCGCCGGCCGCCGTGTTCATTATTTTACCGCAAGCGCTTCATCGATCAGCTTCTGACCGTTCGGCACTTCCTTGGCGAATTTGGCGTAGGAGCTTTTCTTGGCCATCTCCAGCCATGCCTGATAATCGGCATCGCTCAGCGTCACCACCTTCACTTTGTGGTCCTCGAACGCCTTGATCGATTCCCGATTCACCGCTTCGGCTTTTCCTTCGTAATAAGCCTGCGCCTTCTTGCCCGCGGCAATCACAACGTCCTGCTGCTGCTTGTTGAGCTTGTCGAAGCTCTTCTTCGACATCAGCACCGGCTCATACATGAACCAGAGCGCGTTGTTGCCAGGCGCGGTGAGGCAATCGGTCACTTCGTAGAGCCTCATCGACTGTAACGTTCCCAGGCTGGTATCTGTGCCGTTCACGACGCCGCTCTGGAACGCGTTGTAAATTTCGTTCGAGGGCGGGCTCACGATGCTGGCCCCAGCTGTTTCCCACATTCCGGCAAACGTCGGACCAGCCGCGCGGAACTTGCGGCCTTTCATATCCTCAGGCTTGACGATGCAGCCGCCCTTTGCCGCCATGCCGCCTGCAAACCAGGCATCCGAAAGTACGATCACGCCATGTTTCGCGATCTCGGCGTGCACGTCCTTCATGAACTGCGAATTGTTGACACGCTTGGCCCGCTCTTGGCTGCGAATCAGACCCGGCATTAGAGTCGCGCTGAATGCGGGCACCTTGCCGCTGGCGTAGTCGAGCGGAAACAGCGTGATGTCGAGCTGGCCGTTGACCATGGCGTTCCATTGGTCGTTCGGCTTGAACAACGACGCGCCCGGATACACTTGGATATTGAGGCCAATATTGGCGGCGGCGACATCCTTCGCGATCATCTGCACCATGTCATCGCGGACGTCCCCCTTGCCGCCCGGAAACTGATGCGACGCCTTCATTGTCATTTGCGCTTGCGCCGACGCCGAAATCAGGATCGCCGCAGCCGCAGTTGCGAATAGTGTCGAAAATCGTTTCATCGTGTGTTCCTCCATGGGGTCTTTTTTAGCGACAGAAACAATGCCGTCGCATTTGCTTGGTCACCAACAATAACCAAAATCCCCGCGTCGCGCCCGATTTCACATTAGCCGCCGGTGCGACCTAGCGCCATAGGTCCGCCGAGTGAATTTCGTCGTAACTACAGGCAGCCAATAGATAATTCGGGCTATGGTCAGCCTGCGTCGATGACTTTATAACCCCGACATCACCGCTTATTCTTGGGAGTTTCTTCACATGCCGAAGCCGTTAGCGGGCCTCCGCGTACTCGAACTTGCCCGCATCCTGGCCGGGCCTTGGGCGGGGCAACTGCTCGCCGACCTCGGCGCCGACGTAATCAAGGTCGAACGCAAAGGCACGGGAGACGATACCCGCGGCTGGGGTCCGCCTTTCGTCGAAGGCGCCGACGGCAACCACATTGGTTCTGCTTACTTTCACGCGGCCAACCGCGGCAAGCGCTCGATCGAAATGGATTTCGAGAGCGACGAGGGCCGGCGCATCGTGCGCAAGCTGGCCGCGCGTTCGGATGTGCTGATCGAAAACTTCAAGGTCGGCGGGCTGGCCAAATTTGGCCTCGACTACAAGAGCGTCGCGCCCGAGTGTCCGCGCCTGATCTACTGCTCGGTCACCGGCTTCGGGCAGGATGGCCCTTACGCCAAACGCGCCGGCTACGACCTGATGGCGCAGGGCATGGGTGGCATCATGGATTTGACCGGCATGGCGGACGGCGAGCCGACCCGCATCGGTATTCCGGTCTCCGACATCTTCACCGGCGTCTATTCGGTCGTCGGCATTCTGGCGGCGCTGGCCGAGCGCGAGAAGACGGGAAAAGGCTGTTATGTCGACGCCGCTTTGGTCGATTCGACCGTGGGCGTCTTGTCGAACCAGGCGATGAACTATCTCGTCTCGGGCAAGGTACCGAAGCGCATCGGCAATGCGCACGCCAACATTGTGCCCTACCAGGTGTTTCCCGTTGCGGACGGTCACATCATTGTCGCAACCGGCAATGACAACCAGTACGTCAAGTTCTGCAACGTGATCGGCGGCGCAGAGCTCGCGCAGAATCCGGACTACAAAGATAATATCGGCCGTCTCAAGCACCGCAGCGAGCTGATCGCCAAACTATCGGCGCTTACCGCGAAGTCGAAGCGCGACGATTTGCTCGCGAAGCTCGAAGCGCAGAGCGTGCCGGCGGGTCCGATCAACGATCTCGATCAGGTGTTCAACGACGTTCAGGTCAAACATCGCGGCATGAAACTCGATCTGCCGAGCAAGGCGGCCAAGGCGGGAACGATTCCCGGCGTGCGCACGCCGATCGTGATCGACGGCTGGCGTGCCGCATCAGAGCGTCCCTCGCCGCTGCTTGGTGAGCACACGGCGGAAATTCTGCGCGAGATCGGTGAAGGCTGAACCCTACCACGTCAGAGTGCGCGCGTTCTCCGCGAAAATGAAACCCTGCGTGTAACCAGGCCTGCCCATCTGCACGCCGGGTATCAGATCGTCTAGTTTCAGACCGAACTCGGTCATGCACGGGCCGCACATTAGCACCACGCCCCCGTCCTTGATGAAGTCGACAAGGACGTCGCGCGGGACGCGCTGCATCGATGGTTTCTTTTCCTGATCGCCGCTTTTTGCTGCAAGCTTGACGGCATCGAGATTGAGGAAGATCGCGACCGGGTGCCCCCGCTTCAGCGTCGCATGAGCGAAGTGTAAACCCATCCAGCCGCGCCAGGAATCGCCGCTCGTCATGTTGATAAACAGCGGATTCCTCTGCGGTGCACGGTTTGCGAGCACATCCGCGTCATGCGCCTGACCCTTGGGAATTGCGAAGGCCAAAGCCAGGCCGGTCAAAAGACCGCAGAAGTAAAATGTCGCACGTTTCATGGTGTCGCCCTCCGGAAAGGCAAAGCCTTGGCAGCACTATCGCATGATCGCGCCGCGGCCTAAATCGATCAGGCCACCGCCGTCGGCGCCAGCGCTTCGATATCGGTCACGATATCGATCACCGCTGGACGCTTTGCCGTTAGCGCGCGCTCAAGCGCCGGAGCGATGTCCTTTGCATCCTCGACACGGATGCCAAGGGCGCCCATATCCTCGGCCAGCCGCGCGAAATTCATCTTGTTGTAGGTCCACAATTCGCGTGCCTGTTCGGTCTGCTCGCCGCCATAGGCGCGGTCGAAGCCGCGCTTTGACTGATTGCCGCCACCGTTGTTGTTGACGACGGTGACGGAGGCGATGTTCCAGCGCACCGCCGTCTCGACTTCGCCGATGTGGTACCAGAAGCCGGCATCGCCGGTGAAAACGACGACGGGCCGATCCGGGCACGCGGCCTTTGCTCCGATGCCGGCCGGGAAGGCCCAGCCGAGATGCCCGGCGCTGCGCATATAGCTCTGCGCAGGCGTGCGCAGATCGTACAGGCCACCCATCCACATTCCGGCGTGGCCGGTATCGACTACGACGATGGCGTCATCGGGCATGTGCCTGCTCAGTTCGCCGCATATGCGTGCCGGATGAATCGGCACGGCGTCGGACTCCAGGATCGGTTTGTATTTCGCGTACCAGTCGTTACGCAGCGCGGCGATGTCTTTGACCCAGTTTGCCCGCTTTGCCGCAGTCGACTTGTCGATCTGGCCAAGCATGCGAACAAGCACGCTCCTGGCGTCGCCCAGCACGCTGGCCTGCAACGGATAGTTACGGCCGAGCGCTTCCGGCTCGATGTCGATCTGGATCGCCGGAGTCCCGATTTTCGGCACGGCCCAAAAATGCGTCGTCATGCCACCAGTTTCCGTGCCAATGAAACAGACGAGGTCGGCGGCATTCACGGCGCGGTTCGCGCTTTCACGCGAATAGCTGCCGACCACGCCGACCGACAGCGGGTGAACTCCGGGAATGATGTCCTTGCCGTTGAGCGAGGTCGCGATCGGAATTTGCAGCGCTTCGGCCAGCGCGACGAGCTCCTTGCCGGCGCCCGATGCGCGGGCACCGCCACCCGCGACGATGATCGGCCGCTCGGCCTTCTGCAGCAGCTCGAGCGCAGCCTTCACGTGGGCTGCTTCCGGCTCGGGACGGAACGGCGGCACGCGCGAAAACTGCGCCTCTACGAGCCCGTCCATTTCGGCTTCTTCAAGATCGATCTGGCCCTCGTTTCCGCGGAATTGCAGATGCACGGGACCCGGCGCACCTGTGGTCGCGGTGCGAAACGCCTGTCGTACCATGTCCGGAATGCGCGCCACGTCGTCGATGGTAACGTTCATTTTCGTCACCGGCTCGAACGCCGGCACGTCGTCGATTTCCTGATAGACCTTGCGGAATTTCGTCTTCGGATCGCGCCCACCTGTCATCGCGATCACCGGCGAATGCGCAAGGTAGGCGTCGCGCAAACCTGCCGCGAGATTGAGCGCGCCGATCACCTGTGCCATGCATACGCCGGGTTTGCCCGACGCGCGCGCGTAGCCGTCGGCCATGTAAGCGGCCGATTTCTCGCCATGGCAATGAATGCGCGCGATCTTTGTTCGCCGTTCCATTTCCGCGAAAGTACGGCGGAGCACGGCAGGCACCATGAAGACGTGCGTGACGCCGTAGCCGGCCAGCATGTCGGCAAGCACTTCAGCGCCGATGCGTTTGGCGTTGTCTCCGACCGTTGCCATGCTCAGGCCGGCTCGAATTTCAGCGCGATACCGTTGATGCAGTAGCGCAGGCCGGTCGGCGGCGGTCCGTCATTGAACACATGCCCGAGATGGCTGCCGCAGCGGCTGCAATGAACTTCATCCCGAACCATACCGTGGCTGCGATCGGCTTCCGCATCAACTGCGCCGGAGATCGGATCGTTGAAGCTCGGCCAACCGGTGCCGCTTTCGAACTTGAGCTTGGACGCGAACAGCGGCTGATCGCAAGCAGCGCACCGGAACGTGCCGGCACGCTTCTCATGCAACAACGCGCAACTTCCCGGCATCTCGGTGCCGTGCTTGCGCATGATTTGGTACTGCTCGGGCGTGAGCAGCTTGCGCCATTCAGCGTCCGTATGTGTGACAGCGTATTCCTTCGCCATAACGAAAACTCCTGCGACGCTCTTACTTGATCGCCAGTGGATTTACCGGAGATCCCACCGCGCCCGTGATCGGAATAGCCGGCGCGACAAACAGAAACTCGTAGACCTTGTCCTGGTCGCAGTCGTCGGCGAGTTCCTTGAGCTGGAAAATTTCACCCATCGTCATGCCCATGATGGGGATCGTGATCCAGTGCCAGGGTTGGTTGATCCCCTCCTCGCTCTCGTTCGGACGCACCTCGCACCCCCAGGTGTCGCTGGCAAGCGCTGCCAGTTGCGTCTGCTTGATGAAGTCGAGCGTCTCAAACGAAAAGCCCGGCGCATCGCCACCGGGATAGCCATCCCAGCTGCCGGCTTTCTGGCAGCGTTCCATCATGCCGGTGCGCACGATGACGTAATCGCCGCGCTTGAGCTCGACTTTCTGTTTCTTCGCCGTGTTATAGAGATCGTCATTGGTGATGCCGTAACCATCGTCAAGTGACTCGACGCCCTTGCAGCGGGCAACATCGAGAAAAACACCGCGGCCAACCATTTTGTTCTTCGTTTTCTCGATCCCGCACTTCTGCGCGCCGGCACTCGTCACTTCGCGGCAGTCGTAGCCATTCCACATATAGTTCTCGTAAAAGACGTGACCGAGGCCGTCCCATTGCGTACCGCACTGGAGAGGCATCGTTACCATATCGTCGGCGGCGCGGATGCCGCGCTTGTCGAGCACACCGGAGTAGGCATCGGTGCCGGTCCGCAGCATCGTGTGGATCGGATTGGTGCGGCCCATCGATGGATATTTGCTCTTCGCACCCTGCGGCCCGGTATGATCGAAATTGAGCGCGAGCGAGATGACCTTGCCCTTCTTCACGAGCCGCGTCGCCGCCACGATGTCTCCGGCGTTGGTGTAATTGAGCGTTCCGACTTCGTCATTGGGGCCCCATTTGCCCCAGTTCTTGTACTTCTCCGCGGCATCGCGCATGTCCTGGCGGGTGATCTTTCGGGCCGGCATTGAATTTCCTCTGACGAAAAGGGAACGACAAGCCGCCGGAATACAGCCTGTGAGCGCGGGCGATGCAAGCCCCACTGGCAACGTTCCCGCGCAATGCTACGATGAAAAAAACTGGGAGGAGACGAATGCGCTCAACGATAAAACTCATCACCGCCGGCGTAACGCTGTCCATGGTTGCGCTCGGCATCTGGCCGGCCGCCGCAGCAGGCTATCCGGACCATCCGGTCAAAATCGTGGTGCCGTTCGCGCCCGCCGGACCGACCGACGTGATGGCGCGCCTGATCGCGCAGAAGCTGTCGGAAAGCCTGAAGCAGCAGTTTTATATCGAAAATCACCCGGGCGCCGGCGGCAATATCGGAATGATGCAGGTCGCAAAGTCTCCGCCCGACGGCTACACGATCCTGGTCGCGAGCTCGAGCTACGTGGTCAACCCGAGCCTCTACGCAAAGAGCCCGTATGACCCCTTCAAGGATTTTGCGCCGGTCACGCTCGCCGCGGCTTCGCCGAACATTCTGGTGGTGCATGCCGACTTCCCGGTGAAGTCGGTGAAGGAGCTGGTCGACCTGATCAAAAAGAACCCCGGCAAATACAACTATGCGATGCCCGGCACCGGGACGACGCCGCATCTGGCCGGCGAGCTGTTCAAGCTATCCTTCAAGCTCGACCTCACGACGGTTCCCTTCACCGGCGCCGGTCCTGCGATCCAGTCGGCGGTCGCCGGCCATACGCCGATCGCCTTTACCGCACTGCCGCCAACCGCGCCGCAAGTACAGGCCGGAAAATTGCGCGGGCTGGCGGTCACCTCGGCGAAGCGCTCTTCCGCGTTGCCGGATGTGCCGACCATGGCGGAAGCCGGCGTTAGCGGACAGGAGTCCGAAACGATGCAGGGCATCCTGGTGCCGGCAGGCACGCCGAAGGAAATCATCGATCTGCTCAACAGAGAAATCGTCAAGGCGATGGCGCTTCCCGACGTCAAGGAGAAATGCGCGCAGCTTGGTTTCGATCCGATCGCCAACAAGCCGGACGAGTTCGCTGCTTACATCAAGAAAGAAGTCGAAAAGTGGGGCAAGGTAATCAAGGACGCCAACATTCCGCAAATTTAATGAACCTCGCCTGACGAAGCGGAATGCGTATCGTCGACATCCGCGAGACGGCGATCCCGCTCAAGTCGACGCTCGCCAATTCGAGCTTCGATTTTACCGAAATGACGACGTCGGTGGTCGCCGTGATCACCGACGTTGTTCGTAACGGAAAACCTGTCTGCGGCTTCGCATTCAATTCGACCGGCCGCTACGCCTGCGGCGCACAAATGCGGGCGCGGTTTATTCCGCGCGTCCTCGCCGCCGATCCAGCCTCGCTCCTGGACACAACCGGCAGTCTCGATCCCGAAAAAATTCTTGCCTGCATGATGCGGCGGGAAAAAGCCGGTGGGCATTCCGAACGGTCCATCGCGATCGGCACCATCGAGGTCGCGGTCTGGGATGCCGTGGCCAAGATTGCGGACAAGCCGCTGCGCGTGCTGCTCGCCGAACGATTCAACGGCGGCAATATTCCGGAAAAGACGTTCTGCTACGTGGGCGGCGGCTGGTATTGGCCGGGACAGACGATCAAGGACCTACAGGATGAAATGCGCCGCCATCTCGGCGCCGGCTACACGATGGTGAAGATGAAGGTCGGCGGCCTGCCGCTTGACGAAGACCTCCGGCGGCTGGAAGCCGTGCTCGACGTGGTCGGCTCCGGCAGGCACCTCGCTGTCGACGCCAACTGCAAATTCGATCGCGCCGAAGCCTTGCGTTACGCCAAGGCACTCGCGCCCTTCAAGCTGCGATGGTTCGAGGAGCCGTGCGACCCGCTCGATTTTGCGCTGTTCGCAGAGATTGCAAAGAATTACGAGCCGCCACTCGCGGCTGGCGAAAACCTCTACTCGACGCAGGACGTGGAAAATCTGGTGCGCTTCGGCGGCTTTCGCCCCGACCGCGACGTCATCCAGATCGACCCGCCGCAAGCCTACGGCATCGGCCAATATGCGAAGATCCTGGACATGCTCGCGGGACACGGCTGGCGACGCGGCGCGATGTTCCCGCACGGCGGCAACCAGATGTCGCTTACGGTTGCCGCGGGCTTCGGCCTCGGCGGCGCGGAGTCCTATCCCGGGGTGTTCGGCGACTTCGGCGGCTTCGCCGACGACGCCCGCATCGAAGGCGGCATGATCTCGTTGTCCGACCGTCCCGGCATCGGGTTTGAGGGGCAGCAACGCCTTTTCCGCATTATGCGCGCGCTCGCCGGCATCTGACGCGCTCGGAACTGTCCGGATTCGGCACCTTTTGCAGGCCCGCAGCGATAAAAGGTTTGTAAACGCTGCCGGCATACCTTGGATTAACGCGGCCGTGCGACATCAGACGGCGAATTTACCAGTCGTCCGGGGATCATTCGCCGCGCAAGCCACGGCTGATTTAGATCATGACTGCTGTCAAAGCACCCGTCATTGCATTCGTCATCCCTTGTTACAACGAACAAGCCGGGATCCAGCACACGTTGACCTACCTGCTTGCCGACATGGCGAAGCTGGAAAAGTCGAAGATCATCTCACCGAAAAGCTACGTCGTACTGGTTGATGACGGCAGCACCGACCAGACCTGGCGTCTGATCGATAGAATCACGCACGCACGCCCGAAACGCGTCCGCGGACTCAAGCTGTCGCGCAATGTCGGTCACCAGAATGCGCTGTTGGCCGGTCTCCTCTCGCAGATCGGCAAGGCTGACGCGACGATCTCCCTCGACGCGGATCTGCAGGACGACATGTCTGTCGCCGCGAAGATGGTCGAACATTTCCACGAGGGCGCCGAGATCGTGTTTGCCGTGCGCAGGGACCGCACCAGCGACAGCTGGTTCAAGCGCAGCTCGGCCGATTTCTTCTATCGTCTGATCAACTGGCTGGGCGCCGAGATCATTCCGCATCACGCGGATTTCCGGCTGATGAGCGACCGCGCGCTGCGTGCGCTCGCGCGCTATGGCGAAGCGCATGTCTTTCTGCGCGGACTTGCCGTCCAGCTCGGCTTCAAGACCGAGACGGTGACCTATGACCGTCTCCCGCGCCTGCACGGCGAGACAAAGTATACGCTCGCGAAAATGGTCGCGCTTTCCGTCAACGGCATCACGTCGTTGTCGGTCAGGCCGATCCGCCTGATCGCTCTGATGGGGATCATGCTGTTCGTCGTCTTTATCGGGACGAGCATGTGGGTGTTCGGCACATGGCTTGCCGGCCACACGGTGCAAGGCTGGACGTCGGTCATGCTGCTGTTCCTGCTTATTGCATCGTTCCAGACTTTCGCCATCGCCGTCATCGGCGAATATGTCGGCAAGATCTATTTCGAGACCAAGTCGCGTCCGCGCTACATCGTCGACCAGGAAATCGACGCAAGCCTCGAGAGCGGCCCGTCGCGGGATCGCGCCGACGCGGCGCAGCTTTCAAAAGGGTATTCGCGCGCGCCGCTTTGATCGGTTATTGTGCCCGTTGAGCCGACCTCCCGGTCCCTTTTCAACGGCAGCCGATGGATACCGACACCCTGCGCCGACTGCATTACGCCGCAGCGATTGCCTGTGGCGTCTTTGCCGCCCTGGTCGTGCACATTCTCCTGACCGTATTCGGGCTTGGTCTTGACGCGGTCCTCCGCGACGCCGCAACCGGCAGCAAGCAGCAATTCATATCTGCCATGGCGTGGTGGGCGATCGGCGGCGCGGCTTTCGCGGGCGGTTGGGCCGCGGGCGCCTATCTGATCGCGGCGGCCCGCGAGCGGGAATTTATCTACCGGTTGGCGCAGCGCTTCCTGATCGGGCTCGTATTCGTGGCCGCCACGATCGGCGGCATCATGAGCAAGACCGGCAATCTGGGCGGCACGGTCGACGTTATCGCAGGGCTCGCGGCGCTCGGGTTGGGTCTGATCTGCGCCTTCTGCGGCGCGCGGCTCGCTTATCTCAACGCGGAACAGGTCTAGTCGAGACCGGCGGCTGTTTCGTCCCCGCGTCACTACTATGCGTTGTCCATCCTGATATTCGCGCTATACTTTCCATTACTAAGGACTGGAACCAACCAGCCGGGGGAGACACGCAGTTTCATGGGAGGAACAACCAATGCACAACAGCGCAAAATTTGCAGCCGTGTTGGCAACGGCCGCACTCGCCTATGTACCCGCACCCGCTGCGGCGCAATCGTGTGAAGACCTGATTCTCGGGGCCGCCCTTTCAGCCACCGGCATTTACGCGGCCAACGGCAACAACACGAAGAACGGTTACGAATTCGCCGTCAAAAAAATCAACGACGCCGGCGGCATCAAGATCGGCAACAAGTGCTACCATCTCAAAATCAAATACTACGACGACGAGTTCGACGCCTGCGCGCGCCGCGCAGCTGGTCGAGCGGCTGATCGACCAGGACAAGGTCAAATTCATGCTGGGGCCCTACGGGTCGCCGCTGACCAAGGCGATCTTGCCCGTCATCGAGAAGTACAAGATTCCACTCGTGCAGGGTGAAGCCGCGTCCCGATCTCTCTTTACGCAAGGCTACAAGTATCAGTTCGGAATCATTGCAACGTCCGAAAAATATCTGACGCCCGTCATCGATATGGCGGCCGATCTTGCCAAGAAGGCCGGCAAGAACCCGTCATCCGTCAAGGTGGCGATGATCTACCAGGACGACGCGTTCTCGATGGACGTCCGTCAGGGCGTCATCGAGCAGATCAAGAAATACAACATGCAGACGGTCATCGACGACCGCATGCCGAAGGATCTCAACGACGTCACCACCTTCTTCACGAAGGTCAAGGCGCTGCAGCCTGACGTCCTGTTGATCTCAGGGCACGAAAAGGGCGCCGCGACTGCTGCGCGGCAAATGGGCGAGTTCAAGACCGCCGTGCCGCTGATCGGCATCACGCACTGCGAAGCGGCGAAAATCGTCAACGACTTCCCGAAAATCGCGGAAGGAGTTGTCTGCCCGACGCAGTGGGATGAGACCATGAAGGCGAAGGACCCCATGTTCGGATCTGCGGCCGAGTACAACAAGGCCATGATTGCAGCACACCCCGAGTACAAGGTCGTGCCTTATCAGACCGCGCAAGCCACCGCATCGGTCTATGTCTGGGCCGATGCGTTCAAGCGGGCCCAATCGCTCGACACCGAAAAGGTGCGCGAGGCGCTGACGAAGACCGACCTGCAGACGTTCTATGGCGGCGTGAAATTTGCCGAGGATGGCAGCAATCCGGGCAAAGAGATCGTCATGCGTCAGATCCAGGGCGGCAAGTACATCGTCGTCTCGCCGGCCGAGGTCGCAGCCGCACCGCTGAATTATCCGCGCGACGCGCACTACTAGCCGAAGACGGAAGCGGGCAGCTCCCTGCCCGCTTCCTCTTTGCTTCGGTGCGCGGCCCGATCGCAACGCGATAGGGCCGTCCATCTCAACGACGGGTGGGGACGTCCGCGATGGAACAGGTGCTTGGCAATCTTTCCGTTCTGACAGCCATGCCGATCTTCAATCTCGGCCTGCTGATCGACGGCGTGCTGGTCGGATCGATATTCGCGCTTGCCGCCTATGGCCTTGCCCTCGTGTGGGGCGTGATGAATGTCAAGAACCTGGCGCAGGGCGACTTCATCATGATCGGCGGCTATATCACCTGGACGCTCGGGCGATACGGGATTGATCCGCTGCTGGGCGTGCCGGTCGCCGCGGTCGTGCTGTGGGGTATCGGCTGGATTCTCTATCGCACGGTCATCAGCAAGGTCATTACGCGGGATCTTTTCACGTCGCTGCTGGCGACGTTCGGCATCGCCATTGTGATCCAGCAAGGGCCTCAACCTCGCCTTCGGTCCCGACACGCAGTCCGCACAGGCCGATTTGCCGACGCTGTCGTTCGCGGACGGGCTGATCACGATCGCCTCCACCCGCATTGTCGGGTTCGCGTTCGCGATCATTCTTGCCGTCGGAATCGTTCTCTTCATGAAGAAGAGCCGCATGGGCCAGGCGATCCGCGCGACCGCGCAGGATGCAAGGGCGGCGCGCGTCCTCGGCATCGACACCGAGAAGGTCTATTCGTTCACCTTCTGCCTGAATGCGGCGATTTGCGGCGCGGCCGGCGCCCTCGTCGCCGTGGTCTGGAACGTCCAACCGTTCCTCGGGACGACCTATTCGATCCGCCTCTTCGTGATCGTCACCGCCGCCGGTTTCGGCAACCTGCCGGGCTGTGATCGCGGCCGGATTCGGCATGGGCGTGTTCGAGCAGTTCGGCGGCTTCATACTGGGCGCTCAATTCCAGCAGGCTCTCATCGTGCTGCTGCTTCTGGCGGTCCTGGCGGTCCGGCAATTGCAGCAACTCCGCGTGCGGCAGGCGGTGCAATGACGCGCGCTTCCCTGCACCCCGTCACCATCGGTTCGCTGCTGCTTGTCGGCGTCGCGGCCCCGCTGCTGTTTCCGGCCTACACCAACCAGATCGCCGTGCTCTGGCTGATGATCGTCTTTGCCATGACGTGGGACACCCTCGGCGGCCAGATGGGCTACAACTCGCTCGGCAACATCTTCTTCTTCGGCGCCGGCATGTACACCTGCGCCGTGGTGCAGATCGGCCTTTATTACGACGTCGGGATGTACACGTCGGGGGCGCGCACCACGCACATTGCCTTCACGACGGCCCAGTACTTCACCGGATTCGCAATCGGAGTCGTTGCGGCGGGCATCATGGCCGCAATCCTTGCTGTCGCGACGTCGTGGGTCGTGTTCGGACTACGCGGCCCCTATTTCGCGATCGGAACGCTCGGCGTGGCGGTCGCAGGCGCCGAGCTGGTGGCCTCCTGGCAATGGGTCGGCGCCGCTTCCGGAATATCAATGCCGGTATTTCCGGGCCCTCCCCAGACGCAAAAGCTATTTTTCTATTTCCTGCTCTTTGCCCTCGCCTTCGTCGTGCTGCTTTTTCTGCGGTGGCTCTACTCGACGAATTTCGGCATGGCCATCAATGCAATCCGCGACGACGAAGAAAAGGCCGAAGCGATGGGCCTCTATACGCGCCGCTACAAGCGGACGGCGTGGACGATCGCCGCGTTCTTCCTCGGCATCGCGGGCGCCATTTTCGGCAACATGATCGGCTTCATCGATGCGCGCGACATCGCCTTCCCGACGACGACCTTCAATATTTTCATGATCCTGATGGTGCTGCTCGGCGGCAAGGGCACGTTTTGGGGACCGGTCGTCGGCGCGGTCATCTTCCACGTCATCAAGGAAGTGACCTGGACCTATTTCCTCGGCTGGCAGTTCGTTGCGCTCGGCCTGCTCATCGTGATTATCGTCGTCTACTTCCAGCAAGGCATCGTCGGCTGGTTGATGGAAAAATATCCGGAGCGATTCGGAGTCCGTGTTGCACCGAAGGAGCGCGAAGTGCGGTCGCCTGCGATCAAGCTCGCACCACACGCTGAAGGTGCCGAATGAACGACGCGATTATCGAAGTCACGAATGTGAGCAAGTCTTTCGGCGGTGTCATCGCAAACCGCAACGTCTCATTGTCCGTGCCGCGCGGCCGGATCACGGGACTGATCGGACCCAACGGTTCCGGCAAGACGACCTTGTTCAACTCGATCGTCGGATATCACCCGATCGACTTCGGGCTCGATCCGCTTCGAGGGTCAGGAAATCTCGCAGCTGCGGGTACAGGAAATTGCACGGCTCGGCCTTCTGCGCACATTCCAGACCACCCGTATCTACGGAAAAATGAGCTGTCTGCAGAACATGCAGATCTCAATTCCGCACAGAAAAGCCGGCTTTCTCGACATGTTCGCCTACGAACGCCCCGATGTCATCGAACGGGCCGAACATTTGCTGTCGTTCGTGGGCCTTTACGAGAAGCGCTTCCTGCGCGCGGGCAGCCTCTCTTTCGGCCAGCAGAAGCTGCTCGAATTCGCCATGGCGCTCATGAACGAGCCGACCGTCCTGCTGCTCGACGAGCCAACCGCGGGCATCAACCCGACGCTGATCAACGGGCTGATCGACCGCCTTAAGCGCGCCAACGACGAATTCGGCATCACGATGCTGATCATCGAGCACAACATGCGCGTCATCATGAACATGGCGAGCAAGATCTATTGCCTCGCCCACGGTGAAATGCTGGCGGCCGGCGCGCCCGACGAGATCCAGGGCAACCAGAACGTCATCGACGCCTATCTGGGGGCGCATTGATGGCAAGTTCCGGACACACGCACGCATCAGGCGGCGGCTATCACGGCGGCGTTGGCGCCGTCATTTCCGTCGAAGAAGTTACCCGTCAGGCGCTCGAAATCGCCCGCGAGGTGAGTGTCGAGCAGCTCGATGCGCTGGCGGAAAACAAACCGCATTTGCGGATCGACGGGCTCAACGCCGGCTACGGGCAGATGGAAATTCTGCACGACTTCAATCTGCGCGTAGGCCGCGGCCAGTCACTCTGCATGATCGGCCCGAACGGCGCGGGAAAATCGACGGTCTTGCATTCGATTTTCGGTTTCACCAATATTTTTTCGGGCACGGTTTCCACCGAGCTGGACAGCCATAGCCTCGACGTCACGCGCCTGTCGTCCAACGAAAAGCTCCAGTCGGCGGGTATCGCGTACATCCTGCAGGACAAGTCCGTGTTTCCCGGTATGACGGTCGAGGAAAACCTGTGGCTGGGTGCCTATTTGATGGACCGCAAGTCAGCCAAGCTCGCCGCCGACAAGATATTCGACAAATATCCGCGTCTGGCTGCGCGCCGGAAACACCCCGCTAAAGTCTTGTCGGGCGGCGAGCGGCGGCTGCTCGAAATCTGCCGTGCGCTGGTGATGGATCCGAAAATCTTGCTGGTGGACGAACCATCGATCGGGCTCGAGCCGCGATTTATCGATGCTGTTTTTGGCATCCTGGGCGACCTTCAGCACAATGAAAACAAGACCATCGTGATGGTCGAGCAGAACGCAAAAAAAGGCCTTGAATTCTCCGATATCGGTTACGTGCTGGTCTCGGGCAAGCTCGCGCTGGCTGGCAAGGCCAGCGAGCTGCTGACCGATCCGGATGTCGGGCGTCTGTTTCTGGGTGGTTAGTTCTATTCAGGGCCGTGTTCTTTGATCCACGCGACCATAAGTTCCCATATGACCGCCAGCACAATCGGTCCCAGAAACAGTCCGGCGATGCCATAAGCGAGCGTGCCGCCAATGACACCGATTAAAATTACCAGAACGGGAGTCTTCAAGCCGCGGCCCATGACGATGGGCCTCAATAGATTGTCCAGCAGGTTCACCGGCACCATGTAAGCCGTGAACAGGAGCGCCGACGTGGTCTCCATTGACATCCAGCTCCATATGATGACCGGCACGATGACAATCGTCGGCCCGACCTGGATTATTCCGAGAATCAAGACCGCAAATGCAATCAAGCTGGCCTGAGGAATGCCAGCGACCATCAAACCTATGCCGGCCAGCAGCGCCTGCAATACGGAAATGCCGATAACGCCGCGCGAAACCGCACGAATGGTCGCCACGGCCTGGTCGACGAGTTCTTCGCCACGCGTCGGGTTGAGTCGCCGGGAAAACCTTTTGACTGCAGCGACAAGCGCCGGGGCCGGCGAGAACAGGAATCCGGCAACAATAACGGCAATGAGAAACTTCACGATGCCCAGGCCGGTATCGGCACCGATGCGAAGCAATCTGCCACCCAATGGCTTTAGTTGGGGAACGATCGTGGCGAAGGCCGCGCTTAAATTGGTCGATGCCAGATCCCAAAATTGATAGATCGGCTCGCCGATCAGCGGCCAGTCTTTCACCGAAACAGGCGGCGACGGGATTGCCAGCATCAAAGGATCGAGCCGCTCGGAAATCATCCGGACACTGTCGACCAGGCCCATGGCAAGCCAGGTTGCCGGACCAATAATGACCAGGAGACTCAGAACTGTCGTCACTACGGCCGCCAGCCGATGCCGCCCACCGAGCCGAAACGAAATCCATTCGAAAATAGGAAACAGCGCGACCGCCAGCACCGCGCTCCAAATGAAAATTGAAATAAATGGCTGAACAAGGACGAAGGACCAGTAGAGCAGAAGAGCAAGAACCGCCAGCCGGATGGCTGTTTCAATAAATGACGCTGTGACCTGATCACCGGCAGATTGCTTTTTGTGATCGCGCGTCACTGATGGCTTTCCAGACTCGCCAGCTGATTTCGTGATGCGTTCTCAGCTCCCGTAGAACGTCACTATTGACCGCGCAATGACCGCGCTGCGTTCTCAGTCTATCACGGGGTTTCGCAAATCGGCGGCCGGAGAAAATCGTTCGATACGTCCGCCTGCCCAGCAAAATCACGTTCGACGGCGCGTCCGTTGACAAACGGCGACCCAAACCCCTGCCCCAGCTGCTTTCGGCCTTTTCTCAAAGCGCGCTCGGCAATGCAGGCGTCGAATGCGGCGCGAGCGAGATCGGGAAGCTGGCTCGGTGTCCGCAGAACGGACCGCATCACCGCAAAAACATTCACGGCGCCGTTCGAGTCCAATGCCGGACCTGCCGCGGCAGGAAGCGTTCTGTGGGCCGCATCAATAATGACCCGGCAAGCAGCAAATGGAATTCTCATGCGCGGCGGCAATTTGCGCCGCGATGTGGGACTCCATGTCGACAGCGACAGCGCCGGTCGTTCGATGGAGATGTGACTTTTCCGCAGGATTCAACACCATAACGTCGGAGCCGACGATATCTGCATGCACGGCGCCCGGAAGCCGTTTGGAGAGTTCGTGCCTCCATTTCAAATCGGTCGCGATAACGTGCTCGCCGTACCTGACGGCGGACGCGACGATCCAATCGCCGGCGCCGAGTTCCGGATGCAACCCCCCCGAGATTCCAAAGCTGATGATTCCCGCAACGTCGGGGTCGATCGCCGCGCGCAAAGCGGCGCCAAGGCGCTCGCCTTGGCTGGAAACCACTGATACCCCACTACCGCGCGCAATGAATGCCTCGCGCGCAAGCGATGTCACGGCAACAATGGTCTGTCTCGGCATCCCGCCCCCCTGACGGTCCCTGCGAAGGCCATTCGTATCTGACCCTAGGGGAAATTCAAGTATCCCGCGGCCCGAAACCACTGCAGCGCGTCTTCAATCCCCTCAATATATGGCCGCGAACGGTAGGATAGCTCCCGCTCGGCTTTGGTGGAGGCAAAGAACATGCGATATCGCGCCAGGTAGACCCCATCCACAGTTGCAAAGGGTTCTCGGCCCGTAATCGCCGCCACGGCTTCGGCAGCAAACGCGACCGGGACCAAGGCGCGCCAGGGAAGCCGCACCCAGGGGGCGCGGCGGCCCACGATCCCTGCAATGTCTTTCAGCATCTGCGAGAACAGGACGTTTTCACCGCCGAGAATATAGCGTTCCCCGACCTTTCCGGAGCGCATTGCCGCGAGGTGACCACTCGCCACATCATCCACATGGACGAGGTTGAGTCCCGTGTCGACGAATGCCGGGATGCGGCCCTTGGCGGCCTCCACGATTATGCGGCCGGTTGGTGTAGGCCGCCCGTCGCGCGGTCCAATCGGCGTTGAGGGGTTGACGATGACCGCGGGAAGACCTTGCTCAGCCACCATGGAGTCGACCAGGCGTTCGGCCGCGATCTTGCTGCGCTTGTATGCGCCGATTGCCTCGTTTTCGGGCAACGAGGTGGACTCGTCCGCAACTTCACCGGCCCGCAAGGCAATGGTCGCCACGCTGCTGGTATGAACGATCCGCTCTACACCCGTACGCAACGCCGCCTGCATGACGTTGCGGGTGCCTTCAACGTTAGTGGCATAAATTTCGCTCGGATCGCGGGCCCACAAACGATAGTCGGCCGCCACATGAAAAACGTAGCGCACATCCGCGACTGCGCGATCGATTGAAGTTCGATCGCGCAGGTCGCCTTCGATAAATTCGATGTCGAGATCAGCGAGGTTCGAGTAAGGCCCTTTCTCACGAACGAGCGCACGCACAGAAAAGCCGGCTTCGACGAGTTTGTGTGCGACCGCCGAGCCGACGAACCCGCTTGCCCCGGTGACGAGAACCTTGCCCTGAGTGTTCATCCGTCGCGAGTTCCGATATGGCGAGGATTCGAACCGTGCCGACCCATCGGCGAACCGGCATCGAACGATCGAAATTTAGCCCCCAAGCAGCTTCTGCGTCCGATCGCGCAATCTCTTGATCAAACCGTCGGCACCACCTGAGGCGATGATCGACGCAAATTCGTCGCGTCGTGTCGCGAGGTCGCTTATAGTTCCGTTGAGATAAACGTCGATAACGCGCCCACCCCGAACCAAGTAGTTGATACTCACAGTGCGGCCGCCGGGCTGCAACAGCCTGGTCTTCACGATTTCGCCACCACCACGCGGCTCCGGCACCGAACTTGGATCTACGACAAAGCTTTCACCGGAATAATCCTTAACCTGGCTTGCGTAGTCGGCGATGATGAACTTGGCAAAAGCATCGCGCACTGCGGCCTGCTGCGCTGGCGAGAAAGTCTGCCAGGTCGGCCCCACTGCCAGCCGCGTCATTGTCGGAAGATCGAAAGCCGATGAAATAGCGGGGGTGAACCGCTTGTCGCGCTCGCGGACACTCAACCGGCCTGCTTGCTGGATCGTCGGCATCAACTGCTGGTAATAACTTTGAATATGCGTCACGGCCGACGACTGCGCGTGCAACCGGACCGGGGCGACCAAGACGGCGGTAACTATGGAAACGAATGCGATTAAATGACGCAATTCGAATTGGGGCTCTCTCATTGTGGTTTTTCACTCCACCGGATGGGCACTACCTGCCTGGGCGGCCACGGCCTTCCGTCAGGCGCGGATCGCTGTATCTGCGGACGTTTTGGAATTGGATTGAGGCTCCGTCAAGACGCAGGCGACAGCCTGAAATGAATATGCTTTTTTTGCAAATTCAATGAGTAAGACAGTCAATCAGCTGGCGACCGCCGCAACCACACAGGCCGTTCGTCTTTCGACGCGGCATGCATGGCTCGTGATTCTTGCATTCTTGCTCGTTGCGGTCCTGTCTGCTGTCTATTTCACGTCCCATTTCGCCATCACGACCGACAGCAACAAGCTTTTGTCGAACTCATTGCCGTGGCGCCAACAGGAGCGGGCGCTCGATCGTGCCTTTCCCTGGCGAGTCGACCAACTCATCGCCGTCGTTGACGCAGCCACGCCCGAGGCTGCCGAGGAAGCGACGGATGCACTCGCAAACGACCTAACGCGCCATGCGGACGTGATTCGAACCGTTTCCCGCCCCGATGGCGGCGAATTCTTCGCGCGGAACGGCATTCTCTTTCGTTCTCTCGACGAAGTGCGCCACGATGCTAGTGATCTCATCGGCGCACAGCCGTTCCTCGGAACTCTTTCGGCCGACCCGACGCTGCGAGGTGTTCTTCGCACGTTGTCTCAGTCGATCGAGGGATTGCGCCTGGGGAAAACCAAGCTCGAGGATTTGAGACCGGCGCTTGCGGCGATCGCAGATGCGCTGGAAACCTTGTCGAGCGGAAAGTATCCGGCATTTTCCTGGCGCAAATTGATAACGGGGCGGACGCCGGAGCCTTCCGAGCTTCGCCGCTTCATCAATATCCAGCCGATCCTGGACTTCGACGATCTGCAGCCCGGACGCAAGGCGACCGCGGCCATACGCGAGGCGGCGTCGCGGCTCGGACTGACACCTGAGCGAGGCGTGAAGGTACGTCTCACCGGATCCGTCGCCCTGTCCGATGAGGAATTCGCCACGATTGCCGACGGTGCCGCCCTGAACGGCTTCATTACTCTTCTTCTTGTCGTACTGGTGCTGTGGCTCGCACTGAAGAAAGCCCGGATCATCCTGGCCGTTTTCGTCAACCTGGCGGCCGGGCTCATCTTCACTGCTGCCATAGGGCTGTGGATGGTGGGAGCCCTGAACCTGATCTCCGTTGCCTTCGCCGTACTCTTTGTCGGGCTCGGCGTCGATTTCGGCATCCAGTTCAGCGTGCGTTACCGCGCCGAACGATTTGAATCGCACGACCTCGAAGACGCTCTTCTCGGGACGGCGAAAGGATTAGCGGGGCCGCTTTTGCTGGCGGCTGCATCGATCGCCGCAGGCTTCTACTCGTTCCTGCCGACGGCCTATGTCGGCCTGTCCGAGCTGGGATTGATTGCGGGAACGGGCATGATCGTTGCGTTCGCCACGACCGTGACTTTGCTGCCAGCGCTGCTCGCTGTCCTCAGGCCGCCGGGCGAGCCCGCGCCGATTGGCTATGCCGCGCTTGCACCAGTCGATCAATTCCTCGAAACGCAGCGGAAATGGGTTGTCGGCATGACATTGGCGGTCACGATCCTCGGCCTGCCTTTGCTTGCGGGCTTGCGTTTCGACTTTAATCCGCTCGACCTGAGGTCCCGCGACACCGAATCGGTCGCAACGCTGCTCGATCTGATGGCCGACCCGGACACCAGCCCGAATACGCTCGACATTCTCGAAAGTAATTCCGAGCGCGCGTCCGCGCTTGCCGAACACTTGCGCCAGCTGCCGGAGGTCGCGCACGTCGTGACGCTGCAAAGCTTCGTTCCGAAGGACCAGGACGAGAAGCTTGCGATCATAGACGATGCGAGTTTTTTCCTCCGCAACACGCTTAATCCTGATCAGGTCGAACCGAAACCGACGCCGGCCGACACGCTGGCGGCAATCGGCGCAACGGCCAATGACCTGCGCCGCGCCGCAGCCGACCCCGACACCAGCCCGGGCGCCATCCAGGCGCGCCGCCTCGCCGGGCTGCTGGCAGCCTTGGCAAAGCAATCCCCAGCGGCGCGGGAGGAAGCCGAACGCGTTCTTGTGGCACCGCTGCTGACGACCCTTCGTCAGGTTAGAAGCCTGCTCACGGCCGAGCATGTTACGATCGAGATGCTGCCCCAGTCGTTGACCCGACGCTGGGTCTCGGCCGACGGCGTGCATCGGATCGAAGTCGCACCGAGCGGCGACGGCAACGACAACGCGACCCTGGAGCGTTTCGTCTCGGCCGTGCGCGGCGTTGCGCCAGCCGCAGCCGGAAAGCCGGTCTTCGTCATCGAGGCGGCGGCAACCATCGTCAAAGCTTTTATTCAGGCCGCAATATGGTCTGTGGCGTCGATCGCGCTCATCCTTTTCATTACGCTGCGCCGCTGGACCGACGTCGCGCTGACGCTCGTGCCTTTGCTCGTCGCAATCGTCGTTACACTTGAGATCTGCGTGCTGATCGGACTGCAGCTGAACTTCGCGAACGTCATCGCGCTGCCGCTTCTTCTCGGCGTGGGCGTCGCGTTCAAGATTTACTACATCATGGCTTGGCGTTCCGGCGAACGGAACTTTTTGCAGTCGAGTTCTGACGCGGGCCGTCATCTACAGTGCCTGTACGACGGCAACCGCTTTTGGGAGCCTGTGGTTCTCACACCACCCCGGTACATCGAGCATGGGCAAGCTGATGGCCCTGTGCCTTGTGACAACGCTTGCAGCAGCCGTGCTTTTCCAGCCGGCGCTCCTGGCAACACAGAACAGGGCTGGTGGCAGCAAATAAATGGCCTAAAACTGGGGCCTGTGACAAAAAAGTAACACTTATGCCGTAGCGGCTCTGCTAATTTTGCCGGACTCGATCCAATCAGCGCATTACATCAGAGGTGATGGTGCGCTCGTCATAGATCCGACAAGCCTCGGACCTGCAGGGGAATTGAAAAGGGGCGGGAAAGTAAATGCGTCGCGGTCAAGTCTGGGGCAGATGGGCGATCACAATCGCATTGCCTGTCATTGTGGGTGCGTGCGCCGCGACCCCGCGGGACGCGTCGCTACCGCTCCAGGATCCTAACGAGCAGACCAATCGCCAGATGCTGGCGATGAATCAGGAAATGCTCCGCCCGGTCGCGGAGGCTGTCCAAACAGTCGTGCCGCGCCCCGTGCATGATCGCCTGCACGATTTCAATACGAATCTGAAAGAGCCGCGGATATTCCTGAACAACGTGCTGCAGGGCCGTCTCGACGCCGCCAGCAAGACGGCGGCGCGCTTTGCCATGAACACGACCTTCGGAGTCGGAGGCCTTGTCGATCTCGCGACCCGGGAAGGCATTCCGCAGCAGAGCGGCGATTTTGGACAGACGCTGTTTGTCTGGGGTGTCGGCGAGGGTCCCTATATGGTGCGGCCTTATTGGGGTCCCACGACGACACGCGATGCGGTCGGCGATCTCGTCGATCGCTTTGGCGATCCCGTCGGATTGCTGACTGGAACGCAGATCGGGATCGCGATCACCACGGCAAGCCTGGACACGGTGGTCAGGCTCGGCCAGCTGAAGATGGCCGAGGATGCATCCATCGACTTCTACGCGTTCTTGCGCTCGAGCTACTACCAGACGCGGCGCGCGGAATTGCGGGACGCGGTGGGTCTACCCAACGTCATTGACTCGCCGGCAACCGCGCTTGACGAAAGCGCAAAACCGCAATCGGGAACGACTGCGATGGCGAGTGCGCCTACTCCCCGTTCCGCCGCAGCAAATAGTGCCCCTCGATCCAGTACCAAAAAAACAGCCCGGGCAATCCAAGAAGCAACTCGCGCACTCGCTTCGACAGAGAAATAGCCAACCCGATCTCCGCCGGCAGACCGAACAACGCGCCGAACAGGACAAGGCCGCCCTCCTGAACGCCGAGTGCGGCGGGCACCATGAAGGCTGCCGCGCGGACGCCGGAGGACAAGCTTTCGAGGATGAAGGCATCGGCCGCACCCAGGGGGTAACCCAGGCACCAGGTCACCAGCCAGACCTCGCCCGCGCCCGCCGCCCATCCGATAAGGCGCAACGCGTTCGCCCGCCAGAAAGCGGCACCCCGGCGATAGGCCAGAACAACAGCATCGTCGACTGCCGATGCGCTTCCTGCGAAATCAGCGAGCCATTGCTCGGGCAACAGCTTCCGCGCCAATTTTGCAAATCGCGCAAACATATTTTTATGTTGAAACAGGACGAATGCCGTAACGGCCGCGACAAGGGCGCCGACGCCAATCAACACTCCGGCAACCACCTCGAAGGCGGCGCCACCGGTGGGTCGCAATACGAGCAGCGCAACGCCGGCAATGACAAAAGCAAGCTGGGTGACCACACCCACCGTGGTGTCGACGACCATGCTGGCCGCGGCCTGCGCGCCGGGAACGCCGCGCAGGTGCGCCAGCCGCGCGCCTGCAATGTCGCCCCCGATGTTGGCGACCGGCAACAGCGAATTGATCGATTCGCGGATCCATCGGATCCAGGTGACACTGACAACATCGGGACGAGTCGCAGGCGGCAACAACTCGCGCCAGGAAAGTGCGGAGAAGAGCATTGGAACGATGTGGTAGGCTGCTATCGGCAGCAGCCACCAGCCGACGACCAGCATGGCGTTGCCCACCTCGCCGGCGCCGCTGTACACGATCAGGTAGACGACAAGCGCAAGGCCAAAGAAACCCGCGATGATGAACGAAACGGAAATGACCCGGCTCCCCCTTATTTGGCACCGAACGCGGCAAGAATAGACACGCCACTTGTAGTATCAACGCCGGTGCCCAGCCGAGGTATATCGCAGATCCAATGCAGCAGGGTTCGCACAGCGTGGCCCCGAGCCCACCAATAATGGTTCTTTTGCCGGATATCGGCGCGTCGCCGATCACGCCGGCATTTTCGGACGAGAGCGAACCAAGGGTTCTCGGCCTTGGCCTCGCACGGCGGACGGTTATCGCTGCCGGCCGCGTCGGCTACAGCCGGATCTATCTTCTGGCGCGAGACCGGGCCGCGCCAGCCGGCATCACCGCCATCTCAAACTGGAGCACACTCATCGATGCGCTTGCCCAGCAACCTGGGCCGTTGATCATTGCGCACGCGGCTGTTCTCGCGGAGCCCGATTGGCTCGCGCGGCTCGCCGAAACACAGACCGAGCCGGCCCGATGGGCGGCGCTGCCGCACAAGATGGTCTTGCTCGCAGCCTCTGTGGTCGCGGATGCCCTTGCGGTGCTGGAAGCGGACAAAGGGGCCTATGACCTGACCGCGGTGCAGGAGCGGCTCACGCGGCGCTTCGGGGCACCGGCTGCAATTCCTGCTGCGATCGATCCGCTGGTGGTGACGACACGGGCCGATGTCGATGACGCGGAGTGGCGTTTGCTGCGCGGACTCGTCAAGGATACCGACGGATTCATGGCGCGGAACGTCGAGCGGCCAATTTCTCTGCGAATTGCGCGCCGCCTGGCCTCCACCGGAATCACACCAAATCAGATCACCTTGCTCTCGGTCGGCATCGGCCTGTGCGGGGCACTCTTTTTTCTGTCCGCTCACTGGCTCTGGCAGACGATCGGAGCGCTTCTCTTCCTGGCACATTCGATCCTGGACGGATGCGACGGAGAGTTGGCCAGATTGAGATTTCAGGAATCGCGTTTTGGCGGGATCATGGACTACTGGGGCGACAACGTCGTTCACATTGTCGTCTTCGCGTGCATGGCCATCGGCTGGAGTTTGTCGATTGGAGCTTCATGGCCATTGTTGCTCGGCGCCGCTGCAGCGCTCGGCAACCTGGGTTCAGCCTGGTTCGTCTATTGGCGCGTGATGCGCACGAAAAAAGACAGCGGTCCGCTTTTTACCTCGGTCGCGACGGTCCCCGGGCAGACCCTCGCCCGGTTGCTTGATGCGGCCTCCCGCCGCGATTTTATTTATCTTGTTCTCTTTCTTGCCCTGTTCGGAAAGTCGAACTGGTTTCTGGTCCTGGCCGCGGCAGGCGCACCGATATTCTTCTTGCTCCTGATGTTCCTTGCACTGCGTGAACGCTTCCAAACGGTGTAACCGCCAACTAGCCGTCGAGCAGCATCCGGGCGCCGTCCGCCGCACTCGACCTCTGGGCAAGATCGATCAGCCGGGCACACAACACCGCTTCGTCCAGATTGCCCCTGCCGCCGCCCGCCGCGGCGCGCTGAAAATCCTCCGCCACTCCCACGAACCAGTCGCGATGATGCGACCCTTGGGACAGAGGCGGAGGGCAGGACCACCGCCGCTCGTCTTTGTTCGATTTGAGAACCACAAGGTCGTCGACGCTTTCGATACGGCCGTGATCGCCCTCGACCTCAATGTGGTTGGCGCGCTCCTCCGCCGCCCAGGTCAAATAGATCTGGGCGCTACCGTTCTCCCGGTCTAGCGTGACGGTCGCAGTATCTTCGATCGGCCATTCGCGAAAGCGCCGCTTCTCGAGCAGTGCGCTGACAGCGCGGGGAACGCCGAGCCAGCGCACAACGCAATAAAGCGCATGCCATCCATGATCCAACAATATTCCGCCGCCGGCGACAGCCGGATCGGCGCGCCAGTTGTTCCCGTCGGACGTCACGGTGACTGCGGGCTCCATGCGCAAGGTTTGCCACCGCACGGTCTGCACGATGCCGACCGCACCTTCATCGATGAGCGCTGAAATCCGGTCGCAAATCGGTGCTTTGAGCCAGTTGTGCACGGTATGAACGGCACGGCCGCTACCCGCTGCGGCCGCAGCGACGGCTTGCGCATCGCCTATCCGCGTAACGAGCGGCTTTTCGCAAAGGACGTGGAGACGCGCATCCAGCGCGCGCTTAATGAGCGCCGCATGGCTGCTTGGCGGTGTGCAGATATCGACGAAATCAAGCGTTTTGTCGGACAGCAGTTCGTCCACGGTCTTGTGCCATTGTCCGCCAGGGCAAGCTTCCAGAAAGGCCCTGCCCTGCGCCGCAACGGCATCAGTCGCGGCGACGATCTGAACGTTTTTTACGCATTTCCAGCCCGGCAGGTGCCCTTTTGCCGCGACGTTTCCGAACCCGATAAAAGCGCCACGCAACACGCGCCGCGGCCTCAGTCCAGCCCGAATTGACGCGCGATCGCACCGAACGACTGGTCGAGGATGTCGACCCCGCGCAGCGCCTCATCCTCGGTAATCACCAGTGGCGGATTGATGCGAATGACGTGCGAATACGACATCGTGACGAGGCCGCGCGCCAACGCCTCATGGAAAAGCGCGAGCGTAATGGCCTTGTCGAGCGGCTCCTTGGTCTTACGATCGGCCACCATCTCTACACCGATCATCAGGCCGCGCCCGCGCACATCGCCGATGAACCGGTATTTCTCCTGGAGCTTCTTCAGCGCGTCGAGCATCACCTTGCCGACGCGCGCGGAATTTTCGACAAGCCGGTCGTTGATGATGGCCTCGACGGCGCCAAGACCGGCTGCGGCCCCCAACGGATTTCCGCCGTAGCTGGACGAGCTCCCGCTCGGCTCCCCGAACGGTTTGGCGGACATAAGCTCGAACGACGACGCCACCCCGCTGAGGGGGAAGCCGCCACCCATCCCCTTGCCGATCGTCATGATGTCGGGCTTCAGACCGAATTGCTCGGATGCCCACATGGTTCCTGTCCGGCCAAAACCGGTCAGAACCTCATCGGCGATGAGCAGGGCGTCGAACTCGTCGGCGATCTCCCGTACGGCCCGGACGAAATCGTCAGGCGGAATGACATTGCCCGCCGTGCCCTGCATCGGCTCCATGATGATCGCCGCGACTTCGTCCTGCGTCTCGTTTTTGATGACGTTGCGCAGATGATCGGCACAGGCCATCCCGCAGGACGGATGCTCGAGCTTCCAGGGGCAGCGATAGCAGTTTGCATAAGGCGACAAATGCATTCCGGGCGGAAACGGGCCCTGATGGTTGCGGTAGCCGCCGCCAAGGAGACCAATCACGCCTGCTGTCTTGCCGTGATAGCCGCCCCAGAAGCCGACAAACTCGAATTTCTTCGTAACCGATTTGGCAAGGCGGAAGGCTGCCTCGACGGCCTCCGCACCGCCGGAAAAAAGCTGAATGTGGTTGATGCCTTCCGGCAGCAGGTGACTGACAAGCTCGAGGAAGCGGGCGCGGGTCTCGGTCGTGAAGCTGCCGAAAGTGGAGCGCGTGAGCTGCTCGCTGATGCGTTTCACATAGTGGGGGTGACAGTGACCGACGCTGCCCACCGCAATGCCGGCGATAAAATCGAGATACTCATTCCCGTCGACATCGTAAATCGTGCAGCCCTGTGCGCGATCGACCACGATCTGCGAATAAAGGGCGATCGATTGCAGACCCGGCGCCATCACCTCGGCCTCGCGATCGAAGATCGCTTTCGATCTGGGACCCGGCACGGTGCGCCGTTCGGTGCCGTCTTTTTGCGCCGGCGCCACGTGACGGGACGGAGCACCTTTCATAACTCAACTCCTTGTCGGGATACGATACGCATGCGCCGCTCGAAACGCTCCGCCAGGTGATTTGCGATGGCCTGAGCGGCACGCTCGCGGTACCGGGCATAGCTTGGCCAGGCGTTGATGTCGATGATCATCGGTTTGCCGTCTTCCTGGATGACGGCATCGCCGCCAAAAACCTCCAATCCCAGAGCGGCCGCAGCACCGAACGCCTCGTCGCGCAAGCGCGCGACCTCGAAGGAATGACCGAGCATTCCCTTGTCACGATGATAGAACCATTCGAACCAATTGGCAGCCACCGGCCGCATTTCGTCTCGGACACCGTAGAATTTAACCAGGTCGCCCGACACGTGCTCCTGCGCGATGATGAACGGAATGCCGCGCTTGGCAAACCGGTCCAGCGCCTCATGCCAGCCTGCTTCCGACGCAATGTAAATGACATCGGAAGGCTGCGTCGCATGGAAATCATAACGCTTGACCCACACGGCAGCCGCCGGCGGCGGCGCTTTCGCGTTGCTCGCAACGACGTGGCTCGCCGGCGAGGCAACATGATGCTTGGCGAAAAGCTCGATCATCCTGTGACGGTAGGTGTTGCGGATCGCGTTCGGCGAATTCACCACGACCGAGCCAGCGTTTTGGGCATCGGCGAGACGATCGAGCACTGTGCCGCGCTCGCACATCGCGAATAAGTTTGCGCAGCGGCCGTCAAACGCCGCGTCGACCTCGACAAGCTCGACACTGAACCCGCGCGAAATCAGCGCTCCGCCGACGCAATCCATAATGGCGCGATCGTCATCAATGCGACCCGGCGAATGGTCCGGCTCGCGGTAGATGCCCCTGCAGGTTTTGGCCATCGTACTCATGGCTCGGACTTCTCGCGCTGAAGACCGGAGAACGCACCTTCGGCGGCCACGACATCGCGCGCGCGGTCGATGTCGAAGACGCAAGGCACTACGATGCCATAGACCGGATGCCCCCCCGCAACCAGCGAACCGAGATAGTCACGCAAGCGCGCGAAGTCCTTCGCGGGATTGACGGGCCTTTTGGCCGGCAGCCAATAGAGCCCGGCCGTCACGTGACTGCCGTTACTTCCACCGATATGGCGGATACGCCCGTTCGATGTATCTAATGTGACCCACAACGGATTTTCGTCGTCGACATGGCCGGTCACGCCAAGCACCACCGCGTCGTCTGGAAACCGTGAGGCCAATGCCACAAAAGTCTCGAATTGATCGACGGGCATGATCGTGTCGACTGTCGTGATCACGGCGGGCGCATCGACCAGCCTGTCTGCGACAAGCCGGAAAGTCGCGTAAGACGACGGCGTCGAGCGAACGATCATGTCGAGGTCGAAATCTCCGGCATGACCTTCGAGCCATTGCCGGCAGTCGTCGCTGGCCTCGTTGATGACGACCGTCAGCCGGCGAATGCCGGCCGAGCGGAAGCGATCGAGCGCGTGATCGATCAGCGGACGCCCCCCGACCGGCACCATCGGCTTGCTGATGCGATAGCCATCCGCGCGCAGGCGGCTTCCCTCGCCTGCGGCAATGATGCCCCCGCGAATAGCGGAAAAGGTGGATGCCCGCGTCATTGCAGAAACTTCGTGATATCGCGCAGGTCGGTCACCGCCTGCTGCCCGCTTTGCTCGGACCGGACATCCGGCGGCGCAATCCAGATGAAGCGCATGCCCGTCCGTCGCGCGCCTTCGCGATCGCGGCGCAACGAATCTCCGATGAACATGGTCTCTTCCGGCGTTGCGCGAAGGCCGTCGAGGGCGACGCGGAAGATTGCCGGGTCGGGCTTCTCTGCGCCCACGCAGTGGCTGTCCACCAACACCTCGAAAAAGGAACACAGGCCTGCGCTGTCGCACACCGCTTCGAGATTGCCGTAGAAATTCGACACGATGCCTAGCCGATAGCGCTCGCTCAGCGCCTTCAATATCGGCCGATTGCGCTCGAAAGTGGCCGTAGCTTCCGAGAGAAAGGCAGAAGCGACGCGCCGCCCGCGATCGCCGCTTCCATTCCCGCCAACGCGGCGCCCCAGTTCGCTTTCCAGGTTGGTGCTCAATGCGTGCACCGTGCCCGAGAGATCCGTTGTGGACGGCAGACCTCCGACAAGCGGATCGTCCGCCGCATAAAAGGCGGGCGCAAAAGCCTCGCCATCCAGACTGAGCCCCTCGGCCCGATAAAGTGCGTGAAATCGCTCTTTCCACGCGACGCCGTCAGCGTCGAGCGTGCCGCCGAAATCGAACAGCAGCGTTTTGACCGGCGCGTTCATTGTATGGCCCGTACGCTGAGCCGCTTAACACACAACCCGAGGTAGCCGCGCGCACGAAGTCCCGTTTGCACCTGCTATGAGCGCTGCGGGCTGGACGCCAGCTTGGCGCCTGGCTCCTCTCCGGGAAGATCAAACCGGCGGCCGTCGATGAAGGCGTTGCACGCATCGTGCGCAACACTGTCGCGCAACTGCCGCGGCGGGCTCTTCATATAATATGCCGAAGGTGCCTCCAGCGGACCGGCTTCGCCGCGTTCCAGCGCCAGCTTCACGCAGCGGATCGCGTCGATCACGACGCCGGCACTGTTCGGAGAATCCTGCACCGACAGCCGCAACTCCAGCTCGATCGGCGCATTGCCGAAGCCGCGCCCCTCCATCCGGATGAAGCAGACCTTGTTGTCTTGCTGCCACGGCACGTAGTCCGACGGCCCGATATGGATGTCGCGCGCAGCGAGGCGCTCATCCAGCTGCGATTGCACGGACTTTGTCTTGGAAACCTTTTTGGACTTGAGCCGGCTTCTCTCCAGCATGTTGAGGAAGTCGGTATTGCCGCCGGTGTTGAGCTGGTAAGTGCGATCGAGGCCAACGCCGCGATCGGCAAAGAGCCGCGCGAGCGCGCGATGCACGATCGTTGCACCGACCTGGCTCTTGATGTCGTCCCCGATGATCGGCAACCCGGCATCGCGGAATTTCGCGCCCCAGACCTCATCCGAAGCGAGGAACACGGGAACGCAATTGACCATGGCTACACCCGCTTCGAGGCAGGCCTGCGCGTAATACTTGACCGCGCGCTCGGAGCCGACCGGCAGGTAGCAGACAAGTACCTCGGCCCCCGACGCGCGCAACGCTACGGCAACATCAGTCGGCTCGATGTCGACGGGACGGAAGGCGTTCTCATCGGGGTAGTCGGCCATGTGCGGCGCGATCCCGTCGAGGATCGGACCAGTCTGCACGATGACATTCGACACCGGAAGCGCGCTTTGAAAGATGCGCGTGCAATTCGGCTTTGCGAAAATAGCTTCTTCCAGCGGATGACCGACTTTGCGCCGGTCGACGTCGAAAGCGGCGACAAACTCGACGTCACTGCAAAGATACCCGCCGATTGAGTGACGCATGACGCCTTCGAGCGCAGCACCCTGACGATCCCGGTAGTATTCTACGCCCTGCACCAATGAACTTGCGCAATTGCCGACGCCGGCAATGGCGACTTTGATATTCGTACGCATGCTCGATACGTCCCCCGAAAATGCGATTATTGGTCCGCCAGAAAGCTTCTGACAAGTCAAAAGGTTAGGCAGAAGTGGACGGCCCCATGTCCGTGGTACTAGGATTATACTGCATCATCCTCCTCCGGGCCATCTGGCTTTAGGTGGCTTTTTGGTGCGTGAGGCTTTTAGGAAACAGTTCGGTAAACCAGTTGCGATTGGGCTGGTCGCGGCCGCCATTATTGAACGGCCCGTGCGGCGGCAAAAGCGATTTGGCCGCGCTTCGCCAGAGCTCACAATCTAGTGTCCAGCAATAATTGGCCGCCACAGCGCTTCCTCTTTTTTATGAATTGGGTGAGTTCGGTACCGAATTAGGCTCCTGATATGCAAGTTGCCGTTCGATAGCATCAGGACTCCACCGGCCCATTTCATTCAAACGAGTGACAGCCATCGCGCGGAAGCCATGCGTGGTCATCGCTTCCGGGCCATAGCCTAGACGGCGCAACGCAGGTCGAAGCACGTCTGGGACGAAAGTCAGATGCGGCAGCCTCGGCTCGCCGAGCCGCCGCCAACGATTCCTCTCTGGCCGCACACGAGTTTGAAGGATTACGTGCGTTGCTAGGCGGAACAAGCCATAATCAGGGTTCCCGGCCGATCTCGACCCTCGTTTGTGGTCTTTTTCGACCTATTTACAATATGTGAAGTATTTTTCGACTTTTCTGAATGATTTTCGACTGAATTCGTGTATATTGATTTCGACACAGAGCGGCCGTTTCGGGTCATTTTCGACGGTCGTGAAGGATTTTCGACAATGAATTTGACCACGGACACACCGCTGACCTTCCAGAACCGGCTTGTTCCCAGGCGAACAAGGCTCGCCGGATGGGCGGCCCTCGTCCACGGGCTTGGGCTTGCCGCCCCGGTCAGGACGCCAAGTGCCGTGGCCGAAAGTCATATCCGGGGCAGCCAGCGGGCCGAGGATGGCTGGACGATCTATGACAAGCGCTACTGGCCCGGCGACACCATCACGGACCACTTAAGCTTCGCGCTTTGGCACGAGCATATCGACCTCTTGATCCTCAAGCGGGCCTTCGAGGCGATGCCGGCCGCCGATATCACCGCCTTCATCAAGGCGTCGCCGACCGGCACACTCGCGCGCCGGGCATGGTTTTTCTATGAAACCCTGACCGGTACAAAGCTCGATATTGCCGACGCGGAAACCGTGGCGGCCACCGACGCGCTCGACCCGAAAGCGTATTTTACGGGCAAGCCTCATCTGTCCAAACGGCACCGCGTGCGCGACAACCTGCTTGGCGGCAGCGGATACTGCCCCCTCATCCGCCGCACCGAAACGCTCCAATCCTTCATGGGACGCGGCCTTGCGCAAAAGGCCGCCGAAACCGTCGGTCGCACCGGCGCGCACCTGATCGCTCGCGCGGCAAGCTTCCTGTTGCTGGCCGACAGCCGAGCCTCCTTCGAAATCGAGGGAGAGCGTCCGCCACGTAATCGGCTTGAACGCTGGGGCCGCGCAATTCTACAGGCTGGCAAAAGTCCGCTTTCGCTGGATGAGCTGAACCGCCTGCACGCTGTGTTGATCGAGGACACGCGCTTCATCAAGCCGGGCCTGCGGCCCGATGGCGTGTTCCTGGGCGAGCGCGACCACAACGATGATCCGCTACCGGAATTCATTGGCGCACGCCCCGAAAATCTGACCGATCTTCTGACCGGCATGCTCGCTGCGAACAGGCGCATGAGCGACAGCGATCTCGACGCGATCCTGCAAGCAGCGGCGACGGCGTTTGGTTTTGTCTATATTCACCCCTATCAGGACGGCAACGGGCGGCTTCACCGCTGCCTGATCCATCATGTCCTTGCCGAGCGGAAATTCACGCCGCCCGGTATGGTGTTTCCTGTGTCCTCGGTGATGCTCGATCGCATCGACGATTACCGGCAAACGCTGCAAGGCCATTCCGGCCCGCTGATGGAATATATTGAGTGGCACTCGACGCCGGATCGCAATGTCGAAGTCACGAACGACACGGCAGACCTCTACCGTTATTTCGATTGCACGGCGGAGGCGGAATTCCTCTATGGCTGCGTGGCGCGCACGGTCGAGCATGACCTGCCGAAGGAAATCGACTTCCTGCGCCGCCAGGACGAGGCACAGCGCCGCATCATGGATATCGTCGATATGCCTGACCGCCTTGTGCAGAACCTTCTGATGTTCATGCGGCAGAACGGCGGAAAACTTCCGAAGCGTCGCCGCGAGAGCGAGTTCGCCGCCCTGACCGACGACGAAGTGAAGCGCGTCGAGGCGGTTTACGGCGATGTTTTCGGCGACGACGTAAGTTAAAGACCGAAAACCGGCTTCATTGGCGGGCTGGAGCTTTTGCTAGGATGCGTCGAACCCCCTACTGGCACCACGGACGCGGCTCGGCGGGCAGCTTGTCTTGCCGCACCGGCACGGCGAGGTTTTCTTCGATCAGAATTGCGGCAACGTCGCGTCCGCCTGCTTTCAACAGGCCGCAGCGGCGGCCGTAATTGCAAACGGGCGTGCCCTCGGTTCCGGGGCGACAGGCGCAGGCCACATACTCGAAGTCGAGATTGCCGGCGCGAATAAAATCACGCAAACGCCGCGTTGCCTTGCCGCCAAGCTCTTGCTCCGGCGCGCATTGGGCGCGGCGAGTTTCCGGGGCGTTGAAGCCGACAAGCCGTACGTCGGGCCGCTGGCGCGTTTTGACGAAAACAAAAATTGAACAAAACTGCCCCACTTTTTCTACAAACCAGAAAGCGGTGGGGCAAATTCGTTTTCTAAGCGATTGAAATTTCAGAAAGCGGCGGAATGAGT
>CAVTOP010000003.1:0-552914 GCA_963736275.1 uncultured Alphaproteobacteria bacterium
ACCTTGTTGATCCGGCCTTCCCAGTTTCCCAGTGGCCGATTTGGACCTAAGGCTCGCCGCTCACAGTTGCGGGGGCAGCCACGGAGTGCCTCAAATTCAAATGCCTTACATTCGATTTCAATTTTATTGTTCGAATGACTGCATTCAAATGAGAAGTGTCCGTGTTCCCCTTTTGTCCCCATCTGACTCGGGAACCAGCACGGGTAAAATGTTCCCTTGAACCCACCGCCAAGTCAAGCTGCGGGCGTAGCCGGTCCACCGGTCCGAAAATTTCCGAGCGCGCTGAGGACTATGCGCCGATCACGAAGTGTTTTTTCCATACGCACGGCCTTCATCGTATCGTCCGTGCCCGATCTAACAGGGGGTTTTTATGAACCTGAAATTCGTGCTCCGCGGCATCGGCATATTCGCCGCCGCCGCGATTTTCATAACCGGCATCAGTCTGAAGTCGGCCAGTGCAATGGGCAGCGATAACCCGCCGCCTCCTGCCGACGACAGCAGCGGCAAGAAAAAAGAAAAAGAAACAGAACAACGTGATCGAAGAGCAGCAGCGGCAGATCGCGCAGGAGAAATTTCTGCACGACTATCGCGCCGCCCGGCTACTGATTTTCAGCGGCAACTACCAGGACGGTATCGCCGCGATGCATGCGCTCGGTCACGACGAGCACCCCGATGTCGCGAATTACATCGGATACGCGCATCGCAAGCTCGGCGACTACGACGATTCCAAGTTCTGGTACGAGAAGGCGCTCGCGGCCGATCCCAACCACGTGCGTACCTGGTCTTACTACGGCATGTGGCAGGCGGAGCAAGGCAACCGGCTCAAGGCCGAGGATTACCTGCAGAAGGTGAAGCTGATTTGCGGCACCGCCGACTGCGAGGAATACCGGCAGCTCAAGGCCGTCATCGACGGAACAGCAAGCTACTGACGCCGTTCCGTTTGCAGAGTGTGTCATGCCCGGCCACGCGCCGGGCATGATTTTATTTGGACGTCTCCTCCACGATCCAGCGATGGTAATCGGGATCAACCTGCTCCACCGGCAAGACCATGATGGATGGCGTCGTGTAGCTGTGCGCCGCCTTGACCGCCTCCCCCACGGAGCCGGCCAGGCCGGCGCGGGTCTTGACGAGCATGACGACCTCCTCGGCCCGCTCGATTTTGCCCTGCCACCAGTAGTGCGTGACCATTCCCGGCAGGATATTCACGCAGGCCGCGAGCCGCCGCTCGACGATGGCGCGCCCCGCCCGCTCCGCCTCGACAATCGAGGGCCAAGTCGTATAGACGAGCACCGCGCGTTCCATCGTCGGATCCCCGCATGAACCAGTTCAAGACCATCGCCTTCGTCGCCGGCCAGACGCCGGAGGCCCGCGATGCCTGCGCGCGGCTGGAAAAACGCTACGGCACCTCCGACCCCGCGAAGGCTGACGTGATCGTCGCGCTGGGCGGCGATGGTCTGATGCTGCAGACCCTGCACAAGTTCATGAAATCCGGCAAGCCGATCTACGGCATGCATCGTGGCACCGTCGGATTTCTGATGAACGAATTCGCCGAGGAAAATCTCGCCGAGCGACTGGCGAACGCGCACATCACTGTCATCCATCCGCTGCTGATGCAGGCACGCGACGCGCAAGGGCGCACGCACGAACACCGTGCGATCAACGAGGTGTCGCTGTTCCGGCAGAGCGCCCAGGCCTCGCACCTGCGCATCCTGATTGACGGACAGGAACGCCTTGCCGAGCTCATTTCGGACGGTGTGCTGGTCGCAACGCCGGCCGGATCGACCGCGTATAACCTTTCGGCACAGGGTGCGATCATTCCGATCAACGCGCCGCTCATGGCGCTGACGCCGATCAGCCCGTTCCGGCCACGACGATGGCGCGGCGCCTTGCTGCCTGACAAAGCGAGGGTCACCATCGAGGTGCTGGACCCGCAGAAGCGTCCGGTCGCGGCTGTTGCCGACCACGACGAGGTGCGCTCCGTTCACAGCGTGGACATCCGAATGGATCACAGCATTTCGATCAATATGCTGTTCGATCCCGGCCATAATCTTGACGAACGAATTCTGCGCGAGCAGTTCGGCTTTTAGGAGCGTGCGTGCCCAAGGTGCCCAAGAGTTTCGATTTCTCGGTCAACGGCAAACCTGTCAGCGTGGCGCTCGACAATGAAGAGACGCCGCTGCTCGACGTGCTGCGCAACAAACTCGGGCTGATGGGCACGCGCTTCGGCTGCGGCCTCGAGCAATGCGGCTGCTGCATGGTGCTGGTCGACGGCGCGCCGGAGAAATGCTGCACCACGCCGGTGTGGAGCATCGCCGGAAAATCCGTCACCACCGTCGAGGGCTTGGGCAATGCCGCCCGCCCTCACCCGCTCCAACAGGCTTTCATCGACGAGCAGGCCGGCCAATGCGGGTACTGCCTGTCCGGCATCCTGATCACCGCGAAAGCGCTGCTAGACAAAAACCCGAAACCGACGCGCGGCGAGATCGCGCAGGCGCTCGACGGCAATATCTGCCGCTGCGGCTCGCACAACCGCATCATGCGCGCCGTCGAGAAGGCAGCGGCCGCGATGCGCGCGGGGGCTTCCCGATGAACGCGCCGCTTCCCGCCCAGCTCGAGGCCAATCCCGAGCTCGACCGCTGGGTCGCCTTCCCCGCGCCGGGCAAGGTCACCGTGCTCACCGGCCGCGTCGAGCTTGGCCAGGGCGTGCTCACGGCAATGAGGCAGATCGCGGCCGACGAGCTCGATGTGTCGATGGAGCGCATCACCATCCGCTCGGGCGACACGATCAAGGCGCCGAACGAGGGCTATACCGCCGGCAGTCAGTCGATCCAGTTCGGCGGCGTCGCCATGCGGCAAGCCTGTGCCGACGTGCGCGCACTGTTTCTCACCCAGGCGGCGAAGGTGCTCGGCTGCAAAGCGGCCGAGCTGTCGATCCGCGACGGCAGCATTCTGCGCAACGGCACCTCGACCGGGCAGGATTACTGGACACTGGCCGGCGCGGTCGACCTGACCGCCAAAGCGACCGGCACCGGCGCGCGCAAGCGCGTCTCCGATTTCAAGAGCATCGGCGAAAGCAGCGGGCGCATCGACCTGCCGGCGAAGGTGTTCGGCGAAGCCGTCTTTATTCACGACATGCAGCTTGACGGCATGGTGCATGCGCGCGTCGTGCGCCAGCCCAACCGCGGCGCGACGATCGGCACGATCGACGAAAATGCAATCCGCCGCGCCGCCAAGGGGCCGATCGAGCTCGTCCGCAACGGCAACTTTCTCGCCATCATCGGCGACGACGAGACCGCGGTCGAAGCCGCAGGCGCCGCCGCGGTCAACCACGTGGCCTGGCAGAACGTCGAGGCGCCGACGCCGACGCAACAGGAGGCGAACTGGCTGCTGCAGAGGCCGGTTGTCGAGCGCATCTTCGGCGCACCGGATTCGGGAAATCCGCAGGGGCGCGAGCGCTACGAAGCGACCTTTTCGCGCGGCTATCTCGCGCACGCCTCGATCTCGCCGTCCTGCGGCCTTGCGCTTTACAAAGATGAGAAGCTGACAGTGTGGACACACTGCCAGGGTGTCTACCCGCTGCGCGCGGCACTCGCGAAAGCGCTCAAGCTCGAACCCTCCTCAATCACCGTGCACCACGTGCAGGGCTCGGGTTGCTACGGCCACAATGGCGCCGACGATGCCGCGGCAGACGCGGCAATCATCGCCATGCAGAAGCCCGGACAGCCGATCCGCGTGCGCTGGCGCCGCGAGGAAGAGTTCATCTACGAACCGAAGACACCGGCGATGGTGGTCAAGATCCGTGCGCTGCTCGACGAGGCCGGCAAGCCCGTCGACTGGACGCAGGAGATCTGGAGCCCGACACACAATTTGCGTCCCGGCGCGGGCGGCAATCTGCTCGGCGCGCTCGCTTTGCCCGATCCGCCTCCCGAGCCGCCGCCGAACGACGTGCCCGAGGCGAATGGCGGCGGCGGCACGCGCAATGGCGAGCCGCTGTACGACATTCCGGCCAAGCGCATGCTGCATCACCTGGTGACGGAATTGCCCGTGCGCACCTCGGCGTTGCGCGGGCTCGGCGCCATGCCGAACATTTTCGCGATGGAATGCTGCATCGACGATCTCGCCGCGCGCGCCGGCCAGGATCCGGTGCAGTACCGGCTTTCGATCACGACCGACGCGCGCGCGCGGGCCGTCATCGAGAAGGCCGCCGCCATGGCCAGATGGCAAACCGGCGCTCCCGGTGGCCAGGGCCGCGGACGCGGCATTGCCTTCGCGCGATACAAGAACCGTGCTGCCTATTCCGCTGTCGTCGTTGAGCTTTCCGTCGATGAAGAAATCCGGCTGCACCACGTATGGTGCGCGACCGATGCCGGGCTCGTGGTCAATCCGGACGGCGTCATAAATCAGGTCGAGGGCGGGATCATCCAGTCGGCGAGCTGGGTGCTCAAGGAGCAGGTCCGTTTCGACAACGGCGTCGCCTCGTTCGACTGGGAGACCTACCCGGTGCTCAAGTTCAGCGAGGTGCCGGAGATCGACATCGAGTTGATTAACACCAAGGACGAGGTTCCACTCGGAGTCGGTGAGGTGACCGCGGGGCCGACGGCGGCGGCGATCGGAAACGCCGTGTCGCATGCGCTCGGCGCCCGCATTCGCGACCTCCCCCTCACCCGCGAGCGCATCATGACCGCGCTGCTGAAGGACTAGGCCAAGTTTTATGTCCCCTCACTCGATTCTGTGAGGCCGTCTCTCTTTTTGTCATTCCGGGGCGCGCGCATAAGCGCGTTTACGCGCGTCTTCGACGCGCTATGGCGCGAACCCGGAATCCAGATGCAGGCTCAGTGCTCGTTTCTGGATTTCGGGTTCGCTCGCTTTCGCTCGCGCCCCGGAATGACGGCGGAGAGGCAATGCGTGTCGCCGACGTTCAACAAGGACCCGGTGTGATGGGTGGACCGATGCACAATCTCTCTTCCCCTCTCCCCTCGTGGGAGAGGGTGCCCGAGCGGAGGCGAAGCCGAGCGAGGGCGGGTGAGGGGCCCCTCACCCGGCTCGCGCTCGCTATCGCTGCGCGCTCGCCACCCTCTCCCACGAGGGGAGAGGGAAAGTGAGCCCGCGGCAATGCCGAGCCAGTGCCGGCCATGACGGCCGAGAGGCTCTTGCCTTGCCGATGGATTGCGGCTGAAGTGATGCCATGAAACGCCCGCGTGCGCGGAATTGCCAGAAAGGCGCGAGCTGGCAGCGCGATCCAGAAGGGATGCGAACGCGCATCCTGGGTGCTGCTACGAAGGAATTCGCGCGATACGGTTTTGGCGGTGCGCGGCTCAACCGGATCGCCAAGACGGCGGGCGCGAACAAGCGCATGATCTATTACCACGTCGGTGACAAGGAAGCGCTTTACCTTGCCGTCCTGGAAGGTGCTTATGACCATATTCGCGCCGCCGAGCGGCATCTCAACCTTGAGGAACTCGGCGCCGGCCAGGCGATCGTCAAACTGCTGACCTTCACCTGGCAATATTTTCTGGAGAACCCGGAATTTCTCGCGCTGCTCAACGAAGAAAATCAGCATCGCGCCCGCCACTTGCGCCATTCGCGCAAGGTGAAAGGTCTGCACTCGCCTTTCGTCGCTTTGATCGCCGATATCCTGCGCCGCGGAGAGGCGAGCGGGGAACTGCGCAACGGTATCGACCCCGTGCAGTTCTATATTTCGCTGGCGGCACTCTCGTATTTCTACCAGTCCAACAGCGCGACGCTGAGCGTGATTTTCGGCCGTGACCTGTTGTCCGCAGAAGCCAGGACCGAGCGTCTGGCTCACATGACTGATCTGGTCCTCGCGGCGCTCCGCCCTGCGGCGACTGATACACTTGACCCCGAATTGCTCACACCAATAGAATTTAACCAACGGGTTAAAATCTAACGAGCCGGCGCGTTCGCGCGGGTTCCGAGGTGGTTCGATGGCGGCATCAAAGGCCGGCTTTTTGCAGCGCACGGTTCAGTCGGCCTGGGTGCGCCCGGTGCTGTTCCTCGTGCTGTTGATCGTTCTGTGGGATCGTCGCGATCCGCATATTTCGCATCCCGCCCTACCAAATCCCGAAGCCGGAGGACGTGCTGCTCACTCTTGTGGACCGAGGGGCCGCAATTGCTGCAACAGGCGGTGCCAACTACGATCGCGACAGTGCAAGGTTTCCTGCTGTCAGCCGTGTTTCGGCATCGGCATCGCAGTGCTGATCGCGGTTCGCGCACGGTTGAGAGTCTACGTCTATCCGCTGCTGGTGTTCTCGCAGTCGATTCCGAAGATCGCGATCGCGCCGTTGTTCGTCGTGTGGTTCGGATTCGGCATGATGCCGAAGGTGCTGTCGGCCTTCCTGCTCGGCTTCTTCCCTGTCGTCGTGTCCGCCGTTCAGGGCTTCAAATCGGTCGAACCCGACATGCTCGATCTTGCCCGCGCGATGGAAGCCAATCGGCTACAGATTTTCCGCATGGTCAGCTTCCCGCATGCCATGCCGGCGATCTTCGCCGGGCTGAAGGTCTCGATCACGCTCGCCGTGGTCGGCGCAGTGGTCGGCGAATTCGTCGGATCTAACAATGGCCTCGGGTTTGTCCTGCAGCGCTCGATCGGAAATTTCGAATTGCCGACCATGTTCGCCGCGCTCGTCATTCTGTCGCTGATCGGCGTGGTGCTGTTCTGGATCCTCGACGTCATCGAGCGGACTCGCCATTCCCTGGCACGCCAGTCAGCGTCAGGACTTCATCGTTGCGGCTTAACAATCGTCATTGAAAACAAAAACGGGAGGAACATCATGTTGAGATCGATCGTCGCGGCATTATTTGCCGTGCTGCTTGCCGGCCCCGCCTTCGCGGCCGACAAGGTGACGCTGATGCTGAACTGGTACGTCTATGGCGAGCACGCGCCGTTCTACTACGGCAAGGAAAAGGGCTATTTCAGCGACGTCGGTATCGACCTTGAAATCCAGGAAGGCCGCGGCTCCGGCACGGTGACGCAGGTCGTCGCCGCAAAGACCGTGCAGTTCGGCTATGTCGATGTGCCGACCATGATGCGCGCCGCCGTCAAGGGCGCGCCCGTCGAGGCGGTCGGCGTCGCGCTGCAGACCAATCCGATGTCGGCAATGGGCTTTGCTCGAAAAGAACATCAGAAAACCGGAAGACATCAAGGGCAAGACCGTCGCCACTACGCCGGGCGATTCGATGTCGCAGATCTGGCCGCTGTTCCTGAAGAAGACCGGCCTAAAGGAAAGCGACTTCAAGACGGTGTCGGGCGACGCCACGACCAAGCTCAATGCGGTCATCAACGGCCAGGCCGACCTGCTGCTCGGCTACGTCATGGATCAGAGCATGAAGATCAAGGATGCGACCGGAAAGGACGTATTCCCGATCAAGTTCGCCGACTACGGCGTCAACTTGGTCAGCTCTGGCGTCGATCGTGAACAAGGACTGGCTGAAGGAGAATACGGACTGGTGAAGCGCTTCATGGCCGCCGCGACGAAGTCGCTCGAGGAGGCCTCGAAGCATCCGAAGGATGCAGCACAGGCAATCCTCAATGCCAACCCGAAGGGCGGCAAGATCGAGACGCTGACCCAGGGTTTCGAGCTGACGATCCCGCTTTACAAGGATCCATCGGGCAAGAAGAACCGTCCCTTCAACGTCAGTCCGACGCCAACATGAAGGACAACCGTCGACGTCATGGTCGAATACGGCGGACTCGAAACCAAGGCGAAGGACGAGCTCAAGAACTATTACACCAACGCCTATCTGCCCGGCGGAGCAGCTGATGAGCCGCGATGGCTGCGGGCAATATAAAGGTCGTGGCTCCAGCTGCTGAAATCGAGAGCGCCCTGTCATCGAGTTACGGGGCGTCTCGAAAACCTATCGAACGCGCGACGGCGAGGTGCCGTCGTTGCGTCCGATCGATTTCACGGTCGGCGATGGCGAGTTTGTCGTCGTGGTCGGGCCGTCCGGCTGCGGCAAGACGACCTTTCTGAAGATGATCGCCGGCCTCCTACCGCCGAGCGAAGGCGAAATCCGGGTCGAAAGCCACGACCGATCACCAAGCCGCACGGCGGCGTCGGCATCGTGTTCCAGACCGCGATGCTGCTGCCGTGGCGCAGCGTATTCCGCAACGTGATGATGCCGGTCGAGGTCAAAGGCCTGCCGCGCGAGGTCTACGAACCGCGCGCCCACGCCTTGCTCAAGATGGTCGGACTGCAGGATTTCGAGAACAAATATCCCTGGCAATTGTCCGGCGGCATGCAGCAGCGCACCTCGATCTGCCGCGCGCTGGTGCACGACCCGAAGATCGTGCTGATGGACGAGCCGTTCGGCGCACTCGACGCCATGACGCGCGAACGCATGAATGTCGAACTGCAGCGCATCCAGCGCGAGACCCAGAAGACCGTCCTGCTCATCACCCATTCGATCCCCGAGGCCGTTTTTCTCGCCGACCGCGTGATGGTGATGTCGGCAACGTCCGGGCAGTATCGCCGCCGTCTATGACGTGCCGCTGCGCCGCCCGCGTTCGCTCGACGTGCTGTCCGATCCAGCCTTCGTCGAGCTCACGCAGACAATTCGCGCGCATTTCTCTGAAGCGCATCTCGATTGACTGACATGTCATCAAATGGCGCCTCAACTCGCGGTGAAAACCATCTAGCTTTTCGGAACGACGAGTGCCGTTCGCGACATCCGTTCCGCTTCGGCGCGGTGACGGTGAACGAGGCGGTCACAGCTATTCGTGCACCTGGGGATCGAGGTGGATGGCAAGTGCAGCGATCGGCGCCACCGCCGAGTTGATGGTGCCGAAATGGTTCAACAAGGATCCGAAGCTGTCGGCCGACGAAACCGTCGCAACAGCTTCGGCAGTCGGCCGAGATCGCCCGGGCGATTTATCTCGGCAATGCTCCGCTCGACACGGCGTTCGGCCTTCATGCCGCGTGCATACGGTGCGCAGGTCGCAAGAATGCGGCGAAGCCGGCATTCCGCCACTGGCCGCCGCGTTCGGCGCGGCGGAAATCGACAAGGCCATGCTCGATGCTCTTCTGCGCGCGCGAGAAGTCGATTTTTTCAGCGGGCGTGCGCGGCAATATCGCCGGCCTCGACGCAACGGCTAACGCCCGATCTGGATGACGGCACTATCACGGCCTTTCTGGCGCGCCGCTGTCCCTTCGCCGCGCATCGCCGTTCGCTACACCGTCGGCATGCTCGACTCGATCGATAGCATCCGCGAGGCGATGCGCGACGATTACCGGTACTTCAAGCTCAAGCTCTGCGGCGATCCGGCCAAGGACGCGCACGGTTGACCGACATCGTCGATGCGCTTGGCGACGCTCGACTATCGCGCCACCGCCGATGCAAACGAGCAGTATCAAAGCCTCGACGATCTGCGCACATTGGTCGATACGATCCGAAACGATCCAGCGCTCGCACCACTTGCCAGCGTCTCCTCTATATCGAGCAGCCGTTCGCGCGCGAAAACACCTGGAAGTTCGCATCTCGGGCAGCTCGTCGGACTGACGCTGCACTTCATCATCGACGAAGCTGACGACAGCTACGACGCTTTTCCGCGCGCGAAAGCGCTCGGTTATCGCGGCGTGTCCATCAAATCCTGCAAAGGTACTTTACAAGTCACTTCTCAACGGCGCCCGCGCGGCCAGTGGAGCAAGCGGCCAGCGATTACTTCGTCAGCGGCGGAAGATCTAACCTGCCAGGCCGGGCCTCGCGCGTCCAGCAGGACACGGCGCTCGTCGCCTTTCACGGCCTCACCCATGCCGAGCGCAACGGTCACCATTACGTCGACGGCTTCGCCGACACGCCTGCGCAGGAGGCGCAGCGCCTTCCTCACTGCACATCCCGACCTCTACGAACGATCGAGCGGCACGGTGCGGCTTTCGGTGCGTGACGGCGCGATCGCGACCGGCTCGCTCGCAGCGCCCGGCTTCGCCTGCGCGCTGGAACCTGCGCAAATCGGATCAACACGCAGTCGAAAAAATGAATTCAAGGAGTTCGCATCGTGACGACGAGACGTCTCGGAATCATCATGAATGGCGTCACCGGCCGGATGGGGACCAATCAGCATCTGATCCGCTCCATTCTCGCAATCCGCGCCCAGGGTGGCGTCAGGCTTGCGAACGGCGACCACGTCATGCCGGATCCGATCCTGATCGGCCGCAATGCGGACAAGACGGCGGCGCTTGCGAAACAGCACGGCGTCGAACGCTGGTCGACCGATCTCGACAAGGCACTGGCCAACAAGGACGACGAACTCTTCTTCGATGCCGCGACCACGCAGATGCGGCCCGCATTGCTCGAAAAGGCGATCGCCGCCGGCAAACATATCTACTGCGAGAAACCGATCGCGACCACGCTTGCCGAGGCCATGAAGGCCTGCGAGCTCGCCGAGAAATCGGGGCTCAAGCACGGGGTCGTGCAGGACAAGATTTTCCTGCCGGGCCTGATGAAGCTCAAATTCCTGCGCGATAGCGGATTTTTCGGCCGCATGCTGTCGGTGCGTGGCGAGTTCGGTTACTGGGTGTTCGAGGGCGACCTGCAGACCGATCCAGCGGCCGTCATGGAATTACAAGCTCGCCGAAGGCGGCGGCATCATCCTGGACATGCTGTGCCACTGGCGTTACGTGCTCGACAACACGTTCGCCGAGGTGAAGGCTGTTTCATGCATCGGCACCACGCATATTCCCCAACGCTGGGACGAAGACGACAAGTCATACAAGGCCGACGCGGATGACGCGGCCTATGCGACCTTTCAGCTCGATGGCGGAATCATCGCCCACATCAATTCGTCGTGGTGCGTGCGCCCCTATCGCGACGACCTTGTTACGTTCCAGGTCGACGGCACGCACGGCTCTGCCATCGCCGGCCTGCACGACTGCATGATGCAGTCGCGGCAGGGAACGCCACGGCCGGTCTGGAACCCCGATCAGAAGCAAACGCTGGATCTTTATGCGTCGTGGCAGCCGGTGCCCGATTTCACGACCTTCGACAACGGCTTCAAGGCGCAATGGGAGATGTTCATCCGCCACGTGACTGAAAACGCGCCGTACAAATACACCCTGCGCGAGGGCGCAAAAGGACTGCAGTTGGTGGAGTGCGCAACCAAGAGCTGGAAAGAGCGGCGCTGGGTCGACATCCCCGCGCTGTAAGGAGAATGACGATGAACCGCATGGACAAATCCTTGCGCACGCGCGCAATCAGGTTGCCTCGCGCAGATCGCTCGCTGGAAACGTTTCAGCTGTCCGAGCCGAAGCATTTTCCTGATCGGCAGAGCGCAAAGCTCAACCGCGTTGCGTTCGCCGCGGCCCATGTCGTCGCAGATCCCAATGCGGACAACGATCCGTGGCTCGATTGTGCGATCGATTGGGACAGGACCATTGCGTTTCGTGAGCACCTTTGGGGGCTCGGCCTCGGCGTCGCCGAAGCCATGGACACCGCGCAACGCGGCATGGGCGTCGATTGGCCGACCTCGCTGGAGCTCATCAAGCGCTCCGTCGCTGCGGCGAAGGCGTGCAACGGCCTGGTCTTCTCAGGTTGCGGCACCGATCAGCTCGATCCAGCCAATGCGCGCGGCGTCGACGATGTGATCCGTGCTTACGAGGAGCAGGTCGAAGCCATCGAGGCGGTCGGCGGACGGATCGTGCTGATGGCCTCCCGGGCGCTGGCAAAGGTGGCACGGTCACCGTCCGACTACGCCAAAGTCTACGGACGAATTCTGCAGGGCGTGCGCGAGCCTGTGATCATCCATTGGCTCGGCGACATGTTCGACCCTGCGCTGGCCGGTTACTGGGGCTCGGCCGACGCCGACAGCGCCATGGCGACCGCTGTCGAGATCATCAACGAGCACGCCGCCAAGGTCGACGGCGTGAAGATATCGCTGCTCGACAAGGACAAGGAAATCGCGATGCGCCGGCGCCTGCGGCAAGGCGTGCTGATGTATACCGGCGATGATTTCAACTACGCCGAGCTGATTGCCGGAGACAGCCAGGGCTATTCGCACGCGCTGCTGGGCATCTTCGACGTGATAGCGCCGGCTGCCTCGGCGGCACTTGTGCGGCTTGCAGCCAACGACAACGACCGCTTCCACGAAATTCTCGCGCCAACCGTGCCGCTGTCACGTCACATCTTCCGCAGCCCCACCCGCTTCTACAAGACCGGCGTCGTGTTCATGGCTTATCTCAACGGCCATCAGGATCACTTTACGCTGGTCGGAGGCCAGGAAAGCGCACGCTCGACCGTGCATCTCGCGGATATTTTCCGTCTTGCCGACAAGGCCGGACTCCTGCGTGATCCCGATCTCGCGGTTGCGCGGATGCGGACGGTACTGGCCGCGCGCGGAATCGAACCCTGATGCGCGATCTGAGCGGCGACCATCGCTGGATGTCGCTGAACACCGCGACCGTGCGTAAGCAGGGCGCGCTGCTTGACATCGTCGAGGCCTGCGCGCGGCACGACATTCGCGCGATCGACCCTTGGCGCGATCAGGTGGCGACGACCGGCATCGATCGCGCCGCCAAGGCAATCCGCGACGCCGGGCTTCAGCTCTCCGGATATTGCCGCGGGGGGATGTTCACGGCCGACGCAACCCGCCGTAACGAGGCGCGCGACGACAACCGGCGCGCGGTGGATGAGGCAAAGACGCTGGGCGCGCCGTGTCTTGTGCTGGTCGCGGGAGGCCTTCCCCAGTATTCCCGTCCCGGCAGCACGCCGAGCAAGGACATCGCCGCCGCGCATGCGCAGGTCGAAGACGGCATCGCGGAGCTTTTCGAATATGCCCGCACGGCTGGAATGCCGCTGGCGATCGAGCCGCTGCACCCGATGACCGCCGCCGATCGCGCCTGTGTGAACTCGATGCGGCAGGCGCTCGACCTGTGCGACCGCATCGATCCGGCGCGCAGCGGGATGCTCGGCGTTGCCGTCGACGTCTACCACGTCTGGTGGGATTTCGAATTGATGGCCCAGATCGAGCGCGCAGGCCCTCGCCGCCTGCTGGCGTTTCACGTCTGCGACTGGCTGGTCCCGACCGCCGACACCGTCAATGACCGCGGAATGATGGGTGACGGCATCATCGAGATCCCGCGCATTCGGGCCGCCGTCGAAGCGCAAGGTTTCGGCGGCTGCGTCGAGGTCGAGATCTTCTCGAACCGGTGGTGGTCGGCATCTATGGACGAGGTCATCACGACCGCAATCGCGCGGATGAAGACGGTCGTTTGATCCGCCCAGCACAACCAAACTGCCGCCAGCCAGCATGCTAAACCATTCGTTAACGGCGCCCCGGTAGCTTGGCGATTACGGTACCGGGCTCCCGTGTCGTGCCCGGGCTGGGGCACCATGGTTCGTATCGATTTCAACCGTCTGCGTTTCCTCGTCATCGACGACAATGCGCACATGCGCCGCATCCTGCGCACACTGCTGCATGGCTTCGGCGCGCGCGAAGTCTACGAGGCGGAAGACGGCGCGGCCGGCCTCGAGGCGTTCACGCACTACATCCCGGACATCGTCATCACCGACTGGGCCATGCCGATCTTTGACGGCCTCGAGCTGATGCAGATGATCCGCCAGCCCGGCGCCAACGCTAATCCCTACGTGGCGATCATCATGCTCACCGGCCACTCGGAGAAGAAACGCGTGATGGCAGCGCGTGATGCCGGCGTGACCGAGTTTCTCGCCAAGCCGATCTCGGCCAAGGCGCTTTACCAACGCATCATCAACGTGGTCGCCAATCCGCGTCCGTTCATCAAGACCAAGACCTATTTCGGACCGGATCGCCGCCGCAACACGACCGCGAACTACATCGGGCCGGAGCGGCGCAAGGGCGGCAAGGCCGACATCATCCGACAGACTCCGTTGCTGGAAAAGGCACGCGCCCCGGTCTGACAAAGGCGGCAGGAATGTCCCGTTCAAAAGACAAGGTTTCGGTCGTCAATCACGGCGACCACGAGGTCATCGTGCCCAAAAACAAGTTGCGCACGGCCGTTTCGATGGCATCACCGGAGGACGGCAACGAGGATCCTATTGCCCGCGCCGAGAAGGCGCTTGCCGCGCTCGCTCCTGAGTTCGGCGCCTGGATGGATTCGGAATGCGAGCGGCTCGACCACGCCCGGCGCGATATCGTGAGCAACGGATTCTCCGAATCGAACAAAGAGGCCCTATTTCGCGCCGCCCATGACATCAAGGGTGAAGCGGCGACCTTCGGCTATCCGGCGGTGGCGTCCGTGACTGAGAGCCTTTGCCGGCTCATCGAGCACGCGCCGGATCCGGGCCGAATTCCCCGCGCGCTTATCGAACAGCACGTCGATGCTGTGCGCGCGATCTGCCGCGAATATGGACACTCCGATGCGCAGAAGCTGGCCACCGCGTTGACGACGCAGTTGCGGGAAATCACCGACGATTTCCTCGTTAAGGCAAACCGGGACCGTCCCGAGGTGCTCAAGCAGCTCAACAGTCCGTCGATCGTTCCCCGATAGCTTCAGGCGGCAGCGAGCTGCGCCTGCTCGAAGTGGTCGGCCTGTATGATGCAGGCATCTGCAACGAGGTCGTCGCAGAACAGGCGCGCCTCTTCGCGTGCTGCTTCGACTGCAAATTGCCGCAGCAATGCCAGCAATGAAACGTTATCCGCACTACGCTCATCGGCGCACGCGTTGAGGACCCGTTCGACCACCCGGCGCTTTAATCGTGCTGCTCCACCCTGTTCGCCAACCAGTAAGCCGGCCCGGATCGCCTCCAACGCTTCGCGGAACGCCGGATATGCCGCATCGGGCAGCCCCGCCTTGCGGTACAACGCGCGGAAGCCGGAGATGTTCTTGTCGTGGATATAGCCGGTCACGCGGTCAATCGGCATGTCAGACAACTCGGCAAGCGCTTCCTCGAACAGAACGACGTTTCCCGAGAGAAGCGCGCGCAGAAGCATCCCCGCCGTCAACTGGCCGCTCTGGCGCAGGTGGTGGACCAGTGCCCCCACCTCTTCGTAGTCCGTGTCGGCAGCGAGCGCGACGGTCGCTTTCTCGCATGCCTCCCGCGCCGCATATTCGGCATGCTCGGGCCCCATCCAATGCCGCGCCGTGACAAAGCCGGCGAGCGTTTGTGACAGCTTGGAGAGCAAGGCTTGGCGCATGGCCATCGACAAGTCGTCGCGCGCCATCATGGTCTCGCGGATCGGAGCGTGATGGCCGAAGCGGTCGATGATGCGATCCATCGAGAACGGCGCAATGTCGGCGTCTGGATTTTCAAGCAACGCAAGACAGGCTTCCGGCCCGGCCACCTCGGCGATGGCCGCGGCGAGCGAGCGCGGCAAAAACGCGCGCGAGGCGATCGCAACCTGAACATCGGCCTGACCTGTCGCAATCAGGTCGACCAGATCGTCTTCAAGCAGCAATGGCGAGCGCGTCAGCACCGGAAGGGCAACGTCCGGCTGATCGGTTGCCAAGGCACGAACGACGACCCGCGGCGCGTTCTCGTCGGCGGCCAAGGCATCGGCAAGCGCACGCCGAACCAAAGACGACGAGTTGTCGAGCAGCATGATCATGGCGCCTTCAGCGGCGGCGCGATCGTCAGATGACAGATCGGAGTAAAGGTAGGCGCGCGCCAGGGCGGATGTTGCCTCCGCCCGCTCACCGGCTGGCGCCTGGCGGACCCAATGTAAAAACTGACGAACAATCATGGCACTATCGACGCTACCGAAGCCGGCCCCTTTGGCGGCAATCGTCAGCCTAACGAATGAGACTTAACAAAGCGTTCACCATAGAAATTGAGAGACCGTTAAGCATACGGGCGCGGTTGCTCTTCAGGCCTTATCGCCGAGTTTGCGCTCGTTGGGCCGCATGTCGCTGAAGAGGTCGAACACCTGCACCGCCCGCCCGGTTTGCGGACTACCGCTCGGCGGGATTCCCCACAGGGTGGCCACGGTCGGCGCCAAAGGCTGACTAACCCGGTCGGTAAACATTGATTGGAAAGACGGCCGCCGCGCCGGAGGTGGAGGCAATTGCTCGCTGGCGCGCGCGAGTGCCTGTGTCGTCCCTGCCGTATCGGGCGTCGGGATCGGCGCCGGTGGAATTCGGTGGCGCCGTGGCCAGGCGCGCGGTGCGCGCCGGCACGGCTTTGACCTGCAGCGCAGCCACCGTCACCGGCGGTGCCAAAGGCGGTGCGGCACCCGATCGAGCGATAGCCGGCTGGGTTATGCCGCCCTGCGCGAAGGCCACGGCCTGCGCGGAATCAAAAAGGCGCGTGAGCTTGCCGTAGACTTCGCCGACACTACGGGCGCGCCCATGATTGTCGTAAAAAATGTTGTGGTTGGCCGCGGCAGCATGCGGAAACATGGCTGCAGCACTCGCCTGTGGCCGGCTGGCTGCGCCGTTGATCAATTTGCCCGCGCCGTCGGCTCCCAAAAAATGTGCGATATAGAGTTCTCCGTTGGTCGGCTGCCGACCGATATTCGTACCCACCGAGGCGGCATTGGTGCGCGTCAGCGCGCCCGCAAGCATTGCACTTGCCTGCGGATCTGTGCGCAGTCGCAGGATCGCCGCCCGCACTGCAGGGTCGGCAACTTCGTAATGTCCATCTGGCGCGCGGGTGATGGCGTCGGCAAAGCGGCCGAGCCCGAGTGCGGCCCCATCCTGCTTCATGGTACCGAGCCAGGTCTGGTCGATGAACTGATAGAGGCCTTTCGCTGACGATGTCGACGCTTGCGCCGACGGGTTGAGATTCGAACTCGATCTTCGCCGTCGTCAGCAGATACTCGAAGCTGATCCCGGTCGACTGTGCGGCCTGTCGGATCGCGCCGGTAATTTGCGGTGCCGCGCTGGCAGTAGCCGGATTGACGGCCATCGGGTTGCGCCTGATTGAAACTCGGTTGGATGGGCGACTGACGCGACGCGCCGGCTCTCGCGGGCCTGCCGAGCATGGGGAATTATGGTAAACGAATGGTTAATAGGTCCCACAAACGGCCGACTACGAAGGGTCTTGGAGGATACTGATGGTTGGAACGATCGAGCGGCATAAGCGCGGTGGCCTCTATTTTGAGGACTTCGAGTTCGGCAAGACTTACGAGCACCGCTACACGCGCACGGTCACGCAGATGGACAACATGCTGTTCTCGAATATGACGCTCAATCCGCAGCCGCTGCACATCGATCGGCACTTCTGCGAAACCGAAACCGAATGGGGCCAACCGCTCATGAACTCCTTGTTCACGCTTGGTCTCATGATCGGCATCCAAGTCTCTGATATGACAGTCGGTACCACGATTGCCAATCTCGGCATGACCGATGTGAAGTTTCCCAATCCGCTCTTTGAAGGCGACACCATCCACTGCACCACGCAGGTCGTGAGCAAGCGCGAGTCGAAGTCGCGTCCCGGCGCAGGGATCGTCGAATTCCACCATAAGGCTTTCAAGCAGGACGGCACCCTTGTCGCGGAATGTCACCGCCAAGCCTTCATGCGGATGCGACCGAAATAAAAAAGGCCCGGCAACTCAGGCTGTGTGAAAACTGAAGATAGGGAGTCAGAACAGCAAGATCAATTCAATTCAGGCCCAGACAGCGGAATTTTCGTTCGCCTGCCGTTTGATTCGAATGTTGCCGCACTGACCCGCCGCTTTCACCTCCGCAGCCAAGTCAGTCATGAAGGCAACTTGCTGCTCCATGTCCTGCCTGGTGCCAAGCCGGCCGCCTGGGCCGGGATGACCCGGGATCATGTGCTCCCAGCCGAGCGCCAGCGTGCGCTTCAGTGACGCTTCCCATTCGATCGGGTAGGAGTCGTTCACGCCAAGGCGTGAGGGCACCGAGCCCAGCGAGTTGAAGTCGACCGCGAACAGGATCTTTTCCTTGGGCAGCAGCATCACGATTGTCGAGTCCGAATGATTGCGGCCGGTGTACACGAGGTCGAGCGTCGTGCCACCGAGCTTGATCGTGCGCTTGCCGTCCACGACCTGGTCGGGCACGACGACATCCAGACCTTTGAGCTGGGCGAGGCGTTCCTTGGCGCGGCGATGCGCGACCACGGTGGCGCCTTCGTCCTTGAAAACTTTTCCGCCGGCAATGTGGTCGTAGTGATGATGGCTATAGATCAGATACTTGATTGGCGCCTTGGTAATCTTGCGGATCTCGTCCAGATAGGTTTGCGCCGCCTGCGGGCGGCCATAACTGATCGGATCGGTGACGATCACACCGGCGGGTGTGACGATGAACATCGCCTGATGGTTTTGATACCGGAAGATGTAGACGTTGTCGGTGCCGTCAACCTTAGTGGTCACAAACATCGGCTGTTGTGCAGGCGCCTGCGCTACGGCAGTCGTTGCATAACCGGCGGCGAAGACAGCGACTGAAAGCGTTATGAGATTTCTGATTTGCATGGGTGATACCTCCTCCGCCCCCAAACCCCGTACGACCTTCGATAATTCCTGCGCCAAAATCGCGCACACGGGCGGTATTTCGGGTAAATTGAAAAAGCTCAACAAGGACCGGCACATGCGCTCCCTTCTGTTCGTCCCAGCCGATGGTGGCCCCAAGCTCGACAAGGCACTGGCGAGCGGGGCAGACGCCGTGATTGTAGATCTTGAAGATTCAATCGTTCCGGAGCGCAAACCGGCTGCCCGTGAGGCGGCGCTTGAGTTTCTCAAGAAAGCCGGCGCCGCCACACAACGCCCGCGCTTGCTCGTCCGCATCAATGGCCTGGATACCGGCATGACCGACGCCGATCTCGATGCAATCGTCGCCGGCAAGCCGGACGCCGTTGTCTTTCCGAAGGCCGAAGGCGCGCCGAGCATTGTCCATCTCGACGCAAAGCTCACGGCCCGTGAAGCCATCGCCGGCGTGCCCGAAGGGCAGATCAAGATTCTGGCGCAGGCCGTTGAATCGGCAGCAGGGCTTTTTGCCGCCGGCAATTTCCGCAACGCGAGCCCGCGCCTGATCGGACTGACATGGGGGCCAGAAGATCTTTCAGCCGAACTGGGTGCGGAGACAAATCGGGACGCGCACGGAGAATTGACCGAGCCTTATCGTCTCGCGCGCTCAATGTGCCTTTACGCGGCGGCCGTGGCCAAAGTGCCGGCCATCGAAACGGTCTACGTCGACTTCCGCAATTCGGATGGCCTGCGCCGCGATACCGTAGCCGCGCGCCGCGACGGCTTTACGGGGCGGCTCGCCATTCACCCGGCCCAGGTGCCGGTGATCAATGAGGTGTTCACGCCGACCCCGGCGGAAATCGAGAAGGCGAAGGCAGTGGTCGCAGCGTTTGCGGCAAAGCCCGGCGCGGGTGCCGTCGGCCTCGACGGAAAGATGTATGATCGGCCGCACCTCGCGCGCGCGCAGGCGCTGCTGGCAAGCGTGAAACGCTGAGCGACTACTTGTAGACCTTTGCCGGATCGAAGCGCTTCTCAGCGTCACGGAATTCAAGCGTGACCGAGCCCGCTTTGCCCAACGGCACCGCGCGGTAGAAGCACGAGCGACGGCCGGTATGGCACGCGCCCTCGCCCACCTGTTCGACTTTGAGCCAGAGCGCGTCCTGGTCGCAATCAACGCGCAATTCGGCCACACGCTGCGTATGTCCCGACGTCTCGCCTTTTTTCCAAAGCTTCTTGCGTGAGCGGCTGTAGTACCAGGCCTCACCGCTCGCGACAGTTTTTCTGATGGCCTCTTCGTCCATGTGAGCAACCATCAGCACGTCGCCCGACTTGGCGTCCGTGACGACCACGGTGACCAAACCGTTGGCGTCGAACTTCGGTGTGAAGGCCAAGCCTTCCTCGATGTCAGCCGGTTTATTCGTCATGGAAACGGGTGCCAATAGTCACGCCATCATGAATTGCCGGGCCAGACCCGGCAACCACTTCGTGCAATGCTAGATACTAACGCGCTGCTACCGCTGAGCGCCGCGCAACATTGTCATAAAGCGCACCTGCTCGGCCGGATCGTCGCGGAACGCACCGGCGAAATGCGTCGTCACAGTCAGCGCGCCCGGCTTTTCCACGCCACGCAGAGACATGCACATATGCTCGGCTTCGATCATGACCGCAACGCCGCGTGGTTTCAGAATCTCGTTGATCGCGGTGGCGATCTGCGAGGTGAGATGTTCCTGCGTCTGCAGGCGGCGCGCGTAGACATCGACCAGCCGTGCAAGCTTCGACAGGCCCACGACCCGGTCGACCGGCATATAGGCGACGTGCGCCTTGCCGTAAAACGGCATCATGTGATGCTCGCAATGCGAATTGAAGCCGATGTCGCGCACCAGCACGAAATCGTCATAGCCGCCGGTTTCACTGAACGTACGGTCGAGAACCTCGACGGGGCACTCACGGTACCCCTGATAGATTTCGTCGTAGGCTCCGACGACGCGCTTTGGGGTCTCCAGCAAGCCTTCGCGTGTCGGATCATCGCCGGCATAGCCGATGAGCGTGCGCACAGCAGCTTCCGCCTGCTCGCGTGACGGCCGCGGCTCGACCGGCGCAGGCGCCGCCCGCACATGATCTGACAGGCCCTGCTTCGGCCACGGCTTAACGTTGGTATTCTTTGCGTCCATGACGGGTCTCTCCGTTCGACCGGCGCTCGCCCGCGAAGGCAGTGCCGGATGTGTCACCGGGGTGGCCGCGTCAGTTTTTGCACGGCAGGACGATTTTTGTCCGACCATGGCATCTGGACGCCGCATTCCCATTCCCAACATGGCTTGATGCCATGCCGACGCCAAGAACCCCTTCTCGCGCCATCGGGTCAGCCCCTATATATTCTTTTGCGCGGCCGAGGCAATCCGCCAGCGTTGGATATTCGGTAGATCACCCATGCTTAACGACGTTTATAACGCCCGAATCCTCGACTTCGCGGGCAACATCCCCCGTTTGGGCCGGTTACCCGCGCCCGATGCAACGGCGACGGCGCATTCAAAGCTTTGTGGGTCAACGGTCACGGTGGATCTGAAGGTCAGCAACGGCCTCGTGAGCGATTTCGCCCATGACGTCAAAGCCTGTGCGCTTGGGCAGGCATCGTCCTCGATCATGGCGCGACACGTGATCGGCGCAAGATCTGACGAATTGCGTGAATTGCGGGAAACAGTGCGAAAGATGCTGAAGGAAAACGGCCCCCCGCCGGCCGGCAAATGGGCTGACATTGCCGTGCTCGAGCCGGTGCGGGACTACAAAGCGCGCCACGCCTCGACCATGCTCACCTTCGATGCCGTCGTGTCGGCCCTGGATCAGATCGAGGGACGGTCGGGCAACAAGCGCGCGCAGGCCGCCGAATAGTTACTTTGCAGCAGCCAGACCGCCGGTCTTTGTCCGTGGCAGTTCGGCCCGGTCGCCTGACGGCTTACGACATCCGGCCAACAGGCGCGGCAGATTTTGGGAGGCGCCGGTGTTACCGAGGCGAATTCCCGTGACGAGCTGTGCGCTCTGAGTCTTGATCACCATCGAATGACTGCCCATTGCCGCAAAGGCGCTGATCAGCGTGGAAGGCACGCGCGCGGTTGCGTACGTCAAGAGCTCGTCGGGCGCCTTGCGTCTTTCGGTCGAGACGACTTTCAGCATTGCCGAATTGGTGCCGACCCTCAGGCTGATCGAGTCGAGCGCAGCCGGCACGTCTGTTTGCTCCCCACGGTGCCGACGCTCGATATAGCTGACGTCGTAGGCGTCGCCGTTCGGCCCGCAACCCACAACAAGGTCGAAGGTTCCGATCTCCTCACCCTCAACCGTAAGAGGATGACGCCGCGCGAGAGTTGCCACGCCCGCGCGATCCACCAGCGACCATCTTTGCTCGCTGATGGGAGTGGCCTGCAAACCATTGGTGGCGCGGGGAGCAGGTTGCGACACCGACGCCGGCGAGGATGTCGCGACGGTCGCGGCTGCGGCCGGGGCATCGGCATCCTCGGTCGTTAACCTGGTAAGCCGCAGTTCATCGCGCGTGAGCGCATGCATCGGCTCCCATGGCGGAATGCGCAACGCAACTTCCAGCAAATCGCCGGATGCACCCATGTCGGCGGTATAGCGCGCAAGTCGTCCGATATCCCGCTGGACCAACACGAGGTCCTCCGCCGAATAGCCAGCGGCTGTCGGATCTTCGCGCCGGTCGCCAAGCCATATCTGGTGCACCATCACGCGCGACTTTGCCGGCACTGATCGGCGCACACCGCCAAGCAGCACAAAGGCACACATCGACTCGCAATCCGCTTGCGGCAAAAACGTCACGCGCGGCTGATGCTCACTGTCCGCAGGAAGATCGACAAGACTGCCGACCGTGGTCGCGAGCTTGAGCTTGCGCAACTCGCGTCCGAGGGCGATCGCACCGTGCACCGACCCGCCATCCGAATTCAGAACCACGGTCGCGCCAACAACGTCGTGGTTTTGCGCGAACAGAATGAAATGACGTGGAGTGTCCGCGGTGATTGCACCGGATGCCGCGATGAATGTCTTGCAGTTGCTGCCGCAAACCTCGGCGGGCCCTTGCACGCGCAATTCAAAACGCATCGGCAGCGCCCGATCGGACGCGCGGAGAGAACCCGGCAGCAATGTCAGTGGCGCCGCCAAAGCGAGCGCAGCGATCGAGACGGATCGGTTCATTCTACCCCTGTCTCGCTACCGGCCCGTCTTCTGGCGTGGTTTGTCCACGTTCTGGCTGGGCCTTGGCAGCGCTGAAATACCCCCGCGCGCTTACGTCTTAGTGCAGTTGCGAGATTCGGGTCTAGTGTAAAAAAGTCGCTATAGCTTCGAAAGCCAAGAAGTTCCATTGACTTGGCGCGGCATGGAACCCCCGCGGGGCGCTCCATCTAAACTTCCACTGGAACTTGAATGGTCTTCAGTACGAAATTTCAAGCACTTGCCCGCCTGCCCCAAATGGTTGGCCGTGGGTTTGTCGCGGTCTATCGGGTCACGCTGTCGCCATTGATCGGACCACGCTGCCGGCATTTACCGAACTGCTCGGAATATGCAGACGAAGCCATCGGCCGCTTCGGATTGTGGGCGGGCGGCTGGATGACTTTCGCGCGCATCATGCGATGCCACCCGTGGGGAACGTCCGGACTTGATTTCGTGCCGACCGCCCTGCCCGAGCAGTCCCGCTGGTATCTGCCATGGCGATATGGGCGATGGCATCGCGCCAACGACACCCCGCACGCCTAGTTGCGCGGCGCGATTCGGCTGCTATATCGAGTTCCACGCTTACCTGCATTCGTAGGCAGCGAGTGAGCACAGGAGACTCTGATGGTCGCGCTGACCTTTCCAGACGGCGCACGCCGCGAATACCCCTCAGCCACAACCGGTCTCGACGTCGCCAAAGGCATTTCGCCATCTTTAGCCAAGCGCACGGTGGCCATGGCGCTCGACGGCGCTCTCGCCGACCTCACCGACCCAATCGATCGCGACGCCAAGATTGAGTTTATCTCGCGCGAGGATCCACGCGCACTCGAGCTCATCCGGCACGACGCCGCGCATGTGCTCGCCGAAGCCGTGCAAACGCTCTGGCCAGGGACGCAAGTCACTATCGGCCCGGTGATCGAGAACGGATTCTATTACGATTTCTTCCGCAATCAGCCGTTTACGCCGGAAGACCTCCCGGTCATCGAAAAGAAAATGCGCGAGATCATCGCGCGCGACAAACCCTTCACCAAGGAGGTGTGGACGCGCGAGAAGGCGAAGACGACCTTCCGCGATATGGGCGAGGCCTTTAAACTTGAATTGATCGACGCCATCCCTGCCGACCAACAGATCAAAATCTACAAGCAGGGCGAATGGTTGGACCTCTGCCGTGGCCCTCATATGACGTCGGTCGGCAAGATCGGCAGCGCGTTCAAGCTGATGAAGCTTGCAGGCGCCTATTGGCGCGGCGATTCCAATAATCCGATGCTCACCCGCATCTACGGCACGGCCTTTGCGAAGCAGGACGAACTCGACGCCTACCTTCACCAGATTGAGGAGGCCGAGAAGCGCGACCATCGCAAGCTCGGCCGCGAGATGGACCTCTTCCACTTTCAGGAAGAGGGCCCGGGCACAGTGTTCTGGCACGCAAACGGCTGGACGATCTTCCAGGAAATCGTCGCTTATATGCGACGCCGGCTAAAAGGCGACTACCAGGAGGTCAACGCGCCCCAGCTGCTCGACAAGTCGCTATGGGAGACCTCGGGCCACTGGGGCTGGTTCCGCGAAAACATGTTTCAGGCGACCTCGGCCGGCGAAGAAACGGACGACGAGCGTATTTTCGCGATCAAGCCCATGAACTGCCCCGGCCATATCCAGATCTTCAAGCACGGTCTCAAGTCCTACCGCGATCTACCTCTGCGGCTGGCCGAATTCGGCGCCGTGCACCGCTATGAGCCGTCGGGGGCCCTCCATGGCCTCCTGCGCGTTCGCGGCTTTACGCAGGACGACGCCCATGTGTTCTGCACGGAAGAACAGATGGCCGACGAGTGCCTGAAGATCAACGATCTGATCCTGTCGACCTATACCGATTTCGGATTCACCGGCGACCTCACCGTGAAACTCTCCACACGGCCGGAAAAACGCGTCGGCTCCGACGAGGCCTGGGATCACGCCGAAAACATCATGCGCGACGTACTCAAGCGGATTGAGGCGCAGGGCCACAACCAACGCATCAAGACCGCGATCAACCCCGGCGAAGGCGCTTTCTACGGGCCGAAATTCGAATATGTGCTGCGCGACGCGATCGGCCGCGACTGGCAATGCGGGACGACCCAGGTCGATTTCAATCTGCCGGAGCGTTTCGAAGCCTTTTACATCGCTGCCGATGGTTCAAAGAAAACACCGGTGATGATCCACCGGGCCATCTGCGGATCGATGGAACGCTTCCTTGGCGTTCTGCTCGAACATTATGCCGGCCATCTGCCGCTGTGGCTTTCGCCCAAACAGGCCGTGATCGCCACCATCACGTCCGATGCCGACAACTATGCTCACGAGGCAACCATCGCCGCACGCAAACTTGGGCTACGTGTAGAGTCTGATCTTCGAAACGAGAAGATCAACTACAAAGTGCGCGAGCACTCGCTTGCGAAGGTGCCCGTCCTCCTCGTTGTCGGAAGGAAGGAGGCCGCCGATCGCACGGTATCCATTCGCCGCCTCGGCAAGGAGAGCCAGGAGGTGATGCCGCTCGAGGCGGCGCTCAAGTCGCTTGCAGAAGAAGCGATGCCGCCTGATCTGCGGCCGACCAAAAAGTGAAATCTGGTCTTAAGGAGCTCACTCGTTCAACGCCGGCCGGCTGCCCGCGCGAGCGGCAACGCATCGGCGCTGCCCGGAGGATGATTGAGCATGCGCAGAAAGCGCTCCGCCCACTGGCTGAGATCATTACGGACTAACACTTTGAAGTTGGACGCGTGACGCTGACGGCGCTCCTCCAGCGGCATCGACAAGGCGCGATCGATGGCATTGCCGACACCCTCCGGATCGTACGGATTGACCAACAGCGCAGCCGCGCATTCATGCGCGGCGCCCGCGAAACGCGACAAAATAAGTACGCCCGGATCGTCCGGATTTTGTGCGGCCACGAATTCCTTCGCAACCAGGTTCATACCGTCGCGCAGCGGCGTGACCAGCCCGGCGCGCGCGGCGCGGTAAAGTCCGGCCAGCGCCGTGCGGCTGTGGGCCTTGTTGATGTAGCGCACCGGTGTCCATGAGGCCTCGCCATAGTTGCCGTTAATACGGCCGACCGCCTCCCCGACCGCGCGCCCCATGTCGGCATATTCGGGAATGCCGGTGCGGCTGCGCGGCGTAATCTGGAGATAGGTGACCTTGCCGCGCCAGTCGGGGAAATTGGCAAGAAAGCGCTCGAACGCACTCATGCGCTCGGGGATGCCTTTGCTGTAGTCCAGCCGATCGACACCGATGATCATGGCGCGGCCGGACAGGCTATCCAATACGTCACGGACGAAATGCGTTTCGACAGCGCGGCGCGCGAGCCGCGCGAAGGCCTCCGTCTCCACGCCGACCGGAATCGTGCCGATTTGCACGATGCGGTTGCCGAAGTGAAAGCTGTTGCCGCTTGCCCACGGCAAGCCGCATTCGTTGGCAATGTACCGAGAGAAATTGGCAGCATCGACCTCGGTTTGAAATCCAACCAGGTCGTAATGACACAGCGCCGGTATCAGCTGGTCGTGGTTAGGCAGTGCAGTCAGGATCTCCGGCGGCGGAAACGGGATATGGATGAAGAAGCCGATCTTGTTGTTGCGGCCGCGGTCGCGAAGCGCCTTGGCAAGCGGAATCAAATGATAGTCGTGCACCCAAATCACGTCGTCAGGCTGAAGCAATGGCTCGAGTTGGGCGGCGAAATATTGATTGACCCTGAAATAACCACCGAGGTCACGCCGCGTGAATTCGGCAAGATCGAGCCTGTAATGCAGTATCGGCCACAGCACGCGATTGGCGAAGCCGTTGTAGAATTCCTGGTAGTCGTCCTTGCTCAGGTCGACCGTTGAGTACGTGATGTTGTCGTGCGTAACCGACTTGACGGCGCGCGGCATGTTTTCGGCAACGCGGCCACTCCACCCGAACCACAGGCCGCCATGCCGCTTGAGTGCGGGCCGGATCGCCACTTCGAGCCCGCCGGCCCGCGCGGCACGGTCAGGCACGCCGACCCGGTTTGAGACTACGACGAGCCGCGCCAATACCGGTCTCCCCAGCTTCGCGACAGCTTGATTGCCGTCAACGTCAGTCCTGACATCGAGTAGGTCTGCGGAAAATTGCCCCACAATTTTCCAGTCACCGGGTGTACGTCCTCCGACAAAAGGCCGTATCGATTTCGCATTCGAAGCGCGTCGACGAACATGTCACGCGCTTCGTCCCGCCGTCCGATCTCCCACAATGCATCGATCAGCCAGAACCGGCAAATCAAAAAAGCCGACTCCGGCAAGCCAAAATCATCAGCAGCGACATACCTCATAACGTGAAAACCGCGCCGAAGTTCAAGTCCAATAGCATCAACGGTTGCCACGAACCGCGGGTCGTCCGCCGCTACCAGGCCAAGTTCGGCGAGCAGAAGCGCACTGGCATCAAGGTCTTCGCTGTCGAATGCAGCCGAAAAGGCCTTGCGTTTGGGGCTCCATGCGCGTTTGAGCACCTGCTCGCCGATCCGCCCAGCGGTATCCGCCCAATAGGCGGCGCGTTCGGGCAGGTTGAGATGGTTCGCGATTGCCGCAAGCCGCTGGCAGCCGGCCCAGCACATTGCGGCCGAATGAGTGTGCACACGTGTACGACCGCGATATTCCCAAATACCGGAGTCGGGTTCGAGCGCAAGCTTTGCAGCCTGCTCACCCAACGGCTCGATCGTGTGAAAGAGGGATGCATCGCCCGGTCGAGGCAGCCTGCGGTCGAAGAACATTGGGGTCGCCGCCATGATGATGCTGCCGTAGACATCGTGCTGGCTCTGGTTGACTGCGGCATTGCCAATGCGCACTGGGCCGTCGCCGCCGTAGCCGGAAAGCGCCGGCGCCGTGCGCTCGTCCAGAGAATCGGTATGCACGACGCCATAGAGTGGCCGCACCTCCTCCAGCCGTCCGGCAGCAACACTGAGGATGTACGAGATAAAATCCTCCATCGTGCGGGTCGCACCGATGCGGTTTAACGCGCGCACGACGAAGAAGGCGTCACGCATCCAGCAAAAGCGGTAGTCCCAGTTTCGGCCCGATTTCGGCACCTCGGGAATCGAGGTTGTGAGCGCGGCGACGATCGCGCCAGTCTCCTCATAACTGCACAGCTTGAGCGTGATGGCGGCACGGATGATCTCGTCCTGCCAGTCGATCGAGAAGGCAAGCCGGCGCACCCATTCAAGCCAATAGTCACGCGTGCGCTCGCAAAAATCGCGACATGTCGTTTCGAGCGAGCCCTCGAAAGGCTCGTCCGTGCCGAAGACCATGTGCACTGGCCGCGTCAGGATGAACGAAGCCTCGTTCTCGACATAGGAGAGCGGTGCATCGGTCGTCAGCCGGACCGGCACTTCGTCGCGCCAGAAGCGCATGTGGTTACTGCCCGCCGAACGCGACTCGACCGGCTCGCCATAGCGGTGCGTGGTGCGGAAGCGGATTGTGACGCGCGGCATGCCGGCGATCGGCTCGATAATGCGGATGATCTGCGGCGGCCGGAATGTGCGGCCATAGTTCTGGAAGCGCGGTGCGAAATCGGTGATACGCACCGCCGCACCTTTGTCGTCGATCAGTTCGGTCACCACGATGGCGGTGTTGCGTACGTAGGCGGAGCGAAGCTCGGCCTGACCTTCGAGCACAACGTCAGTGAAGCCCTTTTCTTCGCTGCCGGAAAGCAGACGGCAGAACACGGGATCTCCGTCGTAACGAGGCAGGCACCACCAAACGATTCGAGACGATGGTTCGAGCAATGCCGCGGTACGGCCATTGCCGATGACCGCGAGATCGAGTCCATAGTGGGTCATGCGCCCGCCCGCCCGTTTGCGGCCAGCGAGTCCAGCGCACTGCGCACCTGCGCCGGATCCTTGAAAACTCCGGCGAGTTCCGGGAAAATAGCGGGAGACGCTAAAGCCCTTTCCGCCGATCTTGGGCAAGATTTCGAAAACCGATTCATCGGTGACATCGTCGCCGATGAACACCGGCATACGCCCGCTGAATGGCGCGTGCGCCATCAGTTTCCCGATGCTCTCCCCCTTGCTGATCCCCGGCCGTTTGACTTCGAACATTGCCTTACCGAGCAGCAGTTCGGTCGGTTCGGCTGAGAATGCCGTGCGCGCGGCCGCGATGTGATGGCGCAATTGCTCGGCATGCTCCGGAGCTTTGCGGTAGTGCAGCGCGAGCGAATAGTCCTTGTCCTCAATGACAATGTCCGGTCCGATCCCGGCGGCGTCCGCAAGCCTGCGGCGCAAATCGATGGGCAATGGCTTTGCCCAGTAAAAGATCTCGCCGTCATTAACGCGCATCTCGGCGCCGTGACAGCCGATCGACGGCAACGCGAGTGGAGAAAACAGACGATCCAGATCGCCGATCCGCCGACCACTCACCAATGCGATCGCACCACCCGACAGCTCGTGCAACCGTGCGAGCGACCGAACCAATGTATCGGAAACCTGCACCTCGGTCGGCGATGGGCCGATGTCGACAATTGTGCCATCCACATCGAGGAGCAAAGCGATTTTTTTCAAATCCAAGCTGGAAAATATGTCCATCACTGGGTCATTAGCAATTATCTGCACAACTATAATTCCGTCCGGTACAAGAAAGTTCGATGGAGCGCGGCGCTAGCGCGCCCGCACCTCGACATCGCCGTCGACCCCGGTAACGACCTTGAATTCGCGCTCGTACACTTTTCCCTCATTACGAGCGATCGCCCGATATTCGCCCTCCGCCAAAATGACCCGTGGGAACGCACCGATCAATTCCTTGATCACGTCGCCGCCGGGTGTAAGCACCGACCAGGCAGTGTTGGCGAGCGCCTCACCACCCCGATCGGTGACCAATTTCAACGTAATGGCTGCGGCACGGTGCGTGACGGTGATGTCCGTAAGCTTTCCAGCCTGCACACGAATGTCAGAACGGACCACCGAGTTGGCATCGCCATAATTCGATACGATATAGTAAGTGCCCTCAGGCACGACCACGACATCACTGGTCATCACGTGCTCGCCGATCGGCCGCCGATCGCCCGCTTCAAACTGGCTGCCCTTGTAGACGTCAAATGAAATCTGCCCTGCCGGGATGCGAACATCTCCAACCTTGCCTTCAATGCGCAGGCCGCCGGCCGGCAGCTCGAACTCTTCATGCACGTTCGATCCGCGCAACTCGACTGGCTTGACGGCGGTCGCGAGTCCAAAGCCGACGTGGACAATGTACGCCCCGGCGGGAAGCACCAGTGTCGGCGCCGATGACTTGTCTTCTTTCACAAGCCTGAAGCTGCCGTTCGCATCGGCTTTTGCATTATAGACGCGCCACGTCAGACCGCCGCCGATCGGCTGCGCGTCCTTGCCGAAGCGCGCGCTTAACGCAAGCGCAACCTGGCCTGCCGGGACCGCGGGAATCGATGCAGTTGTCGGAGGAGGTGCGCTGGGACTCGGGGCGGGCGGCGCCGGCGGGAGGCTGCTCGGCCCGAAGATATCTGTGCGCGTCGACGGCGACGGCGAGATCAGTCCCGTCGACGGCACCGCCGAAAACAGCGAATTCTGGGCGGGCGCCTGGGCGTGTGCCGGCAACGAATGAATCGCAACCAAAAACAAAATAAGCGCCGGCTGTAGCCGGCCGCATATTGCGGCGGTTGCGGGTGCCCTTTCCATGACGCTGATGTTTTCGGCTCAAATCGAGGCGATTTCAAGCCGATTAGCCGCTTGTTTGTGACCTCGTTAACGCTGTGCTAGTCGCAACAGCGCAATTCTGAAAGGTCAACAATGCCTGACGCCCTTGAGCTTCTGAAAACCCGCCGCTCGGTCAAGCCGATGGAATTGGTGGGGCCGGCACCGGCACCGTCCGAGATCGAAACGTTATTGAAAATCGCTTCCCGGGTCCCCGATCACGGCAAGCTGGCGCCCTGGCAATTCATCGTCTTCGAGGGCACTGCACGCGCCATCGCAGGAGACACAATCGCGGCCACGTATCGTGCCGACCATCCCGAGGCCAAACCCGAACAAATAGAATTCGAGCGCAACCGTCTCTCACGCGCGCCACTTGTTATCGCGGTTGTCAGCCGCGCCGGTCCGCATGTGAAGATTCCGGAATGGGAGCAACAACTCTCGGCCGGCGCCTCCGCAATGAAGTCTCGTCTTTGCTGCGCATGCCATGGGCTATGCCGCGAGCTGGATTACGGAGTGGTATGCTTACGACCAGCGCGTTCTCGACGCGCTTGGTATCGCGCCACATGAGCGCGTTGCAGCCTTCGTTCATATCGGCCGTCCGGCAAAGCCGCCCGAAGACCGGGACCGGCCAAAGCTCGATGCCATCGTCACGCGCTTCGGCGATTGAGGAACCAATCGAGCTGATGCCGCATTTAACGTTTGCGTAATGCTGCGGGCGCAGGATTCACGTCACGTTTCCGTCACAAGGCTTCGCCAGCAATACCGCTGGATCGACACACTGCTGCGTGAGCCTCGGGGGCAAAGGAGAAAAGACGCGTGGTTTTCGAGGGCTTATTCGCGCGAGCGCGAAACGGCGACCGTGCGGCGGAAGCCTCCACGCATCCGCAACCGACGACGGTGCGTCCGACCATCGGGCTTGCGCTAGGTGGCGGCGCTGCTCGCGGTTTTGCCCACATCGGCGTGATCCGCACTCTGGAAGCACACGGCATCGTGCCGGACGTGATTGTTGGTACTTCTATCGGTGCTGTCGTCGGCGGCTGCTATGCCGCCAAGGAAATGGACAACCTCGACAGTTGGGCCCGCACGTTGACGGTGCGCGGCGTGCTCGGCTACCTCGACATCAGCTTGTCTGGCTCCGGCTTGATCGGCGGGGGGCATCTCGCTGCGCAACTTGAAGCGGGCTTGAAGGAAAGCCGCGTCGAAGATCTTCCGATCCGCTTCGCGGCGATTGCGACGGAATTCAACACCGGTCATGAAATCTGGCTTACTCGGGGCCGCCTGAGCGAAGCCTTGCGTGCGTCGTATTCACTCCCCGGAATTTTTCCACCTGTGCGCATCGGCGGACGATGGCTGGTCGACGGCGCTCTGGTCAATCCGGTGCCGGTCTCAGCCGCGCGCGCTCTCGGCGCCCGATTGGTGATCGCAGTCAATCTCAATTCCGACCTGTTCGGCCGTGGTACGATCATCGCAAATCATGGTCCCGACGAAAACGACACCGCTCCTGAGCCTGCGAAGGTCAACGGCTTTCGCCGGATGTTCAGCGGGGAGCGCTCGCTGCGACGGCAGTTCTTCGGCCGCCGCGGCAGGCCCGGGCTGCCGACCGTCATGGTGGAAGCCTTTAACGTCATGCAGGACCGCATCACGCGGGCGCGGCTTGCGGGCGATCCGCCCGATGTCCTGATCAGCCCACGACTCGGCGGTATTGGCTGGTTTGATTTCCACCGGGCCGCCGAGGCCGTAGACATCGGTAGTGAGGCCACCACAAAAGCGCTTGATGCGGTCAGCGAGGCGGTGACCGCACTCTCACATCCGGGCGACCCGGGCGCAGGATGAAGCCGGTTACGCGGTGCGGATGTAGTCGCGCATCGCCTCGGATTCACTTTCAATTTCTTCGACGCGATGTTTGACAACGTCGCCGATTGAAATAAGTCCCGTGAGTTGCCCGTCGGCGACCACCGGCATGTGCCGGAATTTCCCCGCTGTCATACGTTCCATGATGCTGGCAACAGCCTCATCCGCGGTACAGGTCGCGACATTGCGTGTCATCACCTGAGCAACCGGAAGGTTGAGCGCTGCTGCACCATGTTCGGAGAGTGCGCGCACAATATCACGCTCCGACAATATTCCGGAGAGGCGCCCTCCCGCGCCGAGAATAACGACTGCGCCTATGCGGTGTGCGGAAAGTAATTTTGCCGCAGCCGCGAGATTGGCCGTCGGTTCAATAGAGACGATGTCGCCGCCCAAGTTTCGTTGCTTGGCGGCCAGGATCGTCTTGACGTTCATGGCAGCCTCCCTAAGACAAGATCGCCTTTCAAAGCGATCATGCGCAAAATGCCCATCTCACAGGGACGACCCGCGAGTCTGGGCCATTGCCAACGATCCCGCCGGACCGCCGGTTCCGTCAACACGCAATTCCGTGAGGTCAGCCACGCGCCGCGCGGTTGGCTAATGCGGCGTTGCAGCAGTGTCCTCAAGTTGGGGCAAATCTGGCCTGCGATCGAACCACGAGAACAACAACAGGCCGGCGAGAAACCCACCGATATGCGCCTGCCAGGCCACCGGCTGCTCGTTGCCGGTCACAGGAAATGAGCCGAGCCCGAAGAGGATGTTGATACCGAACCAAACGACGAGGAACAGCAGCACACGCGGATCGTGCAGGACGCCGGTCAGTGGAATCGCCGGCACGCGATAGGCGCTCTCATCTCCACCGCGGAACAATCCGAGCGGCCCTCCGCGCTGGAATGCAAAGCGCATCGCCGAAGCCATCGTGCCGGATATCGCCGCCGATGCACCGATCATCGGGTATTGTTCGCCGGGATGTGTGGCGAGATGCAGTGCGGCACCCGCGGCCGATGTGACCGCGAAAAATGCGAGAAAACGCAGCGTTCCGAATCGGCGCGCGACCGCACTGCCGAACGGAAGGAGCCACACCGCGTTCACGCCGAAATGTGTCCAGTCCGCATGGATCAACGCATAGGTGACGAAAGTCCAGATGTCGGCGCCGCCACCTGGCAAGGCGCCTCCCAGCACGACTGAACTGTCGTAGCGGGCCGGAATGAAAGCAAAAGTCAGCAGAAATTCTATGTCCTGCTGCTCGGTCAACAGCAATGTGCGGACGATATGCACGAGTGCCAGCACCGCGAGCACTGCGAGAACGACCGGCGGGATATTGAAAATCGGTTCGCGATTCACTCACGAGGTTCCGGTGGGACTCATGAGTTACGCCGCTTGACCACCCAGCCGCAAGCCGGATCGGTGCATACAAATAAAAAGGGAGGGCTCTCGCCCTCCCTTGAGCCACGTTGCGGGGTTATTGCCGCCTTTGCGGCTGGTCACATCCCCTCGCCTCCCCGGGCTCTTAATTGTTTTGGCGCGCTGGCAGCTTTGTGGATGCGTTCTCGAGTGAGCCAAAGGGACCATAAGCGCCTGTTCTTGCCAATCCGACTCTCGTTTTAACGCTAACCGCGGGCCGCCGCCGCCAAATACCGCTCGCGGCATGATCCCTGCTCCACTACCGCTATCGCCGCACTATGCCGGCGCGCCTGTGCCGATCGGGGACAGGCGCCGCAATTTTGCGTCCCGCGGCGGAACAGGATGCCACGTGAAGCACACATCGACGCACCATCTTTTCGACTATTGGAACCGGCAGCGGGGCGAACATTCCGCACCGGCGCGTTCCGAAATCGATCCAGGTGCAATTCGCCACGCGCTCGGCGATACTTTTATGCTCTCAGCCGATTTCATCGACGGGATTCGGTTTCGTCTTGCTGGCACCCGCGTGTGTGCCCTGTTTGGCCGCGAAATCAAAGGAGAGGGCTTTAACGCGCTATGGAGCGAAGCGAGTCGCGCGCAGATTTCAGACCTTGCCATCGCTGTCGTTAATGAGGCGAGTTGCGTGGTCGCAGGCGTGAATGGGCGGACCGAAAAGGGTGCAGAAACCGAACTGGAACTGCTGCTGCTGCCGCTCGGCCATGATGGACGCACGCGCGTTCGTGCCATCGGCACGCTTGCCCCCTTGGTGCGGCCTTATTGGCTCGGCGAAGAGGCCGTCGTGGAGCTCGAACTGCGGACGCTACGTCACATACACACCGGCGTCACCCTCCCCCAATTTAGAAGCGGCGCGGGCCAGCGCATACGGCATGGCTTTCTGGTCTACAGTGGCGGGCGCGAAATCAGGCCGGGCGGCAGCACAAACTAACGCAACGTTAACGATAGGCTCATACGCTCATTAGCTGCGGAAAATAAACGCTTTCCGATCCCGGCAGCTATGGCACTACCTCTGACCAAATCGGTAATTCTGCCTCTGGCCGAGGAGCGCCGGCGCCATCAGCGCGTGAAGGTCAACTTGCTTGGCCGCTACATGCTGGCAGACCGGCGTGAATTCCCCTGTCAGGTTGTCGACATGTCGCCGGGCGGTATGGCGCTTCACGCTCCTATGGCCGGCCAGCCGGGCGAGCGCGTCATCGCTTATGTGGACCATCTTGGCCGTCTCGAGGGTAAGGTTGCGCGCACATTTGAAACCGGCTTTGCGATGACAATATCGGCGACGTTGCGCAAGCGCGACAAGCTTGCCGCGCAGCTTACCTGGCTCGCGAACCGGCAAATCCTCAACCTTCCGGAAGACCGCCGACACGGCCGTTTTGCTCCCCGCAACCCGATGGCGCGGCTGGTGCTCCCAAACGGCACCAATGTTGCCTGCCGCGTGATCGACCTGTCGCAATCTGGCGCCGCGATCGGCATCGCCAGTGAGCTACGGCCGCCAATCGGCGTCGTGGTCACCGTCGGAAAGACGCAGGGCCGCGTCGTGCGTCACATCGACGACGGCTTTGCCGTCGAGTTCATGCGGTTGCAGCACCCCGACTTCGTTGAAGAAAACGTGACCGGCGAATAGCGTCACTGCACCGTAAACGCGATGCGCAGAATTGCGTGCTGGCGGTAATAGGGTGCTAGCTCCACGCGTCCCCGGCCTTTCGGCTGCGGTGAAATCCCAACACGGCCAAAAGTAAACACCGCCCAGGACGCCTGTGCTGGCGGGCCATTTCGCGCCCGATCCGTTAATGCGTACAATCTTACTCAAATTGTATTGTCTAAGATTTTAGACAGATTATATTCGATCTTGAAAAGTATTAGACCAGCATTTTACTTCAATTCTACTTAAAGTAACTTCCGCAACTTAGCCCCAATACAAGTCGTTTGTGTGAAATGTGGCCCCAACAAGACGGGAAGGGGCTGCAATGGCTTGGCGTCTCAAACAGGTACTTCGAACCGGCGCCATGCTGGCAGTCGCCGCCGCAGCTATTCTTGCGGCCTCGGCGGGCGCAACGGCAGCCGGCGAGCGCACCGCGTCGCTTGGTAATCCGTTCCCGGCACTGGACCAGCCGCTTTACATTGCAGTCGGGGAACCAACGCGCCCGCCCATCGGGTGGGTGGATTTCTGCACCGAATACCAACCCGAATGCACCACCAAACGGTCGGAGCCGCGCGACGTCGTGCTCTCACCCAAAGCCTGGGCTGACATGGTCAAGGTCAATGCCTGGGTAAACCAGGCGATCAAGCCGATCACCGATGTGGAGCATTGGGGTGTTATCGAACGCTGGAACTACCCGGACGACGGTTACGGCGACTGCGAAGATTACGTTCTGCTCAAGCGGCGCATGTTGATGCAGGCCGGATGGCCGCGCGAAGCGCTGCTCATCACCGTCGTGCGCGACAAGAAGGGCGACGGCCACGCCGTGCTTACGGTGAAAACCGATCGCGGCGAATTCATTCTCGATAATCAGGAACCGCAGGTCCTGTCGTGGGAGCGGACTGGCTATCGCTTCGTGAAACGGCAGGCGCAATCAGACCCAAACACCTGGGTTCTGCTTGGCGAGCCGCCATCTGCGCCGGCGATCGTCTCGGCGCGCTGACAAGGAAAGGAATTCGCGCTCCCGGTCACGTCCCCACCCCTCCCCGTCCCCAGACCGGGTTCGCGAGCGGCCGGGCCTCCCCCAAGGCCCGGCCGCACATTTTCAAGCGAACTGATGTGAAATTTCTCCGGCAAATTCCCGAAGAGCCAGTAGAACCTCGCAAGCCGAAAGCTTCCAGCTTCAGGGCGCTGCCGTTTGCGTGCTCTTTGTTAGCTCAGCCGGTGACGCCGGCTTTCCCCATCGTCCGCGAAGCCATTTACGCGCGGGAGCCTCATAATACGCGTAGAGGACAAGAGAGACTGCCAACACCACCGCGAGCAGAAAAACAAGTTTCCCCAAATCATAGGCGAAGGAGTGCCTTGCCGAGCCGGTCAGCTTGACGGCGATCCCGAGCACGACATCGTGCACCAGATAAATCGAATAGCTTGCACCGCCCAACAGGAGGATGGAGCGCGACATCAACATGCGCGAGGCAATATTTTTGTAACGGGCCCCGCAAAAAACCAGCAATGCTGCGCTAGGCGCCAATGCGAAATTCATGTTCATCTTGCAGATAACGTTTGTGCAAGACATGTTTGCGCCGGCGTCCGGATTGTAAGTTTGATAAGCAATCGTACTGTAATTCAAATAAGTGATCACAACGACAGAGACAGCAGCCGCAAAGAAGGCCAGCGTCCCTGCCAAATTTTCCCGGTCGGAGACCGGTCGCTGCTCGATATTGATATAGAGTTGGGCCATGAACGCGCCGAGCATGAACTCGCCTAAGCGCACATACGGCGAAAAGTACAACAACCATCGCACGAATGACGTCTGGAAATGCTCCTGCGCTCCTGCGATCGGACCGAAATGTTGAACCGCCCAAGCATCAATTGACGCAGACCGATCATAAAGGCCGATCGTTACTGTGATCCAGAGAGCACACCAGAGCAACGCAAGCACGACCGCAAGCCGTGGCGTCCGCGCACGCAAAATCAGCCACGCGACTGAGGGATAAATGAAATAGAAAAACCATTCCGTGCTGATCGACCAGGTAATCGGAGAACCGCCGCCGATCGCGTCGATGACTGGATTTTCGCCAATGAGGGCATAGAGCCAGCTATGGACGGAAAGCATGAAGTAAGGAAGAGCCTCCAGAACGCTGCCAAATCGTTCGGGATGACCGGTTATGAGAGCGAGCGTCCTGCTGCTGAGAGCCACATAGACCAGCATCATCAGCAGAAAAAGCGGATAGAGGCGCGCAAACCGAGCCCATAAAAATGCGGCGATCCCGCGCAGCCGCATCGTCGTTACCAAGTTTCCGTAGTTGTAATGGATAACGAAACCACTAAGGACGAAAAACAAAGTCATGCCAAACCCCGAGATTTGGCTCACCCAAAAGACGACGCCGCCCGGCGTTTCGTGGTTGTGCAATATCCATGAAAAACCGTGTCCGATGAGCACGGAGAAAGCAGCGACGAAACGAAGGCCCGTCAGCGCCGGTACGTCCTTTCGGTGACGCCCGTCCGGTAACGCACCGGCGGACACCTCCTCTCCAGACGTGCGTTCGCGCTTCCTCGCTTCGTGCATCCCCCAACCAATCTCGCAAAGCAATTGTCAGCAGAAACCAAACATCGATTCTTCATCGCGCAGAAACGGTCGTCAACGAGAAAGTACCGTCGTCTGGCGCCATTTCCGCGACAAAGTTTCCGCACTCGACCGCAATGTGCACAAAAGCTGCCTTGTTCCATCTGCACGTGATGGTCACGAAGCGGTCAGACTGCAGGCATTTTCTGCCCGCAATCTTCGCGACGGGGCGACGTCAGCCATCATGGGTTCCTCATGCAACAGCGAATTGACGTCACCAAAGTAAGTCCTGCCGCGTTTCAGGTCGTGGCTGCCTTGCAGTCCTACGTCGATCAGTCCGGGCTCGATCCGAAACTGCGCGAGCTCATCAAGATCCGCGCCTCACAGATCAACGGCTGCGCCTTTTGTCTCGCCATGCACACACGTGACGCGCGCAAGCATGGCGAGACCGATGAGCGCATGCACCTGCTCAACGCATGGCGCGAGGCACCGCTCTACACCACCCGCGAACGCGCGGCACTGGCCTGGGTCGAAGCAATCACGCTGCTCACCGAGGGGCACGTCCCCGACGATGTCTTCGAGGCGGTTCGCAAGCAATTCTCCGAGAAAGAGATCGTCGATCTAACGGCGGCAGCCGTTGCGATCAACACGTGGAACAGACTTTCGATAGCGTTCCGCGTGCCGCCGCAGGTTGACACCAAAAAGGCGGCCGCCTGATCAGCCGATTTGTTTGAGGCCTTTTGCGTAACGCTTCGAGCGTTGCACGTAGATGTCGGCGCCGGCGCGGATAAATGCGACCGCTTTTTCGTCGAGCGAACGGATCGCACGCGCCGGCGCGCCGACAATCAGCGAATTGTCGGGAAAGCTCTTGCCTTCGGTGACGACGCTGCCGGCACCGACAAGCGAATTATTTCCGATCTTGACGCCATTGAGCAGGATCGCACCCATGCCGATCAACGAATTGTCGCCTATCGTGCAGCCGTGAAGAACGACGTTGTGGCCAATGACGCAGTCCCGGCCGATGGTCAGCGGAAATCCGGGGTCGGTGTGCAGCGTCGCATTGTCCTGAATCTGCGAGCGCTCACCTAGCTCGATCCATTCGTTGTCGCCGCGCAGGACCGCACCGAACCAGACGCTGGTTTCGGCCTTGAGCCGCACGCGACCGATCAGCATCGCAGTTTCCGTCACATAGAATTGGCCGTCGCCGGGAAGTTCGGGCGCCTGACCGTCGAGCTCGTAAATAGGCATTCCGCTCTCCCAACAGGAAGCGCGAACTTGCCCGAACCGAGCTTTCGAGGGAAGCGCCCTAGGCGAGCAGCAGGGCCTGCAGGGTTGTCACCAGAACCAGACCCGACATCAGGCTCCAGAAGCCGGCGATCAACGTCGCAAGAAACACGAATTCGAAACGGCGTCCTTCCTGCCGCTGACCGAGGATCGTGTTGCGCATGATGAGGAACGGCGCCGCCACCACCAGCAACGGGACCACGGCGAATGTCGCCGCAGCGGGGCCATTGCTCAACTGATTGAAGCTCGGCAGACGGTCGGTAACGAGCCGGTAGCCCGAGCTGCTCATGCCTGCGACGGCAAAGCCGAAAGCGAGCGCGAACAACATCTGGACGAGACTCAGGGGTCATCACTCGCCTCAACGCGGGACTAGAGGCTATCTGTTGCAAACCGGTCAGGTGGGCGCCAGCCAATCCTTAACGGATGGTAAATGCTGGCGTTCCCTTCTGGTGCGGCGTGGCATGGCATAATCCGCGCAATTCGCACGCAGGGAGCCGCCGTGGCTTTTCTCGCACAGGAACCCACCAAACCCGCCCCGCGGGCCACTCAGCGGCGGCGGCACGCCGCTCATAACCCGCTCACGGCCCCGCTGATGATATTTGGCGCGGTGGTCCTGCTCGGCGCCGTTTACGTGGCCTACATCCTGTGGCCGCGATGGCAGCAGGGGCCCGTGTCGCTCAATGCACCGTCGCTGCCGATCGTCGTGTCCAGCGTAACCTTCAATGTCGAGCCTGCGGCAATCCGCGTCGGCGTCCAACGCCGGCCCGGCGTGCAGCAACGTGTCGATCTCAGCTATCTATGGCCGTCGCTGGTGCCACCCGATCCTGCGGTTAAACCGACGGTCGGAGCGCCGCTTGATCCGAATGAGCGCCTGTTTGTCACTCTCTCAGCGGGTGATGCAACGCTGCCTTTGATGGAGCGCGTTCAGACGATCTACCCGCGCTATCTCGTGCCTCAGCCGGTCGCTGGCTTTCCTGGACTGACCTACCGCGGATTTCGCGACAACTCGCCCTACCAAGGCGAGGATCTTGTGTTTGAATCCAATGCGCCTGAACATTTCCTGGCGCGCTGCTCGCGCAAGGGCGTGACCAACACAGGCGTCTGCTTGCTGGAGCGCCGCATCGGCGATGCCGACATTACCTTCCGTTTTCCGCGCGACTGGCTGCCGGATTGGGAAAACGTTGCGAAAGGCATCGACCGGCTTCTTGCGAGACTGCATCCGGCCAACTGACGCAAGAACGCGAATGGCGGGGAATATGCCCGCCATGAGTTGGAAAATCGCGTTTTTGCTAGTCCACCAGATCCACGTCGAGGATCGGCAATTCGAGAATATAGGAGCGCCGCCCTTTCTCGATTTCGAGAAACAGGACCGCAATGAACTCGTCGCCGATATAGACTTCGAGTAAATCGGTTTTCTTCGGCCGCGGCACAACGCGGATATTCTCGTTGTCGAACTTGCTCCGCAGATAGGCGTTGAGTGTCGGCACCGGCTGAATGCTTGGGTCGTTGCCGACCTGGATGACCATGCGGAAATTGTACGAGCGCTCCCCGTCCTCGTCATCGACGGTCATTTCGCCGAGATCATCGGGTCCGACGAAAACCTCAGCGTTGTCCCCGCCCTTCGGCACCACGCAGAATCTGCGCATTGCCAAAAAGTTTCTTCAAATAGCCGTCGAGTTTTCTGACTTCCTGGACGTCCAACGATACACTCCTTCTTGCGGCACCGTTTCCATGCCCGATCGAAGGGCGCAGCGCAAGCGCAATGCAAAAAGCGTCAGCCGTCCAACATGATGCCGTAAAGCATCTGATCCATGGCGCGCGACGGCTCGGGGCAGCCGGCCTCGCCGACGACCTTGGCCGGCACGCCCGCCACCGTGACATTGTTCGGTACAGGCTTGATGACAACCGAGCCTGCGGCGATACGCGCGCAATGACCGACTTCGATATTGCCGAGGATCTTTGCGCCGGCACCGATCATCACGCCGCGACGGATTTTCGGATGGCGGTCCTCGTGTTCCTTGCCGGTGCCGCCGAGCGTCACGTCGTGCAGGATCGAAACGTCATCCTCGATGACCGCCGTCTCGCCTACGACCAGACCGGTCGCATGATCGAGGAAAATGCCCCGGCCGATTTTCGCCGCTGGATTGATGTCGCATTGAAACACAGATGACGCTCGGCTCTGCAGGTAGAGCGCAAAATCCTTGCGGCCCTTTCCATAAAGCCAGTGCGCGAGGCGATGCGTCTGGATTGCGTGAAAACCCTTGTAGTAGAGCACGGGCTCGATGAAGCGGCTGGTGGCGGGATCACGGTCGACGGTGGCGACGATGTCGGCACGGAATGCTTCGCCGAGCACCGGCTGATCTTCGAGAGCGTCATCGTAGGCCTGACGGATCATGTCGGCCGATACGTCGGCGTGGTCCAGCCGCTGGCTGACGCGGTGCGCGATCGCCACTTCAAGCGTGTCGTGGTGAAGAACGTTTTCGTAGATGAAGGTGGCGAGCTCGGGCTCGCGGCGCGCAATATCTTCCGCTTCGTTGCGGATGCGAACCCAGACCGGATCGACCTTGTCGAGGGCCCTTGCGGGCCGCGTCTGAAACTGAGCCATGAATCTGGTTCTCCCGACGCCTCTCGATCCCCTACCTGGATATTTTAGCACAAATTTGGAGATGCAAGGAGGTCGCGCAACGCGTTGAGCGCATGGCTCATGCGCGTTGGTTAAGGAAGTCGATAACGCCCGCCTTATAGATCTTGTCGCCAACTGCGAGCATATGGTCGCGCTCGGGAATATCGAGCGCCCGCGCGCCCGGAATGAGCGCGGCCAGGGCCTGCGCCGATCCCGCCACCAGGTCTTTAGTGCCGACCGCAATCAGAACGGGCGCGCGAATTGCACCAACGTCCTCGCGCGTCAAGGTTTGCCGCGATCCACGGATGCAAGCGGCGAGCGCCTGAAGGTCGGACCCGGTCTGCTCGGCAAATGCACGAAACATACGGCCAGTCGCATCCTGAACATCAACGACGGAATTTGCCTCGAGTGCCTCGGCGATGCTTTCCGGCAGGCCAACGCCCTCTACGAGACGCACACCAAGTCCCCCGAGTATTGCGGACCGCACCCGCTCGGGGTGCTTCACTGTCAGAAAGGCCGCAATGCGCGCACCCATCGAATAGCCCATGATGTCGGCGCGCTCGATGTTCAGATTGTCGAGCAGCGCACGCACGTCATCAGCCATAGCTGCGGTGTGATACGCTGCCGGGTCGTAAAGTTTGCTCGATGCACCATGCCCGCGATTGTCGAGCGCAATAGCGCGTCGCCCGGCGCGGTTGAGTGTGCTGAACCACTCCGGCTGCACCCAGTTGACTTCCTTCGTGGCCGCAAAGCCGTGGACGAGGACGATCGGCTCGCCTTCCCCTTCGTCGAGATAGGCGATCTCAACGGCACCATTCCTGAAACTTGGCATGAGTGTATCTAGCCTTGAGCGGGCAAGGCGGCAATCGGTTGTGTCGCTTTGCGCATGCGCCGTTCCCGCCGCCGGCGAAGGATTCGCAACGTCGTGCGTTCGACCGCGCTCTTCAACCCAGATACGAAGCCAAATGCGGCAAGCACCGCTCCCAGGAACCACAGGCTTGCGTCGAGCGCAAACGCCGCGAGCATGATCGCGCCGCGCCCCGCGACCTTAAGAATGGCACGTGTGCGGCCGCCTTCCTTCTCGGCGAGCTTGGCGATGCGTGTAATGTCGCGCGGCTCCTTGGCAATCTTCAGGGCGTCCAGCGCCGCGCGACCGCCGGCGGCCTTTTCAACCCGGCCGACGTCGCGGACCAACTGCAGCAGGCCACCGGCGCGTTCGACCTTTGCCGTTTCGCGCGCGGCGCGCGCTGCGGCCGGCAAATTGGTTTGCCGCACCATGCGGCCAAGGCTCTCGGTGAACTCAGCGCTCAGCCTTCCGGTCTTGCGCGCGGCCTTCATAAGCGTAAGCCCAGCGCGCGCCGGAGCGGCAGCACCGAACGTCGCGTAAGTGCCAGCGGTAATTGCGATGCCGGTTGCCGCAAGACCCAGCACCAGCTCGTCCACTTGCTCGCCGCGGACATATCTTGTGCCTTCGCGCAGCGCGTCGCGAATGTCACCAAATACGAACAGGTCGCCGAGTGCCGTACCGGCAAGCGATGCCATGTCCTGCGGTTCTCCGGTCACAAGGCCACGAGCAAAGCTTTTCGCGCGGTACCGTACGGTCGTGGCCTCCGCCGTTGCTGCCGCAACCTGTTCTGCCAGCGCAGGGTCGATCGTCACGTGCCGCGCGGCCGCGAGATCGACGAAACTTTGCGCGAGCTCGTAGTCCCGCGCCGCGAGGGCGGACTCGATCTCGCGTCGGGCCACAGCCGTATTGAAGGTGTCGTCGAGCGCCCGGGAGGCGACACGCGCAGGATCGTCGAGTCCAGATACGGCATCGGCGGCGCGCGGTATGGCATAGGCCGCCGCTGCCGCGAGCATCGCCGCCGCAAGCAAGACGATTCCGACGCGCGGCTTGCGCATTACATTGTAAATCGATGGTTCCAAGTCGTCCCGTCCGTCCCGACGCTGCTCTGCCGCGCAACCAAGGCGTTTCGGCGGCGGCGTCCACACATTTGTAATGGAGCTAGGCATCGCAACGCCTCCCCGCTATGGTGCCGCCGGAACTTTGCCGCATGAGCCGCGGCACCCAGAGGAATCCCCATGGCGGAACATGTCGTCCCCCACTTTCACAATGACCCGGGCGTGCCGGTGATCGAAATCGGCGCCAGGGAATTCATGTGTGTCGGGGCGACACCACCTCACGACCATCCGCATGTGTTTCTCGACATGGGTGAGGACAAAGAGATCATTTGCCCGTACTGCTCGACGCTCTACCGCCACGATCCGGCACTCGATTCGCATTCGGCGCGGCCGCCGGAATGCGCGCTGCCGCATTCCGCCGCCGCCGCCTGAATAATTGAGCCATGGCGCCGCCGCGTCATGTCATCGTCGCCGGCGGTGGAATTGCCGGGCTCACGTCGGCGCTACTGTTGGCACGCGCTGGATTGCGCGCGACGGTCTTCGAGCAGACCGCAATACTTGAAGAAGCGGGCGCCGGCTTGCAGCTTTCACCCAATGCCAGTCGCATATTGATTGCGCTGGGCCTGCGTGAGCGGATCGAATCGACCGCCGTCAAACCGCAAGCGATCCGCGTGATGGCCGGCAGCTCCGGACGCGAGATCGTGCGCATCCCGTTAGGTGACGAGGCCGAGCGGCGCTATGGCGCGCCTTATTGGTCGATCCATCGCGGCGACCTGCAAGCGGCGCTCGCCGATGCGGCAAATGACAGTCTCGATGTGACGCTTGAGTTGGGCGTGCGTGTGGAGGAGTTCGCCGCGCATGTCAGGGGCGTGAGCGTATTGGGAAGGCGCGGGCCACAGGTGCTTGATGAGCGCGGCATCGCGCTGATCGGTGCCGACGGCATCTGGTCGACCGTGGCCGCGCGTCTGGGCGGTCAGCAGCCGCCGACGTTCCGGCACCGCACGGCTTGGCGCGCACTCGTTCCCGTCGACGCGGTCCCGGCCGAGTTTCGCCAGCCCCTGGTTCATCTCTGGCTCGGTCACGACGCCCATCTGGTCCACTACCCGGTGAAGTCCGGCCGCCTGATCAACATTGTCGGAATCGTTCGCGACGAATGGAACGAGCCAGGCTGGTCGGCAGACGGTGACCGCACGGAAGTCCTTCGTCACTTCGTGCGCTGGACCTGGTCGGAAAAGGCGCGCGCGCTCATCGCAATTCCCGATCGCTGGCTGAAATGGGCGCTCTTTGACCGCAAGGTGCCGTTCCGCGGCGGAGGCTTGCCGGTGACGCTGATCGGGGATGCCGCCCACCCGATGTTGCCGTTTCTCGCCCAAGGCACCGCGATGGCAATCGAAGATGCCGCGGTGCTCGCAGATATGCTCGGCAAATACCTCGACGACCCATCCGACGCGCTTCGCGCCTACGAAGGGGCGCGCTGGCACCGCACGATGCGCGCCCAACAGGCTGCCCGTCGCCAGGCGCGTATTTATGGGCTGACGGGACCGGAGGCATTCGTGCGCAATCTGGCGATGCGAGGAATGGGCGGAGAAAAGCTGCGCGCACGCTACGATTGGCTTTATAGTTGGCGGCCTCCGCAACGTTTCGAGACTGCATAGACATGTTGTTTCCTTCGACCGTCGCCGGCAGCCTGCCGAAACCCTCATGGCTCGCCGAGCCGGACAAGTTGTGGCCGCAGTGGCGGCTACAGGGCGAAGAGCTCGCCGCGGCCAAGCTCGACGCCACGCTGATTGCAATCAAGTGGCAGGAAGACGCCGATATCGACATCGTCTGCGACGGAGAGATGTCGCGTCAGCATTTCGTGCACGGCTTTCTCGAATTCGTCGATGGGATCGACTTCGCGCACAAGGTAGAGATGGGCATCCGCGCCGATCGCTACAAAGCGATGGTGCCGGTCGTACGTGGCGAACTTAAATTGAAAGGACGCGTGCACCAGCCCGAAGCACGGCATGCGCGCGCCCATACCGAGCGCAAGCTTAAAATCACCCTTCCCGGACCGATGACGATCGCCGATACCATCGCGGACTCCCATTACGGCGACAAGGTGAAGATGGCGATGGCCTTCGCCAGCCTGTTGAACCAGGAAGCGCGCGCGCTCGAGAAGGACGGTGTCGACGTGATCCAGTTCGACGAGCCTGCCTTCAACGTGTTCATGGACGAAGTCGCCGGCTGGGGTATCGAGGCGATGCACCGCGCCATTGACGGCCTCAAATGCACGACCGCTGTTCACATCTGCTATGGCTATGGGATCAAGGCCAACATCGACTGGAAGAATTCCCTTGGCGAGGAGTGGCGCCAATATGAAAATTTTTTCCCTGCGCTTGCCAAAAGCCGTATTGGCCAGGTCTCCCTGGAGTGCATCAACTCGCGCGTCCCGCTGAAGCTGCTGACGCTTCTCGAAGGCAAGGACCTGCTGATCGGCGTGATCGATGTAGCCACCGACAAGATCGAAACGCCCGAGCAGGTGGCGGAGGTGATCGGAAACGTTATGAAAGTCACGCCAAAGGAAAGGATCATTGCCTGCACCAATTGCGGCATGGCGCCGATGCGGCGCGATATCGCCGAGGCCAAGCTCAAGGCATTGGGTGCCGGAGCGGCACTGGCACGACAGAAGTTCGGATAATTCCCGCTGCTCGTCCCCGCGAAAGCGGGGACCCGGACAGTCATGAACAGTAGCTGGATGCCCGTCTTGGCGGGCATGAGCGAAGTTTGGGGATCTGTTTTTCCTATCGCCCTGCCCGGCCCATCACGTCCATGAGCTCGGCGACCTTGCGGCGCTGGTCGGCCTTGTTGCCGCTCTTGATGGCGTGATCCACGCAATGCGCGACATGATCGCGCAGGATCTCTTCTTCCACACGGCGCAATGCGGCGCGCACGGCGCCGATCTGCGTCACGATATCAATGCAGTAGCGGTCCTCCTCGACCATGCGGGCGAGCCCCCGCACCTGCCCCTCGATGCGGTTGAGCCGCTTGAGCGTCGACGGCTTGCTGTCCTTTGCCATAACGCCTACATACCCCCTGGGGGTATTGAAAACAAGGGTGTGACCTGTGACGTTCGAGCACCATCATCACCATAACGCTGAAAGCGGCGTCATCGATCCCGTGTGCGGCATGACGGTCGATCCGCATACAGCGAAGCACCGCGCCGACTTCGGCGGGCGCACCTATTATTTCTGCTCGGCCGGATGCCGCACCAAGTTTGTCCACGACCCGCAGAAATACCTCGACACGCGGGAACACGCGCCCCTCGCCGAAGGCACGATCTACACCTGCCCCATGCATCCCGAAATTCGTCAGATCGGGCCGGGGTCGTGCCCAATCTGCGGCATGGCACTCGAACCCGAGATCGCCAGCGCCGACGCCGGCCCCAATCCTGAACTCGCCGACATGACGCGGCGGTTCTGGATTGGCCTTGTCCTGACTCTCCCTGTGTTCACGCTGGAGATGGGTGCCCACGTCGTCGGCGCGCACAATTGGGTCGATCCAAAATTGTCGAACTACATTCAGTTTGCTTTTGCCACACCGGTGGTGCTGTGGGCGGGCTGGCCGTTTTTCGTGCGCGGCTGGCAATCGCTCGTCACGCGCAACCTCAACATGTTCACGCTGATCGCGATGGGCACCGGTGTCGCCTACCTCTATAGCCTGGCGGCGACTTTCACCCCGGAAATTTTCCCTGAGGTCTTTCGCGGCCATGGTGGCGCGCCGGCCGTCTATTACGAAGCGGCTGCCGTCATCACCGTGCTGGTGCTGATGGGCCAGGTCCTGGAGCTGCGCGCACGCGAGGCGACCTCGGGCGCGATCCGCGCCTTGCTTGATCTTGCGCCGAAGACTGCCCGCCGCGTGAAAGACGACGGCAACGATGAAGAAGTCGCGCTCGATAGCGTGCATCCCGGCAATCGCTTGCGCGTGCGGCCGGGAGACAAGGTGCCGGTCGACGGAATCGTGCTGGAGGGCCGTTCCGCTCTCGATGAATCAATGGTGACCGGTGAATCGATGCCGGTGACCAAGGAAAAAGATTCGCGCGTCATCGGCGGCACGCTCAACAAGTCCGGCAGCTTCGTGATGCGCGCCGAGAAAGTCGGCCGTGATACCCTGCTGTCGCAGATCGTGCAGATGGTTGCGAGCGCGCAGCGCAGCCGGGCGCCGATCCAGCGCCTCGCCGATCAGGTCTCCGCCTGGTTCGTACCGGCGGTCATCGCCGTGGCGATCATTGCCTTCGCGGCCTGGGCGACATTCGGCCCCGAGCCGCGCTTCGCCTACGGCCTGGTCGCTGCCGTCAGCGTCCTGATCATCGCCTGCCCTTGCGCGCTCGGCCTGGCGACGCCGATGTCGATCATGGTCGGCGTCGGCCGCGGCGCCCAGGCCGGCGTTCTGATCAAGAACGCCGAGGCGCTGGAGCGCATGGAAAAGGTCGACACGCTTGTTATCGACAAGACCGGCACGCTCACCGAAGGCAGGCCGAAGGTCGTGGCCGTCGCACCGGCTGCCGGCTTCGATGAATCACAAATCCTTCAGCTTGCGGCGAGCGTCGAGCGCGGCAGCGAGCACCCTCTCGCGGCCGCGATCGTTGCGGCGGCGAGGCAACGCAACATCGAACTCATTGATGTCACGGGCTTCGATTCGCCGGTAGGAAAGGGCGTCGTCGGCACGGTCGACGACAAGAAGCTTGCACTCGGCAACGCCAGATTTCTCGGCGAACTCGGCATCGACACATCCGCCCTCGCCTCCGACGCCGAGCGCCTGCGCGCGGACGGAGCGACGGCCATTTTGCTCGCCGTCAACGGCGAGCCTGCGGGCATCATCGCGATTGCCGATCCGGTGAAAGCCACCACAGCCGAAGCATTGAAGTCGCTCGCCGATGACAAAATTCGCGTCGTCATGCTGACCGGCGACAATCGCACTACGGCACACGCGGTTGCGCGCCGGCTCGGCATCGAGGAGATTGAAGCCGAAGTTCTGCCGGATCAGAAGAGCGCGGTGGTCGAGAAGCTGCGGCGCGAAGGCCGGGTCGTCGCCATGGCCGGTGACGGGGTGAATGACGCCCCCGCCCTTGCGGCAGCCGAGGTCGGCATCGCCATGGGGACTGGCTCAGACGTGGCCATCGAAAGCGCGGGCGTTACTCTGCTGAAGGGCGACCTGACCGGCATCGTCAAGGCGCGCAGACTGTCGGAATCGGTGATGCGCAACATCCGGCAGAACCTGTTCTTCGCCTTCATCTACAATGCGCTCGGCGTGCCGGTCGCAGCCGGCGTGCTCTATCCCATCTTCGGGATATTGCTGTCGCCGGTCATTGCAGCCGCTGCAATGGCACTTTCATCGGTCAGCGTCGTCGGCAACGCCCTGCGCCTTCGCCGCGTGAACCTTTGAGCGCTAGAAGACGGCGAGATATTTCAGCAGCGAAAGCACGCCGATTATGATGACGATAACGCGAACGATCTGTTTCGCCCGGCCATCGATCGGAAGCATATTGACGAGATAGAGAACGAGGATAATGACGAGAAACGTAATAAGAATGCTGATCAGTAGTCCCATGCCTGCCCCCCTTGTAATGCTACGTCCGTGGCGGGATCCACGGGCTACAAGTTCCACAGTCTATAAAAGTTCCATAGCCGGGGCTATGCCATTGGTCAGCGTATGACCTGGTCGCTCACACGCGCGCCTGAAGCGGCGTCCGGGCTGAATTTGCATTTCTTTTCGGCGGACGTCCTGCCGATCTCGTTCATCTGGCCGCGCAATTGCAGATATTCGGGCCGGTAGGCGATGTTGCTCACAAAACGGCCGCTCGCATCCGGTCCAGCTTTGGTCATCAATCCTTCAAGCTCCCGCTGGCGTTTGGCGATCTCCTGAGCCGCCTCCGCAAGCTCCCTGCAGCCATAAAGTTGGTACTTGTCAGGTTGAACCAGGAAGCGCCCCGAAGCGTCGTCGGACGCCGCGCAACCGGAGAGCAGAGCGCTTGCGAGCGCGCCAATTATCAGTGGGATTCTGGTGGTCATCGGCAAAGTCCTATCTCACGATTTTGGCATTGCGGTGGACCTTGGCCGAGCCGGTGTGAACGTTACTGCCGGGCGAGCGGCTGGCGCAGGACCCGCGCCAGCTCCGCGGCAATAGACACGGCCGATGGTGTATCCGAATGCACGCAGACCGTGGTCGCTCTGACAGGAATGTCCTTGCCCACCGTCGTGGTGACAACCTGATCCTTTATGACGCGCAAGACGCGTGCAGCTGCCTGAGCCGGGTCGACGGCGTCGTGCACGCGGCTCAAAATGAGATTGCCTTCGCCGTCATATTCAAGATCAGCATAAAATTCAGGAACAAACTCGATCCCCTTGTCCTGATAGGCTTTTTCTTGCGCCGTGAAGGCCATTCCGAGAATGGGCACGCCGAATGGCAAGACCGCGTCTGCAATGGCAGCGGCGACCTTTTCATCGCGTGCCGCCATGCCATAGAGCGCGCCGTGCGGCTTCACGTGATTAAGCGGTGCGCCTTCGGCATCGAGAAAAGCCTTCAGCGCTCCAACCTGATAGGTCACCAGATCGGTCACCTCGGCCGGTGAAATCACCATGGCCCTACGGCCGAAACCCTGCAGGTCCGGCAGCGACGGATGAGCACCGATCTTGACCGAATGCTGTTTTGCCAGCCGCACCGTCGCCCGCATCGTCGGGGGATCGGATGCATGAAAACCGCAGGCAACGTTGGCCAAGTCGATGTGCGGCATCATCGCCGCATCATCACCGATGCGATACAGGCCAAAACCTTCACCCATGTCGCAATTGATGGTTAGCCGCATGCGCGAAACCTCAAGCGTCACTTTTCGTGACTGTCACCGAATTCTTCAGTAGGCAGATTGGATTTCCTATTAGAGTTTCTGTGTACCGCATTGATTTCATGGAAAAGAAAATAGCTGGTGCGGACGGAGGGACTCGAACCCTCACGGGAAATCTCCCAAGGGATTTTAAGTCCCTTGCGTCTACCATTCCGCCACGTCCGCGTGGCAAAGCTCAACTCACCCGCCGGCGCGCGGCGGTGAGGCCACCCGATCTCGGGTTTACCCGAGATCGGAATAGTTAGCGCGCAAGTCGGCTACAGCCGACTTGCGGTGGCGGCGTCACGTTAGTTCGATAAGATGTGTCCCCAGGACGACTGCCAGTCCTTGCCCCCAGCATCGGTCACCTGGCCGTTCTTTTCGAAAAATTTGTTCGGCACCTGGAAGATCGCAATCATCGTGCCGCCGTTCGGGCACCAAGCGACATGCCGGCTGCCTGCCGGACGCCAAACGAATTCGCCCGGCCCAACTTCGAGACCCGCATCGGGTCCTTCCTTGTCGACCAGTGAGCCATCGAGCACATAGGTCTGCTCGATAAGCACGTGCTCATGATCCGGCAAGGTCGCGCCAGGCTCCATCTTGATCAACACCGTTGCAAGTCCGCTCTTGGGATCGAAGAGCAAGGTCTTCGTCTGGCAACCGGGAAAGCGCATCTTCTCCCATGGAAGGTCCTGCGGGCGCACGTGGTGCGAGCACTTGTCATCGACCGGCCTGGCGTTGTCGGCCTTCGCGTTTACGTTCATCGGCATCCTCCCCTGCGGGGCACTTCAGTGATGATACACTGAAACTGGTTCAATTGCTCAATTTGATGTTGGCCTGATCCACGATCTTGCCGAACTTCGTGCGTTCGGTGTCCACAAACGCCTTGAATTCGGCAACCTTCATGAGCTTTGGCACGATGCCCTGCGGCAACAGCTTGCCGGAGATCGCAGGATCATTCAGGGCGGTATTGATGATGCCGTTCAAGCGCTCGACGATTGCCGTCGGCGTTCCAGCCGTTCCGAAAATAGCGAACCAATTAAGCAGCTCGTAACTCGCAAGGCCGGGCGAACCCTCGCTCAATGGAGCAACGTCGGGCAGTTGCGGCATCCGTTCGCGCGAGGTCACCGCGATCGCACGGATCTTGCCGGCCTGTATCAGCGGCAAGGCCGCCGCCAGACTGGAAAAACTCATCGTTATCGCGCCGGTTGCGACGTCCGTAACGGCCGGCGCCGAACCGCGATACGGCACATGCAATACTTTGGTGCCCGCCATCGTATTCATCAGCTCGCCGGCGAGTTGCTGGGGGTTACCCACGCCTGATGACGAGAACGAGAGTTTGCCCGGGTTGTCTTTGATATATGCGATTAATTCTTTCGGATTATGTACCGGTGTTGTGCTCGCAACGACAACCACACAGGGCACGATGCCAATGAGCGCGATCGGTACCAGCTCCTTCGCCGGGTCGTAGGCCATCTTTTCCTTGAAAAGGAAATGATTGATTGCGACTTCGCCCGATGCGCAGGCGAGCAACATGTACCCGTCGGGAGCGGCCTTGGCGACCGCGCCGGTTGCCAGCATGGCGCTGGCGCCAGTCCGGTTCTCGACGATGATCGGCTGACCGAGCGCGGCTTTCAGGGGCTCTTGCAACAGCCGCGCGACGATATCGACCCCGCCGCCAGCCGCGTAGCCAACGAGGATATGCACCGGCTGGCTTGCATAGGTCGACTGCGCGCGGGCCTGGGGTGTGGCGGCGGTCACAGCAGCAGCGCCCGCACTGGCGAGCAAATGACGTCTTGTCAGCATGTTTTTCCTCCAAACATAATTTCTTATCAGTCGCCCCCCTCGCGAATCGGCGGCTGGAACGCCAAGCCGGTATCCCAAGGAAAATAGATCCAGGTGTCCTGTGACACCTCTGTGATGAACGTGTCGACTAGCGGGCGCCCCATCGGCTTCGCGTAGACAGCCGCAAAGTGAGCATCCGGCAGGAGATCGCGGACCACACGCGCAGTTTTTCCGGTATCGACAAGATCATCGACGATCAGCACACGCTTTCCTTGTGAGTGAAGCGCAACCACTTCCGGCGCAATACCTTTGAGAACCGACAGATCGCCCTGGTTTTTGTACTCGCGATAACTGACGACACACACGGTTTCGATCATGCGCACGTTGAGTTCGCGCGCGACGATCGCCGCCGGCACCAGACCGCCGCGCGTGATGCAGACGATCGCCTCGAATGGTCCGGACTCGTGCAAGCGCCAGGCGAGCGCGCGCGAGTCACGATGAAACTGATCCCAGGAAACCGGGAAAATCTTTTCGGGACGAGGCGTCTCTGTGGGCGATTTCGCCATGGGTGTATCAGCGCGCTGGAGGAAGCTGCGCTTTGACTTTCTTGAGCATACCCTCGACTTCAGCCTTCACGGCCGCAAGCTGGCCGGCATCGCGCGAGCGAACGACAATATTTGTATTCGGCCCGTTCTTTTCATCAATGAAAGGATAGCTGCCAATGATCGTAGCGGGGTGGGCTTTGGCGATAGCGCCGAGTTCGGTGCCGACATCGCCTTCCTTGGCATCGGCGCGGATCGTCTCCGACAACAATTTGGTGCCAGTCTTGAGCTTTGGCGCTACCTCATCGAGCATGCCCTGCATCACCGCCGGAATTCCTGCCATGGTGATGACATTACCGATCCAGAACCCGGGCGCCCCCGAGACCTTGTTCGCAACCAGCGCGGCGCCTTTTGGAATGCGCGCCATCCGCAACCGCGCTTCGTTGAGCTCGCCGCCGGTTTTTGCCAAACGCTCTTTCAGAATGGCTATGGCCTCGGGGTGAAACTCGAGCGCAACCCCGAAAGCCTCGGCCACGCAATCAGCCGTGATATCGTCATGGGTGGGTCCGATGCCGCCGGTCGTGAACACATAGGCATGCTTTGCGCGTAACGCGTTCAGTGCATCCACGATCGCGGCAGCCTCGTCGGCAACCACCCTAACCTCTTTCAGGTCGATCCCGATCGCGGTGAGGTAGTCGGCGATGTAGCCAATGTTCTTGTCCTTAGTCCGGCCGGACAGGATCTCGTCGCCGATCACCAGCACGGCAGCGGTGATGATGTCGGAGTTGCTGTTCATGACGGTATCCTGTGAGCGAACCCGAAAGACCTAGCGTGACACCGGCACGCGCTCAAGCCACCCGCTGCGGTGTTCGCCGTTCGGCTGTTTGGCCGTGGTTGCTCCACGGCTAACATGCGGTTTTAATGGTGTTTTTCGTGTCTCGAAAAGATGGCCATGGCGATGCAACAGATCTTCGCGATATGCGTTGCAACCACCGGCCGCCCGAGCAGACTCAAAAACGGTGATATCGAACGTTGTTTCTCGGAAAATTGACCCATGACCTATTGCTGCGGAATTCTCGTTCGCGCCGGCCTCGTGATGGTTGCCGATACGCGCACCAACGCCGGCCTCGACAATATTTCCACGTTCCGCAAACTGCATGTCTACACGCAGCCCGGCGAACGCATCATGGCGCTCGCCTCGGCGGGCAACCTGTCGCTCAGCCAGTCGGTTCGCTCGACCTTGACCGAGGGCATAGAGAACACTGAGACCGGCGAGACGGAAACCCTGATGAACGCGCCGACAATGTTTCAGGGCGCGCAACGGATCGGACGTGCGCTAACAAAAGTGCAGCATGTCGAAGGCAAGGCGCTGGCGGCAGCGCAGATTGAGCACGACGTCTCTTTTCTGTTCGGCGGCCAGATCAAGGGCGGCCGTCTGCAACTTTTCATGATCTACTCGGCCGGTAATTTCATCGAGTGCACGATAGACACGCCCTATCTGCAGATTGGCGAGCACAAATATGGCAAGCCTGTGCTTGATCGCGCTATCGGCTACGACACCGAACTTTACGATGCGCTGAAGATCGGATTGATCTCCATGGATTCGACCATGCGCTCGAATTTGGGTGTCGGCCTGCCCATCGATCTCCTTGTCGTGCGTTCGGACAATTGCGATGCAGAGGTCAATTACCGGATCGAACCGGGCGAGCCTTATTTTCAGGATTTGCGAAGCCGTTGGTCTGCCGCCTTGCGCGCCGCCCATATCTCGATCCCGCGACCACCTTATCGGGGCTCGGGCTCCAGTTGAGGAACGTCAACTCTTACAAGGGGATATGCGCGATTCTTTACTTTTACTGTCGGTTAACAGAACCGGGCGAATTGCCGGATCCGGGGGTCAACCGGCCGGAAGTGCAATAAAACGAAAGCGAATAGCAAGCTTTGTTCCCTAGCTTCCAGCCAGAAAACGCTAATGGGCAGGACGCTTTAAGGGACTTCGATCGTGCCGGCTGTCGCTCGTCCGCGTGCATCCGACGCGCGGCAATACAACAATTGGGATCGCGCTCGCCTGAGCGTCGTGGTGCCTATTGGAGTGATCGTCGCCGTAGCAATCGTCTGCATCGTTGTCGCCGTTCTATCGTCTGCCCAGCGCGCCGACGTCGTCGCCGTCGATCATGAAAAACAGCTGTTTTCGCGGGCGATCACCAGCTACGGCGAGCGCGTGCTGCGGGAAGTGGAAAGCGTGGCGTCGGCCGCGGTCACCATCAAGAACATCCGACACGCGTTCGATCCGGCCTGGGCCAAAGATCGGGTCGGCAACTGGCTCGAAACATATTTTGATCACGACTACGTCTTCATTTTCGATCGCAACGACGAACTAATCTACTCGCTGCTCGGAAACCGCGCGGCCGACGCCAAGTGGCTGGCCAGCGCGCGCGACGATTTCGCATCCGTGCTCGAATACATGCGCGGCCGCGACCCGCGGCTACACGGCGCCATCCGCCTCAACCAACCGAGCCTCACGGAAGGCGGCGCGCATCCGCAATCGGCGGTGATCCGCCGCGTGATGGGCAAGCCGGCCGTCATCGCAGCGGTCGCCGTCGGACCGGTCGACGGAATCCCTCAATCCGTCGACGGCGATGCCCCGATCATCATGTCGGTGAGATTCGTCGATGACGCGGCGCTCGCCAGCATCGCGGCGCAGCTCCGACTCGTGAACCTGCGCAAGATCGACCAGGTGCCCGTGCCGCATGGCGACCTCAACTACGACCTGACCGGCCCGGACGGCAGCGTGATCGCGCGTTTTGCCTGGACGCCGAAACAGCCCGGTGCCGAGATCGTCCACAACGTGGTGCCGTTCGTCGCCGTGGCGCTGACCGGCTTCACACTGCTGGCAGCCTTCGTGCTGCGCTACATGCGCCGCACCGCTGCCGCGATCGCCGCCGGCGAGTCGCGCCTGCGCCATCTCGCGATGCACGATCCGCTCTGCGGCCTGCCGAACCGCATTTTCTTTGGCGAACGTCTTGAGGCCGTGATCGAGGAGGTTCGCAATGGCAGCGCGCCGGCTGCCGTGTTCTACATCGACCTCGACCACTTCAAGGACGTCAACGACACGCTCGGCCATCATGTCGGCGACGAGCTCATCCGCAACGTCACCCTGCGGCTGTCGCATACGCTGCGCGGCGGCGACCTTGTTGCGCGTCTTGGCGGCGACGAATTCGCGGTGATTTCCTCGGTCGCGGGCGACAACGAGAAAATGATACTGCTCGCCCAGCGCATCATCTCGGCAATCTGTTCGCCTTACTCGATCAGTAGTCAGAACATCATTATCGGAGCCTCGATCGGCATTGCCGTCATCGACAAGAACTGCGGCACCGCGACCGACATCATGCGTTACGCCGACATGGCGCTCTATCGTGCCAAGAATGAAGGCCGCAACCGGGCCTGCATCTACGACGCGGCGATGGATGCCGACCTCTCCACCCGCAAGCTGCTCGAGGCGGACCTGCGCGAAGCGATCGACTCCGATCAGCTGCAGCTGCTGTATCAGCCGGTGGTCAACAAGAGCGGCGATACCGTGGTCGGCGTGGAAGCGCTCTGCCGCTGGAAACATCCGACCCGCGGCGAGATTCCGCCGAGCGAATTCATCGCGATTGCCGAGCACAGCGGGCTGATCATCGATCTCGGCAACTGGGTGCTCCGCCGCGCCTGCATCGAGGGGCGCGCGTGGCCGGAATTGACCATCGCGGTGAACGTCTCGTCGCTGCAGTTCCGGCGCATCGACTTCGTCGACGTCGTCGAGCGCATCCTGAAGGAGACGAATTTCGACCCTGCACGGCTTGAGCTTGAGCTGACGGAAAGCGTGTTGCTCGGCAATGTCGATACGGCCGAAGCCGCGATGATCCGCCTCAAGACGCTGGGCGTGCGGCTTGCGCTCGATGATTTCGGCACCGGATATTCGAGCCTGCTGTACCTGCGCCGCTTTCCGTTCGACAAGCTCAAGATCGACCGCAGCTTCGTGCGCTCGATCGAAAAGGCGGCAGACGCCGCCGCCATCGTGCATGCGATCGTCAGCCTCGGCCGCGGTCTCGGAATGAAGGTCACCGCAGAGGGCGTCGAGACGGCTGACCAGCAACTGTTCTTGCGTGCGGCCGGCGTGCACTCCATGCAGGGCTACCGCTTCGGACGGCCTGTAAGCGTTGCTGAAATCTCGGCGCGTCTACAGGCGCCGGGTGCTTTTCAACCCCACGAAATTCCAACCGCGCTGGCAAGTTGATCCCAGTTACACGCAAGGACAACCCGGTACCGCCGATGGTGGCGAACGCGGGCTTTTATGATATTGCGGACGTCCTGAACTTCCCCACAAGAAAGGACATCCGATGGCTTCCGCAAAAATTGCGCTGGTGACCGGGGCAGGAACCGGCGTGGGCCGGGCTGTGGCCATTGCGTTGGCCAAGGCCGGCTACAACCTTGTCCTCGCCGGCCGGCGCAAGGAGATGCTCGACAAGGTCGCCGCGGAGATCAACGCGCTCGGTGCGCAGGCGCTCGCCACACCCACCGATGTGTCGAAGCGCGAGTCGATCGTTTCGCTGTTTGCAACCGTCAAATCGACGTTCGGCCGCCTCGATGTGCTCTTCAACAATGCCGGTATCGGCGCGCCGCCGGTGCCGCTTGAAGATCTGCCGTTCGAAACCTGGCAGAACGTGGTCGCAACCAACCTGACGGGCATGTTCCTTTGCACGCAGGAAGCCATCAAGATCATGAAGAATCAGAAATCCGCGCGGTGGTCGCATCATCAACAACGGTTCGATCTCCGCGCATGCGCCGCGGCCTTACTCGGTCGCTTACACCTCGACCAAGCACGCGGTGACTGGCCTCACAAAATCGACGTCACTTGATTGCCGGCAATATGACATCTGCTGCGGTCAGGTCGACATCGGCAACGCGGCGACACCGCTGACTGAGCGGATGGTTCAGGGCGAGGGCGTGCTGCAGCCGGATGGCCGCAAGATGATCGAGCCGCGCATGGAGGCCGACCACGTCGGCAATGCCGTCGTCTATATGGCAAGCCTGCCGCTCGACACGAATGTCCTGTTCATGACGGTGATGGCCAACACGATGCCGTTTGTCGGAAGAGGTTGACCGACCGCGTTACACGCCTATCGCCGGCCGCCGCCCAGACTGCCCAAGCAATCCGCGTACTAAGCGCCTTGCCGACCTGCGTGCCCGACCTGCAGAGGCGACCGAACGCGCAACCTGCTTGACGACCACCTCGCTGGTCGACATGCGGCGCGAGCGGCCGCCGCTCCGCCGAGAATTCCGCCGAGCACATCAGTCCAGCCGCCACCCGAAGATGGCGGCGGAGCCGCTGGCTCTGCGCCTTTGCGGCCACCAGCCGGCGCCGCTTCCGGTGCACCGGCGCGTTCCTGCACCCGGCCCTGCAAAATTTCGTACGCCGACTCCGGATCGATGGTCTGGTCATACTTGCCGCGGATCGGGCTCTTGGCGATGACTGCCTTTCGCTCCGCGCTGGTCACGGGGCCAAGGCGGGCCGATGGCGGGCAAACCAGCGCGCGCTCGACCATCGACGGCGTGCCATTGCCTTCCAGAAACGACACCAGCGCTTCGCCCTTGCCCAGTTCTGTGATGACTTTTGCCGTATTGAGCTTCGGGTTGGGCCGGAATGTTTCCGCCGCAGCCCGAACCGCCTTTTGGTCCCGCGGCGTGAACGCCCGCAGCGCATGCTGGACGCGGTTGCCCAGTTGCGCCAGCACCTTGTCAGGCACGTCGAGCGGATTTTGGGTGACAAAATAGATGCCGACACCCTTGGAGCGGACAAGCCGCACCACCTGCTCGATCTTGTCGAGCAGGGTTTTCGGCGCTTCGTCGAACAGCAGATGCGCCTCATCGAAGAAGAAAACGAGCTTGGGCTTGTCCAGATCGCCCACCTCCGGCAGCGTCTCGAACAGTTCGGACATGAGCCACAGCAGGAAGGTGGCGTAGAGCCGCGGGTTCTCCATCAGCTTGTCGGCAGCAAGAACATTGATGATGCCGCGGCCGTCGCGGTCAGTGCGCATCATATCTTCGAGCTTGAGCGCCGGCTCGCCGAAGAACTTTGCGCCGCCCTGGTTCTCCAGCACCAGAAGCTGACGCTGCACCGAACCCACTGTTGCTGTCGCAACGTTGCCGTACTTCGCGCCGACTTCCTTCGCATTCTTGGACAGGTAGGAGAGAAGCTCGCGCAGATCCTTGAGATCGATCAATCCCTTGTTTTCGGCGTCGCTCGATCCGAATTCATCATCCGCGAAACGGAACGCGATATTGATGATGCCTTCCTGCACATCATTGAGATCGAGCATCCGTGAGATCAGCAACGGGCCCATTTCGAAGACGGTCGTGCGGATCGGATGGCCTTGCTCGCCGAACAGATCCCAGAACACCACGGGAAATTCGTCGCTCTGATATTTGAACCCGACATCCGTTGCGCGCTTGACCAGAAAGTCTTTGGCTTCGCCGGGTTCGGCGATGCCTGACAGATCGCCTTTGATATCGGCAGCAAATACCGGGACGCCCGCGCGCGAAAAGCCTTCCGCCAACACCTGTAATGTCACGGTCTTTCCGGTGCCGGTGGCGCCGGTCACAAGTCCATGGCGGTTTGCAAACTTGAGCGTGAGATATTCCGGCTTTTTGCTTTTGCCGACGAAGATTTTGTCATCCCGGAATACGTCAACCATCACTTCACCCGTTGATTGCGCGGACTGGCTTAACCCATCCGCATGTAAGGAATATTCGGCCGGCCAAATAGCTTATTCAAGCGCCCTCACCTCGACCTTCGTCCCGGCTCTTACCGTTCCAAGTGCCTTCACGTTGCCGAGCGCCTTCGCGAAGATATTGCAAGGGCTCGCCAGTCGTGTCTCGTTTCCCTGACTGATCGGCGTTCGCCCGAAGCCAAGCGCGATCGCCGGTCCCTCCGGCCAATAGGCGATTTCGCCTGGCGTGACCACGGCGCGCGCGTTTGCTTCTCGCTTCACTTCAACCGGAACGTCGAAGTAGACCTCCTCACCCCATGTCAGTGCGGACGAGGTGATCGGCAACGCCGCTGCAATCGCCTTGGCGGTCGGCGTGTCGAGCAGTTCTGCATCAAGTGTGAGCGTGCCGAAATCAAAGCGGATACGCGCCACTGCGTTCTCCGGTTAGCTGGAGCATCCCTTCTCATTCTCACGAGTGGCGCGGCCTTGGCAACGCGTCAGAAAAACTTCAATGCAGGCGAAATTCGCCGTCGATCGTCTTGAGTTCGGCGGGCTTGATCAGCTTGCAGTGCGCGACACGCACCGAGTGAAGCGGTCCTTCCAGTTTCTCTTTCCAGAAAGCCAGGAAGCGGTGGAGTTCAGGGAATTCCGGAAACAGATCATAGTTCTGCCAAACGTACGACTGCAGCAGCCAACGATGATCGGGGCGACGATACAGGATGTGCGCGGTCGTCAGGCCATAGCCACTGACTTGTCTACGGAAATCCTCTGAAACCATTTCGTCCTCCGTCGAATCGGACTTCGAAGTTTCCATTTCCGGCAGCCTCCATTGCAAGCTGAAAAGGTAAACAAGTTGTTTAAAATCAAGGCGATAGCAGCAGGCCTCCAGCCCTGCTAACAGCCCGGGCGACACCATTTGCCGACCGCCCGCGCGATAACGTAAGGGCGCTTGTCGATGTTCCCATCACACCGCTGTTAACCATTGCAGCGACAGGTTTTTCGGGAAAGGTTGGCACTCGCGGGGATTGAGTGCTAAAAAATTTTCCGGTGCCCCTTGCGGGTAAAAAACCGCCACCCATGTGGCGGCTAGGTGCTGGCGGGGGGACCAGTCAGCTACCAAAAAACTATATTGTTCAATAACTTAGGAGGACTGCCATGAAGTTCCGTCCGCTTCACGACCGCGTCGTCGTCAAGCGCATCGATGCCGAGGAAAAGACCGCCGGCGGCATCATCATTCCCGATACCGCCAAGGAGAAGCCCTCGCAGGGCGAAATCATCGCCGTCGGCCCCGGGGGCCGCGACGAAAGCGGCAAGCTGATCCCGATTGACCTCAAGGTCGGCGACACCGTGCTGTTCGGCAAGTGGTCGGGCACCGAAGTGAAGATCGACGGCCAGGATCTCCTGATCATGAAGGAGTCCGACATTATGGGCGTGATCGAAGGCAGCTCCGCCGCCAAAAAGAAGGCCGCCTAAGGCTGCCGATCCGAAATTCAGATCAGAGGAACACAAACAATGGCTGCTAAAGAAGTTAAATTTTCCGTCGACGCGCGCGACCGCATGCTGCGCGGTGTCGACATCCTCGCCAACGCGGTGAGAGTGACGCTCGGCCCCAAAGGCCGCAACGTCGTGCTCGATAAATCGTTCGGCGCTCCACGCATCACAAAAGACGGTGTGACGGTCGCCAAGGAAATCGAGCTTGAAGACAAGTTCGAGAACATGGGCGCGCAGATGGTGCGCGAAGTCGCCTCCAAGTCGTCAGACTTCGCTGGTGACGGCACCACCACCGCCACCGTGCTGGCCGCTTCGATCGTCAAGGAAGGCTCCAAGGCGGTTGCCGCCGGCATGAATCCGATGGACCTGAAGCGCGGCGTCGATCTTGCCGTCGAGGCGATCGTCGAGCACCTGAAGGCCAACTCCAAGAAAGTCACCTCGAACGAAGAGATCGCCCAGGTCGGCACTATTTCGGCCAATGGCGATACCGAAATCGGCAACTTCCTCGCCAAGGCCATGCAGAAGGTCGGCAACGAGGGCGTGATCACGGTCGAAGAGGCGAAGTCTCTCGAGACCGAACTCGATGTTGTCGAGGGCATGCAGTTCGACCGCGGCTACATCTCTCCCTACTTCATCACCAATGCCGACAAAATGCGGACGGAGATGGAAGACCCCTACATCCTCATCTACGAAAAGAAGCTGTCGGGTCTGCAGGAGCTCCTGCCGCTGCTCGAATCGGTCGTGCAGACCGGCAAGCCGCTATTGATCATCGCAGAAGACGTGGAAGGCGAAGCGCTCGCCACCCTCGTCGTCAACAAGCTGCGCGGCGGCCTCAAAGTCGCGGCCGTCAAGGCACCGGGCTTCGGCGATCGCCGCAAGGCCATGCTGCAGGACATTGCCGTCCTGACCGGTGGTCAGGCGATCAGTGAAGATCTCGGCATCAAGCTCGAGAATGTTACGATCAACATGCTTGGCCGCGCCAAGAAGGTGATGATCGACAAGGAGAACACCACGATCGTCAACGGCGCCGGCAAAAAGGCCGACATCGAGGCGCGCGTGTCGCAGATCAAGGCGCAGATCGAGGAGACCACCTCCGACTACGACCGCGAGAAGCTGCAGGAGCGGCTTGCGAAACTTGCGGGCGGCGTTGCTGTGATCCGCGTCGGCGGTGCCACCGAGATCGAGGTCAAGGAACGCAAGGATCGCGTCGATGACGCGATGCATGCAACCCGCGCCGCGGTTGAGGAAGGCATCCTGCCGGGCGGCGGTGTCGCCCTGCTGCGCTCGGTCGAGGCGCTCAAGCGTCTCAAGGTAGACAACGAGGACCAGAAGCACGGCATCGATATCGTGCGCAAGGCGATCCAGACACCAGCTCGCCAGATCGCGACCAATGCCGGCGCTGACGGCTCGGTCGTAGTCGGCAAGCTGCTGGAGAAGGATCAGTACTCATACGGTTACGATGCGCAGAACGGCGAGTACGGCAATCTCATGACCAAGGGCATTATCGACCCAACCAAGGTTGTGCGTGCGGCGATTCAGAATGCAGCATCCGTGGCCGGCCTCCTGATCACAACCGAGGCCATGGTCGCCGAAGTGCCGAAGAAGCAGAACGCGGCTCCGGCAATGCCGGGCGGCGGCGGCATGGGCGGCATGGACTTCTAAGTCCTCCGCTTAGTTCAAAAAAATGCAAAGGCCCGGGACTATCCCGGGCCTTTTGCTTTAAGGAAGTCCCGCTAAAAAGGAACGACCACACACGAGAAGGCGCGCGTTCATCCGGCGTCGCCTCGTCGCAGTGGCCGTCGTGGCGGACCATACGCTTCGCCACTTGCAAAGAACCTTACAGCACCGACATGACAGCAGCATGACAAACGCGGCAGGGCGAATTTACGTCGGTATCGGAGGCTGGACCTATGAGCCCTGGCGCGGGGTTTTCTACCCCAAAGGATTACCGCACGCACGAGAACTCGCCTATGCCGGCGCGCATCTGACCTCGATCGAGATCAACGGCACCTTCTACCGCACCCAGACTCCGGCCACATTTCGCAAGTGGGCATCGGAGGTACCGGACGGCTTCGTATTTTCGGTCAAGGGGCCGCGCTACGCGGTGAACCGCCGCGTGCTGTCGGAAGCCGGCGACTCAATCAAACGGTTTCTCGAATCCGGGGTGACCGAGCTCGGCACGCGACTGGGGCCCCTGCTCTGGCAGTTCACGCCTTACAAAAAATTCGACGAGAAGGACTTCGGCGGTTTCCTCGAGCTGCTGCCGAAGACTTTCAACGGCCACACGCTGCGTCACGTGGTCGAGGTCCGTAACGACAGCTTCAAAACGGCGGCCTTCGTTGCGCTGGTGCGCAAGTTCGGCGTCGGCATCGTCTACGCCGAACATGACAAGTACACCGAGATTGCGGACGTCACCGCCGATTTTGTCTATGCGCGGCTGCAGAAGGGCGACGAGAAACTAAAAGCAGGCTACCCACCGAAGGCGCTCGATGCCTGGACCGATCGCGCAAACACCTGGGCAAAAGGCGGCGAACCAAAGGACCTGCCGCGCATCGACAATACGCCGCCGAAGAAGCAACCTCGCGACGCATTCATCTACTTCATTCACGAGGCAAAACTGCGCGCCCCCGCCGCCGCCATGGCGCTGATCGAAAGACTGAAATGAAGGCCCGCCCGAAAAAGAAATCCGCGACAGCACCGCTGTTCACGGTCGGTTACGAACAAGCCAAGCCAATTTCAGTGCTCAATGAACTCAAGCGTGCGAAAATCGAGGTGCTGGTCGACACGCGCGCCGTCGCGGCCTCGCGCAGGCCCGGCTTTTCCAAGCGGCAGCTCGCGGCCGCGCTGGACGAGGAAGGTATCAGCTATGTCCACCTGCAGAAGCTCGGCACGCCGGCCGAAGGGCGCGCCGCCGCGCGCAGCGGTGACACCGACGCACTCTGGCGTATCTACGATAAGCATATCAGAAGCGCGGACGCGCAAAGCGAGCTGCGCGAGCTGATTGCGCTGATCAAATCGGGCAAGCGGATCGCCCTGCTCTGTTACTGCCGCGATCCGAAGACCTGCCACCGCAGCCGCATCGTTGCGAACGTCAAAAAGAGGATGGCAGTGAAGGTCACCGACCTCATTCCGCCGCTGTTCTGAACTATTCGGCGGGCTGCGGTTTGCGATGTCTGCCTTCGACGCTGATGATCATGGCAACGAGCGCCAGCGTTGTGATGAATAGCAGCAGGGCAATGACGGCATTCACCCCCAAGACGAGCGTGAAGCCACCGTTCTCGTGCAGCAGCGATATCATACCGATAGCGACGCCAGCACTGATGAACAGCAGAAAATAGCGCACTGCATAAACGCGGCCGCGCCAGGCGTCCGCCGTGTATCGTGCCATGATCATGTCGTTGACGGTGACCTGTCCGTAGATCGCCGCCACCGCGATCGCGAGCGCGACCAGAAGCGCCGTGCCGCCTGCATAGGCAGCCCACAGATTCCCCAGAAAGCCAAGACCGGTGACGATCGCAAATATCACATGCGGCGGAACCCATTCGACCAACCGTCCGACGGCCAGTTGCGCCAGTGCCCCGCAAACCAGCACAGCCGTCGCAATGCTTCCGACGAGCAAGAGTGGCAGATCCCTGGACAACCGTTCGTCCACGATTTTCGGCAGCGCTATCGTGAGGACATTGAATGTCAACCCCGCGCTCAGCGCGATCACGATGAACAATCCGAACAGCATCACCGCAAGGCGTGGTGTGAGCGGAACCGCAGGTGCAGATACACGCGACTTGGCCTGATGACGATCGTCGGGCGTGACCCATAGATAGACGATGCCGGTGAGAACAAAGAGCACGGCCGGCACATAGAATGCCGCGCGCCAGCTTACCCAGGTGGCAAGTGCCGCGCTGATACCGGCAGCAAGCGAGACGCCGAGATTGCCGCACACACCATTGAAAGCCAGCGTACGTCCGCGCGCGTTCGAGACCTCAATCAGCATCGCCATACCGACCGGATGATAGATCGCCGCAAACATGCCGAGCGCGAACATCGCGACTGCCATCGTCGTGAGGTTCGGGGCCAATCCGGCAGCGGCCAGCGATAGCCCGCAGCCGATATAGAAGGCCCCCATCATGTTGCGGCGGCTCCAGCGATCGGCGAGCCATCCCGCCGGAAGGGAGAACACGCCGAAGGCGATGAAGGCCGTGCTCGAAAGGGCGATCAGTTCGCTGTACGAGCGCTGATAGACCACCTCGAGCCCGATCACCACCGTCGGATAGATCAGCAGCACGAAATGGGTGATCGCGTGCGCCCAATTCAGGAACGCGATCGACCGCCGGCGCTCGAGATCGTCAGCGGCGTGGTGGGCTTTGGAGACGGCACTCATTCCAGATTTCCATTCGGCGCAAGGGAGTCGTTAGCATGCATATACTCATTGATGGACCTTTGTCCTAACGACCTCATCCGTTCGACTGTTGGTTGTGTCAATACGATTATTTACCCTTGGATTGCAGTGATATTTTGTAACAATCCGGGGTTTGTTCCGTGAGTTGCTGGAGGCGCGTTTGGGCGGCGGCCCGTTCTGCCGCAGCTCTCATTTTGTGCTGTGTCTGTGCGGCGCCCAGTTCTGCGCGCGCCAGCGATTCTGACGATCCACATGTCATGCTTTTTTCCGGCCGGGACATCTGGCGCAATGGCGCCTTTGCCCACGGCGGCTTCATCGTAGCTCCAAGCGGACTCGACCAAGATGGGCTGCTTCTGAAGACCACGCTCTCGGGCGGGCTCTATCGTTACGACGCGCAAAGTCTCGGCGAACGCGTCATCGGTGCGGAGTGGCTGGCCCACGTGTTGCCGGGCTGGCGGATCAAGCGCGGCGATGCCGAATTCAAAGTCTTCATGGGACCCGAAATTCAAAATCACTATTTGTCGCCGGACGACCCGGCCAATCGTCTGCGCGGCTTTTCATACGGCCTGCGTGTCGCTGCGGAAGTTTGGTACGAGCCCACCACGGAAACGATGATCGCCGCCGATGTTTCACTGTCGTCGATCGCAACCAGCAACTCGGCCCGCGCCGCCTACGGTTGGCGTGTGCTCGAAGAGATGCTTGGCGGAATTTATGTCGGGCCGGAATTTCAGTACTTCGGCTCCAGCGGATATCGGCATAGCCGTCTCGGCATGCATGTCACCAGCATGAAGACCGAAGACACCGAATGGTCCGCCGCCGCGGGCTGGGCCAGAGACTCTGCCGGACGCTCGAGTCCCTATGTGCGATTGAGCATTCTGAAACGGCGATGATCTAGTCGAGGGTGCGGCGGAAACGCGTAACGGCGATCGTCATTGCGACCAGCATCAGCACGAACATCGCCGCTGCGTCGTAGTGGAGATCACTGATCGATGAACCTTTCAGCATAATCGAGCGTACGACGCGCAGGTAATGCGTAAGTGGCAAAGCCTCCCCGATCCAGCGCGCCCAAGCCGGCATTCCGGCAAAGGGAAACATGAAACCGGACAACAGAATGTTCGGCAGGAAAAACATGATCGACATCTGCATGGCCTGCAGCTGGTTCTGCGCGATTGTCGAGAACGTGTAGCCGATCGAGAGATTGGTTGCGATGAACAGCGTGCTCAGCGCGGCCAATGCGAAGAGATTCCCGAGGATCGGCACGCCAAACAGCAGCACGCCGATGCCGATGATCATCGCTGCCTGGACGAAACCGACGATGATGTACGGAATGATCTTGCCGAGCATGATCTCGACCGGAGTGATCGGCATCGACAGCAGGTTTTCCATCGTTCCGCGCTCGATCTCGCGCGTCACCGAGAGCGCGGTGAAGATCAGCATCGTCATGGTGAGAATGGTGCCAACCAACCCGGGCACGATATTGAGCTGCGTCAATCCTGCCGGGTTGTAGCGCTGATGGGTCCTAATCTCGAACGCCGGCGTTCCGGACTCCGGCAGACCGCGGTCATGGGAAAGCGCAGTTTGCACGACCTGCCCGAGCGCGCTCACGGCCGCGCTTGCCGCTACCGGATCGGTGGCATCGGCGACGATCAACATCGCCGGCTTGTCACCGCGGCGGACCGAGCGTTCGAAATTACGCGGGATTTCGATGCCGAACAGGATCTTGCCGGAGGCCAGCATCTCATCGAGCTCGGCTTCGCTGCGCGGCCGTTCGGTCACGCGGAAATAGTCAGTATTCCTGAGCGCCGCCAAAATCGAACGTCCGAGGTCGCTGTTCTCCTGCAGCAGGACCGCGGTGGGCAAATGTCGCGGATTGGTGTTGATGGCATAGCCGAACAACAGCAGCTGAATGAGCGGCACCATGATGATCATCGCGAACGACACGCGATCACGCTTAAGCTGGATGAATTCCTTCACCAGGACCGCCCAGGTCCTGCTCCAGAAATTGCCGCGGATCCGGCGCGGCGCCTGCGCGGGCAACACGTGGCTCATTGGAAATTATCCCGGGCCTTGCCCATTAGGTCGATAAAGACATCTTCGAGCGAAGGCTCCGAGCGCTGCCATTCGAAGTTCTTGTGCCTCCGATAGGGCGCGATCGCCGCCTCGAGCTTGCTGGCATCGCGCCCCGACACGTGCAGGCTGGTGCCGAACGGGGCCACCATGTCGATGCCGGACTTATTGTTGAGCTCTTCAGCGAGCGTGTTGAGCCCCTCGCCGTTGCTGGCGCTGACGATGTAGGTCGTCAGGTGCGACGACTCGATGACCTCTTCGACCGTGCCATGCGCCAGCAGTTCACCGTAGGCGATGTAGGCGATCTCGTGGCAGCGCTCGGCCTCGTCCATGTAGTGGGTCGAGACAAGAACCGTGAGGCCATCGGCGGCGAGTGCGTGGATCTCGTTCCAGAACTCACGGCGCGCCTTCGGATCGACGCCGGCGGTCGGCTCGTCGAGCAGAAGCAATTTCGGGCTTGGCAGTGTGCATGCGCCGAGTGCCAGCCGCTGCTTCCAGCCGCCGGACAGTTCGCCGGCGAGCTGTTCCTCGCGGCCGGTCAGGCCAAGACGTTCGATGGCAGCCCGCGCCGCAGCCGCCGGCCGCGCGATCCCGTAGATGCGGCCGATGAACTCGAGATTCTCACGCACGGACAGGTCCTGATACAGGCTGAAGCGCTGCGTCATGTACCCAACCTGCAGCTTGATCTTGTCGGTCTCGGTACGGATGTCGTAACCGAGGCAGGTGCCAGTGCCTTCATCCGGCGTCAGCAGGCCGCATAGCATGCGAATCGTGGTCGTCTTGCCGGAGCCGTTCGGACCCAGGAAGCCATAGATCGTGCCGCGCTTGACCTGCATCGAGAGGTTTCGCACCACCGCACGGCCGTCGAATTTTTTTGTCAGGCCGTGCACATCGATGGCGATGTCGGCCTCGTTCATTTTGATGGCCCTTGCGGCAAGGTGACGGTCACAGGTTGGCCGACACGGAATTTCTCCGGATGCTCCGGCCGCGCCTCGATCAGGAACACGAGTTTGGCGCGTTCTTCCATGCTGTAGATCACCGGCGGGGTGAATTCGGCGCTGCGCGCGATGAAGCTGATCTTTGCGGTCAGACCTTTGTCGCAACCATCGCAAGATATTCCCACGCCGTCGCCGTATTTGAGTTCAGGCAGCACTGCTTGCGGTGCGAAAAACCGGATCTTCAGATTGCCGGGAGGCAGCAAGGCAACCACCGGCCGTCCAGCCGGCACGGTTTCGCCCGGCCGGTAATAAATCTGCTCGATGGTACCGTCGCCGGGACTGTGGGCGTTGCGGCGGGCAAGCCTCGTCTGCGCCCACTCCAGATTGGCCTTGGCCTGGCGCAACGCCGCCTCGGCATCGTCATAAGTCCTCTGCGTGCCGGCGGCCGACTTCAGCAATTCTTTGGCGCGATCGAAGGCCTGCTGGGCGTTCACGACGGCGGTATTTCGCACCGTGACGTCCGCTTTTTGCAGGTCGTCGTCGACAGTAAAAAGCAGGTCGCCCTTCTTGACGTGATCGCCCTCGCGAACTTTCAACGTTTCGACGCGTCCCTGCTCGTCGGGCGAAACAAAAATCAGCTCGGCCTCGACCCAGCCCTGTAGAACACGGTCATCGCTTTTGTCGCAGGCTGCTAGTGCAAGCGTCACGAAAATAAGCACCAGGCTGGCAAAAGTCTTTGTCATGGCACTCTCCCCTGCGCGAACAACAGGTCGAGATGCGTCTTCATCATCTTGCGAACGTCGAGCGGCTCGAAACGTTCGAACAATCCGTTCCATACGATGGCGACGAGACCGGGCGCCGCAATGATCTGCGGGAACTGCGCGAGGCCTGCCGGCACTTCTCCGCGCGCAGCCGCACGCTGCAGCAGCGTCCGCACGGCTGTAATGATGCGGGAAAGAACTTCGCGATAGTAGAATTCGGCAAGCTTCGGAAAGCGGCGCCCTTCCGAAATCATCAGGCGCACGACGTCTTTGCGCCGTGTCTCGTAAACCTGACTGACGAACAGATCGACAATGCGATCGGCCAGAACCGGCAGCGGCACATCGGCCTGCCCCATCGCCTCGATCGTTCCGACCAAAGGCGTCAGCATTGTCCTGATCAATTCCTGGAACAGACTCTCCTTGTCCCGGAAGTAGAGATAGATCGTGCCTTTGGCGACGCCCGCGCGGCGCGCCACATCCTCGAGGCGGGCGGCCTCAAAGCCGCGGCTGGAGAACTCGTCGAGCGCGGCAGTCAGGATTGCTTCCCGGCGCTCGCCGCTGCGCGCCTTGCGCCCGGCGCTGGCGGGCACGCCAGCGGCACGTGCCGCTTCGGTGGCCCGCTTGCGGCGGCCGGCACGGCGCCCCACTGACTTTCGAAACCCGGCTACACGACGCATCGCTGCACCTTATGACTGACCAGTCAGTCATAATTTAGGGCAGACAGGCCTTCTGCGCAAGGCTTCGGAAGTATTATGGTATTGTAACGAGTTAGAGCAAGGAGGCTGCAATCGCAGCGCGTGCGGTATTGACCGCCACAAGCATCAACGTCGCCGTGGCTAGCACCAAGGCCACGACCACAAGCGCGCGCATCACCGGGGCATAGACGTGAAGCATCGCCCTTCCCTGCCGTCCCTCTCAGCTAGGAGCGAGTCGGCCAGAGCGATCAATGATTCGAATCTCAGGCCCGCTCAATTTCGGCCTTGACGGCCAAAAGCAACTCGGGCGTGTCCACGTCGGTCAGCGCGGCCTCGCCTGCAACCGGGACTTCGACCACGACTTCGGCATAATTGCCGATCAGATGTCGCGCGCCGACGTCTCCCTGAATCGCCATCAGATCATGGAAGAAGCGGCGCGACCAAACCACCGGGTTGCCGCGTCTTCCGTCAATGCTCGGCACGACCACAAGCGCGCCGCGTTCGGGATCGAATGCGGCGATCAGCCGGTTGATCAACGTGGCATCGACTTGCGGCATGTCGCCAAGGCAGACGATCGTTGCGTCGGCCTCTTCCGGCACCGCCGCAATACCGGCCTTGAGTGACGTACCGAGCCCTTCCGCATAGTCGGGGTTATGCGCGAAGCGCACCGGCAGATCCTTGAGCGCAGCTTCCACTTTTTCTCGCTCGTGGCCCGTCACAACAATGACCGGTTGGGCATTCGAAGCGGCCGCCTGCTCTGCTGCAATACGCACCAGAGGCTTCCCACCGATTTCGGCGAGCATCTTGTTGACCGCGCCCATGCGCGTCGAACGCCCGGCCGCCAACACCAGCGCAGCAACACGGCGTCCGGCCTGCGGCGTGGGTTCCTCGCGCGGCTGCGGACGCGTTACGATCTCCATCAGCAGTCCGCCGACACCCATGCTGGTGACATCGGCACGCGTGACCGGCAATCCGGCGAGAAGCCGCATCAGTATCCAGTCAAATCCATTCTCCTTCGGACTGCGCGCACACCCGGGAGCGCCGAGCACTGGCTGGCCGCGCGCCTTGCCGATCAACATCAGGTTTCCTGGATCGACCGGCATGCCGAAGTGCTCAATGTCGCCGCCGACCGTTTCGATGGCCGCAGGAATGACGTCGCGCCGGTCCGCTATGGCGGAGGCGCCGAAGACAATGACAAGTTCGGCCCCGGCCTTGAGCAGTTCGTCGATTGCGCGTGCCAGTGCGGCTTGATCGTGCGGCACCCTTTTTTCGGCAATGATGGTCGCGCCGGCAGGAGCAATGCGCGCGGTTGTAATCTTCAGGGTCTTTTCGATGACTTTCGGAGCAAGGCCGGGCAACAATGTGGAAACCACACCGATCTTGCGTAGCTTGTAAGGTGCAACACGAATGACCGGCTTGGCTTTCGCAGCCGCAGCCACCGCCTGGTCGCGCGCAGCTTTGGCCACTGCGAACGGAATAATTTTGACGGTGGCGATCATTTCGCCTTCGACTACCGGCCTATAGGCCGGTAGCGTCGCCAGCGTGACCGCCTCATCAATGCGGTTGAGCGCGTCGACCGCATCTTTGTCGACAACCAGGATTCCGGCACCCTCCGCGAACAGATTGCAACGGCCCGTGAACGCCCGATCGGTGCGTACGCCTTGCCCCGCAATCGTCGCGGCGATATCGGCTGCCGCCTGGTCCTCCGAGATGTCGCCCGGATCGAGGCGCGCCACGGTGATTTCCTTGACCCCTGCCGTCTTGAGCGCCCCGACTTCAGCAGGCCCGATAAGAGTCCCTTTTTTGAGGACGAAATCGCCTTGGCGGATCGAATGCACCGCAGTCGCGCCGACGGCCTCGGCAATGGGGACGGAGCCGAATTTCATGCCGCCTCCACTTTCTGTCGCAGCACCTGCGTGATCTGGCCCATGATCGCAACTGCGATCTCGGCAGGCGACACCGCATCAATGTCGAGCCCGATCGGCGCATGGATGCGGGCGATGTCCGCATCGCTCAGCCCATCCTGCTTCAGCCGTTCCATCCGCCGGACGTGCGTCTTCCTGGAACCGAGAGCACCTATATAGAAGCAATCGCGTGCGAGCGCATGCTTGAGGGCCGGATCGTCAATTTTCGGATCGTGTGTGAGCGCAACAAAGGCCGTGTAGTGGTCAATGCCAAGCGGCGGCAATGCCACCTCCGGCCATTCGGCAATCACCTTTACGTCGGGAAATCGCTCGATCGATGCAAAGGCCGTGCGCGGGTCAACGATCGTCACATCATAGCCAAGCAGTTGGCCAATAGGAGCAAGCGTCTGGCTGATGTGCACCGCGCCGGTGATGACCAGCCGCGGCGACGGCACATAGACAGTCAGGAAAACGCGCCCTTGCGGCGTCTCCTCCATGCCGCTCTTGGCCATCCGCAGGCGCTTGTCCAAGACGTCCTTCAAAGAATCCTTGGCCACCTCACCGGCATTGACCAGCCGCTGTTCGCCGCTCGTGACGTCCGTGACGAGCACGGCAGCGCGTCGCGCCGCACGCTCTGCATTCAGCGCATGCAGGACGTCGAGTTTCACGTCAGCCTACCTTCTCCACATAGACCCGGATGGTGCCGCCGCAGGACAAGCCGACTTTCCATGCGGTTTCATCGGCCACGCCAAATTCAAGCATCTTTGGCGTGCCGCTTTCGATCACATCCATCGCTTCGGTCACCACGGCGCCCTCAACGCAGCCACCCGATACAGATCCAAGGAAGTTACCCTCTTTGTCGATGACCAAGTTCGAGCCGACCGGCCGCGGCGCCGATCCCCATGTCTCTACGACGGTTGCGAGCGCAACCTCTCGCCCGTCTTTGCGCCATTCCTCGGCAGCCTTGAGAATGTCTTCATCGCGCGAAAGCATCGAAATCCTCCATCACGCAATTTGCTTCAGCAGATCTTTCGGATTGTAACCTTTTGCCGGCGCACCGGATAAGACACGCACAAGCTCTTTCATCGATTCCAGATTGTGGATCGGCCGCAGCTCATCAACGTGCGGCAGCATGGTTTGCACACCTTTGGCTCGGGCTTCGAAGGCGTGAAACCGGAGCAATGGATTGAGCCATATCAACCGCCTGCATGATCGATGAAGCCTATCAATTTCGAAGGCGAGCGTATCGTCGGCGTCACGTTCGAGCCCGTCGGTGATCAGCAGCACTACGGCGCCCTGCCCCAGCACGCGGCGCGCCCACTGCTTGTTGAATATGTGAAGCGATGAGGCGATGCGCGTACCGCCTGACCAGTCGGCCACATTGGCCGAGCAGGCTGCAAGCGCCTCATCCGGATCGCGTTGCCGGATCGCGCGGGTGACATTGGTCAGCCGCGTGCCAAAGAGGAACGTCGTGACCCGCTTTCGGGCGTCTGTGACGGCGTGCAGGAAGTGCAGGAACAGGCGTGTGTACTCGCTCATCGACCCCGAGATATCGAGCAGAGCGACAATCGGCGGTTCCTTCACGCGTGGCCCGAGATATTTCAAATCGATGACTGCACCGCCGGCCTTCATGCTGGCGCGCAGGGTACGCCGGACATCGATAAGGTGGCCTCGCCGATTTTGCGTGAGACGCCTAGTGCGGACCTCGTCGAGCGGCAATGTCAGGCGCGCAATGGCGTCTTTGGCCGCCGCAATCTCCGCCGCCGTCATTTGCGCGAAGTCTTTTTTCTGCAGCACCTCCCGGTCAGAAACGGTCAGCCGCGCATCGATATCGATTTCCGGTTGATCGCGTGCATGCTCGTTGAGCCCGGAAAACAGCGCCTCATGAATGCGCTGCGCGCCCGGCGCGGGTGACTTGGCCGTTGGCTCCAAGGTTTGCGGGATCATCGATGCGATGAGCTTCTCGATGTATCCGCGCTTCCGGAAGAAAATTCGAAATGCCTGGTCAAACAGAATCGTATGTTCATGGCGTTTCACGAAAACGGCATGCAGCGTCCAGTAAAAATCGTCGCGCGCGCCCACATGTGCGACGGTCAACGCTTCAAGAGCGTCAAGTACGGCGCCCGGTCCGACCGGAATGCCAGCCGCACGCAAAGCGCGTGCAAAGTAGACAATATTTTCGGCAAGATGTCCTTCAGCCGCGGCCATCACGTTACTCCGCCGCCCTTAGCTCCGACTTCACTTCGTCGAGCATGGCCTTCACCTTGGTGCCATCGAGGCGGGCAATGTCGTCCTGATATTTCAGGAGCACGCCGAGCGTGTCCGACACGGTTGCGGGATCGAGCGCCACGACATCGAGCTCGGTCAATGCACCGGCCCAATCCAGCGTCTCAGCGACGCCGGGCGATTTGAACAGGTCCTCCTTGCGCAGCGCCTGCACAAACGCGACGACCTGCTCGGACAGTTTTTTGGCTATGCCCGGCACCTTGGCGCGGAGAATACTCAATTCGCGTGCGGCATCCGGATAGCCGACCCAATGATAAAGGCACCGACGTTTGAGCGCGTCGTGCACTTCGCGCGTACGGTTTGACGTAACGACGACGATCGGCGGGTGTGCCGCCTTCACCGTGCCGAGTTCAGGCACGGTGACCTGGAAATCGGCGAGGACTTCAAGAAGAAAAGCTTCGAAAGCTTCGTCGGTCCGGTCGATTTCATCGATCAGGAGCACCGGTGCGCCCGCGGGGTCCGGCTCCAGCGCCTGAAGCAACGGACGCTTGATGAGGAAGCGCTCCGAGAAAACGTCATGCTCGATGCGCGCCTTGTCGCCCTCGCCTTCCGCTTCAGCAAGGCGGATGGCGATCATCTGTGCGCCGTAGTTCCACTCGTAAACGGCCGCGGAAACGTCGAGCCCCTCGTAGCATTGCAGCCGGATGAGACGCCGCGCCAGCGTCGTGGCCAGCACTTTCGCAATCTCGGTCTTGCCGACGCCTGCCTCGCCCTCGACGAATAGCGGCCTGCCCATTTTGAGCGCCAAATATAGTACGGTCGCCAGCGAGCGGTCGGCGATGTAGTCGGCCTTCGCCAGCAGATTGAGGGTTGAATCGATCGAATTCGGGAGGGTCTTGTCGGTCATGCGGGGACTTTATCCTACCACGCTCGTGTCTTACATGTGGGGAGCCAAGCCCCCGACAGCCAGGATTTACCGATGAATAAGCCCATAACCCTCGAGAAAGAGGCTCTGCAATTCCCCACCATCGACCCCGGGGTGCGCATCGGCCATGTCCATCTGAAGGTCGCCGACCTGCAAAGGGCGCTCGATTTCTATTGTGGGGTGCTGGGTTTTACGCTCACCACCAGCCGGCCGGGCGCCGCCTTCATATCGGCCGGCGGCTATCACCATCATCTCGGCCTCAATACCTGGGAGAGCCGTGGCGGGTCCCCGCCCGCACCCGGCACAACAGGCCTTTACCATACGGCCATTCTTTACCCGACCCGCAAGCTGCTCGCGGACGCCCTGCGCCGGCTCATCGTGGCGAAGATCCCGCTCGAAGGCGCCAGCGATCACGGCGTGAGCGAGGCGCTCTATCTGCGCGATCCCGACGACAACGGCGTCGAGCTCTACTGGGACCGCCCGAAAGAAAAATGGCCGAAAAAGCCGGACGGCTCGTTGCAGATGTACACGAACCCGCTCGACCTCCACGACCTGCTCGCGGAGCTTGACCGGCCAGCCGGCTAACTTGTCGCTAAACGCTCAGGCGGACGAGTGCCATTGCCGCAGCGGTTAGCATCACGACGACGATTGGAAAAATCTCGACCACGTTGACCTGCATAGTTGGCGCGCCCCTCGCTCCAACGCACGAGCGCGCATCGGGTTCCGGCGCGATCAATGTTCGCGATCAAATGTGGACGTGTTATGTCGGGCAGCCGACTATGAATGCTTGTTCAGGCTGTTGCCTTGGCAAGCGCTCTCCGTGCCAGAACACCAACTAAATGCGCGCGGTATTCCGGGCTGGCATGAATATCGCTGTTCATACCGTTGGCGGGTATCGTCATGCCTTCGATTGACTTGGGGGCGAAGCGTTTCTTGAGCGCCTCTTCGAAGGATTTCACACGAAACACGCCGTTGGCTCCGGCGCCGGTCACCGCCACGCGGATGTCGGCTCCTCGCTTCGAGACGAATACGCCCACCAGGGCAAAGCCCGAAGCAGGATGCTTGAATTTTTCGTAGGCCGCCTTCTTGGCAATCGGGAAGCTCACCTTCGTGATGATCTCACCGTCTTCGAGCGCGGTTGAAAACATGCCGGTAAAAAAATCATCGGCTGCAATCCGCCGCTTGTTGGTAATGATCATGGCCCCGAGACCGAGGCAGGCCGCCGGATAGTCAGCGTTCGGATCGTTGTTGGCGATCGAACCGCCAATGGTGCCGCGGTTGCGAACCTGTGGATCGCCAATCGACCCTGGAACTGACGCGAGGCCCGGCAATAGTTGCTGAAGTGCCGGCGAATTGGCCGCGTCGGCATGCCGCGTCATCGCCCCGATCACAATGGACCTGCCCTTCTGCTCGACGCCGCTCAACCCCTCGACCAGAGATAAATCGATGAGCGCGGAAGGCTGCGCCAGGCGCTGCTTCATCACCGGCAATAGCGAGTGTCCGCCCGCCAGGAGCTTCGCATCGGGGTTGCGTGCCAGGAGACCGGCCGCCTGTCGGACCGTGGTTGGACGATGGAAAGCAAAATTGTACATTTTCAGATCTCCCGAAATTACGCGGCCTGGCGCGGTTGTCCGTTTTTGAGTGCTGCCCAAACCGTTTGCGCGGTTGCAGGCATGATGAGATTCTCACTGCCGATCGCATCAGTGATGGCGTTGATCACGGCTGCCGGTGCCGCGATCGCCCCCGCCTCTCCGCATCCTTTGATGCCGAGCGGATTCGATGGCGCTTTCGTTTCGGTAAGGCCGACCTTGAAAGAAGGCAGGTCGTGGGCATGCGGCATGCAGTAATCCATCAGCGAACCGGTCACCAGCTGACCGTCATTGTCGTACACCGCGCCCTCCAGGAGAGCCTGTCCGATGCCTTGCGCGATACCGCCATGCACCTGCCCCTCGACGATCATCGGATTGACGATTGTGCCGAAGTCGTCGACGGCGGTCCAATTCACGATTTCAGTCTTGCCGGTCTCGCCGTCGATCTCGACCTCGCAAATATGGCAGCCGGCCGGGAATGTGAAATTTGTCGGATCGTAAAAGCTGGTTTCCTTCAATCCGGGCTCAAGCTCTTGCCCCGCAAATTTATGTGCGATGTAGGCATTGAGTGAGACATCACCCCAAGCCGCCGACTTGTCGGTGCCCGCCACAGTGAATTTTCCATCCTTGAAGACGATATCGCCTTCCGCCGCTTCCAGCATGTGAGCGGCAACCTTTTTTGCTTTGGCCTCGATCTTGTCGAGCGCCTTCACCACCGCCGACATGCCGACCGCACCGGAACGCGAGCCATACGTACCCATTCCAAACTGCACTTTGTCAGTGTCACCGTGCACGATTGAGACATTCTCGAACGGAATGCCGAGCCGCTCCGAAACAAGTTGGGAAAAAGTTGTCTCATGCCCCTGCCCATGGGCGTGGCTGCCGGTAAGCACTTCCACACTCCCGGTCGGATTGACGCGCACCTCAGCGCTTTCCCAAAGGCCGACACCGCAGCCCAGCGAACCGACTGCCTGCGAAGGAGCAATCCCGCAGGCTTCAATATAGGTCGAATAGCCAAGTCCCCGCAGTTTGCCGTGACGGGCCGCATCGCGCTTGCGCTTGTTGAAACCCTTAACGTCCGCGAGGTCCAGAGCCATCTTGAGCGAGGCATTATAGTCGCCGGCGTCATAGGCCATGATGACCGGCGTCTGGTGAGGAAAGGATTTGACGAAATTGCGCTTGCGCAGATCCGCCGGGTCAATCCCCATTTGCCGCGCGGCCACCTCGACCAACCGTTCCACCACAAATGTCGCTTCTGGCCGGCCTGCCCCGCGATAGGCGTCGACTGGCACCGTATTCGTATAGACCGCATCGACCTCACAGTAGATTTGCGGAATGTCGTACTGGCCCGACAATAGTGTCGCGTAAAGATAAGTCGGCACAGATGACGAGAACGTGGACATATAGGCGCCAAGATTGGCGATCGTCTTCACGCGCAACGCCAGAATTTTTCCATTGGCATCGAGCGCAAGCTCGGCATGAGTGACGTGGTCGCGGCCATGTGCGTCGGTTACAAACGACTCCGACCGATCTGCCGTCCACTTCACCGGCCGGTCGACCTTGCGTGCGGCCCATAGACAGACGACCTCTTCCGGGTAGATGAAAATCTTGGACCCAAAGCCACCGCCGACGTCGGGCGCGATGACGCGCAACTTGTGCTCAGGCGCCATGCCGACAAAAGCGGCGATCACCAGCCGCGCCACGTGCGGATTCTGCGTCGTGTTCCAGAGGGTCAGCTGATCGGTACCGGCGTCGTACTCCGCCAGCGCGGCACGTGGCTCGATCGCATTCGGCACCAGCCTGTTATTGACGATATCAAGCGTGGTCACGTGCTTGGCGGAACTGAAGGCTGCATCGACGGCTTTCGCGTCCCCGAGCGACCATTCATAGATCGTGTTCTTTGGCGCAAGCTCGTGAATTTGCGGGCCTGACTTTGCTTTTGCGGGGTCAGTGACCGCCGGGAGCGGCTCGTAGTCGACTTTGATTTTTTCGGCGGCGTCGCGTCCCTCTGCGTGCGTTTCGGCTATGACGACAGCGATAGCGTCTCCCTGGTGGTTGACCTTGCCGACAGCCAACGCCGGATGCGGCGCCATCTTCATCGGCGTGCCGTCCTTGGAGTGAATCATCCAACCGCAAATCAGGTTGCCGATCTTATCGTTCGCCAATTCAGCGCCCGTGAGCACGGCAATCACGCCCGACATCGACTTGGCTGCGCTTGTATCAATGTTCTTTATCTTCGCGTGCGCATGCGGGGACCGCACGAACACGGCACGCGTCTCCCGCGGCCGGATCACATCGTCGGTGTATTGGCCCCGACCGGTGATGAAGCGGAGGTCTTCCTTCCGGCGCACCGCCGCGCCGATACCCGTCGCGCTCATGGCGGTCTCCCTCCCGTTGGAATGCTTTTTTGACGCTATTCGGCCGCCTGATGAGCACCGCCCTTGGCCATGGCTTTTGCTCCCGCAGCAATCGCCTTGACGATGTTGTGGTACCCGGTGCAGCGGCAGATATTTCCGTCGAGCTGCTCGCGAATGGTGTGTTCATCGAGATCGTTGCCGCGGCGACGCACGATATCGAGGGCGGCCATGATCATTCCGGGCGTGCAAAAACCGCATTGCAGACCGTGGTGCTCCCGGAACGCCTCCTGCATCGGATGCAGCGGACCGTTCGGCTCTGCCAGCCCTTCGATGGTGACGACCTTGGCGCCCTCGCACTGCAAGGCGAGCGTGGTGCACGCCTTGGCTGCGATATCATCGATGTGGACAACGCAGGCGCCACATTGCGACGTGTCGCAGCCGACATGCGTCCCGGTCAGCCGCAAATTCTCGCGCAGAAATTCCACCAGGAGCGTGCGCGCTTCGACGTCACCGGTGACGGCTTTGCCATTCACCGTCATTGACACGGCAGGCATGAACCTTCCTCCCAATTTGGGGCCAAAGGCCCTCTTTTCGCCCCCATTCACCTGGACGGCGGTGGTTCGGTTGCGGAATCGTGCCGATTTCGGCCGGTTCGCGGCTTGGAACAGGAATAAGTCTGAACCCCGACCGCGGGTTGGGTCAAGGGATTCAAGGCAGGAAACCCGCTTCAAACTGCGGTGATCCGTCGCCACAGTCAGGGATTTGCGACGGATGCGGCAAATTTCAGGAAAAAATCGTCGGCGATTTTTTTAGCGGCGCCGTTGATCAAGCGCTGCCCTAGCTGAGCCAGCTTGCCCCCGATCTGCGCCTCGACGTTGTAGGTCAAGAGCGTGCCGCCGTCTTTTTCGGTGAGCGCGACAATTGCCCCACCTTTTGCAAAACCGGCGACGCCCCCGTCACCCTCGCCGGAAATCTTGTAACCGTTAGGCGGGTTTAGGTCGCTGAGTTGCACTTTACCTTTAAATCGCGCCTTCACCGGACCAAGTTTTGTGGTTGCGACCGCCTGAAATTCGGTCTCCGACGTCTTGTTGAGCTCCTCGCAGCCCGGGATGCAGGCCTTGAGAACGTCGGGATCGTTGAGCTTAGCCCAGACAACGTCTCGGCTCGCCGGAAGCTGGACTTCCCCTGTCATTGTCATCGCCATCCGGGCATCTCCTTTACGGTCGATCTATGCGGTATTCGGCCATCGGACTTAAGCCTTCGGCGCGATCATGAAAAGAGCTTTGCAGACCACCCAAGCCGCTTTATGGGTTTTCGCCACACCAAGATTGCAAATCAAAATACACCTTTAGGGGAGGATCTTAATGCCAACGATCAACGCCGATGACGGCTGCCCGCTTCATGTTGAGGTTGAGGGCCGCGAAGGCGTCCCTGTTCTGATGCTGTCGAACTCGCTCGGCACCAATTTGCACATGTGGGACGACCAGGCGCCGGAGTTTGCCAAGCACTTTCGGCTGGTGCGCTATGACCGACGCGGCCACGGCAAATCGGGCGTGCCGAAAGGTTCCTACTCGATGGAGCGCTTCGGCCGCGACGTGCTTTCCGTCATCGACGCGCTGAAAATCAAGACGATCAACTGGTGCGGATTGTCGATGGGCGGCATGGTCGGCCAATGGCTGGGCGCCAACGCCGCAAGCCGCGTCGACAAACTTGTCCTCTCGAACACCAACTTCAATTACGCAGACAAGACCCCGTGGAACGACCGTATCAAGTTTGTGAGGGAGAAAGGTCTTGGCGAGTTGGTCGGACCTAACATGGAGCGATGGTTCACCAAGGATTTCCGGGAGCGCGCGCCTCAGGCGATCACGCGCATGACTGAAATGTTTGTTGCGACGAATCCTGCCGGCTACATTGCGAGCTGTGAGGCCATCCGCGACATGGATTTCACCGCGTCCAATCCGCGCGTAACCGCGCCGACTTTGGTTATCGTGGGAAAACAGGATCCGGCAACACCGCCGTCCGCCGGCGAAGCCATCCAGAAGCAGATCAAGGGCGCCAAGCTCGCCAGCCTCGACGCCGCGCATATAGCGAATATTGAACTGCCAAAGCAATACACTGAGACGGTTCTCAACTTCCTCCGCGCCTGACGGAGACACCTATGGACGACAAGGAACGCTACGAACGCGGTATGGCCAAGCGCCGTAAGGTGCTTGGCGATGCCTGGGTCGATCGTGCGAATGCCAGGAAGACGGCGTTCAACGAAGAATTTCAGGACTTCATCACGCGCACCGCATGGGGCGAGATATGGACTTGCCCGCACTATGACGACCGCACGCGCCGCATCCTGGTGATCGGCACGATGCTCGCGCTCGACAAGTGGGAGGAGTTCCGCATGCATGTGCGGGCGGCGCTGACGGAAGCGAATTTCACCCCCGACGACATCAAGGAAATCATCCTCCAGCAGGCGATCTATTGCGGGGTTCCGGCCGCCAACCATGCCTTCAAGGAAGCAGCCGACGTCATCACGGAGGTGGCAGAGACGAAATGACGGTCACATCCTAGTGACGCTCTCGTCATTTCGGGTTGAAAGGGCTTCAATATAGCCATGGCCCATTCCAGTGGGGACGATCATGGCTGATGTAACCGTACGTAAAGGCATGCCGAACACACAGCTCGACAAGAGCGAATTTAAAAAACGCTTTCTGACGCAATTTTACGATCCGGCTTTTCAGCCACTTAAAAACGAGCTCGACAAAATCGCCGAGGTGGCCTGGGATGGCTACGATAGCTATCGGAAAGCGCCGCGCACCGTGAAAGCCGGCAACGGCTTCACCGATCCCAACTACGATCTTTCCATAGAGTGGCTTGAGACGAGCCGGACAATTGAAGCCGCCGAGCGTCAGCAAAAAGATACAAAAGCGCCGTCGCGCATTTTGATCGTCAACGGTTCGACGCGCAGCGAACACACCTGTCCCGGCGAAATGTCGAAGACTTTTCGCATCGCGAGCATTGCACGCGACGTTACCGCGGCCGCGACAGGCTTTGAATCCGAAATGCTCGATCTGTCGCGGCTGGCTTCCGAATATGGGCGCACGATTTATCCGTGCAAAGCCTGCGTTTCCACAGCTCAGCCGCTCTGCCATTGGCCGTGCTCCTGCTACCCAAACCACGCAATCGGCCAGACCGGCGATTGGATGAACGAAATCTATCCGAAGTGGGTCGCGGCGCACGGCATCATGATCGTGTGCCCGGTCAACTGGTACCAGGCGCCCTCTTCGCTCAAGCTCATGATCGACCGCCTCGTGTGCGCCGACGGCGGTAATCCGGATCCAACTTCAACGGGGGGCAAGGATCCGATGAAAGCCAAAAGGCTGGAGCTGGCCGGCTGGCCTTACCCGCGCCATCTCGCCGGACGGGTCTTTTCCGTGGTGGTGCACGGCGACGCTGCCGGGACAGAAAACCTTCGGCGTATTCTCACCGACTGGATGAGCGACATCGGCATGATTCCGTCGGGCCACCTGGCGCTCATAGACCGGTACGTCGGTTACCTCACGCCTTACGCGACCAGCCACGACGATCTAGACAAGGATAGCGACTTCCAGGATGACGTGCGCAATGCCGCGCTAACTCTGGTACAGGCGGTCAAGGACAGGCGTTCCGGAAAGCTGCAGCCGGCGGATCGCGGTCTGCACGAGGCGCGCCCAAAATAACCGCGGTTTTAAATTGTGCTGAGCGCGCGCGCTATTGCCTTCAGCTTTTCGTCGACGAACGCAAAGTATTCGTGCGCGACCAGCCAAACCAGACTGAAGCGCATGCCCCACAGCAGGGCTATGGCGATAAACCGGGCGAGCATCGCTCAGAGCGGCAGAATCTAAACGTGAAATCGAGGAGCTGCCTGCGTCGCGGCCGCGTCGACTGCAGGCTGCGGCTCGGCTTTCGACATTTTGGCCCGCTGGGTGCGCTCGAATATGCATAGTCCGATCGCAAGCGCGGCAAACAGCAGCTGATAGGTGTGCTCGCGCATCAAATCGATGCTCTGGGCCCACGAGGCTGGACCGACTGACGCGATGCTGATCAGCACGACCAGGATAAGTCCAGCTTCCAGAATTTCGGAATTGGGCTGCCCACGCATGAAGGAGCGCGCACGATCAGCGATGTGCAGCGCGCAGATGCAGGCGACGGCGAGCTTGAGCGTTGCAAAAAATGCTGCAAGCTTGACCAGCCCGACCGGACCGAGATCGAACAACCGCCCGATGCCGAACAGAAATTGCGAACGCCACACATCCTCGAAGCCGTAGCTCGGCGAGGTCAAAACCCGGAGCGCCTCATATCCCCAGGACAATGTGAAATAGAGAGCAATAAGAACGATAATCGATGCGGTGGCCGTGGAAATTTTTTGCACGGATTCCTCCCTGACCAAGGCCCCACGGCTAATCGTTTCAAATGCCAAATTCAAAAGAAACCGAAATTTTACCTTACCGGCTGGCCGATTAACGCTCGCGCGTTAACCACACAGCGGCCGAGTTCCTGCACGAAAATCACAGAAAGCGGGTGGGATGCCGGCGTTCCGGCTCCTACATCGGGCGTTCATGTGATTCAGCTGCCGCCGAGTGAAAAAGGGAACTCATGACAACAACAGCCAAGATGAATGGCACAATCCGCGATGCCCGATTTGTGTTGCTCGCAACGTCACTCGGCGTGCTGCTGGCGCAGATCGACACATCGGTCGTCAATCTCGGCCTGAAGAGCATCGCGGGCGATCTGAACGCTGGCGTCAGTGAAATGCAGTGGGTTATCGACGCATATAACCTGGTCTATGCAACACTGCTGCTGACCGGCGGAACTCTCGGCGACATTTACGGACGCCGGCGCATCTTCCTGCTCGGCATCGCCCTCTTCACTGCGGGTACTATTGTGTGCGCGATTGCTCCCAACGCCGCAGCCCTGATCGGCGGCCGTGCCATAAGCGGGCTGGGGGCGGCATTTGCGTTGCCGATGTCGCTGGTGCTGTTGACCCGTGCATATCCGCACCGCGAGGAACGCGCCCATGCGATGGGTATCTGGGCGAGTTGCAACGGACTTGCTTTCATCATCGGCCCGACATTGGGCGGCTGGCTCGTCGACAGCGTCGGCTGGCGAAGCATTTTCTATATGAGCCTGCCCGCTTGCGCAGCGGCCCTACTTCTCACGCTGTACACCATCGAAGAAAGCAGCGAGCCAGACGGCCGCCGACTCGATCTGCCCGGCCAGGTTTTGGTCATCGTCGCGCTCGGCGGCTTTGCCTTAGCCGCAATTGAAGGATCGCATTGGGGATGGACAATGCCGCTCTTCGCAGTGCTCGCGTGTGCCGCCTTGGCGGCAATCGCGTTCGTCCGGGTGGAAGCGCGCACACCGGGGCCGCTGTTGCCTCTGTCATTTCTCGGCCAGCCCGTCTTTTCGGCTGCGCTCGCCGTTGCCGGCCTGATGACGTTCGGCATGTATGCCCTGCTTTTTATTATGCCGCTGTATTTTCAGACGATCCGCGGCGCGACACCGTTCATCGCCGGACTCGAGTTGCTGCCGATGTCTGTCAGCTTCGTCATCGTGTCGCAGCTGGTCGGCTACCTCACCAACAACCTCGGACCGCGCATCATCATGACCGCAGGGATGGCATGCATGGGCTTTGGTGCGCTGGCGATCGCGTTCATTTCAGAAAATACGAATCTCGTTGTCATCGCGCTGGCGCTCTTCATCGTGGGCATCGGGCTTGGCTTGAACACCGCCCCGGTCAATGGCGTTGCGGTCGCCGCGGTGCCACCGGCGCGATCGGGCACGGCCTCCGGCGTGCTCAACACGGCGCGCATGGTCGGCGCAACGATGGGCGTCGCCATCCTGGGTTCGGTATTTGCCGCTTACGCAGGCCAACAGGCGAATGTGGCCACCGGCTTCATGCCCGGCTTACGCGCGGCGATGATCGCCGCCGGATTGGCGGAATTGCTCGGGTCTGTGATCGCGGTGGCGCTTATCCGGCACGATTCCCTGCACGCGAAGCAATGATCTAGCCGCCGCGACCGTCGCGAAATGCTTGTGGGGTCATGCCGGTCTGCTTGCGGAAAAATCGGGTGAAATGTGACGGATCGGAAAACGCGAGATCGTAGGCGATCTCATGGATCGCCTGGTTGGTGAAAACAAGCTGCCGCTTGGCCTCGGTGAGAACGCGCTGGCGAATGAGATGGCCCGCAGTAACGCCCGTCGCGCGCTTGACATGATCATTGAGGCGGTCGGGTGTCATCGCCAGTTTTTCGGCATAAAAGCTGATGAGCCGCTCCTTGCGGAAATGCTCGTCCACGAGGCGCCGCAACTCGTCGACGCGCGCATCGTACCGCGACAGCGTTACGGCGCCGCTCCGTGCTCGGCTTACCGCCAGACGTACGACTTCGATCGCGATCAATGCAAGCAAACCCCGCATCGCAAGGCGGTGGCCTTCGCGCGCGAGTGAGTTCTTCCTCGTGCAGATCGGCGCACAATGCCGAAAGGCGCTTGGCCTCTGTTGCGTCGGCGAGCGGTAGAATTGGATCAGTCGCGACCGCTTTCAACCGCGCAAGTGCTTCGCCGGATTGATCACCGAGAGCATCGGCGACGTCTTCGGTGAAGCTCACAACCCAGCCATTCGTAACCTGAGGCGTGAAACGAAATCCGTGCGCCGTCGTTGCCGGCACAACAATGACCGCGGGCGCCGCAAAGCGGGCCGTCGCGATTTCGAAGCTCATTTCGCCCCCACCCTTCTCAATCAGCAGGATCTGAAACAGGTTGCGGTGGCGATGCGCGCGGATCGTCCAGTCGTGGATGGACGAGCGCGATGCGATCGTTTCGATGTGAATGAAATCAAACGCGGAGTCGTCAGGCGGATCGCCGTACAAGTGAAACAGCGGCAGTGCCGAGACGTTGCCCATGCGCCAAGCATATGCGAGCCAGTCATCGATAGCCATGGCGGTGGAAATGGCGAAGCCCCGCACTTTCGTGCGGGGCTTCCGAACTTGCTTCAGTGAATTAGCGGTTCTGCTGGTTCTGCTGGCCGCCCTGCTGCCCGCCTTGCTGCTGCTGACCGGGCTTCTGCCCGCCTTGCTGCTGCTGACCGGGCTTCTCCTGGCCACCCTGCTGCTGTTGGCCGGGCTTCTGGTTCGGATTCTGATTCATCGTTTTTTCCTCTCAAAACATTGGTCGCCACTTCGATCGCTCGTTTTCCATGGCAAGAGTTAATCCACGGCCGATACATTCGTTCCCGGATTCACATTGAAGCAATGTGTCTGGAACCTGTGCGTGCGTACCGAGTTCCCTTTTTGCAACGAAGGCGAACGGAGAAACGACGATGGGGCGCTATATGCTTCTGTGGCTGGTTGGAGTGCCGATTCCGATTCTGGTGCTGATCTGGCTTTTCGGTGGGCTTCACTAGATGCATGACGGGGGCAGCGATCCTGCTCCTGTCTCACGGTTGCGCAGCCGTTGCGTCGCGCATTTGCCCGCCCTGGCCGCCAGTTCAGGGCCCATTCACTCAACGCACAATCAGTTTCAACTAACAGCGGCGTCGCGTGCCGTTGCCGCTCGCGTTTTGCCCTGTTAAGCCTTTCACGTGGGGCCTGTTGGTCGTCGGCCGGATGACCTCGGGAAATGGGGATGGCATGGAATATTTCCTTCAGCAATTGATCAACGGAGTTACGCTCGGCTCGATCTACGGGCTGATCGCCATCGGATACACGATGGTCTACGGCATCATCGGCATGATCAATTTCGCGCATGGCGATATCTTCATGGTCGGCGCGTTTATCGCGCTGATCGCTTTCCTGACGCTGGTCGCCATGGGCATCACTGCCGTGCCGCTGGCACTGTTCCTGGTATTGCTGATCTCGATGGCGCTGACCTCGCTCTACGGCTGGACCGTCGAGCGCGTTGCTTACCGGCCACTGCGGCATTCGTTTCGCCTCGCGCCGTTGATCTCAGCAATCGGCATGTCGATCGTGCTGCAGAATTACGTGCAGATCGCGCAGGGCGCCCGCGTCAAGCCGTTGCCGCCGCTGATCAAGGGCGGTTACACGCTGATCGACAGCCCGATTTTCGTCGTGCAACTCTCCAACGTGCAGATCATCGTCGTCGTCACAACAGTTGTGCTGATGGCGGTGTTTTCCTGGATCGTCGCAAAAACGCGGCTCGGGCGGGACATGCGCGCCTGCGAGCAAGATCTGAAAATGGCGTCGCTGGTCGGCGTCAACGTCGACCGCACGATTTCGTACACGTTCGTTATCGGTGCCGCGCTCGCCGCAGTCGCTGGTATCATGCATCTGCTCTATTACGGCGTGGTCGATTTCTATATCGGCTTTGTTGCCGGGGTAAAGGCATTCACTGCCGCGGTGCTGGGCGGCATCGGCTCGCTGCCGGGTGCGATGATCGGAGGGCTGCTGATCGGCCTGATCGAGACATTTTGGTCGGCATATTTTTCCATCGAATACAAGGACGTTGCCGCATTCTCGATCCTGGTGATCGTGCTGATCTTCCTGCCCACCGGAATTCTCGGCCGTCCCGAAATTGAGAAGGTCTAACGCAAACGGGAATTCGTGTGACGCAGGAGGGGAGCAGCACGCGACACGGTCATTTTGCCGGCGCGCTGAAACACGCCGCACTGGCCGCGCTCGTCGCGTTCGGATTGTTTTCGCTGCTCGTCGGCATCCGCACCGACACCGGTCCGGGCGGCGCGCTCGAGCTGTCCGCACGCTTCGAGACGCTGGCCGTGCTTGTGGCAGTCGCCTTTGCGGGCGTGTTTCTGCGCGAAATCCTTTTTTCCGGTGCGACCTTGGGAGCGGCGGGCTTTGTGCCAGAATCCGTTCGTCGTTCCACAGCTCGTATCGCGCAATTTCTCGGTCCAGGATTACTTATCTTCGCGGCCGTGGTGCCGGTCATATTTTACGACAACCGTTATCTGCTCGATTTGAGTATTCAAATCCTCACCTATGTCATGCTCGGCTGGGGCCTGAATATTGTGGTTGGCCTCGCCGGCCTGCTCGACCTTGGCTATGTCGCGTTCTACGCGGTCGGCGCCTATTCGTACGCATTGCTCGCGCAGAGTTTCGGCCTGTCATTCTGGATTTGCCTGCCGCTCGCCGGAATCCTGGCAGCGTTCTGGGGCGTTCTGCTCGGCTTTCCGGTGCTGCGCCTGCGCGGGGACTATCTCGCCATCGTCACGCTAGCCTTCGGGGAGATCATCCGGCTTGTTATTATCAACTGGCAAAGCCTCACCGGGGGGCCAAACGGCATATCAAGCATCCCGCGCCCCAGCTTTTTCGGCCTGCCATTCAACTCCGAAGAAGGCGGATTTGCGCACACATTCGGCCTCGAATTTTCCCCCACGCACCGCGTGGTCTTTCTCTACTACGTCATCCTCGCGCTGGCGCTGCTTACCAATGCGGTCACCATCCGGCTGCGGCGGCTCCCGATCGGCCGCGCTTGGGAAGCCCTGCGCGAGGACGAAATTGCCTGCCGGTCGCTCGGCATCAACACCACCAACACCAAGCTCACGGCTTTTGCGATGGGTGCCATGTTCGGGGGCTTTGCCGGCGCGTTCTTCGCCACGCGACAGGGATTCATCAGCCCGGAATCTTTCGTGTTCCAGGAATCAGCGATGGTCCTGGCGATCGTCGTCCTGGGTGGCATGGGCTCGCAGATCGGGGTCGCCATTGCCGCTACCGTGATGCTCGGCGGCTTCGAATTCTTTCGCGAGTTCCAGCAATACCGCATGGTCGTATTCGGTCTCGCCATGGTTGCGATCATGATCTGGCGACCGCGTGGGCTGATTTCGACCCGCACGCCTTCGGTATTCCTGAAAAAAGAGAAACCGGTCGATATTGCGCTAGCACGTGAGGAAGGCCGCGGATGAGCGAACCAATCCTCACCGTCAAGCACCTCTCCATGCGCTTCGGCGGCCTGCTGGCGGTGGACGATCTGTCATTCAGTGCGCAGCGTGGCGACATCACCGCAATCATCGGACCGAACGGTGCCGGCAAGACCACGGTCTTCAACTGCATCACCGGCTTCTACAAGCCGACCGTCGGGATGATTCGTCTCGCCCATCCGGACGGGCGGGACTATCTGCTCGAGCGGTTGATCGATTTTCGTATCGCCAAGCATGCGCGCGTAACGCGCACCTTTCAAAATATCCGGCTGTTTCCCGGCATGACAGGGCTGGAAAATCTGCTGGTCGCGCAGCACAACCCGCTCATGCTGGCATCTGGCTTCACCGTCATCGGCATGCTCGGCCTGCGCGCCTTTGGCAACGCCGAACGCGCAGCGATCGACAAGGCAAAATACTGGCTCGACCGCATCGGGCTTTTGCCGCGCGCCGATGATCCCGTTGGAGAACTGCCCTACGGCGCTCAGCGGCGGCTGGAGGTCGCGCGCGCCATGTGCACCGCTCCGGTGCTGCTTTGCCTCGATGAGCCTGCCGCGGGCCTCAATGCGCGCGAAAGTGCCGAACTCAATGACCTTTTGCTTTACATCCGCGAAAAACACGCCACCTCGATTTTGCTGATCGAGCACGACATGTCGGTGGTGATGCAGATCTCCGATCACATCGTAGTGCTCGACTACGGTGTGAAGATTTCCGACGGCAAGCCCGCCGAGGTGCGCAATGATCCGAAAGTCATCGCGGCCTATTTGGGCGTCGCCGACGAGGAGGTCGAGCACGTCGAAGCAGAGGCACGCGAATGAGCATCGCCGCGCAGATGCAAGACACGAAAGAACATCCGATGCTCACGGTGCGCGGGGTCAAGACCTATTACGGAAACATCCCTGCGCTCAAAGGTGTTGATCTCGAAGTCAATCAAGGCGAGATCGTTGCGCTGATCGGGTCCAACGGTGCCGGCAAATCGACGCTGATGATGACTATTTTCGGGACGCCGCGCGCCCGCGAAGGTTTCATCCTGTTCGAAGGCCGCGACATCACACAGTTGCCGACGCATGAAATCGCCAAGCTGCACATCGCGCAGGCGCCGGAAGGCCGCCGCATCTTCTCGCGCATGACCGTGATGGAAAACCTGCAGATAGGCGCATCGGTGGCCGACGCTGCGCATTTTGACGAGGACCTTGCGCGCGTGTTTCAACTATTCCCTCGCCTGCGTGAGCGTTTGCGCCAACGCGGCGGCACCCTGTCCGGCGGCGAGCAGCAGATGCTGGCGATCGGCCGGGCACTGATGAGCCGCCCGCGCCTTTTACTTCTCGACGAGCCATCGCTCGGGCTCGCACCTCTCTTGGTTCAGCAGATCTTCTCGGCCATCCGCGAATTGAACGGGCGCGACAAGCTAACCGTGTTCCTGGTCGAGCAAAATGCATTTCATGCGCTCAAGCTTGCTCATCGCGGATATGTCATGATCAATGGCCAGATCACGCTCAGCGGCATTGGCAGCGAATTGCTCAAGCGGCCGGAAATCCGCGCTGCCTATCTTGAAGGCAGCCGCATCGAACAGGTCCAGGGCAGGAAATAATAATGTGGGAACTCTACGCCAGCGAAACCTCCCTGCAGGTCCTCCTGGTGACCGGCGTCATCGGCGGCGCGGCGGCCTGGCTTACCGGGCGGGCCATTGCACAAACTTGGCGACCTTTCTGGCATCTTGTCGTCTATATCGCGCTACTCGGCGCAGCCGTGCGCTTTGTACACTTTGCGCTGTTCGAGGCGGATTTGCTCGCTTTGCTCTCCTGCATTGTTGATACGCTGTTCCTGCTTGTGCTTGCCGCCCTCTCGTTCCGGATCGCCCGTACCTCCCAGATGATCACGCAATATCCGTGGCTGTATGAACGCGCCGGACCGCTGCGCTGGCGCGACCGTGCGGCGAAATAGTCGCCCTGCCCGCTTTCCCAATTTTCCAGACGCGATATGATCGATCGAACTTCGCGGGACCGGCCGGACAAGGGCACCCGCAGGTAGCGCACTCGGGAGGTCGACGATGAAAAAGTTACGGCTGATTGGATTTGCGCTCGGCGCCAGCCTGGCACTAGCAGGCTCCGCGTTCGGGCAAGATATCGCCATTGGCGTGGCAGGCCCGATGACGGGCGGGGAGGCAACTTTCGGAAAGCAGATGAAGGATGGCGCCGAGCTCGCGGTTGCCGACATCAACGCCGCCGGCGGCGTGCTTGGCAAGAAGCTCAAACTCGAGATCGGTGACGATGCCTGCGATCCAAAGCAGGCGCGCTCGGTTGCCGAGAAAATGGCCGGCATGAAGGTGCCATTCGTCGCCGGACACTATTGCTCGTCATCGTCGATCCCGGCCTCCGAAGCCTATGCCGAAGGCGGCGTGCTGCAGATCACGCCGGCCTCCACCAACCCGACGTTCACCGAGCGTAAGCTGTGGAACACGTTCCGTGTCTGCGGCCGCGATGACCAGCAAGGCGGCGTCGCCGGTGCCTTCATCGCGAAGACCTACAAGGGCAAGAACATCGCGATCCTGCACGACAAGACCACCTACGGAAAAGGTCTCGCCGACGAAACCAAGAAGGCGCTCAATAAAGCGGGCGGAAAAGAAAAACTCTTCGAGGCGTATACGAAGGGCGACAAAGACTTCAACGCACTGGTCTCCAAACTCAAAGCCGCCGCGATCGATGTTGTGTATGTCGGTGGCTACCACCAGGAAGCGGGGCTGATCCTGCGGCAGATGCGTGCGCAGGGCCTGAAGGCGCAGATGATTTCCGGCGACGCCATCGCCACCAATGAGTTCTGGTCGATCACCGGTCCCGATGGCGAAGGCATGATGTTCACCTTCGGTGCCGATCCGCGCAAGCGCGCCACCGCAAAAGCCGTGGTCGACAAGTTCAAGGCCAAGAACATCGACCCGGAAGGCTATGTCCTCTACACCTATGCCGCGGTGCAGGTGTGGGCGCAGGCCGCAGCACAAGCCAAGACGGCCGACCCCAAGAAGGTCGCCGAGGCGATCCACAAGGGCAAATGGAATACCGTCCTTGGCCCGATTTCCTATGACGCGAAGGGCGACATCACCGTCATCGACTACGTGTTCTACGTCTGGAAGAACGGAAAATACTCGGAGCTCCAGGGCGGAAGCTGACGAGAACAACTCGCCAATCGGAAAAACCCGCCCCTGACAGGGCGGTTTTTTCAGCCGATCTTCCCCAGCACCGGAAAAGTCTCCAGCAGCCACACGCTCATCTGGGTGATGCTGCCGGTCAGGAACGCGATTCCGGTCAAGACCAGCAACGCTCCCATGGCCTGCTCGACGCGGTGGAGATAGTTGCGGAATCGCGACAGGAAGGCCGCGAAAGGCTCGATTGCAAATGCGGCAACAACGAAAGGAATACCGAGTCCCAACGAGTAGACCGCGAGCAGGCTCGCGCCCCTGGCCACGGTCTGCTCCGAGGCCGCGACCGCCAGAATGGCAGCGAGAATGGGCCCGATGCACGGCGTCCACCCAAAGGCGAAAGCAAGCCCTATAACGTAAGCGCCCCACAGGCCGACAGGCTTAGCGACCTCCAGCCGCTTCTGGCGGTATAGAAATGCGATCCGCGTGACGCCGAGGAAGTGCAAACCCATTACGATGATGATGATCCCGGCGATGATCGCTAGCGGCCCCGAATAGGCGCGGATGAGCGAACCGATCGCGCTGGCGCTGGCACCCAGCGCGACAAAGACGGTCGAAAAGCCCAGAACGAACAAAGCCGCGGCGGCGACTGTTTCGCGTTTGACGCGCTGCTCGACTTTCTTTTCGGTAAATCGCTCAAGCGACGTGCCCGCCAGGAACACCAGATACGGCGGCACCAGCGGCAGCACGCAGGGAGAAAGAAAGCTGACAAGGCCGGCGATCAGGGCCGCCAGGTACGTGACATCGGCATGCATGCGCCCTAGATGCGCCAGCAGGTACGGCAGTGGCAAGTGGCCGCGGCTGATCTGACTTCGAAGTGATGGGGCCGTGAACGGGGTGATTGACGGGCCTTTGCAAATCGTCTCCGCTTTCCTTGCAGGAGGCACTTTTGCGAAATTTGATCACCGATATTCCCGGCGTGAGGGTTGGCCATGCAGGCGACGCCAAGCTCGGCTCCGGCGTGACCGCGATCATTTTCAATTCAGCAGTGGTCGCGAGTGTCGACGTCCGCGGCGGCGGACCGGGCACCCGCGAAACCGCCCTCCTCGATCCGGCACAGACCGTTGAAGGCATCGATGCCATCGTGCTGTCCGGAGGATCCGCCTTCGGCCTGGATTCCGCCTCCGGTGTGCAAGCATGGCTGCGCGAGAAAGGCCGCGGCTTCCAAGTGCGGGAGGCGCGCGTTCCGATCGTGCCAGGCGCGATCCTGTTCGATCTGTTGTCAGGCGGTGACAAGAACTGGGGACGCTATCCGCCTTACCGCGAGCTGGGCTACGACGCCGCGAAACTTGCCGCCGAAGACTTCGCACTCGGAAGCGTTGGGGCCGGGTTGGGCGCGACGACCGTCAACCTCAAGGGCGGCATCGGATCGGCCAGCGCAAAAACGCGCAACGGGCTCACCGTCGGCGCGATCGCGGCTGCCAACGCTGCCGGCAGCATGACGATCGGTGATGGCGCCCATTTTTGGGCCGCGCCTTTCGAGCAAAACAGGGAATTCGGCGGGCGCGGCTGGCCGGCGACGTTTCCGGCCGACGCGCTGAAATTCCGCAGCAAGGGCAATCTGGGTGAGAACACGACACTCGCAGTGGTCGCAACGGATGCAAAACTCACCAAGGCACAGGCCAAGCGCCTGGCCGTCATGGCGCAAAGCGGCTTGTCGCGCGCGATCTATCCTGTCCACACTCCGCTCGATGGCGATGTGGTATTCGCCGCAGGCATGGGCGCAAAGCCATTGCCCGACCCGGTATTCTCTCTCAGCGAACTCGGAATGCTTGCAGCCAATGTCCTCGCACGCGCAATCGCTCGCGGCGTCTACGAAGCCACAACATTACCATTCAATGGTACCGTGCAATGCTGGCGTGACCGCTTTGCATGACTCTGAACTTCGCGATGGTTTATGCGTTGTCGGATCATGCCATCGAGTGCGGTTGCCGAGATCCGATATGACCATGCGCGAGAGCGGCTCGCCGTAAGGTTCGTGACTGGCCGTGTCTATGAATATGTCGATGTTCCGGTCGAGGTCGCGGCGTCCTTCCAGTCCGCTTTCTCGAAAGGCACTTTCTTCAATACTTATATCCGCGACCGCTACGATTTCCGCGAAATCACGGCGGCGCGCGCTAGCTAAATCGCTCGGCACGGTACGGCGTTGGATCACAAAACGGTGTTTCACCGGCCATCATTTCCGCAACAAGGCGGCCGGTCGCCGGGCCGAGCGTTAGGCCCCAGTGCGCATGTCCGACGGCCAGCCATAGCCCCGACAGCCGTAGCGCGCGGCCAATTACCGGCCGGGAGTCGGGCAAGCAAGGCCGACTACCCATCCACGTTCTGTCGTCGGCACGTTCGCCGAACGGAAACAGCTCGCGCGCCCGCGGCATGATGCGGTCAAATTGCACTGGCGAAGGCTGAGCATCACGCGCGGCGAATTCGGCGCCGGTCGTCATGCGGATACCTTGCTCCATCGGCGTGATCAGGTATCCGACGTCGGCATCGAGCACGGGCCGGACAAGTCCGGCATTGCCTTGAGCGCGGAAATGGCGGTGATAACCGCGTTTGACCGCGAGCGGCAGCGCGATACCCAACTGCCTCAACAGATCGGACGCCCAGGGACCGAGCGCGATCACGCACTGGCTCGCATCGAGTGCGCCCTGATCTGTCTCTACCCGCCAATTGCTGCCGGAACGGTGCAGTGTCCGCGCATCGCCCGTCAGGAAAACCCCGCCAAGCCGGGTGAAATGTGCCGCATAGGCTCGTGTGACGGCGAGCGGGTTGCCGATGCTCGCCGCCTGAGGCCAGAACACCCCATGCGCGAATACCGGACTGAGAGACGGCTCGAGCGCCAGTGCTCCAGCCATATCGAGGGATTGCAGCGGCAATCCGAACTTGGCGGCCAGCTCGAACTCGGGCGCAAGCGCTTTGACACTCTTTTCGGAGCGGTAGACTTTGAGCCAACCATTCTTGCGCAGATATTTCGTTGCGCCCGCTTCGGCCATCAGCGTTTCATGCTCCGCGACCGCGCGGGAAAACAGCGGGCGTATCAGCTGAGCCGTCTCGGCCAGCCTATCCGGCCGGGAAGCAGCGCGGAATGCCAGCAACCACGGAACGACCTTCGGCAGAAAGGATAGGTGATAGTTGGCTTCACTCGCGCGTTTGAATGCGATTCGCAACAGCGCGCCGGCGCTCGACGGAAAGGCCGGGGGAAATATCGTGTTGCCTTCAATGATCCCGGCATTGCCGTAGGACGTCTGCTCACCGATGCCGGCGCGGTCGACCAGCGCGACGCTGAGCCCACGCCGGGCGAGATGAAGTGCGATCGACGTGCCGACGATGCCGGCGCCGAGGACCATTGCATCGGTACGTGCCATGTCACCTATCCGTGGGGCGCAGAGCCGCGCCGCTGCTCTTTATATGGATCGTCGGACCTGATGGCGCTATCAAGGCAGCCCACCCCCCGGAGTTTTCCGCAATGAACTGGTTGAGGCTACCCGCGGCCGCGCTGGCTTTGGCCGGTCGCCACGGCACGCTGGTAGCGGCAACCTCGATCTTCATCGGCCTGTTCGTGCCGCCGCTCTCAAGAGCTTTCAAACCATATCTCGGCGAAGCGATCATCGTGATGCTGACGCTTGCGTTCCTGCGGGTGAATCCGAAGGAGCTCTGGGCACATTGGACCAGACCTGGGTTGATTGCCGCGGCCACTATATGGGTGACACTGGTTGTGCCGCTGATTCTTGGCGCCACGTTTATCCTGTTTGGTATCGACCAGCTCGCACCCGGCCTCTATTTCATGCTCGTACTGCAAATTTCGGCGCCGGGCCTGACGGCATCGCCGGCGCTCGCCGCCGTGCTGGGACTCGACGCTGCGCTGACCCTCGCCAGCCTGATCGTTTCGACTGCAATCACACCACTGACTGCCAGTCTGTTCATGCACATCTACCTCGGAACCGCACTCGCCTCGCCTGTCGTTTTTGGATTGAGACTGCTGGCGATCATTGCCGGCTGCGCTCTCGGCGCCACTGTCATCCGTCGTATTTCCGGCGACGCCTTTATCGAGGCCCAGCGCGAACGCATCGACGGCTTGAGCATGATCGCCATGGCAACATTTGCCATCGCGGCGATGGACGGGGTTGTCGACCACTTTCGTGCCGATCCGCTGCTCGTCGTTGGATTGACCGCTTTGGCATTTGCTCTCGCACTCTCCATGATCGCGCTCACCGCTCTTGTTTTTCTGCGCGCGGGCCCCGCCCGAGCATTCGCCATCGGTCTAATCGCCGGCAACCGCAACATTGGCCTGATGCTGGCAGCCACCGGGTTCATGATCCCCGACATCGCCTGGCTCTATTTCGCACTGGCGCAGTTTCCGATCTACCTTCTGCCGCATTTGCTGAAGCCGCTCGCGCGGCGCGTTTCCGAAAAACGTTAAACAAGCCGGTGCATTGGGCAGCGCACGGCGTTGCCCGTTTGTCCGGCGCGTGGTACCCGAGCCTTTCTGGAGGCCGTTCATGCGCCCGCTCATCGTCGCGCCGTCCATTCTTTCGGCCGATTTCGCCAGGCTGGGCGAGGAAATCCGTGCGGTCGAATCCGCAGGCGCGGATTGGATCCACGTCGACGTCATGGATGGGCATTTTGTGCCGAATATCTCAATCGGCCCGGCCGTGGTGCAGGCGATCCGCCCGCTCACAAAGAAAACGCTCGACGTCCATCTGATGATCGCGCCCTGCGACCCTTATCTCGAGGCCTTCGCGAAGGCGGGCTCCGATATCATAACGGTGCATGTCGAAGCCGGACCTCACGTGCACCGCTCGCTGCAGGCGATCCGGGCGCTCGGCAAGAAGGCGGGCGTGACGATGAACCCTGCAACACCCGTGTCGAGCATCGAGCACGTCATCGACCTGGTCGATCTCATTCTCGTCATGTCGGTCAATCCCGGTTTTGGAGGCCAGGCGTTCATCCCAGCAGCGCTCGACAAGTTGCGTGATGTACGCACGCTCGCCGGCGCGCGCCCGATCGACATCGAGGTCGATGGCGGCGTGACGGCGCAGAACGCCGCCGACGTCGTACGCGTCGGCGCCAATGTGCTGGTCGCCGGTTCCGCCGTATTCCAGGGCGGCACCTACAAAGCCAATATCGCGGCTATCCGTCAGGCCGCGGCGCTGGCGCGCGGGGAAGCGGCGTGAACAAGATCATGTTCATCGTGGCCTTTGGGGCCATGACCTTTATCGGCTGGCTCTATCTCGGCGAATTAAGCGACGTCAGATCGACCAAGGCCGCGGTCACTGCCGCGGCCGACAGCACGGCCGTTGCGCTCGCCCAATCACCGAATCCGGAACGCAACACCGACGCCGATGCCGATGGAATTTTTAGAAAGCACATCCAGACGCCGTCCGCGCTGGAGGACGTCACCGTCAAACAAAGCGTGGAGACGATTTCAGCGGCGCGCCTCCGGCAATCCGTCAAAGTCTTCGCGCGCGCACGTACCTCGTTGAGCGAATTCTTCAACATGCAAGGAGCGGAGATCGAAATCACCGCAACGCATGATTTCGATCGGAAAAAGTAACATGACATCGGCCGCGGAGCTGTTTGCCGAAGACCCGCATCGTGCTAGTTCCTATCCGGAGGTCCCGATCGCCCGATGATCCCGCGCTATTCCCGTCCCGAGATGACCGCGATCTGGTCGCCGGAAACCAAGTTTCGAATCTGGTTCGAAATCGAGGCGCACGCCGCCGACGCGATGGCGGAGTTGGGCACCATTCCCAGGGACGCCGCCAAGAAGATCTGGGACAAGGGAAAGTCGGCGAAGTTCGACGTCGCGCGGATCGACGCAATCGAGGCCGAAGTCAAACACGACGTCATCGCCTTTCTCACGCACCTGTCCGAGATCGTCGGGCCGGAGGCGCGCTTCGTGCATTCGGGCATGACGTCATCCGACGTGCTCGACACGTGCCTGAACGTGCAGCTAGTTCGCGCCGCCGATATTCTGATCGCCGATATTGATGCGCTGCTCGCAGCACTCAAGCGCCGCGCGTTCGAGCACAAGCTCACTCCGACGGTCGGACGATCGCATGGCATCCACGCAGAACCGACCACCTTCGGCCTTAAACTCGCATATGCCTACGCCGAGTTCGCGCGCACGCGCGACCGGCTGAGCGCCGCCCGCAAGGAAGTTGCCACCTGCGCAATTTCCGGGGCAGTCGGCACCTTCGCACAGGTCGACCCACGCGTTGAAGCGCACGTCGCAACGGCGATGGGTCTTTCGGTCGAACCGGTGTCCACGCAGATCATCCCGCGTGACCGGCATGCCATGTATTTTGCCACGCTCGGAGTCGTCGCCTCCTCGATCGAGCGCCTGGCAACCGAAATTCGTCATCTGCAGCGAACCGAAGTCCTCGAGGCCGAGGAATACTTCACCGAGAAGCAAAAAGGCTCCTCGGCTATGCCGCACAAGCGCAACCCGGTCCTTTCGGAGAACGTGACCGGCCTCGCCCGCATGGTGCGCGCATACGCGCTCCCCGCCATGGAAAACGTGGCACTCTGGCACGAGCGCGATATCTCACATTCCTCGGTCGAGCGCATGATCGGCCCTGATGCCACCATCACTCTGGATTTTGCGCTTGCGCGCCTTGCATCGATCGTTGACAGGCTGATCGTTTACCCGGCCGCGATGCAGAAAAACCTCGACAAACTTGGCGGGCTGATCCACTCGCAGCGCGTACTGATCGCACTTACGCAAAAAGGCGTCGCGCGCGAAGACGCCTATCGCCTCGTGCAGCGCAACGCCATGAAAGTGTGGGCCGGCGAAGGCGATTTCCTGTCCTTTCTCAAGGCGGACAAGGACGTACACGCGAAGCTCACAGACAAGGAGCTCGAGGCTAACTTCGACCTCGACCACCATTTCAAGCACGTCAACACCATCTTCAAGCGGGTGTTCGAATCCGCCTGATTTTGTCCGAGTGCAATGCCGCAAGCACCCACGATATTGCTGTTCGACTCCGGTCTTGGCGGCCTCACGGTATTCCAGGAGGTGCGGTCGGCGCGGCCTGACGCAAACTTCGTTTTCGTGGCCGATGACGCAGGCTTCCCTTACGGAAATCTCGACGAAGACCGGCTGATCGAGCGCGTGATCGGCATCGCCGGGCGCGCCATCTCGGACAGCAATCCCGACCTCGTCGTGGTGGCCTGCAACACCGCGTCCACACTCGCGCTTGGCGAATTACGGGCGCACTTTCGCGTACCTTTCGTCGGCACAGTCCCCGCGATCAAACCAGCCTGCGCGCAGTCGACGACGAAGCGCGTTGCCGTTCTCGGCACGCAGGCAACCGTGGGGCGCGAATATACCCATGCACTCATCCGCGAATTCAGCTCCGGGTGTGACGTGCATTTGGTCGGGTCGACGCGGCTCGCCGCATGCGCGGAAGCCGAGTTCGCCGGCACCCCCGTTGCCGACGCGGCCATCGCCGCCGAAATAGCGCGCTGTTTCATCGACAAGGACGGCAGACGCACCGACACGGTCGTGCTGGCCTGCACGCATTATCCGCTTCTGATCGAGCGCTTCCAAGCAAACGCACGCTGGCCGGTCTTCTGGCTTGATCCCGCACCGGCGATAGCGCGCCGCGTGGTAGACCTTATGCGCACGCGTCCGAATGGGGAATTGCCGGTTTCACCGCGCATCATCTTCACGTCCGGACGCGCGCCCTCGCCAGCGCTCGCCACCTCGCTTGCCCGCTACGGTTTCTAGCCGAAAATATGCGGCTCGATTTCCCAGTATCCGCGCCAGATCATATCGAGCGAGACATAAAGAATGATCGCGAGACCCGCATAGGCGATCCATCGGTACCTGTTCAGCAATCGGGCGATAAAGGTCGCGGCAACGCCCATAAGGACAATCGACAGGCCAAGCCCGAATATCAACGCATAGGGATGGTCACGCGCCGCACCCGCCACTGCGAGCACGTTGTCGAGTGACATCGACACGTCGGCAACCACGATCTGCCAGGCCGCTCGCGCAAAAGTCTTTTGCGGAACATGCGCGTCCCGCTTCGTGAGCGCGGCCTCGGTGTCTTCCGCGCCGGGGCCTCGCAAGTCCCGCCACATCTTCCAGCACACCCACAGCAGCAGAATGCCGCCAGCCAGCAACAAACCGGCAATTTCGAGAAGCTCCACCGCAACCGCCGCGAAGACGAGGCGCAGCACCGTTGCCGCGACGATGCCGACAAGGATCGCCTTGCTTCTTTGCGGAGGCGGCAAACCCGCGGCCGCAAGGCCAATCACCACCGCATTGTCGCCGGCGAGCACCAGGTCGATCATGATCACTTGCACAACCGCGGTAATTGCGCCCTGCGGCAGCATAGAGAGGTCAATCATTCGCTTTTGCTCCGGGGCCCCGACGGGCGGATGATTTCAATAATCGGCTCGATCTCGCCGAGGATCGCCGCCGCACGGCCATCAATGTAAATGTGCCGGCCATATCCCAGGCGCCGACCGCATAAGATGATCTGGCGCGAAATGGAAGGATCGCGAGAAGACCCGCGCAAGCTGCTGCCAGGAGTTCCCAGAGGCTGAACGCCGGCAGCACAACGTGCCGCGGCAACGCGAGCATCAGGATAACCAGCGCCGCCATCAGGCTCGCAACAAATGCAAGAGCGGCCGAACAGCGGCTCTCACCCAGTTGCCGGCGCCTAACACGAGGGGGTTGCGGAAAGTCCGATCGATTCATCGGGCCCACTGAATGTCACAATCAGTCCGACATCGCAGCCATATGGCTGCCAGAGGGGCCCGGCCTGACGGGATCAAGATGTTCGTCGGAGCCCGGAAATGCAAGAAAAACCGGCTGCGGCGAGATAACGAGCCTTTTGAGCCGTTTGACAGGCCGTCCCGATGCCCCTAAAACCCGCGCGCCCGGCGATCTTTGCGGTCTGCCGGGCGTTTCGCGACCCGCGGCAAGACCTTGCGCTTTCGAGGCCCTGCCTGTCGGTTCCGGCACCTGCTGGGACAGAGGAGGGCGCGATCCTCAGAATGACAACCACAACCGAGGACGCGAATGACCAAGCGCATGGAGTCCAAATACAAGATCGACCGCCGGATGGGCGAGAACATCTGGGGTCGTCCGAAGAGCCCGGTTAACCGGCGTGAATACGGCCCCGGCCAGCACGGCCAGCGCCGCAAGAGCAAGCTTTCCGACTACGGCGTGCAGCTCAAGGCCAAGCAGAAGCTGCGCGGCTATTACGGCAACATTTCCGAGCGGCAGTTCCGCGGCATTTACCAGGAAGCGCGACGGCTGAAGGGCGACAGCGGCGCGCATATGATCGGCCTGCTGGAGCGGCGTCTCGACGCGCTGATCTTCCGGGCTAAGTTCGTGCCGACGGTCTTTGCCGCACGCCAGTTCATCAATCACGGCCACATCAAGGTGAATGGCAAGCGCGTCACCATCCCCAGCTATCGGGTGAAAGTTAGCGACGTGGTTGAAGTGAAAGAAAAGTCCAGGCAGCTCGCGCTGGTTATGGAAGCGCAGGCTTTGGCCGAGCGTGACGTACCCGACTACATTGAGGTCGACGCACCGAAACTGACCGCCAAGCTCATCCGCGTGCCCGTGCTCACGGATGTGCCCTACGCGGTGCAGATGGAGCCGCACCTCGTCGTGGAATACTACTCGCGTTAGGCGATCGCCGCGGCGGTTGAGAATCTGACGGCCGGCGCCTGCGCCGGCCGTTTTGCCTGCGGGCAAAAGACAGTGCGAATCACGGACACAGCAGCCATCCCAACTCGCCGGTGGTTCGGGGTTATCCCCGACTAAGCGGAAATGCACAGGTTATTTTGTGGCCGGATTGCGACAAAGCTCTACATTTAGTAGGCGAAAAGCGCTATTAACGACGCGCGGTCCTCGAATCAGTGAGGACATGCCTAGGGAGACTCCGCAATGAAAGGGATCGATACTCTCAAAGAGTGGATCGGGGCGTTGACGGAATTAGCGCTGATGCTCTTGGCATTGGCGATTGTGCTCTCGTTGTTGGTTGGGGCAAACCTTCCGTTCTTCGGCGCCGTGACAGCGAACATCATGGGCTGGGTGAAGGACATGGGCGGCAACGGTCTCGTCGGTCTAATCACACTCGGGATCGTCCTCTGGCTGTTCTCAAATCGGAAAATGGCCTGAACCAGGCGTGCGTTCAGTCTAGACAGAATTGCTGACGCAATCGGGGTGGGGAGCGACGCTCCCCACCCATTGATCGTACGTGTCATCAAGAGGTTCCGCCATGCGCAAATTCATGGCCAACATGGCCTACGCGAAAGAGCTTCTGTGGGAGTTCGTCGAACTCGGCTTCGTCAGCATTCTCGCGATCATGCTGATCTATCTGATCCTCGGACAAGGGTCCGGGGGCTTTGTGCTTTCGGTCGCTGACAACGTGATGAAGTTCGCAAGTTCCGTACCGACGCCGAGCCTGGTGGGCCTGGCGCTGGTCCTGGGCGTCATCTACCTGCTGATGAACCGGCTGAAGTAGTCCGCGGAAAACACCCGCGTCAGTGCCCGCCGCATGCAAGTGGCGGGCGGTGCGGCTTTGGCGTAGAAGGCCATCAGCCTCCGTCATTGCCTTTGTGTGTAAATGCCGAGACTCGATCGTCGCACGTTTCTCGCTGCAGCCGCTGTAGGCTTTGCCGCGCGCGCCCAACCCGCTCTTGCGGCCTCGCCTTACGCGTTCAGGCACGGCACCTTTGACGTCATGGTCGTGAGCGACGGCCACCTCGTATTGCCAACGAGCTTTCTCGCGCCCGGCGCCCCGCCGCCCGAGCGCGAAGCAATCCTCAAGGCGGCCGGCCAGTCCGGCGAGCAGTACAATTCGCCGACCAACATCACGCTGATCCGCACAAGCAGCGACCTGATCCTCGTCGACATGGGATCGGGCGACCGCTTCATGCCGACAGCGGGAAAGCTGTGGGACAATCTCAAGGCAGCCGGCATCGACAAAACGAAGATCACAAAGGTGGTCTTCACCCACGGTCATCCCGATCATCTCTGGGGCGCCGTAGACGAGTTGGACGACCTGATGACTCCCGATGCGGCCTTCTACGTCGGCGCCGTAGAGTGGGATTTCTGGTCCGGCGAAAATGCGACACGCGGGCTTCCGGCCGAACGCGCTGGCTTCGTCACGGGTGCCCGACGCAATTACACCGCCATCAAAGGCAAGGTAAAAATGGTCAAGGCCGGCGACGAAATCGTCTCCGGCCTGCGCGTCATCGACACGCCCGGGCACACGCAGGGCCACGTCTCCATTGTTCTCGGTGGCGGCGATGGGCTGATTATCGGCGGCGATGTACTCACCCACCCGCTGATTTCATTCCAGCACCCGGAATGGAAACCGATCGCAGACCATGTGCCGGATCAAGCGATCGCAACACGGCGCAAACTGCTCGACCGGCTCGCCGCCGATCGCTCCAAACTGATCGGCTTCCACCTGCCTTACCCTGGCGTGGGAACGGTCGAGCGCAAGGACAATGCCTATCGTTTTGTCCCGGCCGCTTAAGGAAACCCGCCTCAGGCAGTCTGGCGTACGGCCACGCCCTTCTCTTTCAGCGCCTGCTGCAGTTCGCCGGCTTGAAACATTTCGCGCACGATGTCGCAACCGCCGACAAATTCACCCTTCACGTAAAGCTGTGGGATCGTCGGCCAATTGGAATAACTCTTGATGGCGTTCCTGATTTCGTCGGATTCCAGAACGTTGATGCCTTTGTAGGCGACCCCGAGATGATCGAGGATTTGCACGACCTGGCCGGAAAACCCGCACATCGGAAACTGTGGCGTGCCCTTCATGAACAGCACCACGTCGTTTGCCTTTACTTCATTGTCGATAAATTGCTCGATTGCCATGGAACTTCGTCCTGTTGGGCGTCACGCGCGCCCGAGATCATCGATATATGTACCAAAAAAGTTACCACCAACCCAAGAGTATCGGCCGAATTTACCGGCTTTTCGGGGCATAAAATGTGCCTTCGACCTCGAAAATATCGTCCTGGTTCAGTCCGGTGACCTGCACGATCGTGCGCGGCGGGTAGGGTCTACCTTGCCACAGCGCCTCCTGCACCTTGTTCACCAGCGGGCGCAACCGGTCCATATCGGTCACAAACACCGTAAGACGAACACAGTCGGCGAGGCTCGCGCCCTCCGATTCCGCAATCTGCGTCATGTTCGTGAACGCCTGGCGGATGCGAGCTTCGTCGCCCTCGACGAGTTTATTATTTGCAGGGTTGATGCCGCGCATGCCGGCCACGAATACAAAATCGCCGGCGCGCGCGCCGAGACTCCAGGTCCCGGTCGGCTCAATCGCGCCTTTGGGTGAAAGCGCGCGGACGCCGCGATCACCCCCTGTCACGGTGTGCCGGTCTGCAAAGCGAGCGCATGCAGCACGCCGCCCATCTGCCCCTTGAGTGCCTCGTAGACCAGTTGATGCTGCTGCACGCGCGACTTTCCCTTGAACGAAGGCGAGATGACGGTCGCGGCATAGTGGTCGCCGTCGCCCGCGAGATCCCGGATCGTGACCTCGGCATCGGGAATGTGCGCCTTGATCAAGCGCTCGATTTCGACGGCATCCATGGCCATCGGCAGGTCCTCGCAAACCTCACAGCTCTCCGGCCATGTAAGCCGGAAACCATGATTCAAAACGCTCCCGCAGAATCGTGACTAGGATGGGACGCTCGCCCGCAAGCGTCAACGTGTCGCCGTCCGTTCTCCCGACTGCCCACACCGGTACGTTCACAGCCCTTGCCCGCGTCAGGACATCCGCCGCCTTGTTTGCAGGCACCGTGACAAGATAGCGCGCCTGGTCTTCGCCGAACCAATGGGCATGCGATGGAATATCCGAGGGAGCTGCATCGAGCTTGGCCCCAATTCCCGAGGCCATGGCCATTTCAGCGAGGCCAACAAGGAGGCCGCCATCGGAAAGGTCATGCACCGCTGTTGCCGTCCCGTCGAGAATAAGCGCACGGACGAAGTCGCCGTTCTCGCGCTCCTCGGTGAGATCGACCGGCGGTGGTGCTCCCTCTTCCTGGCCGCACAGTTCGCGCAAATACATTGACTGGCCGAGCCAGCCCGTCGTCTCGCCGACCAGCAGGATCGCCTCGCCGACACGCTTGAAGGCCAGTGTCGCCGACTTCGCGAAGTCTTCGATGAGCCCGACGCCGCCAATCGACGGCGTCGGCAAAATCGCGCGGCCATTTGTTTCGTTGTAGAGCGACACGTTTCCCGACACGACAGGAAACGCGAGCGCCTTGCAGGCTTCGGCAATACCGCGGATACAGCCCACGAACTGCCCCATGATCTCGGGCCGCTCGGGATTACCGAAATTCAGATTGTCGGTGATGGCAAGTGGCTTGGCGCCGACCGCGGTCAGATTTCGCCAGCATTCCGCCACCGCCTGCTTGCCGCCCTCGAAGGGATCGGCCTCGCAATAGCGCGGCGTCACATCGGTGGTGAGCGCGAGACCCTTGGGCCCATCTTCGACGCGCACCACCGCGGCATCGCCGCCCGGACGCTGAACGGTATTGCCGAGAATGACGTGATCGTATTGCTCCCACACCCAGCGCTTGGAGCAGAGATCGGGACTCGCCAGCAATTTTTCCAGCGCTTCGATCGTGCCAACGGGAGCAGGCACAGCTTCAGCATCGACGGCAGCCGGCTTCGCCGCATTGACGAACGGGCGCTTATACTCCGGCGCCTGGTCGCCGAGCTCCTTGATCGGCAAATCCGCCATCACGTCGCCGCCATGGCGCACGATGAAGCGCTTCGACGGCGTCGTCTCGCCGACCACCGCGAAATCCAGGCCCCATTTGCGGAAAATTGCCTCGGCCTCTTTCTCCTTCTCCGGCTTGAGAACCATGAGCATGCGTTCCTGGCTCTCGGAGAGCATCATTTCATACGCGCTCATGCCCTCTTCGCGGCACGGCACACTGTCGAGGTCGAGGGTGACGCCGAGATCGCCCTTGGCACCCATTTCCACCGCCGAGCAAGTCAGACCGGCGGCCCCCATGTCCTGAATGGCAATGACGCATCCCTTCTGCATGATCTCGAGACACGCCTCGAGCAGCAGTTTTTCCGAGAACGGGTCTCCGACCTGAACGGTCGGGCGCTTGCCCTCCGAGTCTTCATCAAATTCGGCCGACGCCATGGAGGCGCCGTGGATTCCGTCACGCCCTGTCTTCGACCCGAGATAGACGATCGGCATGCCGACGCCCGAGGCGGCCGCGTAGAAAATCTGGTCCTTGCGCGCGATGCCGACCGCCATGGCGTTGACCAGGCAATTCCCATCGTAGCGGGAATGAAAGCGCACCGAGCCGCCGACAGTCGGAACGCCAAATGAGTTGCCATAGCCGCCGATCCCGGCCACCACGCCGGAGACCAGATGACGAGTTTTGGAATGAGAAGGAGCTCCGAACGACAGCGCGTTCAGGCAGGCGATCGGACGCGCGCCCATGGTGAAGACGTCGCGCAGGATGCCGCCGACCCCCGTCGCCGCACCCTGATAAGGTTCGATGTAGCTCGGATGATTGTGGCTCTCCATCTTGAACACGCAGGCAAGACCGTCGCCGATATCGATGACGCCGGCGTTCTCGCCGGGGCCCTGGATGACCCAAGGGCCTTTGGTCGGCAGCGTGCGCAGATGGACCTTCGATGATTTATACGAGCAGTGCTCGTTCCACATGGCCGAGAAGATGCCGAGCTCGGTAAGGGACGGTACGCGACCGATGAGCTTCAGGATCCGGTCGTATTCGTCCGGCTTGAGGCCGTGCTCAGCGACAAGTTCGGGAGTGATGCGGACATCGTTCGGGATCACGATTACGCCGCGCGCTCCAATGCCTCGGCTAGCCCTGCAAATAACCCGCGCCCGTCGGTCGGGCCGATCACGGCTTCGACGTGATTTTCCGGATGCGGCATCATGCCGAGTACATTGCCCCGCTCGTTCAGGATGCCGGCGATCGCGTTGATGGCTCCGTTGTGGTTCCAGTTCGGATCGATCATGCCGTCCGGCGAGGAATATCGGAACAGCACGCGCCCCTCGCCTTCCAGCCGCGCAATGGTCTCGCCGTCGGCAATGTAGTTGCCCTCGCCATGCGCGACCGGCACACGGACGACCTGGCCGGCATTGTAGCCGCGCGTGAATGGCGTATCCGAACGCTCGACGCGCAGATAGACGTCGCGGCAGATGAAGCGGAGGTTTTCATTGCGCATCAGGACGCCTGGCAGCAGGCCGGCCTCGCACAAAATCTGGAAGCCATTGCAAACCCCGAGGACGAGGCCTCCCTTCGCGGCATAGCCGCGCACCGCGTCCATGATCGGGCTGCGCGCCGCAATTGCCCCGCAGCGCAGGTAGTCGCCATAGGCGAATCCGCCCGGGATCACGACCAGGTCAGTTCCCGGCGGGAGTTCCGTGTCGGCGTGCCAGACGATGGCCGGCTCGCGTCCCGAGATCAGCCGCAATGTGCGCGCCATATCGCGCTCGCGATTGATGCCAGGAAAGACGAGGACCGCGGCTTTCATCCGAGCACGTCCACTTTGTAGTTTTCGATCACGGTGTTTGCGAGCAGCTTGTCGGCCGCCTGCTTGAGCAAGGCTTCGGCCTGGGCCGGATCGCCGCCATCGATCTCGATGTCGAAGACCTTGCCCTGCCGCACGCTGGAGACGCCCACGAGCCCCAGCGAGCGCAGCGCGCCTTCAATCGCCTTGCCCTGGGGATCGAGAATGCCGGATTTCAGGGTGACGGTGACGCGGGCTTTCATAGCGGTTTTTCAGGCGATTCCGGGCTCGATGACCTCACCTAGCATCCGCCACAGGTCACCTCAACCGTGCGGACGAACCCTACACAGGTCATCTTGCCCACGCCGTTTTTCAAGGCGGATCGCTGTGGAATTCGGCCGCACCTATCGCCCTGCGCCGGCAAGCTCCTGCGCCATGGCCGCCAGCCGCTGCCTTTGAAGCTTCCCGTTCGCATTGCGAGGAAGCTCGGGGACGCTGATGAACCGCACCGGCACGTGGGTCCGGGTGAGCCTCTCCCGGCAGTGCCTTTGCAAAGCCTCTCTATCGACCGCCTCGCCATGCACGATGAACGACCACACTTCCTCGACACCCACGTCGTTCGGCATTGAAAAGGCTCCGACTTCACGAATGCCTTTGAACGCAGCAATGGCATTCTCGATAAGATGTGGGCTGACCTTGTCACCACCAAGATTGAGAACCTCCTTTTTCCGCCCGGTGATGACCAGCATTCTGTCCTGGGTCAGAAAGCCAATATCGCCGGTGTCGAAGTGTCCCTCGCGGAAAGCGGCTTCGCTTTGGCCCCTCGTATCGAGGTAGCCGGTGACGCTGACCGGCGTCCTGGCAAGGACTAATCCCTCGTGGCCGGATGGTAGTGGCGCCCCCGCTTCATCGACAATGCGCACGGAGACATCCGGCGCAACGTGGCCGACGGCTCCCGTAACGCCGACGAGCGCATGGGCCGGTGCGGATGAAACCGTCGATGTTTCAGTCGTCCCGTAATAGAAAACCAGGTTCGAGCACAGCCGCGCGCGTACGCGTTCCGACAATGAATTGTGCAGAGGACTTCCAGCCGCAATGATGACCTCGAAGCCCGAGTGGAATTCAGGATTGGCGTCGTAGAATTTCAAGAACCCGCTGAGGCCTCCCGGCGAAGCGATCAGGCCCTGCACCTTGTAGAGCTCGAATGTCTGCAACGTATCCATCGGCGAGGCGCCGGGAAAAAACATCGTGCCGCCGCGCGACAAGACGTAAAGAATGTGCCGGAAGCCGCCGCTCGAGCTGAACCCGTAGTCGCTGAAAAAGCGCGAGCACTCGGGAAAAATCCTGCCGAACACGTGATTGTAGCGCGCAAGCCGCGCCAGTTGATTGTTGTGGGTGAATCCGACCGCCTTCGCCTCGCCGGTCGAGCCCGACGTCAGCGCGATACGGCAGATGTCATTGCCGGCGCCACGATAGACATGGCGTTCGTCGATCGGGGCACCGTCCCCCGAGATCCACGCGAAATCGGCAGCGAGAACTTTTGCACTCTTTCCGTTGGCATATGATCGCGGACTATCCGTGATGATGAAATCGCACGGAAGATGGCCCGGCACGACTCCACTGACAGAAACGGTCGCCACGCCGATGTACATCAGACCCAGCCCGAGTGCCGTGTGGAATATGTGATCCTTCACTTGGAGGACAACAACGTCACCCGGTGAAATGCCGGCGCTTATGGCCCTGCGCCCGACATTGTGAATGAATCGCGCCAGTCTCGCATAGCTGACGACGCCCATCGCCGTACCCGGCGCGCACATGGCCGGTGCTGGCGGATCGTGTTTCGCCTGAAAGAGAATCGGCTCGACCACGTTCATGTGAGGTCCTGCTCACGACGCTCGGCGTCCCCCGAACGTTGCCGCTACGCCACATACCCCGTGGAAAGAGCGCGCGCGTCCTCCGGTCAGACGACGCGCATCGAAAAAACTCGTGGCAAGCAACCACACCGGCATCCGGTGGAGAAGGGCTGAATTATGAAGAAATATTTTCTGGCGACGGTATCGGTTTTGGCGCTGTCGACCGCGGGCAATGCATCTGACCTTCCAGCTAAGGCGAGCCCCTATGCGCCAGTTGCAGCTCCGATCTGGACAGGTCTTTATTTGGGCATACAGGGCGGCGTCGCTCGGCATGACGCGACGGTGGATACCAACTGCCTCGGTGACTGTTCTACCTTCGAACAATCCAGGACAGGTGGCACGGCGGGCGCACTGGTTGGCTACAATTTTCAGCAAGGCAGCTTTGTTTATGGCTTCGAAGGCGACTGGAATTGGATCGGCACAAAGATGAGCCAAACGAGTCCTTTGCCCTTCAAAGTGACTTCATTCGATGTCAATTGGCTCGCTACGATGCGGGGCCGTGCCGGCTTGGCGATCGACGCCACGCTCGTATATGTCACCGGTGGGGTCGCCCTCGGCCACGTGAAAAATACGTTCTCCCAACTAGATGGCGATGGCGCCGCCAGTTTTTTGTTCAATCAGAATAAGACAAAGGTCGGCTGGACGGCGGGGGTTGGGGTCGAGCACATGTTCTCCCCGCATTGGACTGCACGCGCCGAATTCCGCTACGTCGACCTTGGAATGAGCGGGGTCTCATGTACTCCCGGAACGGATACGTTCTGTGCTGGCACCAACTATCGAGGTGAGTTCAGCAATACGTTAGTGATGGGGTTGGTCGGTCTGGCCTACAAATTCTAGATCAACCCATAGTGCCAAAAACACCGATGGCCGGGACATGCCCGGCCATCTTGCATTTCGAAACCCGAATCTTACGAACTCAGCCCTTCACCAGCACCGGTCCGGTGCCCTGCGGGCGCTCGCCTTCGCTCATGATGCCGAGGCGCTTGGCGACTTCGGTGTAGGCCTCGACCAGGCCGCCGAGATCGCGGCGGAAGCGGTCCTTGTCGAGCTTGTCGTTGGTCTTGATGTCCCACAGCCGGCAGCTGTCGGGTGAAATCTCGTCGGCCACAACGATGCGCATCACATCGTTCTCCCACAGCCGGCCCGTTTCCATCTTGAAGTCGACCAGACGGATGCCGACACCGAGAAAAAGCCCGGACAGGAAGTCATTGACGCGAATGGCAAGCGCCATGATGTCGTCAATCTCCTGCGGCGAAGCCCAGCCGAAGGCGGTGATGTGCTCTTCCGACACCATGGGGTCGTTGAGCTTGTCGTTCTTGTAATAGAACTCGATGATCGAGCGCGGTAGCTGCGTGCCCTCCTCGATGCCGAGACGCTGCGCCAGCGAACCGGCCGCGACATTTCGCACCACGACCTCGAGCGGAATGATCTCCACCTCGCGGATCAACTGCTCGCGCATGTTGAGACGGCGGATGAAATGGGTCGGCACCCCGATATCGTTGAGGTGCTGGAACACATATTCCGAGATTCGGTTGTTCAGAACGCCCTTGCCCTCGATCACTTCGTGCTTTTTGGCGTTGAAGGCGGTCGCGTCGTCCTTGAAGTGCTGAATCAGCGTTCCGGGCTCCGGGCCTTCATAAAGGACCTTCGCCTTGCCCTCGTAAATACGGCGACGGCGGCTCATGGGCGTGTACCGTGGTTTGTGAAAGTCCATCGGATTGCCGTGGCTCCTAATTGTGCGACTTTGCAAGATCCGCGGCTGCGGGACCGGACTGGGAGCGCTGGCCGCGCCAGCGGTCCGGACACGAAGTCAACCTAGCCGATCGGTCGGGGCAGCACAATCACGCAAGCCTGACGTTTTCCACTCCGTATTTTCGCCGCAAAAGCGCGGCCCGATGTTGCCTTGACGGTCTACGAACGATATGCAAGGCCGAACTAAATTGCATGTGCATGCAATTTTACCGATGCAGCACGAGGGGCGGCATGACGACTTTCGACAAGCGCGAGGAAGGCTTCGAGAAGCAGTTCGCGCATGACGAGGAGCTCCGCTTTAAGGCGATGGCCCGCCGCAACAAGTTGCTTGGGCTCTGGGCGGCTGGCGTTCTCGGTAAAAGCGGTGCCGATGCCGAGGCCTATGCCAAGGAAGTGGTGCTGGCCGACTTCGAGGAGGCCGGCGACAACGACGTCTTGCGCAAGATCACGACGGATCTGCAGGCCAAAGGCATCACAGAGCAGCAAATCCGCGCGCAAATGACCGAATTGCTCGCGCAAGCCGTCGAGCAGATCAAAAAGAGCGGCTGACGTGCCGGCTTTTGCCCTCGCCCGGCGCCTGCGCGCGGGGGAAACGGTCTACGCAGGCTGGTGCATGATCGGTTCGCCTATTGTTGCGGAGACCATCGCGCGCGAGGGCTTCTCTGCCGTCGTGCTCGATGCCCAACACGGGTTGTGGGACATCGCCTCGCTCATCACCGGCATCGGCGCCGTCAGCCACGCCGAAGCGGTGCCGGTCGTCCGCATTCCGCTCAACGATCTTGCATTGGTGTCGCGCGCGCTGGATTTCGGTGCCGAAGCGATCATCGCGCCGATGATCAACGACGCCGATGACGCACGTCGGTTTGCCGCGGCAGCAAAATATCCGCCCTCCGGCGAGCGCAGCTGGGGTCCGCTGCGCGCGATGGCACTGCAGGCGCCGCGCACCGCGCCGACGGACTACCTGCGAGAAGCAAACGAGGGCACGCTTACGTTTGCAATGATCGAGACCGCAACCGCACTCGGCAATGCTGACAAGATCGCGGCAACGCCGGGCATCGATGGGCTTTTCGTCGGCCCTTACGATCTTGCGACGGCGCTGAGCCGCGGGACTGCGCAGGACACGCAGGCACCGCAGGTCGAGCAGGCAATCGACAGGATCTGCGCCGCCGCGAAAGCCGCTGGAAAGATCCCCGGCATCTATTGCCGGGATGCCGAGGGGGCCGTAGCGATGGCGAAGCGCGGCTTCCGGTTCGTCGTCGCGGGCAATGACCACACCACCCTGCGCGCGGCTACGGTTGCCCAGTTGAAGGTGTTGAAAGGGTAACTAGCGCCCGACCAGACTGTGAAGCTGGTCGAGGACCTGGCCCGCGTCTTTTTCCACCTCGGCGGCCCGCACCTCGCACACGTCGTAGCCGCGCTCTGTGAGATATGCGCGCCGTTCCGCCCGGGTCCGCGCCGCGTCGTCGGTTTCCTTGGCCGGTACCAATTCGATCACATACTTGAGCGGAAAAGACACAAAGTCCGTGATGTGCGGGCCGATCGGAACCTGGCGCTTGAATCCGCGGCCGGCGAAGCGGCGGTCATTCACAAGCGCCTGCCACAGGACGCGCTCGGCCTCGGTCGGATTTCGTCTCAGAAGCCGCGCCAGCCCCCGCACTGGACCGCCCTCGCCCGGCACGCGGCCGCCGCCGTGCTCCGCCAGAAGGTCGCGCAGTTTCTGAGCCTCGCCCGGATCGAGCACACCACCCCGCGCCGGCCCCTTGCGGCCTTGGGCGATCGCATTGAGCACGCCGTGCAGCGTGCGGATGTCCTGCTGCGTCGGCGCCATGCGCTGGAAGATGTTTCGGAGATTGACGCTCATCGTGCCGCGCTTTTCCTCGGGGCGGAAGAATTCAACGCGCTCGAGTTCACTTTCGAGATCTGAAAAGAAAGCATCGAGTTGCTGCTTCGGCGCGGGCGGCGATTTTTCCGGCATGGAAAACGGCAGATCGCCTCCGCCGGCGCGCTTGAACCATTCATACGCGACAATAACCACCGCCTGCGCCAGATTGAGCGATGCAAACGCCGGATTGACCGGGAGCGTCACGATACGATCGGCCAGTGCGACCTCGTGATTTTCGAGGCCGATGCGCTCCCGTCCGAATATGATCGCAACGCTTTCCCCGCCGGCCACCCTCTGCGCCATTTCGCCGGCGGCCAGCTCCGCCGAGATCACCGCCTTGGCCTGGTCGTGATTGCGCGCGGTCGTCGCCACGACAAAACTGCAGTCACCGATCGCCTCGTTGAGACTTTCGTAGAGTGTCGCGGCGTCGAGGATACGGTCGGCGCCGGCTGCCATCACCCTCGCCTTCTCGTTCGGCCATTTCTGCTGCGGCTTCACCAGGCGAAGACGCGACAACCCGAAGTTGGCCATCGCACGCGCGGTCGCTCCGATGTTCTCGCCAAGCTGGGGCTCGACGAGCACGACGACCGGGGCCGGCGTCTCGATCCAACGCTTGGTCTTGTCAGTTCCGGCACCGGGCATTCGAACCCTCACGTAGGCGCATATATCCTTCACAGCATAGTCGTGGAAAGAACGCCGCCAAATCGCGGCTTTCGTCCCGAGATTTTGGGTGCTATAGGGGCCGCGCGCCGGACACTTTTCCTCCTGTCCGTGCGATTTTCAAAAGGTTTTATCGGCAATGGCGAAGATCAAGGTGGCAAACCCCGTCGTCGAAATGGACGGCGACGAGATGACACGCATTATCTGGCAGCTGATCAAGAACAAGCTGATCCATCCCTATCTCGACATCAACCTTCTCTACTATGACCTCAGCGTCCAGAAGCGCGACGAGACCGACGACCAGATCACCATCGACGCCGCCAACAAGACCAGGGAGGTCGGCGTCGCGGTTAAGTGCGCCACCATCACGCCGGACGAAGGCCGCGTAAAGGAATTCAACCTCAAGAAGATGTGGCGTTCACCCAATGGCACAATCCGCAACATTATCGGCGGCGTGATCTTCCGCGAGCCCATCATCTGCAAGAATGTGCCGCGTCTCGTGCCGGGCTGGACACAACCGATCATCATCGGACGTCACGCCTATGGCGACCAGTACCGCGCAACCGATATCCGCGTTCCGGAAAAGGCAAAGCTGACGCTGAGCTATGTCGCTCCTGACGGCAAGAAGGTTGAGCACGAGGTATTCGAGTTTCCTGGCTCGGGCGTGGCGCTGGCGATGTATAACCTCGACGACTCGATCCGCGATTTTGCGATGGCGTCGTTCAACTACGGCCTGGGGCGCGGTTTTCCGGTCTACCTTTCGACCAAGAACACGATCCTCAAGGTCTATGACGGCCGCTTCAAGGATATCTTCCAGGAGGTGTTCGATACCCAGTTCAAGGACAAGTTTGCCGCGAAGAAGCTCACTTACGAGCACCGGTTGATTGACGACATGGTCGCGGCCGCCCTCAAGTGGTCCGGCGGCTATGTCTGGGCGTGCAAAAATTACGATGGTGACGTGCAATCCGACATCGTGGCGCAGGGTTTCGGCTCACTCGGCCTGATGACCTCGGTGCTGATGACGCCGGACGGCAAGATCGTCGAGTCAGAGGCCGCGCACGGCACGGTGACACGCCACTACCGCGAACATCAGAAGGGCAAAGAGACTTCGACCAATTCGATCGCATCGATCTTCGCCTGGACGCGCGGCCTCGCCCATCGCGCCAAGCTCGACAAGAATGACGCATTGGCGAAGTTCGCAGCGACGCTCGAAAAGGTCTGCATCGACACTGTCGAGAGCGGATTCATGACCAAGGATCTGGCGCTGCTGGTCGGCGCCGACCAGAAGTGGCTCTCCACGACCGCATTCCTCGACAAAGTGGATGCAAATCTGAAGAAGGCCATGGGCGCCTAAACATATGGCCGGGCTTGTCCCAGCCACTACTTCCCTTCCATCACCAGCACCGACGTTTTTCCGTGCTCCTCCGTCAGCCCCCAAGTGCTGCTTCAATCGCCTTAAGCGCCTCTTCCGCCTTGGAGCCATCGGGTCCGCCAGCCTGCGCCATGTCTGGGCGGCCGCCGCCACCCTTGCCGCCGAGTACTTCGGCGCCCTTTTTGACAAGCTCTACGGCGTTGAAGCGCTTGGTCAGATCGTCGGTGACGCCGACCACGATGCCGGCTTTGCCGTCCGCCGCCGTCGCCACAATGGCAACGACGCCTGATCCGACCTGCCGCTTGCCCTCGTCGGCAAGGCTGCGGAGATCCTTGAGCTCAATGCCGGATACCGCCCGCGCCAGCAGCTTGACACCATTGACCTGCCGCACATCGGTGGCGGCGTCGCCATCCGCCTTCCCACCTCCTCCCATGGCCAGCTTCTTCTTGGCCTCGGAAAGCTCGCGCTCGAGCTTCTTGCGGTCGTCCAAGAGTGTTCCGATGCGTTCGGGCATATCTTCAAGCGGGACTTTAAGCTCCGCAGCAGCCGCTTTAACGACCTGAAGCTGTTTGTTAGCGGTCTTCCGGGCTAATTTGCCGCTCAAAGCCTCAATTCTGCGAACACCGGCAGCCACCCCGGATTCCCCGACCACCGAAACAAGTCCAATGTCACCGGTCCGGCGCACATGGGTTCCGCCGCACAGTTCCACGGACCAGCCCATGGTGTTGCCGGCACCCTCGCCCATCGCGACCACTCGTACTTCGTCGCCGTACTTCTCGCCGAACAGGGCGCGGGCGCCAGATGCGGTCGCGTCATCGATCGCCATCAGGCGCGTCGTCACTGGTGCGTTCTGGAGAACGATGTCGTTGGCAATGTCTTCAATCCGCTCGATTTCCTCCGCCGACATCGGCTTCGGGTGCGAAAAATCGAACCTCAACCGGTCTGGCGCAACGAGTGAGCCTTTCTGCGCGACGTGATCGCCGAGCACCTGGCGCAGTGCCTCGTGAAGAAGGTGTGTCGCCGAGTGGTTCTGTCGAATTGCCCCGCGGCGCACGTGATCGACATCGAGCAGCAGCGGGTCCCCGACCTTGACCGTGCCCTGCTCGACTGTCACGACATGCGCAAACAGATCCCCCGACTTCTTTTGAGTATCGGATACAGTCAGCCGCACGCCTTGGCGGCGCATTTCGCCGGTATCGCCGACCTGACCGCCGCTTTCGCCATAGAACGGCGTCTGATTCATCACCACTGTGCCGCTCTCGCCCTTCTTGAGTTCGGGCACTTCCTTGCCCTCCTTCACCAGCGCGACGACTATGCCCTCAGCGGTTTCCGTCTCGTAGCCGAGGAATTCTGTCGCGCCAATTTTCTCGCGCAAAGCGAACCAGACCGTTTCCTGTGCCGCCTCGCCTGATCCGGCCCAGGACGCGCGCGCCTTCGCGCGCTGGCGCTCCATCGCGTCAGTAAAAGAGGCAAGGTCGACGGAAATTCCGCGCGAACGCAGCGCATCCTGCGTGAGGTCGAGCGGAAAGCCATAGGTATCGTAAAGCGTGAACGCGGTGTCGCCGTCGAACATCGCACCTTTCTTGAGGCCTTTGCTCTTCTCGTCGAGGATGGCAAGGCCACGATCAAGCGTGCGCCGAAAGCGGACCTCCTCCAGCTTGAGCGTCTCAGCAATCAGCGCCTCCGCACGGATCAGCTCCGGATAGGCCTGGCCCATTTCGCGCGTGAGCAAGGGGACAAGCCTCCACATCAGAGGCTCTTTCGCGCCGAGCAACTCGGCATGGCGCATCGCACGCCGCATAATGCGGCGCAGGACATAGCCGCGGCCTTCGTTTGACGGCAGAACTCCGTCCGCGATCAGAAATGCCGACGCGCGCAGATGATCGGCGATCACGCGGTGCGAGGCCATTTGCGGCCCGTTGGCGTCCACGCCCGTCAATTCGGCGATTGCGCGGATCAGCGTCTGAAACAGATCGATGGCATAGTTGTCGTGCGTGCCCTGCAGAACGGCCGCAATGCGCTCGAGCCCCATGCCGGTATCGATCGAGGGGCGCGGAAGATTGACGCGCTTGCCGCCCTCGAGCTGCTCATACTGCATGAACACGAGATTCCAGATCTCGATGAAGCGGTCGCCTTCGGAGTCGGCCGAACCGGGCGGGCCGCCCAGGATCTTGTCGCCGTGGTCATAGAATATCTCGGAGCACGGTCCGCACGGACCGGTATCACCCATGGCCCAGAAATTGTCCGACCCGGCAATTCGCAAAATCTTGCTGTCGGGTAACCCCGCTATTTTCTTCCAGAGCCTGAAGGCGTCATCGTCGTCGACATAGACCGTAACGAGCAGCCGGTCCTTGGGGAGCCCAAAATCCTTGGTGACGAGCGTCCAGGCGAGCTCGATCGCCCGCTCCTTGAAGTAGTCCCCGAAAGAGAAGTTGCCGAGCATCTCGAAAAAAGTGTGGTGGCGCGCGGTATAGCCCACATTGTCGAGGTCGTTATGTTTCCCCCCGGCGCGGACGCATTTCTGCGCGGTCACGGCACGCGAATAGGGCCGCTTCTCCAGGCCGGTGAACACGTTCTTGAACTGCACCATGCCGGCATTGGTGAACATCAGCGTGGGGTCGTTACGAGGGACCAGCGACGATGACGCAACGATCTGGTGGTCATTGCGGGCGAAAAAATCGAGGAAGCTTTTGCGGATATCGTTGACGCCGCTCATTTCGGACCGTGCAGTTCCCTGTTGGGATCGGGGCTAAATCCCCGTCCGGCTTTATGTTTTCAGTCAGCTATTTAGCGGCGGGGTTGCGTTAAGTCTAGGAAGGGGCCTGGGTCCAACATAGCGCCGGTCAGCGGGCGGCTGGTCGATACCTTGGCGTTGCCAGGCCGCTCAAAAACGCTTTCGCCCCCGTCCTCGGTGGCGGCCACTCTACGCAGCCGGGTGCCGACGGGGGCGAATGCCTGACGCATCACAAATGATACGCGTCACCAGAATGGTGCAGCGGATAACGCAGGCGCCGCCGCCTCGCCTTACTTACTCCTGCTTACGTCGGGGCTATGAACGGCCCATTTTTCCGTTGCGTTTCGAGCTTTTCACCTTCGAACCCTTGGCCTTTGCGCCCACAGCCTTAGGTTCTTTTCTCTTAGCGCCAGCACTCCTAACTTTGCCTTTCGCAGCTCCGGCCTTTCGCGGTTTAGCGGCCTCTGGTTCTGCAATCGACGCAACAACAACTGTGGCTTCGACAGATTGGGTCGGCTTGGGCGGGACAGGCAACAGCTCTTGCCGCACCTGCGCCGGCTCTTCGCTCGTGAAGGCTATGCCTTCCTCGCGAAGCCCGGCTCCGGACGGCAGCGTCGTAACAACGCCGTCCGGCAGCCCGTCATCCTTTCAAGCTTCAGCAGCCTCGTCGTCTTCGTCCTTGTCCTTGTCCTCACCTGCCATGATCGCCTCCGCGATCAAGCCGGCATTCTGGCGTACGGCGGTTTCGATCTTGTTGGCGATGTCGGGATTTTCCTTGAGGAATTGCTTGGCGTTCTCACGACCCTGGCCGATGCGCTGGCTGTCATAAGAAAACCAGGCGCCGGACTTCTCGACGACATTGGCCTTGACGCCGAGATCAATCAGCTCGCCGAGCTTGGATACGCCCTCGCCATACATGATGTCGAATTCGACCTGCTTGAATGGCGGCGCCAGCTTGTTCTTGACCACCTTGACGCGGGTCTGATTGCCGATCACCTCGTCGCGCTCCTTGATGGCGCCGATGCGGCGGATGTCGAGACGCACGGAGGCGTAGAATTTCAGAGCGTTTCCGCCCGAGGTCGTCTCCGGCGAGCCGTACATCACACCAATCTTCATGCGGATCTGGTTGATGAAAACCACCATGGTACGCGATTTCGAGATCGATGCGGTCAGTTTGCGCAGCGCTTGGCTCATCAGCCGGGCCTGCGAACCCGGCTGCACGTCGCCCATCTCACCTTCAAGCTCGGAGCGCGGCACGAGAGCAGCGACTAAATCGACCACCAGCACGTCGATCGCGCCAGATCGCACCAGCGTGTCGGCGATTTCGAGTGCCTGCTCGCCGGCGTCCGGCTGGGAAATCAGCAGCTCATCCACATTCACACCAAGCTTACGGGCATAAATCGGATCGAGCGCATGTTCGGCATCGACGAAGGCACAGATGCCACCCTTTTTCTGCGCTTCGGCGATGGTGTGCAGCGCAAGCGTAGTTTTGCCGGAGGAATTCCGGACCGTAGATTTCGACGACCCGGCCGCGCGGCAGGCCGCCGATGCCAAGGGCGATGTCGAGCCCTAACGAGCCCGAGGAAATAGCCTCAATATCCATGGCCTTGTCGTTCTTGCCGAGCTTCATAACGGAGCCCTTGCCGAACTGACGCTCGATCTGGCTCAGCGCGGCTGACAGGGCTTTCGACTTGTCCATGGAAGGTCCTTCAACGAGACGCAGGGCAGGCTAACTCATGATGTCGCGCTCCTTATGGCGGGGATTCGACCCCCCGACAAACGCGGCCCCTGCCGCGTAGCCGGAATCGACTGAAGGAGTGCAACGTACACTATTTGTTCTCTGTTCGCAATATGTTCTTTTCGCCCGGAGTTGGCTTTGCAGACACCGAAAAGCCAACCCGAATGTTACCGTTCAGGCGGAAGACGTCTTACCGTGGGATGATCTCATGATCGGAAAGCGCATACAGTTTCACGAAGAAACCTGGCAAGAGCTGCGGCTGCTAGCAGCCGAGAGCATGAAGTCGTTCCAAGAGCTTACCGACGAAGCCTTCAACGATCTGTTGAAGAAGCATGGCCGCCCCGCCAGCCTGAAAGAAGCCCTGCGCAGGAGCGCCGGCGAAAGCGCAAAAGTGATCCCACTCAAGCGGAAGAAGGACAAACGATAGCGCCGCTCGCTTTAATACTCCCTGTTCTGCTGTTCGGAAACTTGGTCCGGCTTGCGCGTTATCTGCCTGATTTCAGTGCTGCAATCCGATTTGCAATTTTGCAATGCAATAGTTTATATTGCATCGCAGTAAGCGAGTGCCGCGGGCCGGGGGCGCGGCGGAGTGGAGTGTCATGTTCAAGTTTCTAAGAAAGTGCACTTCGATCCCGGCGGTTAAGTACACGCTCATCGCGGTTACGAGCTTTCTCTGGCTGGTCGGGTTTGCCGATCAGCTCCCGGATGCCACCCAGACCGCAAAATATGTCGGCATCTCGCTTCTGATGCTGGCGGTCGCCGCAACGGCGTGACGAAGTTTTCGCCTACACGCCCAGGTGCCGGTGCAGTATTTCCGGCTGCGCCTTGACCTCCTGCGCGGAGCCTTCATGCGCGATGTGGCCGTTATTGATGATGTAAACTCGGCTTGCGAGCGCGAGCGAGGCTGCGAGGTTCTGTTCAACCAGCACGATCGTTTGCCCGGAGGCTGCGAGGTCACCGCACGCCTTCATCAAATCCCTGACGATGACCGGCGCCAGCCCTTCGAACGGCTCGTCGAGGAGAATGATCTTGGGGTCGCGCACCAGCGCGCGGCCGATCGCCAGCATCTGCTGCTCGCCACCCGACAGGTCGGTGCCGCGGCTGCTGCGGCGCTCCTTCAACCGCGGGAACATTGAGTAGACGCGCTCCAGCGGCCATTTGCTGTCGGCAGTCAGCCCGGCCAGGATCAGATTTTCCTCGACGTTGAGACTGCCGAAAATGCGGCGGTCCTCGTGAACGAGCTGCATGCCGGCCTGGGCGATGGCGTGGCTCTTCTTGCCGGCAATTTCAACGCCATCGAGCTTCACGCTGCCCGAGCGCGGCGTGACGACACCCATCACGCTTTTCAGCGTCGTGCTCTTGCCGGCGCCGTTGCGGCCCAGCAGCGCCACCACCTCGTTCTTCTCGACGCGCAGCGAGACGTCAAACAAGATGTGGCTGTCGCCGTAGTAGCTGTTGAGACCGGTGACTTCGAGCAGGCTCATGCGTCGATCACCCCGTGCACGCCACCAAGATAGGCATCCTGCACTTTCTTGTTACTTTTGATCTCGTTCGGAGTTCCCTCGAGTCAACACGCGGCCTTCCTGCAGCACGGTGACACGCTCGGCCAATTCGAACAACGCATCCATGTCGTGATCGATCACGATCACAGTGCGGCCCTCGCTGATCGATTTGAGCAGCTTGACGGTCTCGACCCGCTCGGCCGGGCTCATGCCGGCCAGCGGCTCGTCGAGCAACAGCAGGTTCGGCGATGTCGCAAGAGCAAGGCCGATCTCAAGCCGCCGCTTCTCGCCATAAGCGAGCGCCGACACCGGAAGGTCGGCGCGGCCGCTCAGGTTGACGAGCGCCAGCGTGTGCTCGACCTGCTCGTTGAGGCCGGGGATATTCTTCGGATTGCGGAACAGGTCGAGCTTGAACTTGCCGCGGATCTCGGCGAGCGCGGCGATCATGAGATTTTCACGCACCGTCAGGCGATTGAAGAGCTGATTGATCTGGTAGCTCTTGGTGAGGCCGAGCTGGCAGACGTCGGTCACCGTCATGCCGGTGATGTCCTTGCCCTCGAACAGAATCTTGCCAGAGGTGGGAGGCACCTCGCACGTCAGCATCTTGAAGAAGGTGGTCTTGCCCGCGCCGTTCGGGCCGATGATGCCACGAAGTTCGCCATGATTGACGGTGAAGTCGATGTCGCTGTTGGCGACGACGCCGCCGTAGTGCTTGGTCAGGCCGGTCGCCTGCAGGATCGGGCCGGATGTGCGATCGCTCGCTCGCTGCCGCGGCGGTACCGCGACGGCGGCGACCGGCGCCGCTGGAGCAAGCGTGGACGATGTCTTCGGCCTCAGCTTTTCTATGCTTGCCGGTGGCAATCTCGTAAAGGTCGACAAACCCGCCGATAATACCGCGGCGCAGGAAGCAGACCAGCAACACGAAGATCAGGCCGAGCACCAGCTTCCAGGCGGCGCCGAGATTCAGCGTTGCTTGCAGGAAATCCTGCAGAAACAGCCACACGGTGGCGCCGACCAGCGGGCCGAACAGCGTGCCGGCACCGCCGATCGCAGTCATCATCACGAGCTGCCCGGAGGTGTCGAACACAAACGCCTCATACGGCATGAAACCCTGCAACACCCCGAGCAGGCCGCCGGCAATGCCTGCATAGGCGGCGGCGACCACGAAGGCGGTCAGCTTGTAGCTATGAATATTGTGACCGACTGCACTGGCACGCAACGGGTTTTCCCGGATCGCGCGAAGGATGGCGCCGACCGGCGAGCGCACGACGCGCAGCGCGATCACGATGCCGATGAAATAGAACAGCGCCAGGTACCAATAGAGCGACCAGCCGGTGGTGAAATGGATCTCGGTGAAGCCGAGCTTCAAAGCTCGGCGTCGGCACGCCGGGCAGACCGTTCTCGCCGCCGGTCCATTCCGACAATGGATTGAACTCGAGGTAGAAAAACACCTCGGCGATCGCCACCGTGATCATGGCGAAATAGATGCCGGTGCGCCGGAGCGCAATCAGGCCAACCACGTAACCGGTTGCCGCCGCTGCCACCATGCCGAGGATGATCGACGGCGTGACATAGGGGAAGCCGGCCCGCGTCATCAGGTAGGCGGCGAAGAAGCCGCCGGTGCCGTAAAATGCCGACTGGCCGAACGACAACAGGCCGGTGTATCCGAACAGGATGTCGAAGCCAATGCCGAACAGACCCCAAACCAGGATGCGGTTCACCGTGTTCGGCGCAAAGCCGAGATAAGGCAGTACAATCGGGGCCAGGATCAAGCCGATGGCGGTGAGAGCCTCTATCAGGAAAGGTCGCTGTTTAAGCATTGGACGAAATCACCTACTCGCGGCCTTTGGTCCCGAGCAATCCGTACGGGCGCACCACCAGTACGACCACCATCGCGGCGAACAGCATGACGTACGAGTATGCCGGATCGAACATCGACGTGATGCTGATGATCTGGCCGGCGATGAGGCCGCCCAGCACCGCGCCGGGGAACGAGCCGACGCCGCCGATCACCACCACGACGAAGGTCTGCACCAGGATCGCCTCGCCGACGTCGGGGGAAATCGCCACGACCGGCGCATTGACGATGCCGGCAAAGCCCGCCGCCATCGCGCCGATGCCGAACACCAGCATGAAGATCTTGTAGACGTCGATGCCGAGCAAATCGACCATCACCGCATCTTCGATGCCGGCGCGGACGATCATGCCGATGCGGGTGCGATAGAGCACGACGTAGAGCGCGACCAGTGCAACGGCAACAATGCCAAGCAGCGCGATGCGATAGGTCGGATAGAACATGAAACCGAGGTTCATGATGCCGACCAAGGACGACGGCGGCGGCGTTATTTTGGACAGGCTGCCGAAGAAGAAGCGCACCGCTTCGACGAACACGATGCCGAGGCCGAAGGTGACAAGAAGCTGGTCCTCGTGCGGGCGGGTGTAGAAATAGCGGATGATCACCCGCTCCACGACGATGCCGACCACCATGACGAACAGCGATCCGGCGATCACAGCGATAATGAACGAACCCGTGTAGGTGTAGGCGACCCAGCCGGCATAGCCACCGAGCATGAACATCGCGCCATGCGCGAGGTTGAGCACGCCAAGCGTGCCGTAGATGATCGTCAGGCCGGAGGAGATCAGCGCGAGCAGCGCGCCGAGTACCAGCCCGTTGAAGCACTGCGAGATGAAGTTGCCCCAGTTGATCACGATGCCGTCCCGTTCGTGCCCGCCGTTGTCTTGCCCGACCCGGCGGTCAGCCTCAACGACTTTCTTCGCGGCAAACAACGCGTTCGCGGCCGGGGCAAGGAACCGGGCTGCCTGGCAGCCGATCCCCGGTGACCCGGCCGTGACGCGGAACTCCACCTCCGCCTGAAGACGGAGGTGGATCCTTTCACATCAGATGTAGTCGCCGAGGTTGCAGCCGAACGCGTCCGGCTTCTGCATCAACGGCGCGCCCGGCACGACTTCGAGGACTTCCCAGAAGTCTTCCTTGTTCTTCATGTCCTTCGGCGCCTTGCCGCGGACGATGACGACCGGACGGACACACTGGTGATCCTGCGGGCGATAGTGGACGTCGCCGACCAGCGACGGGATGGTCTCGCCCTTCTCGTACTGCTTGATGACCGCCGGCGGATAGAAGGTGCCCGCCGCCTCGACCATGCGTGCCCAGTGCGCGAAGCTGACGTAGGCGTTCTCTGCGCCCCATTCGGGGTGATAGCCGTACTTCTTGACGAACTCCGCGTTGAACATCTTGGCCAGCGGATACTTGTCTTCCAGCGTCCACCAATAGTCGGTGGCGGCGAACACACCCGCCATCAGCTCCGCACCAGCTTCCTTCGCCAGGAACGGGATCTGATACGGGATCACCATCTTCATCTTCGGCGTCAGGCCGAACTGCTTGGCCTGCTGTACAGACAGCACTGCGTCGCGGCCCCAGTTCACGTTGATGATGAACTCGGCGCCGGAGTTGGCGATGTTGGTGAGATATTGGCTGAAGTCCTGGGTGCCGAGCGGCGACACCTGGTCAGTGACCTGCGTCCAGCCGCCATTCTTGGTCAGGTACTCATTAACCGATTTGGTGACGGTATGGCCGTAGGTGTAGTCCGGCGTCATGAACGCCGCTTTCTTGTTCTTACCGAAGTTTTTCACCAGCACCGGGCCGATCGCATTCGCCGCGGTCTCGCCATAAAAGTTCTGGCGGAAGCCGTAACGCACGCAATCCTTGCCGGTGGTGTCGTTCGAACCAGAGATGCCGGTAACGTAGAGTACGTGCTCGCGCTGCGCGACCTTGTTGGTCGCAACCGCGACGGCCGACGAAGTCGAGCCGGTGAGCAGCACGGCCTTGTTCTCAGTCATCGCGTGCTGGTGAGCCTGCACCGCGGTGTTCGGCTTGGCGCCGGAATCGGCGATAACCATCTTCACTTCCTTGCCAAGCACGCCCTTCTTAAGCTTCGGCGCGAACTTCTTCATCAGCTCGTGACCGGAGTTGATGTGCTCGACGGCGAGTTGCCAGCCCTTGAGCTCGTCTTCGCCTTGCACGGCGTAAGTTCCGGTGCGCGGCACGGCGATGCTGACGGTCACCGAACTACCCTTCGACCCTTCCGGCCAGGTTCCGATCGGCGGTTGCTCGCCGACCGCAAAAGCAGGAAGCGTGAACGCCTGCGGCAACAGCGCGCCGCCGGCGAGACCCGCGCTGGCCTGCAGCAAGCTCCGGCGCGAAAGCGTGCCGGCTTTATCAGTGCGTGACATTTTTATTTCCTCCCGTTGAAACCAAATTCGAAATCGCCCGCGAATAATTTTCGGCTTTCGTGCACTTGCTCCACCGTCAATGCACGAAGTTTAAATCGCGGGATGGCGACGCAAACCGCCGAATACCATTCCGAAAGATCATTGCCCACTGTGATTGGCATCTTGGTCAATGCCACTTTCGTCGATGCAGTCACAAGGCGTACTGCAAACGCATCTGCGACTAAAACTTTTGGACAATGGCGGCAGCCTATGATTGGTGAAATAAATTGAATGATTGTCTTTTTAAATTGAAGGTCATTCGATCGTGTAACGCACCCAAAACTGCAGATGTCTCGGGTTTACACCAGCCGTTTCGCCCGAATAGGGTGCCCGGGCGAAATCGGCAAAACGAGAGCGGGATAGGCAATGCTCGACAAACTGGAATTCATGATCGCGCTGTCGCGAGAGCAGCATTTCGGACGGGCGGCGGAAAGCTGCGGAGTTGCCCAGCCAACTCTTTCGCTTGGCATCCAGAAGTCTCGAGCAAGCGCTCAACACGCCGCTGGTGAAGCGCGCTTCGCGCTTTCAAGGCTTCACTCCCGAAGGTGAGCGCGTCCTGCTGTGGGCGCATCGTCTTGTCGGCGACGCGCGCGCAATGCGCCAGGATATTCTGGGGCTGAAGAACGGCGCGGAGTCCCATCTGCGCATCGCCGCGATCCCGTCCGCGATGCCGCTTGTCGCCAAGCTCACAGTGCCCTTGCAGATGCGTTATCCGAACATCCGTTTCACCGTTCTTGGCCGTACGTCAACAGTGCTTCTCAACATGCTGCGGCAGCGCGAGGTCGACGCTGGCGTCACCTATTTGAGTAACGAGCCGATTGGAGACGTCAGCGCGATTCCGATCTATCGGGAGGAATATCTGTTGCTGACAACGAACTCGGGTCCACTGGGGGACACAGATCGTGTCACCTGGTCACAGGCCGCTGAAGCGCCCCTGTGCCTCCTTGGTCGCGATCTGCAAAGTCGTCGCATTGTGGACAGTATTCTTCGGCGGATCGGCGTCGAGGCGACACCGGTATTGGAAACCGACTCCCTGAGTGCGTTGATGGCGCATGTACGCGTCGGCAAGTGGGCAAGCATCGTCCCTAATTCGGCTCTCGAATCCGTTGAGTTGACCGACACGTTGCGCGCCATTCCGATTGTGGAACCCGAGGTTTTCCACACGGTCGGACTTGTCGTGTCCGATCGTTATCCGGTCCAGCCGGCCGTCACCTCGTTGATCGAGGAAGCAAAGGCGCGCGCGCCGCACGGACTATTACCCGCCGCCTAGTCAGGCTCCAGCCGCCCGCATTCGATTACGAATTGCAATAGCAGAATTGCGTTTGCCTGCTTGATGCAAAGGCGTGCGCATTTTCTGTTTACAGGGCGCAGTCGCTAACGGCGCACAACAAAACAAAGGCCTAAGGGGAGAAATCGCCAATGGGGTTATTGTCATTCCTCGACCGCGAGCACACGGTCGCAAAACCGGGATTTAGCCGCTGGATGGTGCCGCCAGCCGCGCTGTGCGTGCATCTGTGCATTGGGCAGGCTTACGCGCTCAGCGTATTCAATCTGCCGATGACCAAGCTTATTGGCATCACACAATCAGCCCCTGGCGACTGGAAGCTCACCCAGCTCGGGTGGATCTTCTCAATCGCGATGGTGTTTCTTGGCGGCTCGGCTGCGGTGTTCGGCCGGTGGGTCGAAGACGGCGGTCCGCGTCGTGCAATGTTCACAGCGGCGCTCTGCTGGGCCGGCGGATTCCTCTTGTCCGCGATCGGCGTCTACACGCACACACTGTGGCTTATCTATATCGGTTACGGCGTGCTGGGCGGCTGCGGTCTCGGCATCGGCTACATCTCGCCCGTTTCGACGCTGATCAAATGGTTTCCGGATCGTCCGGGCATGGCGACCGGCATGGCCATCATGGGCTTCGGCGGCGGCGCGTTCATCGCATCACCACTGTCGGTGTGGTTGCTGGGCAAGTTCACCACAGCGACTCATGTGGGCGTTGCCGAGACGTTCATTGTGATGGGCTGCATCTATTTCTTCTTCATGATTGTCGGCTCGATCATCGTGCGCGTGCCGGCGCCGGGCTGGAAACCGGAGGGCTATATCGCGCCGACGACTGCAGCAAAACTGATCACCAGGAACGACGTCTTTGTCTACGACGCACTAAAGACACCGCAGTTCTGGCTGATCTGGTGGGTGCTTTGCCTGAACGTGACTGCCGGCATCGGCGTTCTCGGACAGGCTTCCGCTATGAGCCAGGAAATGTTCCCCGGCCATATCACGCCGATCGCAGCCGCGGGCTTTGTCGGCCTGATGAGCCTGTTCAACATGGGTGGCCGTTTCTTCTGGGCGTCCACGTCTGACTATATCGGGCGCAGGAACACCTACTTCGTGTTTATGGTGCTTGGCTTCTTCCTCTACTGCACCGTGCCGTACACCGGCTCGATCGGTAGTGTCGCAGGCTTCGTCCTCTGCTTCCTGATCATCATCAGCATGTATGGCGGCGGTTTCTCCACCGTGCCGGCTTACCTGAAGGACATGTTCGGCACGCGCTATGTCGGCGCGATTCATGGCATGTTGCTCACCGCCTGGTCGGCGGCCGGAATCTTTGGCCCGGTGCTCGTGAACTACATCCGTGAGTACAACGTCACCCACGGCGTGCCGAAAGCGCAGGCCTATAACACGACCATGTACATCATGGCCGGCCTGCTCGTGATCGGCTTCATCTGCAACTTCCTTGTCAAAGCGGTCGACGCGCGCTTCCACATGAAGGCGAACGATGCCCGCGGCAAGGATCCGGGAACCGCACCGGCCGCCGCCCGGGCGTAAGGAGGAATGAACATGGCAAGAGAAAACCAACAAGGCACTTCGACACTCCAGCTCGCTATGGCATGGGGCTTCGTCGGCATCCCGCTGACACTCGGCGTGTTGCAAACGTTGATCAATGCGATGAAGCTTTTCCAGTAGCGCTCAACGGGTACTAGACATGGAGCGGTGGCCCAAAAGGCCGCCGCTTTGTCGTCTTGTCCAGGCCGGACACACCCGGTTGGCCGCACACAATCCAGAGTTGGAATACCGCCTCAAAGCCGAAGAGAGGCTGATATAAATCCTTGAAATAACTTTATAAAAGCTGGGTGTGACCACATTGCATCAGCCCGATAGCAATTTCTTGCCAACGATGGAAAACCCCGACTGGTACCTTTGTCCGGCACCCGCCGCAGAATAAGCTTCGGCACATTATTTGGAATGGTTCGTGCCGTGGGGGCGCAATGGCAAGAAAAGTTCGGTCTCGACTGGCGTCGTTGACGCTTCTCGAAATTGCAGTCGGCATTGCCGCTACGGCAAGTGTCGCTGTACCTGCAAGTGCGCAGGGAGTTCCGGCATATAGCTGGACCGGCTTTTATGTCGGTGCGCACGCGGGATATCGCTGGGGCAATGCCGATTTTACCGGCCGTGCCTATTCCTTTGATCCCGACGGACCCGGCGGAATATCCACGATCGATATCCCTGCGCGCAACGAGGGCTACAACCTCAATGGCGGCATCATCGGATTCCACGGCGGATATAATTATCAGTTTGCGCCGAATTGGTTGGCTGGCATCGAGGGTGATTGGACTTGGGGAAATGGCAGCGACGATCGAAGCTCGCTCCTGACCGTACAATCAGGTGACGGAACGACCTATCGCCTGGGCGACGGCTCGGAAGTTAAACTTGGCTGGCAGGCAACAATCCGCGGGCGATTGGGTTATGTGCAGGGCCCCTGGCTGTTCTATGGCACGGGCGGCGTCGCCTTTATCCGCGCGAAATGGTCAGATGCGACAACGCTGACCTCGACCGGTGGCACAATCCTAGCGTCGGCCGCATCATCAGCCAGTAAGACCTTAACCGGTTACGTGGTGGGCGCCGGCTTCGAATACATGTTGAACCGCAACTGGATCGGTCGCGTCGAATACCTTTACGAAAACTTCGGAAGTTTTGACGTGCCATTCGGGTTTGGTCAGACAGGCACTCTCGATGTCGGAGACGTACAAAAAGTTCGCGTCGGCATCAGCTATAAATTCGGACCCTAAAAACGCTTGCCAAAAAAACCGGCCCGCGGCCTGCAGGCCGGGTTTGCTTTTTGGCATCATTACGTGCTGCGCCGCTGCGGCACCAACGACAGAAAATCCTCGAACTTGCCCGAAGCCGAACGCGGGATTTTATCGACGGCGACGGCGCGCACATTGAGGCTACGATCGATCGCCTCGCGGACATAGGTTTGCAAACCTGCCTCGTCTGCTTTTGCCTCGCTCAATGGCACGTAGCGCACCTCGACCGCATCGTAGTCGGTCTGCACCACCTGCACCTGTTCGAACGGAATAAAGTCGCGGAAGCGGCCGATCTCCACGTAGGGGTATATGATTCGGCCATCCTTGAGCGTGAACGTGTTGCGATAGCGTCCGAGCACGCGGCTGAGCACCGGTAACCGCACTGGGCATTTCACTTTGGCGGGCCCGGCGACGGCGTAGTCGCCGATCTCGTAGCGAATGAATGGCATTGCATAGTTGTAAAACGAGGTCACGATGACGCGGCCAGTTTCGCCGGGCGCGCAGGGAGTGCCGTCGCCGCGCAGTATCTCGACCACCATCGCTTCGGAATTCATGTGGTAGTGCTTGCAGATTGGGCATTCGCCGGAAATAACACCGACCTCCTGCGCGCCGTATTGGTCTATCGGATATGCGCCGAGTTTTTCCCGGGCAGACTCGCCTGATCTCATCCGACATCGCCGTCGCTATCGATGTGATATGCTCGAATTGCAATGACACATTGCGCGCCTGCACCCGTTCGGCCAGCGCCAGAAGAGTGGACGAATAGGCCGTAAGATAGTGCGGCTTGCGCTCCATCAGCCAATCGATCTGCACGTCGGTATCCGCCCACATGTCGATCATATGGTGCAGGCCGGCATGGCCGGTGCGCCATCCTCGCGCGCTGGCACCGAGTGGCGGCGGTGCACGTTCGCGGTTTCTGGAAATAAACGTCGCCATGGTCTTGTCGCCGTCGAATTTCCACCAGCGCAGCAGCCGATCGGTGAGGCCGAGGTTGGCAATGGTGACGAGCTGGTTGCGCCGGTGGACGAACGGCCGGCCGGTCGATCCGGACGTTTCTTCCATCTCGACGGGCCCGACATGCGGCGGCAAGTCGAGTGCCACCAGTGCCTTGACGTTGGCCTGCGCTTGCGCGCGCGTGAGAATGGGAATTTCGTGAAAGCGGTTTAAGTCAAGCTTTCTACCGGGAAACACCGGCGCAAGCCGTTGCGCATAGAACGGCACGTGCTGGCGCGCATGCAGAAGCAGCGGCTCGAGCAAACGCTGCTGATAAGCCTGCAACTCGGGAGGTGAAAGCCGCTCCGTTTCCGCGAGGACGTCGCAGAACTGAAGGACCATTTTGTCGTAGCGGTCCACGACGCGCGGCCCTCAACCCAGGTTCAGTTCCTTGAAAAAGTCATTGCCCTTGTCGTCGATGACGATAAAGGCCGGAAAGTCCTCGACCTCGATCTTCCAGATCGCTTCCATGCCCAGGTCGGGATATTCATGCACCTCGACCTTCTTGATGCATTGTTCGGCAAGCTTTGCGGCGCTGCCGCCGATGGAGGCGAGGTAGAAGCCACCGTGCTTCTTGCAAGCATCGCGCACCTGCGCCGAGCGGTTGCCCTTGGCGAGTGAGATCATCGAACCGCCGGCAGCCTGAAACTGATCGATATAGCTGTCCATCCGTCCCGCCGTCGTCGGGCCGAACGATCCCGAGGCATAACCTTGTGGCGTCTTGGCCGGCCCCGCGTAATAGATTGGATGGTTCTTGAAATAGTCGGGCATCCCCTTCCCCGCCTCCAGCCGCTCGCGCAGCTTGGCATGCGCGAGGTCGCGCGCGACGATCATGGTGCCGGTGAGCGAGAGCCGCGTCTTCACAGGGTATTTTGACAGCTGGGCAAGAATGTCCTTCATCGGCCGGCGCAGGTCGACTTTCACCACCTGCCCGCCGAGCTTTTCCTGATCGACCTCGGGCAGATACTGCGCGGGGTGATGCTCAAGCTCCTCGAGGAACACGCCATCCTTGGTGATCTTGCCGAGCGCCTGCCGGTCGGCGGCGCAGGAGACGCCGAGCCCGATCGGCAATGAGGCGCCGTGCCGCGGCAAGCGGATTACGCGCACGTCGTGGCAGAAGTATTTTCCGCCGAACTGCGCGCCGACGCCGGTCGACTGCGTCATCTTCAGTACCTCCGCTTCCATCTCGAGATCGCGGAAGGCATGGCCATCCTCGCTGCCCGTGGTCGGCAGCTCGTCGAGATATTTGGTCGAAGCGAGTTTCACGGTCTTCATCGTGAGCTCTGCCGATGTGCCGCCGATGACGATGGCGAGATGATAAGGCGGACATGCCGCCGTGCCGAGCGTGAGAACTTTCTCTTTCAGGAAAGCGAGCATCCGGTCATGCGTAAGGATCGACGGCGTCGCCTGGAACAGAAATGCCTTGTTGGCCGAGCCGCCGCCTTTGGCGATGAACAGGAGCTTGTAGGCATCTTCGCCTTCCGCATAGATCTCGACCTGCGCTGGCATGTTCGATTTCGTATTTTTCTCCTCGAACATGGAGATCGGCGCGAGCTGCGAATAGCGCAGGTTCTTTTTCAAATAAGCGTCGCGCGAGCCTTCTGCGAGCGCAGCCTCGTCGTCGCCGGCGGTAAAGACCATGCGACCCTTCTTGCCCATAATGATGGCGGTGCCGGTGTCCTGACACATCGGCAACACGCCGCCGGCGGCGATATTCGCGTTCTTGAGGAAATCGTAGGCGACGAATTTATCGTTATCTGACGCCTCCGGATCGTCGAGGATCCTGCGCAGCTGCTTGAGGTGCGCCGGGCGCAGCAGGTGGTTGATGTCTGTGAAGGCCGCTTCCGAGAGCGCACGCAAGGCTTCGCGCTCGATCATGAGCATGTCCTTGCCCATCACCTTTTCGACCCTGACGCCGCCGATATCGAGCTTGCGGTAAGGCGCCTTATCCGGGCCGAGGGGAAACAACGGCGTGTGGTGATAAGGGGGCGTTACAGGGACGTTCATAGATGCTCCGTGAACCATTTATCCTGCACTATAGCACCGGCGCATGCGCTCCGGGGACCGAGAGGTCAAGCTTGCAATATCAGATGACGCGGACTTTTTCCTTCTCCCCCAACCCGCATTCCAGCGTCTTCCGGTCCCATTTCGCCAGATCAGCCGCAGCGGCATATGTGCTCTGCAGGAAGTCCATCAGCGCGGCGTCGGGATCGCTTGCCGTCCGCATCGCGGCGTAGGGCAGCAGGAATTCCCCTAACTCCTTCGACCAGGCCGCGTCCGCAGGTTTCACCTCCGCTCCGGAAAAACCCTCCGGCACGGGATACGCATAGGAATAAAACGCAGCATCCTCGATTGGCCCGCCACCTCCCCCCGGCCAGAAGCCGGCGCTCGAAACCTCGTGCGAATAAGCCTCCTGCGCGACCGCATCCGGCAGGTGGGGTACGCCGCCGGGATGGCGCGGCGCCGGCCGCCCGGAAAAGCGCGTTACTGCCAGATCGAAACTGCCCCAGAAGAAATGCACCGGGCTCGCCTTGCCGAGAAAGCCAGTGCGAAAATGACTCATGACCTCGTGCGCGGAGGTCAGCGCCCGAAAGAAGCGGCGCGCATATTCGGGATCATACGACTTGTGGACGTCGTCCTCCCCGAATGGAATGGCGCTCGGAATTTCGCAGGGCATCGGATTGATCGTGAAGTCGAGTCCCAACTCGCTGAGTGCGATCCCCAGCTCGACATAAAACGCCGCAACCGACACCGGCCGCATGACGACTTTGCGGACATCGCCGTTGCTCAGGCGCAACCACACCACGTGCGCGATAAAATCGAATTCAATCTCTAGGCTGCCGCTCTTGCACGGCATCGGCGAGGTCGTCAGCCCCCTTGCCGTGACGTAGAACGCGACGTGCCAGGAGTGATTGAGCCACGGCGCCAACGCAAGCCGGATCTTGCCGACCACCTGAGTCCAAAGATGGAGCGTGTCGCGCGTGTCCCGCCATGCCGCCAAGGGCAGCTCAGGCCAGCGATCCGCCGATGATGACGCCATACTTCATCCTCACGGAATGCTACACCTTACCGTCACCGTTATGACGCGGTCTTCTGACCTGGGCCGCACAACTCCCGGTTTCCCACAATGGAACCGCATCTAATTACCTTTTACTTCCAACTGTCTGACGAGCCGTGCGAAATTTACGACCAAATACCTTGACCTTTGGCCTGCTGGTTTCGAAAAGGAGCGTGCAGAATCAACATGCCGGTGCAGGGTAAATCCCCATGCGAGACGCAATCTTCATGTTGGCCCCGGTCGCGCTCATTATCTATTTTGTGGCTTATCCGGATCAGTTCAGCGCCTTCCTCAACTGGGCCGGGCAATTCCTCCACTAATTGCAATCACACCGACCCTGATGCGCTGAACAAGGCGCGGCGGCCCAGTATGCGATTGCTCTTTCTTTCGGTGCCCGGTGAGAAAAAAACGAGCAGGCCTCATTGACGCGCGACGTTTCATCTGCCATCCGCTTCGCTCCGCTCGTTATCGTTCAATTTGAAATGCCTCGAAGATCATTCCGCATCGGCCGCTCGTTTACCGGCTTCGGTCTCTTTGCCATCAGGCCGATCAGGAAGCGTGAAAAAATCGCCGAATACAAAGGCCCTCGCGTGAGCGCCGAGAAAGCGCTCTGGCTCGAACAGCGAGGCAACCGGTATCTTTACGAAATCAACCCGCGCGTGACCATTGATGGCACCCCGCGCAGCAATGTCGCGCGCTACGCCAACCATTCATGCAATCCCAATGCGGAGACCTATACCTATGGCGGCCGTGTCTTCATTCGTGCACTACGGCGCGTAAAGCCCGACGAGGAAATCACCTACGACTACGGGAACGATTATCTCAAGTACGTGATCGGGCGTTCGCACTGCCAATGTAAGCGCTGCCGGAGGCGACGCGCCCGCAAACAGAGGGAGGCGCGCGCCGCGAAGAAACGCCGTGCCACACGGCTCGTGCGGATGCGGCGTGGAAAGCGCTGAATTCCTCGCAATCTCCGGCGGACGGCGTTCGATTGCAGCCCCGTCATTCGCTTTTGGCCCTGCCCACCGATTTTCGGCCATGCTAGGCATTCGCCGAAACTCGCCGGGGCCCCTCCCTTGACCGCCGATAGCCTCGAACGCGCCGTTACCCGCGCCGATCGTGTCCCGCTGGGCGTTTTGTTCATGCTGGGTGCGACCGTGATGTTTGCGGTCTCAAGCGCCCTCTCTAAGTGGCAGGTCGCCGAATACTCCTTTGTCGAAGTCCTGTTCTTTCGCGCCCTCGCATCGCTGGCGACGTGCGCTGCATTGATTCTGCCGCGGACCGGCCTCAAGGTCCTGCGCACCAATCGGCTGCGCGATCATCTCGGCCGCAGTGCGACGCAGGCAACGGCGCAAAGCCTGATCATCGTCGCTTTCGGGTTGATGCCGCTGGCGGGTGCCGTTGCCATCAACTTCTCCTCGCCTCTGTTCGCGACGTTGTTCGCCGCGATTTGGCTCAAGGAGAAAGTGGGCTTTGCCCGCATGGCTGCATTGGGAGCCGGTTTTCTGGGCGTCCTGCTCGTTGCCGCTCCCGATGCCGACAGTTTCCGCCTCGGCGCCATGTTTGCGCTTGCCAACGCCGTGCTGTTCGGCAGCGTCACTGCTGCCGTACGGGGCATGACGACGACCGAGTCGGCCGAAACGCTTACCATGTACCAGATGATCTTCCTCGCGCTGTTCTTCACCTTGGCTCTGCCGTTTTTCTTTGTCTGGCCAGCACCTCTCGATGCAGCAGCCCTGATTGCCAACGGCGTGATCAATGCAATCGGCCAATACTGGTGGACGCGCGCGCTCTCGCTCGCCCCGCCCTCAGCAGTAGGCCCCTTCTACTATTTCATGCTGGTATGGTCGGCCGGCCTTGGCTTCGTATTTTGGGGCGATGTGCCGACGCTGGCGCTTTTGGGCGGATCGGCGATCGTGGTGGGCTCCGGGCTGTTTCTGCTCTGGCACGAGACTAACAAAAAGCCTCTTCCCGCTGATGACTCTCTGTAATTCGCAAGTCCAGGAGGAAGTCCATGAGTCTGAATATCCGTCGCGTCATTACCGGGCACGATGATCAGGGCCGCGCCAAGGTGCTGATTGACGAACCAGTCAAGAACATCATCTCGCCGCGTCCGGGAGCGCTTTACAGCGTTATCTGGTCGAGCGAAGGCTTCCCCGTCGACAACGACGGTGACGTCGACCCTTCCGGCAAGAAAATCGCGACAACAATTCCGAACGGAACGGTTTTTCGCATCGTCAGTTTCGGTCCGGGGGTTGCGCCTCGCAACCATCGCACGGACTCGATTGACTATGCCGTGGTGATGTCCGGGGAAATCGACATGGATCTCGACGGTACTACCGTGCATTTAACGGCCGGTGATGTGCTCGTGCAGCGCGGCACGATCCACAACTGGGTCAACAAAGGCACCGAGCCCTGCGTCATTGCCTTCACACTCGTGTCCGCCAACCCAGCGACCACCGGTGGAAAGCCACTTGCGGCGGAGGGATAGTCCCTGCCGATCAGCGATCCAATTCCGGATAGCGCCGGAAAATTCCCATCTCGTTGAAGGCGATGCGCCGCGGCGACGCGAGGTAGGCTTTGATACCCGGCCGCGCCGCAACCTTGTCCCGGACAGAAACGATTCCGGGCACCTTTCGCTCGATGTCTTTCATCGCCCTCGGAAAGGCATAGCGTAAACCTTCGATCAGCTGGAACATCGACAGATCGACGTAGGTCGTCTTGCGGCCGAGCAGATAGGGCCCTCTGCTCTTCTTCAGCGCGGTTTCGAAATAGCCGAGATATTTCGGCGCGCGCTCGTCGAGGAAATTTCCGGTGTAGCATTTGGCTTCCGGCTTCTGATCCTCGTAATAGAGCCCCGAACCGACCGGGTGGTGCGTATCGTGGATTTCTTTCACGAAATCCGCAACCGTCAGCTGAAGCTGGTGAAGCCACAAACGCCCGGTCTTATCACGCGGAGCAAGCTTCAAGCGGGGCCCTAGATAAAAAAGAATGTTGGCAACCTGCGCGACGACAAGCTTGCCGGACTTCAGAAAGGGCGGCGCGAACGGTGGATGCTTGTCGCGCCCGCCCTGCATCATCGCAAACATGCGCTCCATGCCGCCTGATTTGCGCGCCACGTCGTCATAGGCGGCGCCGGCATCTTCGAACGCAAGGCGCACGAATTCGCCGCGCCCCTGAATTTCCGGCCAATAGAAGAGCTGATAACGCATGAGAGCACCATTTGCATTACGCGCGCCGCGCCTGCGTTTGCCGCAGGCACCCGTACGTTCGTGTCCATTGAAGCAAGGCGAATATGGCACGCGCAACTCGGGCCTGCCCGAATTGCGCCAATTAAATTGCCCGCCGCAGGTCGGGTAAACCCGACTTGCGGTGACAAGCCCAGCAACGGTCATTTAATCGGGAATGACCGCGCTCTAGCCCGCGTGAACGAGCCGCACACCTTTCTCGCCACCGACGACACAATTGCGGCCGGCGGCCTTCGCCTCATAAAGGCGCTTTTCGGCGACATCGAAGAGCGTTTCATAATCCCTGCCATCGCGGGGGCAATTGGCAATACCAACACTGACCGTGAGCGGTCCTTCGGCCTCGCTCTTACCGGCCGCGATGCGTCGCCGAACCCGTTCGGCAAACGCCCAGGCATCATCAACATTAAGGCCCTCGGCGATAACGACAAATTCTTCGCCGCCGAAACGATAAATGAAATCGGACATGCGCGCCGTCGCGATCACATCGAGCACGATACGCTTGAGGATTCTATCGCCGGCGGTGTGACCGAAGCGATCATTGAATTCCTTGAAGTGGTCAACGTCGATCAGTAGCAACGCAAGCTGGCGACCTGCGGCAGCGGCGTGCTCGACGGCCCGGCGGCCGTGCACCTCGAGAGACTGGCGGTCGAGGGCGCCCGTCAGGGCGTCGCAACCCGTGCGCGCCAGCAGGTTTTCGTAGCGCTCGCGGTAGGTGAGCGTGTCAAAGACATCCCTTATTCGCGGCGCATCCGTGCGCCGTCTGAGCGGCCTTTCGACATAAATCAAATATACCCCGGCCAGGACGGTATAGAGCCCAACAGCCGCCATTTTGGCGAACCAGCCACCGATCAGCACGTCGAGACCGGCGCCGGTGAGCATGTGCAGACCGGCGAAGAATGCAGCCTGATCGAAGGTCAGGACCAAGGCCCCGCACAACGCCAAGCGCGGGAATATCCGCGCGCCAAACCAGGTCCGTGAACGCTCGTAAAGCAGGATAATGAGGATGCTATCGAAGAACAGGATGGCCGTTCCCCACACCATCAACGCGCCCATTTCGTTGAGGAAACCAAAATCGGCAGCGCGGCCGGGCGCAAGCGCGACCAATGTGTGGTGGCGCATCACGAAGGCAAGCGCGAACAGCAGGACGTTGCCAAACAGAAGACCGTAGATCGGTTGCCGCACGACAACCGCATCCTCCCGGATATAGAGGAGCAGCAACATCATCAGCTTGCCGGTAAAGAGCACGGTCGAGCCCGGCGAGGTGACAATGTCGAACGGCAGGGAGATGTAAAGAATGCTGGCAAGATAAGTCTCGAGGAAATGCATCACCCCGAGCGCGCAAAAAAACGCACCCAGGCCGATGCGGGTGCGGGCGCGCAGCAAAGCCGAGAGTGCCAGAAAATAGAGAAGTGCTTCTCCGATAAGGAGCAAGACGTTTTCGAGCTGCGGCATCGTCTCCTATCGCTTCACGCCGCTCAATCCGGCGTGAAGGCTCCCCCACTTCGCGTCCCCACAAGATCACGCGTAGAAAACCCAGACCGTCAGAATCGTTCTAACCGGGTACCACAACCACTCTCTGTAAAAAAGCAGAAACGCCGGCGGCGTGGGGATTTCACGCGTCCGCCGGCGTCAGTATTCTTTGACAGTCCGCTAGTCTTACTAGCATGAAAGTCGCAGCGGGCGGCCTGTCCGATTCAGATAAACGGAGACGTCAGGCATCAGCAGATGGAGGCTGGTATGGCTCTTCGAGCGGCAGGCGACAGTGAAACGCGGTTTTCGGCTTATGTCGAGGGGTTGGTGAGCGTGATTGGTCACGCCGATCGTGCCCGCCCTTTGCGAGACTATTGCCTCGGGCTCATGATGCCATGCGAGCGCAAGAGCGTCGAGCCGATGGCGGCAGTAACGGCGCCTGGGCGGACGGCAGCACAGCATCAGTCGCTGCTGCATTTCGTCGGCAACGCGGCTGGTCGGACGAAACGGTTTTAGCCAAGACGCGCAAGATGGTGCTGCCGGCGATTGAGCGTCAAGGTCCGATTGAAGCGTGGATCATCGACGACACCGGCCAAAGAAGGGCGAGCACTCGGTTGGTGTGACACGGCAATATTGCGGCCAGCTCGGCAAGCAAGACAACTCGACCAGGTGGCGGTGTCGCTGTCGCTTCGTCAATCGCTACACGGAGCCTGCCGGTGGCCTACCGATCTGTATCTGCCGGAAGACTGGTCGCAGGACGAGCAACCGGCGGCGCAAGACGGGCGTGCTGATGATGTCCGCTTCAAGATCCAAGCCCGAGATCGCGCTGGAGCAGATCGCGGCCGCCTGCAAGGCCGGCCTTCCTCTCGGCGTGGTGCTGATGGACGCGGGCTATGGCTGCAACACCGACCTGCGCATCGGAGTCAGTGCGCTCGGATTGCGCTATGTGGCTGGCATCCTGCCGAACACCTCTGATGTGGACATCGGGCACGGGGCCGTTGCCGATCACCAGAAAATGGTCGGGCCGGGGGCGTCCACCGAAGCTCATCCGCCGGGACGACAAGCATCGACCGGTCTCGGTCAAGCAATTGGCTCTCGGCTTGCCAAAGCGCTGCTTGGCGCACGATTCAGTGGCGCGAGGGGACGGCTGAGTGGCTGTCCTCGCGCTTTGCGACGCGTGCGGGTTCGATGCCGCTGCATCGCGATTGCAATCTCAACGACGGCCGGCCGGAAGAGTGGCTGCTGATCGAATGGCCAAAGGGCGAGGACGCACCGACCAAATACTGGCTCGCGACGCTTCCCAAGACATCGCCTTCCGCTCGCTGGTGGACATGACCAAGCTGCGCTGGCGCATCGAGCGCGACTATCAGCGAACTCAAGCAGGAAGTCGGGCTCGGACATTTCGAAGGGCGCGGATGGCGTGGCTTCCATCACCACGCCACGCTGTGCATCGCAGCCTATAGATTCTTAATCTCCGAGAGGGAGACGGTTCCCCCTGTGGACCTCGTACCGCCACGCTGTTCCCGCAACCTGCCGTACCCGACAGTTGATCGACCCAGAGGTTCCGCCCTTGCGGCATGAACTGCCACATCCCGAACTCGGTCGCGACCATGCGACGGCGCCAATCGTTGCACTGGTCAAGACATTGTCGCGATGCCCCTGCTGCGCCGCTCAAATCCAGATGACGCTCGCGGCAAAACCGTTCATGACGCATGCAAGACTAGTTCACAGCAAAGCAGTACATCAGGCCATCGCCGCCAGTACTGCGAAGATCGGCTTGTGAACAACCGCCATCCGGCCCCCGAGACGGGTGCGACGAGTTCCATGACTTGGACGGCTCATCATCGCGCAGACCACGACGGTCGGAATGTCCCACCATCACCGCGCCCTGCGCGCTGCTCGTATAGTTCTTGCAGGTACGATCGTCGCTTCCGCTGAACGCCGTGCCGTCGGGTTGCGAACCCGTGAGAATATCGTGCCGGTTTGGCGAGTTGCCGCCTCCGTTGTTCACCTCCCCTTTTTCGCTGAGCACCGTCTGCTTGGTCATATTGTTGGCTCCGTGCAGCTCGGCGACATCTTTCGCAATGGTTACACCTTTGGCATTCACCCACGGCCCTGTGCCAATGCGGTCGCGCGCGTTCACCGCTCCGGCGCCTTGTGTGGACAGATAAGCGTGCCAGGTTTTCGCGCCCGCTCCGACAACGCTTGCAAGCTGCTGGCAATGACGATCCGCGCCCGCGAGTCCGCCAAGGTCCGCACCCTTGCCCGGGCCGGCGCTTGTGACGAAGAACGATATGTTCGTCTGTTGAGCGTATGCGGGAACCCCGCAAAAAATCATCACGACCGCTGCCAGCGGTGCGCCAATTCGAACAACCGTCATAAAATACCTCCCGGATGTCGGCAGAGACCCATCGTCTCCGCCATCGCGAGAGCCAAACCCATCCGTGACGATGTATTCCAGCGATCACGTGTCCTTGATGACGCGCGAGTTCATTTTCCTGAATACTGCGCGTCCGTCACCGGTTCGAGCCAAGTGACGTGCTCGCCCCCTTGCGCTTCTTGCATGGCAATATGTTCCAGCGCGTGTTCCGCGGTGGCGCCGTGCCAATGCTTTTCACCCGGTGGAATCCAAACCGTATCGCCGGCACGAATTTCGCGTATCGGGCCACCCCAGGTCTGCACGCGGCCGATGCCCGACGTTACAAAGAGAGTCTGTCCGAGCGGATGCGTGTGCCATGCCGTCCGCGCGCCCGGCTCGAAACGGACCCAGGCGGACCGGATGCGCGCCGGATCGGGGGCCTGAATGATCGGATCCTGCCAGACGGTCCCGGTGAAACTCGGCGGTCCCATCCGGCGCGAGGGACGCGATCCACAAGCAATGATGTCCATGCTGATTTCTCCCCTGTCGGGCGCAGTGTCCTGCGTCTGACCATTCGAATGCAATACTTTAAAAGTGACACTTTAAATGTGCCGGATGCAAAAAGCCCGGCGTTGCCGCCGGGCTTCGATTTTCAATGTCAGTTTCCGCTAAAGCTTAGACCGGCTGCAAATTGCCGGCGGCCTGCTTGCCGCGCTCGGTGACGATTTCGAAGCTGATCTTCTGACCCTCAACCAGCGAGCGCATTCCGGCGCGTTCTACCGCCGTGATATGCACAAACACATCCTTCGAGCCATCATCCGGCTGAATAAAGCCGAAGCCTTTTTGGGTATTGAAAAATTTCACAGTTCCGACAGGCATCAAGTGTTTCCTTTCACGCTTCCTGTTGAACGCCCACGCGTCATCGCGTTGACGGTCACAAGCCAAGTTTTTGGGAGTTCACTTGAGGCGCAGCCCAAAACCGGGAGCGTGGCAGCAAGTTGAGGCCGAAAACCAGGTTGCGGCGGCGACATAGACGTATTTCGATGCAACGTCAACAGTTCAGGGTCCAATCGGCGGTATCGGATAACGTTTTATGAATTCGTAAAGGCTAGTTGTTACAGTTTCATGGCACGGAGCGGCGTCAATTAACAGAAACTGAATGTCCTAACGCTACCCGTTGAAATGTGGCGTCCGCGAGGTGAGATGCGAGGGGACAAACGAAGGGCTAGGCGACACCGGCTGCGCCGTGACGCATGGCTCATGCTTGAAGCGGGTCAGCGCTGTGAGTGCGTGGTCACCAATATCTCAGACCGGGGAGCGCACATCAATGTCGCCGACTCGGACGCTCTCCCCGACAGCTTTGTGTTGCTGCTCGCTGAGAACGGAGCAACACGCCGCCGATGCCGGGTGATATGGCGTAAGCCGCGCGAGATCGGCATAAAGTTCGAACTCATGGCTCGACGAACGGATACGCGCCGGCATCAAGCCAAAGTCCGACGTCAGCGCCGCCGCCAAAGAAAATAAGGAAGCAGAAAAGGTCTGACGCCTTACGTCTGCTGAATGGCTGAGAGCAGCCAGTCGCCACCACGCGCGCGCGTGAAGGTCCACAATTCGGCGACCTCGCCGGACTCCTCGCCTTCAATAGTGCGTCCGCTTGCGCGATCGAGGTTGCGATCGGTCAGCGAAAACCGCATGGCAACGCTCGCATATTCGACGGCGCCTTCGCGCCATGCCTCTGCAAGATCGCCCTGCTCGAGCCGCACATTGTCAACCTTGTTGACGATGCCGCGGCTTGCATTTTCCGCGAGTTGCTCCGAGAAATATGACAGCATTTCCGGCGTAACCTTACTCCGCAACGCGTCGATGTCTTCCGCCGAGTAGGCAGACTGGATTTCACCGAGCAGGCGTTCGAAAGCGTCGTAGTCCGATTTGCCGATTGTCAGCGGTTCGCCAGCCGGAGCATTGGTGCCAAACATGCCGCCCAGCCCACTAAAGGAATGACCGGTCGCGGGATGCGCGGCCGCATAGGCAGGCGCCGGCATGTTTCTCCGCTGCCACCAAGCAAACAGCAGCCTCGCCACAATCACGATCAGAACGACCTGCAAAACGAGACCGAGGATGGATGCAAAACCCGCCATCCCACCGAAAAGTCCGTGTCCGAACAGCAGGCCAAAGAGACCAGCACCGATAAAGCCCGCCGCTAGCCCGCCAAGCAGTCCACTGCCGAAGAACCCCGGCCGTGCCGACGCCTGGCCGACCGTACCGGCTTTACTCGGCTGCGTTACCGTTCGCTGAATTGGGGCTGCGGTATTCGGCGCCGTGCGTGTAACCGACGGCGTGGAGAAGGTCCGCATACCCCGGCTGCCGCCCGAGGACCCGCCGCCCGCCCGGGCATTGGCATCCGCGGCAACGAGAACGAGTGCTGCAGCAAGCGCGGCAAATGCTATCAGGATGCGGCGGCGAAACATCGTGTGGTCTCCCCCAGAAACATGGCGGGCTTAGAATATGTATGTGCTCGTCAATTTGTAAGAGGAGGAACCCCGGCGATATCGCGGCATATTTGCACAGGCGATCACGGGAATGTTCTTGGACAGGACAGGAACAGGTCGCCCTCCAGAGGCTTCTCCTCATCGAACGAGGAGGACGGGCCGATGAAAAGTCTGCTTGGCGTTGCATTGGCTTTGGCGGTAACCCCCGCAGCCGCAAAACCGTCGCCAGTTGAGATTGTCCATTCGGCAAATCCGATGGCGCTTGCGCGAACGAGTGCGGATTTCAACATCGGGCCCGCCGGAGCTACGCTCGAACGCAATTATTTTCGCGCGCCGGAAGCCGATTCCCGCTTGGGACTTTATCTCTGCCGTTTTGAACCGAGCATGTTCGCTAAGGTGCGTCTGACCCAATCCTGCAGATAGAACCGGTCTGAATCGCATATGGAACTTTGTCGCGGCGGAAACGTTGTTGTGGCGGAAGTTTGGCAACACGGTGCGGCGATCGCCGCACCGCAAGCGATGGAGCACAATTATGCTCGGCACAATTCTGGTTATTCTGCTCATTCTTATACTGATCGGCGCGGTCCCGCGCTGGTCCCACAGCGCCAACTGGGGCTACGGCCCGTCGGGACTTGTGGGTGTGGTACTTATTGTCGTGCTCATTCTGGCCCTGACTGGCCGCGTGTAGCGACAATCCCTACGCCAACCTTTTCTTCACTTCGGCAACCAGCTGTTTGAGCGTAAATGGCTTAGCCAGGAAGGCATATTGCTCCTGACTTGGCAGGTTCTTGCTGAAGGCCTCCTCTGCGTAGCCGGAGACGAAAATAATCTTCACGTTCTGGTCGCGCCGGCGCAGCTCCTTGAGCAGCGTTGGCCCGTCCATTTCGGGCATGACGACGTCTGACACCACCAGGTCGACGCCGCCATGCTTGTCGAACGCCTCGATGGCCTCAACACCGTTGCTGGCCTCCAGGACCGTGTAGCCGCGCGATGTGAGACCGCGCGCGTTAAGAGCGCGCAAGCCGTCCTCGTCTTCAACGAGCAGGATTGTGCCCTGCCCCGTCAAATCTGCAGTCGCGGCCCGTACCATCGAGTCCGCAGCCGACATGGCACCGGCGATTGCCGGCGCGTCCACGGCGGGAATTTGCGCCAGCACCTCTTCTGCCCCGGGAATGTGCCGTGGCAGGAAAATGCGGAATGACGTCCAGCCCGTCTCGGAATCAGCGTAGATAAACCCGCCCGTCTGCTTGACGATCCCGTAGACCGTTGAAAGCCCGAGCCCGGTGCCTTTCCCTACATCCTTGGTGGTGAAGAACGGTTCGAAGATCTTGTCGATGATCTCCGGCGGAATGCCCGTACCCGTGTCACTCGCCTCGACCAGCACGTAGTCCGCCTTGGGCATGCCCTTATAGTCGTACTTTGCGCATTCATCGGCAGTGACATTTGTGGTCCGCACAGTGAGTTTGCCCCCATCGGGCAAAGCGTCGCGGGCATTGACCGCAAGGTTCACGATCACTTGTTCGAATTGCGAAATATCGACCTTCACCGGCCACAGGTCACGCCCGTGCACAATTTCGAGCGCCACTTTCTCCCCGATGAGGCGCCTAAGCAGCATGCCGAGATCGCTCAGGGTTTCGCCAAGATCGAGCACCTGCGGGCGTAGTGTCTGCTTGCGCGAGAATGCCAGCAGCTGGCGCACCAGCGCCGCCGCACGATTGGCGTTCTGCTTGATCTGCATGATGTCTTTGAAGGATGGGTCGGTCGGTTTGTGGGCATTGAGGAGGAAGTCCGTCGCCATCATGATGGCGGAGAGCACATTGTTGAAATCGTGTGCGATGCCGCCGGCAAGCTGGCCGACCGATTCCATTTTCTGCTGCTGTTGAATGCGATTCTCGAGCGTGCGTTGCGCCGTCGTTTCCAACGCGTAGACGATCGCAGATTCGCCGTCGCGGTCCTCCTCCTCGACCGCCAGCACGAAGAAATTCGCCCAGCGCTCCGCGCTGCCGGTCAAGGCCGCTTCGACCGGGGCGATATCGCTCTGTCCCTCGGCGGCCTTGCGAATCGTCGCTTCCAGCACGGGTCGGTCGCGCCCGACAACCACCGAAAGGATGGAACGGTCGTCACTCTTGAGCAAATCCTCGAAGGCGCTCGCGAAGCGAGCATTGCTGCGAGCGATACGACCGGTCTTGTCGACGGTCGCAATGGCCATCGGCGTGTTCTGAAAGAATCGCATGAAGCGCACTTCGGCCGCGCGCTGAGGATCGCTGCCCTCGCCCCGTGCCCGATTGAGCACGAGCGTGCGGGACGCGCCGGCCGCACCATCTGCGCCGAACGCGACTTTGTGGAACAACCGCACGGGCACGGGCTTGCCACCGCGTGTTTTAAGGTCAAGATCGAGAACTTCGGTCTTTACTTCGCCAGGTGCAGCGTTGAACGTGGTGAGCAGCACCGCCCCTTCCCCCGCCACGATATCGCTGAGCTTGAGCGAGCCGGCGCCAACCTGGGCGAGGTCGTGGTCGAGCCACGATGCCAGAGTTCGCATTCAGATAGACGATATCGCCAGCGGCATCGACTGAGAAAAACCCGGCCGGCGCATGGTCGAGGTAGTCGATGGCGTACTGCAACTCCTGGAACACGTTTTCCTGGCGCTCGCGATCGCGTGTGACATCGGCAATCGACCAGACAGTCATGCGCGCGTCGCGACGCCTCTCTCCGAGCGGCCGCACGCGCATTCTTAGCCATCGGGCGCTCTCTCCCGCGAGCCCGGTGATCCTCACCTCTTCGTGCAGGCGCCGCCCCTCGCGCGCAGCTTTGAGAAGTCGATAGATCGACTCCGAAACGTCGGGGTCACCGATGAACACGCGTTCGATCGGCCGGACGTCACGCATATCAGTCGCACCGGTCAAATCGAGATACGTCGCGTTCGCGTAGATGACCCGTCCACCTTGATCGGTCACCAGGAGGCCATCGAAGGCGCCATCCACCACCGCCTTGAGCAGGGGGTTGCCCTGGTCCCTGCCCGCGAATTTCATGATACCTGCTGCCAAAGCGAACAAGGCGAACACGCCGACTGTCCCGAGGATGGCGAGCAGCGTCAGGACATAGGCTTCCACGTAGTCGCGGCCGATCACAATCAGTCCACCAGCCGCACCAATCAGCCCGAAAGCGACCAGAAGCATCAGAATGATCGAGCTGCCGCCGGCCGCCATCTGGCTCTTGTCGAAAGCCTTGCGCTCGTGCCCTTCCGCACGGTCTGGCGCTTGCCCTGACGGATCCTGACCTGTCATAGCCTCTGAGTGCCTTAAGGCGCCCTGTTCACGCAAGAGCCAGCCGGGGCGTTTTCCTGCATTTAGATCCTAGCGTCTGAGCGACACCGCCCGACGCAGCCGCATCACATAGCCAATAACCTCGGCGACGGCCTTGTAGTGCTCGGGTGGAATCTGCTGATCAATTTCCACGGTAGCATGCAAGGCGCGCGCAAGCGGCGGATTTTCGACTATCGGAACGGAATGCTTGCCGGCGACCTCTCTGATCTTCAGGGCCAGTGCATCCACACCTTTTGCCACGCACACCGGCGCGTCCATGCCGCGTACATATTCAAGAGCGACGGCGTAGTGGGTCGGGTTGGTGATGACGACCGTTGCTTTCGGAACGGCTGCGATCATACGCCGGCGCATGCGGATCTGCCGGACCTGTTTCATCTTGCCCTTAATCGCCGGGTCGCCTTCCGTCTGTTTGAATTCTTCTTTCAACTCCCGGAGCGACATTTTCTGCCGCTGATACCACTGCCGGTACTGGAACAAGTAGTCGGCGGCGGCGACAAAGGCGAGCATGGCTACCACGGCACCGAGTATCTTCAGGGCAAGGGTCAGTGAGACCGGGATGATCGCCGCGGCATCAGTGCGCGTGAGTGCTTCCAGCCGCCCCCGTTCGGGCCACATCAACACCGTCATGACCGTGCCGACGACCGCAATCTTGACGAGGCCTTTGGTCAGATTGGCCAGCGACTGCTTGGAAAAGATACGCTTGAGGCCGGCAAGCGGAGAAATTTTGGACAGTTTGGGCGTAAGAGTTTGGTAAGACCAGACGAGACGATGCTGAATGATATTGCCGGCGATCGCAGCGATAATCAGAACGAGGAATGGAACGGCAACGGCCGCGACCATCTCGGTTCCGATTTTCTGAAACAGCCGCGGCAAGGCCGGACCGTCCACGCTGATATTGTAGGAGTTGGCAATGATGCCGCGCATCGTGGCCGTGAGATCTCTGCTCATCGGGCCGGAGAACGCCATCAGGACAAGTGTGGCACCGGCAATGACAAACCAGGTATTTACCTCCTGACTTTTGACGACATCGCCGCGCTTGAGCGCCTCGTCAAGCCGCTTCTGGGTTGGTTCTTCTGTTTTGTCTAATTCGCCGGATTCTTCCGCCATGCAAGCCCCTCGTCAGAAGCGTGGAGCAAGATCGGAAAGAACGCCGTTGAGATAATCGACAAACGTACCCATCATTGTGCCAATCACCACCAGCAGAAGCAGCAGGCCAAGAATGATGGACAGCGGTAACCCGATGAAGAACACCTGCATTTGCGGAATGAGGCGCGATAATATTCCCAGGCCGAGATTGAACAGCAGCCCGAACACGAGAAACGGCGCCGACAGCTGAATGCCGATGCGAAATGCCGTAGCAACGATGCGGGTTACATGTTGCGCGGCGTCTCCCATCAGCGGCAATTCGCCTGGCTGAAAAATGGTGTAACTGTCGTTCATCGCCGCTATCACGAGATGATGCATATCTGTGGCAAAGACGAGCGATACGCCGAGCAATGTCAGAAAATTTCCAACCAGAAGCCCCTGCTGATTCTGCGTCGGGTCGACGGCGGTGACAAATCCAAGACCAAGTTGCTGGGCAATGACGGAGCCCGTGACCTGCAAGGCGGAAATCGCAAGTCTTGCCGTCAGCCCCAGCACAGCGCCGACGACGAACTCCTGGAAGAGAAGCACCAAGACGGGCCCAATCGCGTTCAGATCAACCGTGTAGGCCTTCTGATGCGCCGGCAATATGATCGCGGTCAGCACTAGTGCAATTCCGAGCCGCACCCGCGACGGCATCGTCTGCTCACCGACGCCCGGCAGCAGCATCACCATTGCGCCCACGCGTGCAAACGCGAGCAGAAACGCTGCGGCAAGCGCCGGTAAAAAGGAGATGTCGATCCGCATCCGGCCTAGCCGCTGACAATGCGTGCGGCGATCCGCAGCATCTCGGCGTGCAGCTTCTCCGCCATGAATGGCAGCGCAATCAGCAGCGACAGGAAGATGGCCAGGATCTTCGGCACGAAGGCAATAGTCATTTCCTGGATCTGCGTGAGCGCCTGCAAGAGGGAAATAGCAATGCCGACGGCCAGGCCTACGAGCATCACTGGGCTTGAGACGACGATCAGCGTCACGATGGCGTCACGCGATACGTCAAGAACTTCGGGGCCGGTCATGTTGTCTGCTACCTAGATCGGCATCTTCATAATGTCTTCGTAGGCCTGAATCACGCGATCGCGCACGGCAACCACGGCATCGATCGCGACCTCGGTCTCGGAAACGGCCGTGACGACGTCGACAATGTTTGCCTTTCCGCTAGCGGCGGCGCGCGTCTGGGCGTCGGATTTATGCCCCATCTCGACGACCGAGCCGATCGCATCCTTGAGCACGGAGGCGAAGCTCGTATCGCCCTTTACCTCGGCGGGTTGCCGGATGACGGCCAACGAAGATGAGTCGGATGCGATACGTGCAACACTGGCGTAGGCGCTTGCAGCGGCGAGCGGTGAGGCCATTGTAATAGTGCCTTTCAGGTTTTGAGAATATCGATCGTGCGCTGGATCATGCGCCGCGTTGCGCCGATCACGTTGATGTTGGCTTCGTAGGAGCGCTGAGCCTCGCGCATATCCATCATTTCAATCAGTGAATTCACGTTTGGGTATTTGACGTTGCCGTTGCTGTCGGCGGCGGGATGCCCCGGCTCATATTTCAACCGAAAGGCCGCGCTGTCAGTCTTCACTTTGCCCAACTCGACGACCTGGGCATCGAGCGTCCGATCAAGCTCGCTGCGGAACGTTGGAATCTTGCGGCGATACGGATCGGCGCCCGGCCGCTGCGGCGTCGAGTTGGCGTTGGCAATATTTTCCGAAATGATCCGCATACGGCCGGCCTGAGCCCGCAAGCCTGAGGCGGCGATGGTGAGTGTCTTGATGAAGTCCAAGGGTCTTCTCCTCAGGAGTACGACACGTGTTCAGCGCTTGCCGAGCGCAGTCTTGATAAGAGTGAGGCTGCGCGTGTAGAGCGCGGTTGCTGTCTGAAAGTCCATTTGGTTGGCCGCGACCTTCATCATCTCCTCTTCGAGATTGACGGCATTGCCGGCGGGGCGCGTTTCGTAGACAGACTCCTTTTTGTTCGGGAATGGCGATTGGCTCAGGCCGACGCCGTTCATATGGCTGCTGGCTGTACGCGTGAGCGTTATTCCGGATACGCCGGCCGGAGTAACAACAAATGGATCGTCAAATTTCAGCGGCGCAAGATCACGGCCGCGAAAACGCGGGGTATCGGCGTTCGCCACGTTGTCCGCGAGGACCCGCTGGCGCGCCTGCGACCAGTCGAGCCGGGTACGCAACATGGATAGGATTGGAATATCGGTAATGCCCATGACCCCGCCTCCGTTGCAAACGCCCCCAGCGCGTTGTCGCCGCGCTAGGCAGACTTTGCCGGGCGTATGGTTAATGGCCGGTAAAGGAGGTAGCGGAGCGGGTTGTAGCGGCGCCGGCCAACCATCCTAAATGGCTGCTTTCGGAACCGACCCGTAAATTGCCACTTTATTTGTTAATCCTCTGTTAGTATTCAGGGCGGCAAATAGTGCCTAGCAGAATTAACCATTCGGCGATTCTTACGCGATGAGCGTTGGCGGGAAGAACGGAGCGCATTGATGTTCGAAAGCTTGTTCGGCGCTGAGATGCCGCTGGCCGCCCGCTTCTTCATCGCCTTTCTGGTGGTGTTGGCGCTCATCGGTCTTACCGCATGGTTGGTGCGGCGCTTTGGAGCGAACCGGCTCGGAAATGCTTCGCGCGGACGACAGCCCCGGCTTGCCGTGATCGACGCCGCAACCGTTGATGGACGGCGACGCTTGGTGCTGATTCGCCGCGACAACGTCGAACACCTTCTGATGATCGGTGGGCCGACTGACCTCGTTGTCGAGCCCAATATTGTGCGCGCGGTTTCCGCCCGCGATGTGCCACGCGATCAGGCGCGCGCCGCGCCTGCCGGCGAGGCCACCGCGCGTCAGACGCCGACAATCGAAAACGGATGGCCGTTGCAGCCTGCGACCGAGCCGGCGCCCGCGTCACGGCCACTTCGCACTTCTGCCACCGAAGAACCATGGCTTGCGCCCGAGCCTGGCGCTCGGCCCCGCCCGGCCGACAGTCTTACCGGTCTTGCGGCCGAGCTCTCGACACGTCTCAATCCGCCCGACGCGCCAGCTCCGGCCCCACGCCCTGAGGTCCCCGCACGCGCTCCAATGTCGTCGCACGAGCCCGCGGCACAAGCCGACCACAATCTCGCTGAGATGGCACACCAGCTCGAAGCGGCTTTGCGGCGCGCTCCGGCGCCGGAAGGCCGGCCGCCGGTCACCGATCCGCTGGCAGCGCAAGGCAAAGCCGCCGACGTTACCGCACGCCCGCCGCAGCGCGAACTACGCGCACGTGTCGAGCCAAAATTTGACTCAAGGCCCGAGCCGAAATTGGATTTCAAACCTGAGACTCGTACCGAGCCGCCGGCGACACCCGGCAAGAATTTGTACGAGAATCTAGAAGAGGAGATGGCCAGTTTGTTGGGCCGTCCTCCAGGAAAATCGTGACAGGTGCTTCCGACCGCCGTGTCCGTCTGGTGACGGTGGCGGTCGGGGTAGCAGGGATCCTCGCAGGGCTGACCGCGACAGCGTCCGCGCAGGACATCAGCGTCAATTTCGGACAAGGCAATGGCCTGACCGAGCGCGTAGTCCAGCTGGTCGCACTGCTGACGGTGCTTTCGCTGGCACCGTCAATCCTCGTCATGATGACGTCATTCACCCGCATCGTCGTCGTGTTGTCGCTGTTGCGCACCGCGCTGGGCACCGCGACGGCTCCACCCAACGCCGTCATCGTGTCGTTGGCGCTGTTTCTGACCGCCTTTGTCATGGGGCCGGCACTCCAGCGCACCTACGATTTGGGGATTCGGCCGCTGTTAGCCAACGAAATCACGGCTGAGCAGGCTTTCGAGCGTGGCTCGCAACCGCTGCGCGCTTTCATGCAGAAAAACGTGCGTGAGAAAGACCTGAAGCTGTTCGTCGATATGGCCAAGGAAGCCGAACCGGCCAAGCCCGAAGACCTGTCGCTGCGCGTGCTGGTGCCGGCCTTCATGATCTCAGAGCTGAAACGGGCCTTTGAAATCGGGTTCCTGCTGTTCCTGCCCTTCCTGATTATTGACCTGGTGGTGGCATCGGTACTGATGTCCATGGGCATGATGATGCTGCCGCCCGTGGTCGTCTCACTGCCGTTCAAGCTTATTTTCTTCGTGCTGGTCGACGGCTGGAGCCTGGTCGCCGGCTCCCTGATCCAGAGCTACGGCTCGTAGCTGACCCGTTCAACCGCCAAAGGTTCAAATGATCGCGTGGCGGATCTTGGCAGACACCCACTCACCGACGATCACTGTTGCGATGATGATGAGCAGGATCAGCGAGACCTGTGTCCAGTAAAGCTGCGTTATCGCGGCGTTAAGCTCAAGTCCGATGCCACCGGCGCCGACAAGACCGAGCACGGTCGATTCGCGAATATTGATATCCCAACGAAACACTGAAATGCCGGCAAAAGCGGGTAGCACCTGCGGTACGATTCCGTAGGACGTCACCTGCGCGCCCGACGCGCCGGTCGACCGCACAGCGTCCACTTGGCTCTCGTCGATCTCTTCGATCGCCTCGTAAAGCAGCTTGGCGCAGAAGCCGATCGAGCGCAGCGCGATGGCAATGATTCCAGCGAACACGCCGGGCCCAACAATCGTGACCAGCATCAGCGCCCAGATCAGCGCGTTGATCGAGCGCGATGAAACAATAATGAACAACGCGATCGGGCGCGCGACGCTGACGCTCGGTGTCGTGTTGCGCGCGGCGCAATACGCAACCGGAATGGCGAGTAGAACAGCGATCGATGTGCCGACCGTGGCGATATTGATCGTGTCCCAGATCGGCCGACCAAGACCTCGGATATAGAGCCAATCCGGCGGCACCATTCGTACGGCGAGATCGCCTGCCTGTTGCGGCGCGTCCCAGACAAAGGCCCAGATGGTCCTGTCGGAAATCATCTGGAAGCACCCAATGAATAGAGCGGCAGCGAACAGCCAGCCTGCCCAGATGAACAACTGGGTGCGCTGCTCGCGCCGTTGCCAAGTTCGCCCTCGCGCCGGAATCGGGGTCACTATTGCACCCATCGCCGCAGATAACCGGAGCCGTATTCGCACAGCATGACAATCCCTATGATCACAAGGATAATCGCGGCGGCGGAATCAAACTCGTAGCGGTCGAATGCGGTGTTCAGCGTCGCGCCGATGCCGCCGCCGCCGACAATTCCGATGACCGCGAACTCACGGAAATTGATATCGAACCGGTAGAGGCCGAGACCTATCATTCGTGGCATCACCTGAGGCTGCACACCGTAATTGATCCACTGCAGCCAGCTCGCTCCCGACGAGCGCACAGCCTCCGCCTGTGTCGGATCCATGTCCTCGATATCCTCGGCGAGCAACTTGCCGTAGAAACCAATCGTCGCGAAGGAGAGTGTCACGAAGCCGGCGAAGGGACCGAACCCGAAGAGCTTGACAAAAAAAATCGCGAGAATGACTTCCTGGAAACTGCGCGATACTGCGAGCACCGCACGACAGAAATAGTAGATCGGCGCCGGGGCGATGTTTTTGGCAGCGCCGATGCCAACCGGTATCGAAAGTGCAATACCGATTACAGTCGAGACAACAGTCATCCAAAGGCTCTCTGAAATTCCTTCGACGATCTCTTGCCACCTGCTGACAAAGTCTGGCGGGAAAAACGCGCCTACAAACGCGGCGCCGCGCGGTAACCCTTCCCACACGCGGGCCCAGTTGACCGGCGTCGTCTGAGCAACCAGCGCTAGATAAACAACGAAACCCACGATCAGCGTCCAACGCAGCCACGCCGATCTGATCAGGGGCGGCTTCTTCCAGCGGCGGGGCGCGACTGCGGTGGCGAGAGTCATCGGGCACATCCCACACAAGCCAACATCAAGTCAGCCCGGCCATACGATCCCGATCGGGATGTGGAACCTCGAAAGGCAGAACATTGTCGGCCTCATGGTCCGGCGCTTCCTCATCGACCTTGCGAATGGTCGCAGACCAGTCTTCCTCGCCGTAAATCGAGGTCAGCACGGCCGGAGTAAGTTTGTCGGGGGGACCGTCGTAAACGATCTCGCCCTGCCTCAAGCCAACAATGCGCTCTGCAAACATCTGCGCCAGCATGACATCGTGAATGTTGATGATGGCCGACAGCTTGCGCTCGCCGCACAACTCCTTGATCAGCCGCATGATCTGCCGCGATGTTTTCGGATCGAGTGAGGCGGTCGGTTCATCGACCAGAAGCAGTTCGGGGTCCTGTATCAGCGCGCGACAAATTCCGACACGCTGTCGCTGTCCGCCGGAAAGTTCATCGGCACGCTTGTCGGCGATGTGATCCAGGCCGACGCGCTCGAGCAGACGGAACGCCTCATCGACATCCGACTGCGGAAAGCGCCTCAGCCAGGTTTGCCAAAAGCCAACATAGCCGAGCCGCCCGGTGAGGACATTTTCCATCACAGAGAGCCGCTCAACCAGCGCATATTCCTGGAAGATCATGCCCATGCGGCGGCGGGTACGCCGCAATTCTCCACTGCCGAGCGTGACGATATCGACATCGTTGAGTGCGACTGATCCGGACGTGGGCTCGACCAGCCGGTTGATGCATCGGATCACCGTTGACTTACCCGCGCCGGAAGGACCGATCAGTGCCATGACCTGACCATCGGGCACAACGAGGTCAATGCCCTTCAGAGCCAAATCACCAGTGCGATAGCGCTTGGTCAGACCGCTGATACACAGCATTGCTTTCCTCGCAGCTGCGTCATTTTACTTGCAGGCGTATTTCACGCCGCTCGCTGCGTCGATCTTGCGGATCACACTCCAGTCTTTTTGATAGGTAATCGGCACAAAGCGATCTTCGGTCTTGAATTCGGCTTTCAGCGCGGAACCTTCCCAAGGAAATGTGAAAAAAGCTTCTTTGATCTTTTCCTGAAGCTTCGGATCGAGATTGTGAGCCAACCCGTAGCTTGTCGTCGGGAAAGTGTCGGATTTGTAGACAGTTCGGATCTTCGCTGGATCGACCACCTTGCGCTCGAACATGCGCACCATCACTTCATTGGCGATCGCCGCCGCGTCATAGTCCTTGTTGGCCACCCCGAGCACCGAATTGTCGTGCTTGCCGGAAAACACCGGCTCGTAGTCGCGCTTTGCCACAAGATTGAATTCCGATTCCAGAAGAACGGAAGGCGCCTTAAATCCGGAGTTCGAGGTTGGCGCGGTAAACGCAAGCTTCTTGCCCTTGATATCCGCCGGCGTCTTGATCGCGCTGTCGGCCGGCACGATGATTTCCATCTCATAGCCGAACCGGCCATCCTTGCTGCCCATGATGGCGAACGGAACGTAGCCGGCGCAATTGACGGCGATTGGCGTGGGGCCGGTGCTAACGCCGGCAATATGCAGGCGGCCGGAGCGCATCGCCTCGATCTCTGCCGCGTTTGACTGCACCGGGAAGAACACCACCTTCTTGCCGGTCACTTTTTCAAGGTGTCGCAGAAAGCCATCCCACACCTTTGTGTAAAGAGCTGGGTCTTCGACAGGGGTGTAGGCGAAAACAAGGGTGGGCGGATTGACGGTTTGTGCAGGCGTGTCGGCAACAAGGTCGTTATTTCGATCGCAGTACGCCTTATCGAGTTCGCCGCGTGGGCAATCTTGCGCGTGGGATACGCTGCTCAGTCCGGTGCCGATGATAAGCGCCATGAAAGCGCCTGCGATCACATTGACCCGCCATGCCATGACTGTTCCCCTGCCGTTAGTGCGCCAAGCCAGGTCGAGGATACGGGACCAAGCCGACCCGGCCAAGCCTTCTGTCCAGGAACCTTCACGGGTTGCGATCGGCATCGTATTCATCCGAGCAGAACGGCCCGCCCTGAAAGCGATCGCCGATTGGATCCGCGGAAAGCTTTGCCTGCCCCGCCATGGCCTCGGCCCGAAAGTCTTCGGAACGGCCTCGCGGGCTGTAACCAAACCGCCTGGCATTGCTGTTGTCCCACCATCCAGTCGCATTGTCTGACATGCCGTAGAAGATCTCGAATTGGATGTCCGGATGCTCGAGCCCGATCCGGATGAGTTGGACGAGGTCTTCCGGCACGATCAAGATCGACAGCCTCCTTTTGTCGAGCGGCTTGTCGTTGACGTTGCCGATGCGGATGCATGTCACGCGCAGCCCATGCTTGTCAGCGTAGAGAGCGCCGAGCGCCTCGCCGAATGCCTTGCTAACGCCGTATCGACTGTCGGGCCGCACGGTCACGTCGACACCGATCTTCTTGTCCCGACGATAAAATCCGACCGCGTGATTTGACGACGCGAACACCACGCGCTTGACGCCGGCGCGATAGGCGGCCTCGAATAAATTATAGCAACCGACGATGTTGGATCTGTGAATGGTTTCCCACGATCCTTCGACGGAAAAGCCGCCGAGGTGAACAATGCCTTCCACGCCGGCAACGATTTTCTCGACTTGCGCCAAGTCTGCGAGGTCTGCTGCGACGAAGTCCTCGTCCTTGCCAAGATCGGCTGGAGTGCGGATGTCGCTCGCGCGGATGCTCGGGTAGACGCTCTTCAGCAACCTGCGCAGACGTGTGCCAACATCGCCGGCAGCGCCGGTGATCAAGATTTTCTGCATGACGTTCATTGCATCCTGTTTTCGGCGGCAAGTTTCTCGTAGCGCGCGCGGCTGTTGAACAAATGACGCTGCATAGCTGTGCGCGCCTGGGCCACCGACCCCTGCCTTATCGCGTGAAGAATTTGGGCGTGTTCTTTCTGAAAGGTATCGAGCTGCTGGCGCCGCGCGGCGGGTTGAGTGTTCTTCCAGATGGTCCGCCGCGGAATAATGAACCGGCCGAGGTATTCCAGAAAGCGATTGAACTGCGGATTACCGGTTGCTTCAGCGATCGCACAATGGAAGGCAAAATCCTCATCGACGCCGTTTTCGCCGCGATCGATGGCCGCCTGAATGGCGGCAAACCGGTCTGTGATTTTTTTGACCTGTGTCGGCGATGCGCGTTCGGCGGCAAGACCCGCCGCCTCTACCTCCACACCGGTGCGCAGCTCCATGACGTTGAGCACTTCACCAAACGGCGACAGCTCGTCGAAATCGACCCGGAACGGGCGGCGCACCTGGCTCGCGACAAAAGCGCCCACCCCTTGCCGGGTTACGACCAGCCGATCCGCCCGCAATGCCGCAACCGCCTCGCGGATGACAGTGCGGCTCACCCCGGTCGCCGCAATCATTTCCTGTTCAGTCGGCAGGCGCGCTCCCGGGGCCAGCTTTCCACTGGTGATATCCGCCGTCAGCCTGGCGACAAGCTCGGCGGTCAGCCGAGGTGGCGCATCGAGCGGCTGCAACAGGCTAAGATTTTTTGGACTACGCTTGGGCAACGGCTTGACATCTCGACTAGACGTAAGGTCATCATATGACCTGATGAATAACAGGTACACGTGCGCCGATCAATCAGCCGCGCCAGAAACCACCAGGGAGGAATGATTCATGATCAAGGCTCGCATTGCGTTCGCGACCGCCGGCGTTCTCCTCGCCGCCGCGGCTTTTGCATCCGGCCCTGCCCTTGCGCAGCAGAAGATCGTGCTCAAGGCGACCGACGTGCATCCGCTCGGCTATCCGACAGTGGAAGCGGTCGTCCAGATGGGCAAGAAGCTCGAAGCCGCGACGAATGGACGTCTGAGCATCCAGATGTATCCGTCGATGCAGCTTGGCGGTGAGAAGGAGATGATCGAGCAGGCGCAAGTCGGCGCCCTCGCTATCGCGCGCATCAGTGTCGGTCCAATGGGCCCGATCGTGCCGGAGATAAATGTGTTCAACCTGCCCTTCATGTTTCGCGACGACGCGCACATGGAGAAGGTTATCGACGGGCCGATCGGCGACGAGCTGCTCAAGAAGCTCTCGGAGTTGAAGGCCAATCTGATCGGATTGTGCTGGATGAATGCCGGTACCCGTAACGTCTACAACAGCAAAAAGCCAATCCAGACCGTCGACGACCTGAAGGGGTTGAAGATCCGAATGATGGGCAATCCCGTGTTCGTGGACACGATGAACTCCCTCGGCGGCAACGGCGTCGCGATGGGCTTCGATCAGCTCATCAATGCCATGCAGACCGGCGTCGTAGACGGAGCGGAAAACAACTATCCGAGCTATGAGAGCGGGCAGCATTATCGTTATGCGAAGTACTACTCGAAGACCGGCCACCTGATGATCCCGGAGATCCTCGTCTTCTCGAAGAAAATTTGGGACGGATTGTCGAAGGACGACCAAGCATTGATCCTCAAGGTCGCGAAGGAGGCCCAGCAGGAGGAGCGCAAGCTCTGGTACGACCGCGAAAAGGAATCCATCAAGAAGATGGCCGAAGCCGGGGCAATTATGAACGAAGTTGCCGACAAGAAGCCGTTCCAGGCCGCGGTCAAGCCGGTGTGGGACAAATATGGTGCGCAGCACGCCGATCTCATCAAGCGTATCCAGGACGTCAAATGAACCGCTTGTGCGGTTAGTCGAGAGGCCGGCCGTTCCGATGAGGCGCGAGCCGGCCTCTGCCTTTCGGGAGGGGGAATCATGAAGTCCCAATACGTGCAGTGCATGGACAACTGCATCGTTGCTGCATGGTGTTGCGGGTGATCTGCCTCGTGGTCATCACGCTGATCATCCCGTGGGGGGTGTTCACCCGCTATGTGCTCAACACCGCGGCCTCCTGGCCCGAGCCGGCCGCTGTGCTGCTCATGATCTGGTTCTCCTTTATGGCCGCCGCCCTTTGCTACCGTGAGAACCTGCATATCGGCGTTGCCGTTATCCCTATGATGCAGCAGGGCAAGCCCGCCTCGCCGTCGGCTGGCTGATGGAAGTCGTGCATGCTGGGCACCAACCTCTTCATGTTCTGGTGGGGCGTGAAGCTGGTGGAGACGACGTGGTACCAGTCGATCGCGGATTTCCCCTGGTACTGGGTGGGCCTGTCCTATCTCCCCGTGCCAATCGGCGGCGTCTAACGCGCTGTTCGTCATCGAGCGTCTGTGGACCTCCGAAGCTGTTCGCGGAGCCGGACCCGAGATCGTCAGCCAACTTCAGAGTGAACAGCGACCGAGTAGCGCCCATGGACATGCTGATCCTGATCGGCAGGTTTCGCCGTTCTATGCCTGCTCGGCATGCCGGTCGCCTATGCCCTCGGCCTTGCTGCCATTCTGACGGCCCTGTGGGTCGGCCTGCCACTCGAAGCGGTGATGCTAAAGTCTCCGACGGCATGGACGATTTCGCGTTGCTCGCTATCCCGTTCTTCATCCTCGCTGGCTGCATCATGGCGGACGGAGGCATGGCGGAGCGTCTCGTCAACCTCGCCAAGGTGTTCGTCGGCTTCATTCGCGGCGGCACTGGCGCTAGTCAATATTCTAGCGTCCACCATTTTCGGCTGCATTTCCGGCTCCTCGGTCGCCGACACGGCCTCGGTCGGCTCGGTGATGATCCCGCAGATGATCAAGAACGGCTACCCGCGCCTGTTCGCGGTCAACGTGACGATCGCCGGCTCGCTGCAGCCGCTGCTGATTCCGCCCTCACACAACGCCGTCATCTACTCGCTGGCGGCCGGCGGCACGATCTCGGTCGCGCACCTGTTCATCGCCGGTATCATTCCCGGCCTGCTTCTCGGCCTCTCGCTGATGTTTCTGTGCTTCTACATCGCCCGCAGGGACAATTTCCCTAAGGGCGAGGTCATCCCGCTGCGACGCGCGCTCAAAATCGGGGTGGAGGCGTTCTGGGGCTTGCTCACCGTCTTCATCATCATCGGCGGCATTCTGAGCGGTGTGTTCACACCCACCGAATCCGCCGCCGTCGCTTGCATCTACTCGTTCCTGGTCACAATGTTCATCTATCGCGACTACAAGTGGAGAGACCTGCCGCTGCTTGTGGGCCGCGTAGTGCGCACTGTCGGCATGGTTATGATCATGATCGGCTTTTCCGTGGCGTTCGGCTACATGATGGCAATCATGCAGGTGCCCGCCAAGGTGACGCAGTTCTTCCTCACCATCGCCAACGACAAGTACACGTTCCTGCTGCTGGTTAACATCCTACTGCTGGTGCTCGGCACCTTCATGGATCTGGCGCCGATGCTCCTGATCTGCACGCCGATCTTCCTGCCGGTCATCAAGACCTTCGGCATCGATCCGGTACACTTCGGCATGATCATGATTCTCAATCTCGGCATCGGCCTGCTCACGCCGCCGGTTGGGCCGACGCTGGTGGTCGGGTGCGCCATCGGAAAAGTTTCGATGGAAGCCGTATCGAAGAGCATCATGGTCTTCTACATCCCGATGGTGATTGTGCTCATTCTAGTCACCTATATTCCAGCGTTGTCGCTGTGGTTGCCGCGCTTGATCCTGGATTGAGGTTGAGCGCGGAGCCCAAGCCACGCGCCGGGGTCACGATGTTTCGGCAAGGCGAAGAGTTCGCTTTAGTGGGCGGTCGCGCGCGTTATACGGCGCGAGATCGAGCCGGTTGGCTCTTTGTCGGGTTTGAGCGGCACGCCAGCCGGGGCGTTCGGAGGCAATGGCGAAGATGCCGCGTTGCGGTTGTCCGGTCCTGTTCTTGCCGCTGGGCCGGCCGCTGCTCCGTTCGTGGTGGGCTTTGCCTTGTCTGACTCCGCTGCTGGGCCGCCCCCCTCACCCTCCGTTCCTGCTTGCGGCGTCGCGGAAGCCTCCGGATAGCGCGTACTCAAATCGCGGAGGAATGCATCGAGCGTGTCGACGCTCGCAACTTTCTTGGCAATATCCTGGAATTCCGTGCCGCTTGCGCCGATCGGCGCCGTTACAACTTCGAAGGCACGACGATCAGCGCCATCAGCGAATTTGGCTTCGTATTTTTCGCGCAGACGTGCGACCCCAATTGATTCTTCACTCAGGGCGTAGCAAATCGCCGCGCGGAGGATGTCCGAGCGTTCGGTATCGTTAAGCGGTGCAAATTCGCGCCAGCGATTGCCATAAAGCAGCTCAATCTGCTCGCCCACGTCCCGCCAACGGCGCGCCGCCCACAAGATATCAGACCGCAGACGCATTGCTTCACGGCTGTTGATATTCGTGATCAGTTCAAGCGCCAGCTCGTGGCGCCCGAGATTTGACATGGCGCGCGCCTCAAGAAGCAGCCGCTGATCACGAAGATCGTTGGAAAGGTCGGCAGCTCGAGTTGTCTGCAAGCTGGCAAGCGCGCGATCCGGCTTGCGGTTCATCAGATAGACCACCGCCAGCCGCGTCGCGACCTGGGCGCGCGCGCCACCTTGGAGCCGATGATCGACCTGGTGCTGAAGCAACTCGGCCGCCTGGTCGAGCAGATCGACCGAGACCAGCCGGTCCGCAAGCCTGCGGATCATCTCGTCGCCACGCCGGCCGATCGGCGTTAGCTCGCGAAAATCATAGAACAGGCCAAGAGCCTCGATCGGCGGCAATGCCTCGCCCTTGCCGCCCAGGAAAAGACTTTCGAACGTGACAGCGGCCTCGTCCTGGATCTTGCGCGTCAGATCCGAGTTGGGATGTGCAAGCAGGGCCGTACGCATGACATGGAAAGCGTCGCGGTACCGGCTGTCTTCCGTGTAGAGATGCGCGAGCAGCTTCAGGCCTTCGGTTTCTGTCTCGTCCCCGCGCCATACCGTTGTCAGTGTCTCCAGGTCGCTGATCACATCCTTGCGGCCCATTCCGCCGGTCGCAAATGTGAGTGCAATTTCCCGCAATCGCCCCTGCGCGGCCGCGCGGCGGTTGTTCGATGTCGCCGCCGCACGATAGCTCGAAAGCGCGTCCTCGTTACGTCCCAAACCCTCATAGAGTCGGCCAATTAACACGTTGATCGTCGGCTCCAGCATGGGGCTAACGCCGACGGTTTCTATCTCATTGGCGACCTTGGTCGCGCTGTTGAAGTCTCGCACTTCGATAGCGGCCCGCAACGCTTCCTTCATCGCCATGCGCTGCAGTTCGATCGGCAGCGCGGCGATCGCGGCGCCGATAGTCTTGAAGATCTTCTGCGCGTCCGCCCACCTGCCCTGGCGGGCGAGCGCAATCGCACGCCAGACCGGCGCATCCTGCTGGTTTCCCACCTGCGGCTTGGCCAGCACCTTGAGTGCTTCCTCCGGCCGGTCGAGCATCACGTCGGCGACGGCCGTGAGTACGCTGCCGGTCACATCTTCCGAATGCTGGTCCGAGAGAGCTACACCGAGAACGGCCTTGGCCTCAGGGGCCATGTCCTTCGCCAGGTAAAAGCGCGCAAGATTGAGCCGCGCATGCCGGCGTTTCGACACGGGCGCCGCAGCGGCAAGCCGGATCAGTTCGGCCTGTCGCGCGTTGAACGGCGCATCGCGGTCGTAGCCCCACAACTGAGTGTCGAACGTGTAGGCCCGGAAATTGGTCGCGAGTGGCTGTTGGCCGAGCGCAGTCGCCGACAATGACAGCCCGGCCGGCCGACTGATGCTGATTTTGTCGGCTCCGAGTTCTGCGGTGATGTCGTCGGCAAGGGGTTGCACCACCACACCGTGAGTTGACGGCAAAGCGCGTAGTTCAACGAAGTCCTGCGCCTTGAGAAAGCCTCGCGCTGGCCCGAGCGCCGTTACGATTAGCAACCGGTCTCCGATGTCCGGGTCGGCAACCTCATGGACGGCGCGCGGATCGTCGAACGGAACAGCGAGGCTTGCGCGGTTCTTGCCGACGATGCTGCGTGCGACGGTCAGTGGCTTGGTCGATGCCGACACCGTGTCGGCAATCGTGACGACCCACGTCGGGCCGTCAGCGACAATGCTGCTCATCCTTGGCCGAGTCAAGCTTGAGGCGAATAGTAGCGACCCCGTCTTTCGTGCGTTCGAACAGCACCTCGCGCACGCCATTATCGTTGTCGGCCTGCATCGCCGTCAGATCGATTTGAGTTGGCGTGTCGAACACCAGCCACAGGGTATCCGCGCGTTGGAAAACGGCTGCCGGCGTCGCCGTCGCGAACGGAAACTCGATGCGCATGGTCTCGCCGGACTGCTGCACGCCGGCCACAACAACGGCATTCGGATTTTGGACTGGGCGTTCTGCATCGGCGGTTGGTGCGCGCTGAGATGGCCTCGCCATTTCCACGGGCGGCGCAGGCGGAGATGTCGGCGTGGCGGCATCGGCGGACCGCACAGGCGAAGCTGCTGCAGGGACGCCAGCCGGGGACAAAGATGGCGAGACCGCCGCGGCCGCAGCGCCAGCGTCAGATGGCGCCTTGACTTCGGCGGGTGGGGGCGAGGCTCGTGCCTCCATCGGTGGCGCCGGAGTTTCGGCAGGTTTTGGCTGCTCTTTAGCTGTTTGCGCGGCCTGCGCAGCCCTGGCCTCGGCCGGTGCCCCGACAGGCGGGGGCGGCGCCGGCGGCTTGGGGTCGGCCGGTGGCGTTGCATCTTTTGCCGGCGCCGTTTGCGGGCGCGTGATCGCAGGCGAGCCATCGGCCACGACCGGCTGCTTCGCACTGCCCTCTGTCGGCTTAGGTTTAGCCGCGGCATCGAGTCCAATGTCGACGATGATGCTACGGTCCTCGCGGAAAGTTCGCACCTGCGGCGTCCCATTCAGCGTGAAGACAACGGCAACGGTGTCGAAATCGACTTCGGACTCAATCGACTTCAGCGTTGGAGGCATCGAGGCCTTCGCATCAGCGAGGTCCCAGTTTACTTGTTGATCAAAATTGAGGGTGACTTTTCCGTCGGCGCGCTCGGGCACGACATTGATGGTGCCGGGCATCGTGAAAATGTAACGAATGAACGTGGGTTGGGCTGCCACCTTGACGCGGACGAGCGGAGGCTTCTTTTGCTTGTCGGCAATTTTCTGCTGATGCAGTTGGCTTTCGGCCTCGCGCGCGCGACGTACAAGCTCGTCGATCACCTCCTGCGGCAGACCTGGCGTCGGACCGTTCCAGTTTTCGGGCAAAAGATCGACGTAGAGACGTTCGGCCGCAGCGATCGAGTTGACTTTCACCTTGTGCGCCAACGCAATTCGGATTGCGCCTCCATCGGGGTCGCGACGCGCAACACTTACAAACCCCGAAGCACTTGAGTTGAGCTTCTCGACAGCCACTGCGACCGGCTTCTTGAAGGTGATGACGATAATCGCGCCCGAAACACGAACGTTGGATTCGACAGCCTGATCAAAATGAAAGAGCAGCCGCACAAAGCCGCCGTCGGCGATTACTTTGACGTCACCCTTGACCGGATCATCTGCGCGCGCGCCAAGAGCCGACGCGAGAAAAACGAGTTCCTGCAAATACGACGAGCGGCGCCCACCTGCCCCGGCCAGCCGGTCGCGCACGCGCCGGCCTGCGCGCGAACAGCCGCTTAAGCCCGAATGGCGAAAACGTCATGAGCGGTTCCAGCCGGCGAGAGTACCGGTCACGACAGCCTAAGGTTGGGCGTTTAACGCGGCGTAAACCCTATTTGCCCCGCGGTCTTTTATTTCTGACGCACCGTACGCCTAAATCGCTGAGTTTGCTGCGCTTTTTGCCTGACAGCCCACAACGACCGCCGCTGCTGGACGCAATCGCGAAAGCACGAAGCCACCGAGCAGCATGATTTGCCTAAACGGCTTTCTGCCTTGCGGAACGGTCGAGAAACCGTTCGAGCGCGTCAATACATTCGCGATCCCGATAGAGACGATGCTTATTGGCGGAAATTTTGACACTCAGCGCATGACGCTCGTCGACGTTTTTTGCCAAGCGCACCGCAATCCCAACATATTCTTCGAGATTATTTGCGATCGTTTCAGTAATCCCCAACTTACGCAGAATGGCTGCGGTGTGTCGCGCACGCATCAAATCGCCTGGCATGGTGACAATTGGTTTGTTGTGCGGCAGACTCTCCAGTGTCGAATTGCCGCCAGACCAACCAACGCTGTCTAGAAATATATCGCACTGCCCAATCGCGCCAACAAACTTCGCAACGCTCAAGCGCGGCAACACCGCGCAATGATCGGACGCCTTGAGATCGAAAAGGGCAAACGCGCGATCCAGTCTTTCTAGAAATAATTTTCTGATCTGTGGCACTCCGGGAAAATCTATGAATACGAACTGACAGTCGGGAATTTCCTTTGCGATGTGCGGAAATACATGATCAAATTGCGGCAGATACTTGAATAGTGACTGCCCAGACCAAAAGATTGTCGCCTCCGAACGCAAACCAAGCTCATCACGGCTAACGGTAGCAATGTCTGTTTTAATCGGCTCATAATAAATGGACAGATTTGGTAATCGGATTAGCTGTTCGGTGTAGTGCTCTGTAGCGTCGAACGGCTCCATTAGATCACTGCTTAAAAAGTAGTCTAGGGTCGGCATCCCGCTCGTTTCGGGATGGCCCCATGAATTGCACTGTACTGGAGCAAGCCGCTGCGCTGCGAGCAGCATGGAAATATTTTCCATAAATAGCCCTGGATATATGAGGACATGCGGAGCATCGCTCAGAATTTCCTGACGCCATTCGTTCACAGTCAAACTGCGGTGCACGAAACGATCACACATATTGGCGGCGACATCCGTTTCCACGTCGCTTCGCGTTCCCAGGTGATATCCGAAGATTTGAAAGCGCTTTCTATCTAACTGGCTGATCCAACCCTTGATCAAAAGATTCCAGACAGGGTGCTGGTGGAAAAAAGCGCTAACGATACCGACCCTCACCGGTTTATCCGGCGGTGGTGGCGGGGGTAACGGAGCTGCTTGGTATTTGCGCTCCATGATGCGGCAGACTGTTGAGCCATAAAGGGCCTGGAGGTCACGATCATTGACTCCCTGATATGCGAGATAGAAGGGCGTCCCTGTTACCTCAATCGCTTTCGCGGGATCCCCAACGTAGTCTTTGAGAGCGCCCAACTTTTGAGCATAAGCGTTGCGCCGCCGAACAATTTCCTCTTCGTATGCGTACAGAATCGGCAATTCGGCAAAGCAGGCCGCGAATCTGGCCTCGGAATAATTTGGCTTTGCTGTAACAGCCCTTTGGAAGTCCGCCGTTGCTTTGTCGTTTAGATTGAGCTGCCAGAAAACATTGCCACGACCGAACCACGCTTCGGCTAAATCAGGCTTGAGCGTAAGCGCTTTATCATAAGCGGCAAGCGCATCTTGATGTCGCTTGAGTTCATGTAATGACTTGCCCTTGTTACAGAAGGCTTCGGCATAATCTGGATCCAATAAAATAGCTTGATCGAAATCAGATATTGCTCGTTCGTGTTGCTGAAGATCACTAAAAACCGTACCGCGATTATTCCACGTTTCAGATACCTTGGCGTTTAGCCGTAGAGCGCTATCGAATTGTTCCAGTGCCTCATTCGGCTTATGGAGTTGTTTTAAGATTGTCCCATAATTATAAAATGAAACGTCGGACTCGCGGTCCAGCACAATTGCTCTTGAAATAAAATCCTCCGCTTCCGCAAAGCGATTCATACTCATTAGTACGATGGTCAACAGATTTAGAGTGGCGACGTGCTCTGGAACATTTTTCAGAACGTCTTTAAAGAGGCGCTCCGCATCTAAAAACTGACGCTGATTTAGTGCGGTTAGTGCATTTCTAAACGTGTTTTCCATCGAGACCATGAAATAGACCAGTTAGACCGACCCCAACGCAATTTTTTTATTATTTCGACTGACGCATCATTAGACAATATCTGGAGGCCGTTCTTTGTCCGGGGGCCAGTCCATTTGGGACCTCGACCCATGCGTCAGCCTTGACTGCGCTGGAATTGTGTTACGCTTCGAGCCCGCGTATATTTTCTGCGGTAGAAGATCGTAGACGGTCCGTAATTTCCGACTCGCGGTGAGAGCATGCCGTCGCGACATTCGCGCTAACTGTGGGGTGGGTATCGACACGATCAGTTTGCGGTCGGCTTGCCCTCAATCTTCGGCAGCCGATCAGGGCTTGGTGTTTTGGGCTGAACACTGGCCCTGTTGGCAAGTTCGACGGTCAGCCGCTCGGCCGCGTCGGACGACATTTGCGCCATGATTTCCGACATTTTCCGCGGGTTTATCTGCGTGGAGACCTCGACCAGGATTTTCATGTCGAGGCGGTCGAAAATTCGCGCCGCATCCTTGGGCTTCATGTTCTCATACATGGAGACGATACTTTTGAAGCGCTCGGCTTCCACCTTGTCTCGCGTCCCCATCGCAGTATTGACGCGGCTTTCGGTGTTCCTGAGCTCGGAAACCTTCGCCTCCAGCCGCTTTTCGGCTACCTTGAGCAGGTTTTCACGCATTTCCAACTCGCGATTGCGCGTGTCAAGCTCCTGCCGGCGAGTCTGCAGACGCTCGAGCACCGCGCGTTCTCCAGGCGAAGCAATGCGCCCCGGCTCCAGCGGGATCGCCGCACCGGCAACTTCCAGCTTGGTCGGATCCGGCGGCTTGTCGCTGACTTTGAGCGCCGGATCGCTCGACTTTTCCTCGGCAGCACCGACCGAACCCGTGACGTCGCTGGTATTGCCTCCGTTGAAACTGAACATTTCCTGGGCCCAGGGTTGCCTCGACCCCGCCGCTCCAGGCTTGGTGTACTTTTCGGTCACAACGATCCTGGGCTGATCGGGCACGCTGTCACGTGACGTAATTTGCAGATCACCCCGGTATCGTGCCTGCATCCGCTCGGCCAAGGTATAGCCGCCGTCAAAAACCAGGCCGGACACTTTGAGCGCGAGCAGGCTTATCGTGGCAAACAGCACGATCGGAATAAGCCGAACGTCGCGCGCAAAACGGGTCATGCGGCTTGGTCGCTCAATCGTGTGCGAGCCCGATCAGCAAAGGCCTGCGCCGCAGCTGCTACGGCCTTGGCATCCTGCAGGGCCGGCGATTCACCAACCGGCCGCGTAACGCCAGCGATGCGCACCAACCGCGCCATCAATTGATTGCCTGCGCTCAAATGAAGATCGAGTTCGGCGGCGAGCACCTCGCCCCGCTCGAGCTTTTGGCTCAGGGTCTGCTCACCCTGCTGCATCATCGATTTCAGCCCGGCAATGGCGCGGTCGGCAATTTCGGTGGCTGTAACCAGTTCCGAAATTGTCGCCCGAAGTGAATTCTCGTCAGCCTTGAGGAGACGAAGCTGCTTGTTGAGCCGGACGCAGTACAAGATCGTGAGCAACAGCAGGACCGAGACCATGGTCTCGACCAGAAAACCGTAGTTCACGGAACCTCCATTGGAGTAGTGGTTGTTGTTGCATCAGCCTTTTCGAACATGTCGAAGGTCGTGCGCGGCTTACGCAACGGCTTGGCGACGCGCACGGCGACACGATCTCCGACGCGCCCCATGCGGCCCTCGGTCAGCGTGATATCGCCGCAACGAACCGTGACCATCGCTTCGGGCTTTATTTCGAGCATGAGCGTGTCGCCGACATTGAGACCCATCATGCGCCGTAATGGCAGGCGCGCCTCGTAGAGCACGGCATCGACGCCGATCCGCGCCTGGCCAATTTCGGTCGCAAGATGACCTTCCCAGATCTCGTCGCGCCCGAATTTCTCGCCCATGAACATCTGCAGCAAGACGGCACGGATCGGTTCGATGGTCGCGTACGGCAACAACAACTCGATCGTCCCGCCCCGGTCTTCCATATCAATGCGCAGGCGCACGAGAATTGCGGCGTTGGCGGGCCGGGAAATCGCGGCAAACCGAGGGTTGGTTTCAAGCCGGTCAATGTTGAATTTCACCGGAGACAGCGGCTTGAATGCAAGTTCGGCGTCAGCAAGCACAACTTCGATCATGCGTTTGACAAGATTCGTTTCGATCGTGGTGTAGGGTCGGCCCTCAACGCGGATTGTGCTCTGCCCTCTCCGGCCGCCGAGCAGCACGTCGATAATCGAATAGATCAGACTTGAATTGATGGTCGCGAGACCGAAGTTGTCCCACTCCTCGGCCTTGAAGACCGCAAGTATCGCCGGCAAAGGAATAGAGTTGAGATAGTCGCCGAAACGGACCGAAGTGATGCGATCAAGCGAAACTTCGACGTTATCCGAAGTGAAATTGCGCAGACTGGTCGTCATCAATCGCACAAGACGGTCGAACACGATTTCCAGCATCGGCAACCGCTCGTAGGAAACCATCGCCGAATCGATGATGGCGCGGATGCCGGAATTGTCGTTGAGCGAGACATCGGCAAGGCTGAATCCGAGCAGACTGTCGATTTCTTCTTGGTTGAGAATGCGTTCAGCACCGCCCTTTGCGGATTGAAGCCCGCCGGGATCGTCGGCTATGGCGGCCCATTGCGCGGCCGCATCATCGGCAGGCGCAGCAGCCGTCGCATCCGCGCCTGTCGGAGCACCGCCGGTATCCGACTCCAGCGCGAGCCCCCACTCTGCCGCGAGCGCGTCTTGGTCGATCTGGTGGTCTTTTGTCGCCATTGCCTGAGCCGCCTGCGTCTATTCGCTTCGCAACGTCACTGGACGACGATTTCCTTGAACAGCACGGCCGTAACGTGGTTCGGCGCAACCGCAGCATTAACGCGGCGCGTCAATTCTTCCTTGAGGCGATAGAGCCCTGCCGAGCCGTCAAGATCGGTCGGCCGTAATTCCCGCAGGTATGTCTGGAACGCGTCCATGACCCGCGGCATCAGCGGCTGGATCTGCGGCACCAGACTCGAGTTCTGGAAGCTCGAGAACGATCTTGACCTTGAGGTATTGCGTTCGGTCGCCACCCGAATTCGAGAGGTTGACCAGGACGTCGGGCAGATCGACGAACGTCGCCGGTTTTGCCGCGACCTGAGGCTCCTTGTGGCTGGAGCCCTTCAAAAAATAGTAGGCGCCGCCTCCACCTCCGATAAGCACCAGCAGCCCGGCGCCACCGATGATCATCCATTTCAGCGACGGCAACTTGAACGTCGGGATGAATTTGAATTTCGATTTTGATGCCGGCTGTTCACCTTCTTCTTCCGGTTTATCGTCTTCTTTGACGTCCGCCTCTTTCGCCTTAGCTGCCATGAATGACCCCGGATCGCGAGTTTGGGCGGGACGGCAAGCGACGTTGCTTGGCGAAACACCGCGGCTGCGCGCCACTGCGCGCCGCTTGCGATCGAAGGTAGGTCCGTATGGTTAACAGATACTTTCCCAGCCCCCGGCAGGAGGAAACTTTTGCCGGGTTTCCCCCTTCAAGCGGCCGTTTTTTGCCGCTTCCTGCCGACCGACGCTTGACCCAAGAGCTTGATTTTACTTGTATTTTACGGTTGGCATAACAGGTGCAATGTATCGGTCAGCTGTGGGCTTGGGAGAGCTTGCGGCATTGGATGCGGTCGATGCCGGCCTCGGGAGGGCCGACCGGCCGAGATGCAAGGGGAGTTGCCGATGCAGAATGCACTTCTGGTCGGGCTGTCACGCCAGGTCGCGCTCGGGCGCGAGCTAGACGTTATTGCGAATAACCTCGCAAACATGAACACCACCGGCTTCAAAGCCGACGGTGCAGTGTTCGAGGAATTCATCAGCCCAACCGCGCGAGCCGATAATTTTCCGGCCGCCGACCGCCGCATAAGTTTCGTGCACGACCGCGCTACCTGGATGGACCTGAGTCAGGGACCACTCGAGCGCACCGGCAACCCGCTGGATGTCGCCATCAACGGCAAGGGATACCTGGCGGTGCAGACGCCGCGTGGCGAGCGCTACACGCGCAACGGCGCCCTGCAGATCAACAACAGCGGCGAGCTGGTCACTGCCGAAGGTTATCAGGTGATGGGCGAGTCCGGCCCGATCACCTTCCAGCCCAAGGATCGCAACATCGCAATCAGTCAGGACGGCACCATCAGCGTGGGCGAAGGCAACAACGCCCAGACGGAATCTCAGCGCGGGCAGCTGCGTCTTGTCAGCTTCGATCAGCCCGGCCGGTTGCAGAAAGACGGTACGGGCGTTTTCCTCGCACCGGCAGGTATCGCGCCCCAAGCCGATAAATCGTCGCGCGTGATGCAGGGCTCGATCGAAAAATCCAACGTCCGCTCGGTCATCGAAATGACTCGGATGATCGAGGTAACCCGCAGCTACACCCAGGTTGCGAGCATCCTATCACAGCACGCCGATTTGCGTCGCACATCGATCGAAAAACTCGCCGAAGTGCCGACGAACTAGGCGTTTGGAGATTAATCAATGAGAGCACTTCATACAGCCGCAACTGGAATGATGGCCCAGGAACTAAACGTCCAGGTCATTTCCAACAATATCGCGAACATGCGGACCACTGGCTACAAGCGCCAGCGCGCTGAATTCCAGGATCTACTTTACGAGTACGTGAGCCGCGTCGGTACACAGACCTCAGCGCAGGGGAATATCCTGCCGGCTGGCATCGAACTTGGATCTGGCGTCAAAACCGCCGGCACACCACGACTGATGAGCCAGGGCGAACTGACGCAGACTGGCAAGGATTTCGATCTCGCTATCCGCGGCGAAGGCTTTTTCAAGATTTTGCTGCCCGATGGGAGGACCTCTTACGCGCGCGATGGTTCGCTTGAACTTGATGCCCAGGGCCGGCTCGTGACGGCGCAAGGTAACCTGATCCAGCCAGGCATCACGATTCCGCAAAATGCGATGTCCGTATCGGTCAACGCCCAAGGCCAGGTGTTCGTGACGCAACCGGGCTCCAATACGCCCACTCAGGTCGGACAAATTGAGCTTGCGATCTTTGTCAACAAAGCCGGCCTGCAGAGCATCGGCGACAATATGTACCTGGAGACACCGGCCTCGGGCACGCCGCAAAACGGCAATCCGAACACCGAAGGATTCGGCAATCTTCAGCAAGGATTCCTCGAACAGGCGAACGTCGAGGCGGTCAGCGAGATTTCCGACCTGATTGCCGCACAACGCGCCTACGAAATGAATGCAAAAGTGATCTCCGCAGCCGACCAGATGCTGTCGGCCGCTTCCAACATGATGCGCTGAGGTCTCGCCATGATACGTCTATTCCTTGCCGCATTTATCGCGTTCGGCGCCTTAACAACTTCCGTCGTCGCGCAAACCCCAAATCCGCCAAGACTAAAGTCCGAGGCGGTTATCCATGGCGACATCGTGCGCATCGGCGATCTGATCGAAAATTCCGGCGTCGTCGCCGCCGTGCCGATCTTTCGCGCGCCGGACCTGGGCTATACCGGCACCGTATCGGTAGACGCCGTTCTCAATGCGGTGCGCGATCACGCGCTTATCGGGATTGATACCGCGGGTTTGAACAACGTGGTGGTCACGCGCGCGACCCGTACGGTCCCGGCAACGGACATCGAAAACCTGATCGCGCGGACGCTATCCGCGAGATTTGATCTCGGCGACAGCAAAGACATAATCGTCAATCTCGGGCACGACATGCGCACGATCTATGTCGATCCCTTGGCGGCCGGTGAGCCGCGAGTCACGCACATCGATTACGATACGCGCAGCACGCGTTTCGATGCGACTGTCGAAATTCCCGCTGGCCCCGCAAAGCGAAACGTACTTCGCTTCGCGGGTCGCGCCTCCCCGACCGTCGAAGTTGTGACCATCGGAAGGACGATCGAGCGCGGCAATATCATAAAAGACGCGGACATTGTGGTGGAGCGGCGCCCGCGAGCTGAGGTTGGCCGAGATGTCATCACCAGACGGGCGGACGTTATCGGCATGGCAGCTCGTGGAGCTATGCAAGGTGGTCGCCCATTGCGAGCCGCAGATCTGATGAAGCCGGACCTTGTCCTGCGCAACGAGACCGTGACGCTAGTCTATGAAGCCCCGGGAATGGTGCTCACGATACGAGGCAGGGCGAACGATAGCGGCGCCAAAGGCGACGTGATCAGCGTTCTCAACGAGCAGTCGAAACGTGTGGTTCAGGGCGTGATTATCGGACCGGGCCGCGTGGCCATCACGACCGGCTCGCCGCGCTTCGTCGCCAACACCGTCACCGGATCCGTCAATGCGAATGTGCGCTAATGATCAACGTTTTAGTCTCGTCATGCGTCACTTCTGTGCGTTCCAGTCGAAGATTTTGTGCATCAAAGTGAAAGAAATCTCATGAAAGTTGTCATGATTATGCGTCACGCGGTCTTGGCCGCGCTCGCAAGCAGCCTTCTTAGCGGCTGCTCATATATCGAATCACTCAAAAACGTCGGGCAGCAACCGCCGCTGTCGGCCGTGGACAATCCAACCACGAGCCCGGGGTATAAACCCGTCCAGATGCCGATGCCGGCGGCACAGCCCGCGGCATACAATCCGAATTCGCTTTGGCGCAATGGTTCGCGCGCCTTCTTCAAGGATCAGCGTGCGCATCAGGTCGGCGACATCCTTACGGTGAAGGTCAACATCACCGACAAGGCGAATATTGAAAACGAAACCAAACGCACGCGCACGATGACTGAGGATTCAGGCATCGCCAATTTCTTCGGCAAGCCAAAAGTGCCGATCATGAACACGCCGGTGCCAACGCGCATCTTTACGGCCAATTCGAGCACGACCGGCAATGGCAAGGGCTCGGTCGATCGGACGGAAGAGCTCAAGACGAACGTCGCCGGCGTGGTGACGCAAGTATTGCCGAACGGAAATCTGGTAATCGAAGGGAAGCAGGAAATTCGCGTCAACTTCGAGGTGCGCGAGCTCATCGTCGCAGGAATTGTGAGACCGGAGGATATCGAGAGCGACAACACGATCGACTCCAACAAGATCGCACAGGCGCGTATCGCGTATGGTGGGCGTGGCCAGATCACTGAGATGCAACAGAGTCGGTATGGTGAGCAGATCTTCAATGTTCTGTTGCCGTTCTAGTCGCGTAGTTTTGTAGCTCCCGCGCCGTTTCGTATCGCGCGAGCGTAACGGCGTTAACGACGCGGTCTCCGGCTGCTCCCCGGCCGGAGGCCGCGCTTTCTCTCGTCAGGTTGAACGATCCAAAAAAATTGCCCGGCAGCATTGCCGGGCAATCTTAAGCTCCACCTATTGCCGCAGTTCAGTCGTCGCGGTAGACACGCTCTCGCCGCTCGTGCCGTTCCTGCGCTTCGACCGACAGCGTGGCAATCGGGCGCGCCTCGAGCCGGCGCAGTGAGATGGGCTCGCCTGTTTCTTCGCAATAACCATAGGTGCCGTCGTCGATCCGCGTCAGCGCCTCATCAATCTTCGCAATCAGTTTGCGCTGGCGATCGCGCGCACGCAGTTCGATCGCGCGATCGGTTTCGGATGACGCGCGGTCCGCAAGATCCGGGTGATTTTGATTCTCTTCTTGAAGATGCTGTAGCGTTTCCTTGGCTTCCTTGAGTATGTCCTCCCTCCAGGCGAGCAGCTTGACGCGAAAATAGTCGCGCTGGCGCTCGTTCATGAACGGCTCCTTGTCAGACGGCCGATAGTTTTTGGTTTTGGCCAACATTCCCACCTACTCCCTGATTTTTATTTTTTGGGCGCGTTGTGCCGCCCCCTCCGAGCGGCAGGCTTATATACGTCCGTCAACCGGCGGACAACATCCGATTGGTATTTCCAATTCGGCCTGATTTGCGTGACAGTTCAATGGCTTCCGCAAAGGCGCGGCAGGCCGGAGGCTGCGTTGCGGGAGCTAGCGCATGCCCGCTTTGGCAAGTTCCACTGCGACGCGCAGGTCGATTTCGCTCAGCACGACGTCAAGACCGGCATCGCCCGACGTTTCGGTCAGACCCTCCGATACGACCCTCAGGCGTGAAAGTGTCGATTGATCTACGCCTCCGTCGAGCAACCCGAGCTTGAGGGTGTCGAGGACGTCGAGCGCGTTGCGTCCCTTGGCGACCGCGCGCTTCTTTCGCTCGGTCGGGTCTTCCACTCCCTGGAGCGCAATCAGGGCATCGACAGTTGAAATCGCCCGCAGTGACGCAGCGGCCGTTGAATTGCGCGGCACATCCTGCTCGCTCACGCTGAACGAGCCGCCAGCTGTTCGACGCGCGGGCGCCGGCGTCGCTGCCAGTGCGGTTCCATTTGACCCGTAGACGCGCATGGCGATCGTTCCCCACCGAAATGGATCGGTTCTCGAATACCTTGCAACCTGACCCGGTATGGTTAATGGCCAGTAAACAGCCCGGCAAAAATTACCGCCCGGATCGTTTCGTGCCGCGTGGCGGATGCCGCGCTTCTCCGGCCGTGATCGAAAACAGATGACTTGCCAAAGTCTTGGCGGCCGGGACGACTTGGCATGCCGTTCGCATGGAGATTGGCAGTCAGACGTCACATTGGGGAGCAGTGATGACGAAGGCTTTGCGGGCGGTATGCCTGGTTGTGATCTTGGCGATTTTCGTTCCGGTGGAAGCCGGGGCGACGTCGCGCATCAAGGATCTCATCAATATCGAAGGCGTGCGGCAGAATCAGTTACTCGGGTATGGCTTAGTCGTCGGGCTTAATGGCACCGGCGATACCCTCAACAACATCCCATTCACCAAGCAGTCGCTGACCGCGATGCTCGAGCGACTTGGTGTCAACATTCGTGGACAGACGATCCGCACGGGCAATGTCGCCGCAGTAATGGTGACCGCAAACCTTCCCGCCTTTGGCACCCAAGGAACGCGCATTGACGTCACCGTTTCGGCCATGGGCGATGCCAAGAGCCTGCAAGGCGGAACGCTGCTGGTGACGCCACTCCTCGCCGCCGATGGCAATGTGTACGCCGTTGCGCAAGGATCGCTGGCGATCGGCGGCTTTCAGGCCGAAGGCGAGGCGGCCAAGATCACACGTGGCGTGCCGACCGTCGGCCGGATCGCCAACGGAGCGCTGATCGAGCGCGAGATCGATTTCACTCTCAATCGGCTGGGCCAGCTGCGCATGGCCCTGCGCAATCCTGATTTTACGACCGCCAAGCGCATCGCCGCCGCGATCAATGACTATATCGGGTCGCCAAGCGCGGAGCCGATCGATCAGTCGACGGTTGTCATCACGGTGCCGAAAAAGTCGACGGCGAATATCGTCAGCTTCCTCACCGAAATCGAGCAGCTGCAGGTCGAACCGGATCTTCCAGCACGCATCGTTATCGACGAACGCTCGGGTGTGGTCGTGATCGGCCGCGATGTACGGGTGTCGACGGTTGCGGTCGCGCAGGGCAACCTGACAGTGACCGTTTCTGAAACACCCGAAGTCAGTCAGCCACTGCCCTTCGCGCGCGGAAGGACGCGAGTGGTTCCGCGGACCAGCATCGGCGTCCAGGAGGACGGGAAGAAAATGTTCGTCGTGCGGGAAGGTGTGTCCCTGCAACAAGTCGTCGATGGCCTCAACGCGATGGGGATTGGGCCTCGCGATCTGATTACTATCCTGCAGGCGATCAAGGCTGCCGGCGCAATCCAGGCCGACATCGAGGTCATGTAATGGCGAGCGCCCTCGCAATGCCCGCGCCAGGTCCCACGCCGCTCGACGTGCTCACAAACAGCATGTTCGCTGCCAAAACACCCGGCCCCGGCAAGGAAGCAAAGGCGCGTGGCGCGGCTCAGGACTTTGAGGCCGTGTTCCTCAACTCGATGTTCCAGCACATGTTCACCGGCATCGACGGCGACGGTCCTTTTGGCGGGAGTGGCGCTGTGGGCGTTTGGCGATCAATGCTTACTGACGAGTATGCGAAGTCACTCGCGAAGGCGGGCGGCATCGGGATTGCCGATCAGGTTTACCGGACCCTGATAGCCCAGCAGGAGGCACAGCCATGAGCGCACCTGAATCAGGGAATACGATTGCGGACGAGCGTGAAGCCGAGAAGGCGCTCGCCGCGCTGGAAAGCGTCATGGACCAGCTGGAGCAGGCGCTTGCGGAAGAAACGGCACGCGTGCGGGCGGGAAAGCTGCGCGATGCAGGCACCCTCAGCGAAGCGAAAATCGAATTTGCCCGGCTTTATGCTGCGGAAAGCGCCCGCATAAGAGCGGAAAAGGAAACAATCGAACGGTGGATCCCCGACGCCTTCGATCGTCTGCGTAAGCGCCACAACTCTTTCCACAGCTTGCTGCAGACAAATCTGACCGTGCTCGCGACGGCGCACGCCGTGTCCGAGGGTATCATCCGCGGGGTTTCCGGCGAGCTTGCGCGCAAGCAAGCGCCGTCAACTTATGGCGCCAATGGCCGGACCCAGGCGCCAGGCACAAAAGCAACCCAGCCTCTTGCACTTAGCCGCTCTCTTTAGCCGGCCCGCAGATTGAAAATGTCGCGCACGCCGCGCGCCATTGTCATCGCGGCGCTTCGGAATGACAGCTGCGCGGAGCCTGGTCCCAAAGCCAGCCGCATTTCGTGCAGCCGCCAAGAGTGAGCGCAAGCAGAACAAGGCACGTCGCGAGGCGAAAATATCCGGCCATGGAACGATCTTAGCCGATTGCACCGCCTGCCGCGAGCACGGGCAAGTGTTGTGGCGCATCGTCCAAACGGTGGATATTCTGCGCGCTCAGCCCTTCTGTTCGTGTACGAAAGCCCTATATGAATATTCGCATATGAATGGCAGGTTCCGATTGAGCGTCGCGTTCGCCATGCGGCGCTCTCCCACAAAGGGTGCTGGGGTTCATGTCCGTCCGTCCCGTCAAACGCATCGTGCAGTCCAAGCCAACAATCGAAGGCGCCGGCGTAAGGCTGCGTCGCGCCTTTGGCTTTGGGGAAACGTCCGAGACAGATCCGTTTTTGCTGCTCGACGATTTTCGTAATGACCGGCCCGCCGACTACCTGGCCGGCTTTCCGTGGCATCCGCATCGCGGTATCGAAACAATAACGTATGTTTTGTCGGGAACGGTCGAGCACGGCGACAGCCTCGGCAATCGAGGCACACTCAGTTCCGGCGATGTGCAATGGATGACCGCCGGCCGCGGCATCATGCATCAAGAGATGCCGCAGGGTGATTCCGAGGGCCGCATGCACGGCTTCCAGCTTTGGGCGAACCTACCCTCATCTCTCAAGATGACCGCGCCGCGTTACCAGGACGTCAAGGGTGCCGACATACCGGAAATCGTGGATGACGACGGTACACGTGTGCGCGTCGTCTGCGGGGAGTTCTGGGGAAGGAAAGGACCGGTGGACGGTGTGGCAGCCGATCCACGCTATCTAGATGTGTTTGTACCTCCGAATAAGCGGAAGACGCTCAAAGTTGAAATCGAGCGCCACGCCTTCGCCTATATTTTTGAAGGCGACGGAAAATTTGCCTCTTCTTCCAAGCCTTTCGGCGTACTTTCCGAGAAACAGATCGACGGCGAGGAAATCCTTTTCCGGGAGCCGGCTGATGACCGCTCTCTCGTACTATTTGATGCAGGCGACGAGATCATCGTTCAGGCCGGCGACCAAGGCATCCGTTTTCTGCTGGTGTCTGGGAAACCCATCCAGGAACCTGTCGCTTGGTACGGCCCGATTGTGATGAATACTCAAGCGGAATTGCAGCAGGCCGTTACCGAGCTCCGCAACGGGACGTTCATCAAGAGATGACTTTTTCCTATCACCAGCGTTTTTTGCGCTGGACTGCGGGGATGGTGCATGCGGGCAAACAGACAAAACGCTTAGCGTCAGCCTGAGGTCACTGCCTTTCCTTGCTCACGTCAGCGCGCGGCGAAATTTGGTCGGAGACATTCCGGTCGCCCGGCGGAAGCTCGACGAGAACGCGCTTGTTTGCGCATAGCCGACTGCCAACGCAACTTCCGTTACCGATCGATCTACGAGGAGAGCTTTCGCACGCTCGACCCGCCTATTCATGTGATAGCGGTGCGGTGGAATCCCCAAAGCCTGCTTGAAGACCCGCGTAAAATGGTAAGGACTCAATTGCGCGAGCGCCGACAAAGTAGAAAGACTGATCTTTTCCGAAAGATGCTCTTCAATGAACTCCAGCACGCGCTTGCGTTGCCAACCGGCAAGGCCACCACGCGCAGTCAGCCCAATGCCGTGGTCGAGATTCACTGGCCCATGAATCGGCAATACGCCGAGCGGCGCACCCAGTGCCGGTGATTTCGACTTTAGTTGAGGTTCTTTAAGCCGTGAGTTGTCGCCGGAGACGCAATGATGATCGTCGCCGATTGAGCAATAAGGCATGCGGGTCCTTTACTTGCATTGTCCCATCGCCGTCCCGGAAGTTTCCACCGCTGTTCGCAGACAAGTGATTTTATTGATTCTTGTTCCGCTGCGACCACCCGAATATGACGCGCGTGCGGCCAGCAGAGAATTCACGCCTGCGTGAGTAGCGGGTTCAGACCTGCCATTCCCTCCGTGCATCACCGCTATTCCTGCGCGGCTGGCGCATACAGCCGGAACTAGCAATTTCAAGCAAGTGAAAGCGGACTCGAGTGCCCATGTTGCCAGTGCCGGCGATCAAGCGCCGGCCAGCAAAAATGCTGTCACGACACATGGAGATATCAGATGAGAAAGCTGCTCATCGCCGCGGTCTTTGCCGCCGTAATCGCTTCACCGGCATCGGCCCAATCCTACAGTTCGGGTTTTGGCACCGGCAACGTCATCGATCTGCCCGCGCTGGAGCATGGCGGATTTTCCGCAGCCGGTGCTGGCGCGTATGCTTATGCCCCAGAGGGCGCCGCGACTCGTAGCGTGCGGAACGTTCGCGCGCAGGCACTTTCGTCGAATGATCCTGACACGGTCTACGAAGGCGGTCAGTATGTCGGTCGCGATCCCGACCCGAACGTGCGCCTGCAACTGCGACGCGACTGGACCCACGACTAAAGACTAGTCACCCCGTCAACAAAGCCCCGGCATCGCCAGGCTGTGTGAAAACTGAAGATAGGGAGTCAGAACAGCAAGATCGATTCAATTCAGGCCCGGACAGCGGAATTTTCGTTCGCCTGTCTAGGCCGTTTGATTCGAATGTTGCCGCACTGACCCGCCGCTCCGACTTTTCGCACAGCCTGATCGCGCCGGGGCTTTTTGCGCGATGCTACCCGGCGGGAATGGGAGTCGCTGGGGCTGTCGGCGCGGTTACGGCTTGCGAAGGCGCCGTAGGTCCCTTGAGCGGTCGCTCTTCCATCGAAATGAGAAACGCCATTCCGAAAGACAAGATCAACGCGCAAGCAAGAAATACAAAGCGGAATGCGTAGGCAAGCTCGGGCGCCGACGCGGTTCGCGCCAGCATTTCGACGGACATTCCGGTCACGCCGCCGAGACCACCCAGTACGATAGCGCCAAGCAATGCGACGACCAGCGCCGAAAAAAGGGCGCGAAAGAAGTTCGCCGCACCTGTCGCGACACCCATTTGCGCACGTGAGACTGCGTTCTGCATGCAGACGGTAGAAATCGGGAACACGGTACCGAGCCCCGACCCGACCAGCGACAATAGCAGGAGCACCAGCGCCATTGGCATCGACGTCGGCCAGATCGCCAGAGGCGCGAGTGACAGGATAGAGAGCGAGAGTCCTATCAGTGCCATCCGCTTATAGTGGACGACGTGTGTCATCATGCGGCCGGTAATGGTGGAAAACGTAACGGTGGCGCCCATCAGAGGAATCAGTGCCATGCCCGATTCGCTTGCCGACAGATGCAAGACGACTTCGAAGTAGAGCGGTACGAAGATTGTCATGCCGACAAGCGTACCCATATTGCAGGCGCCAGCGAGCGTCGCACACCGGACAACCGGATTGGCGAGAACGGAGAGCGGAAGGAACGGCTCGCGCACCGCAACCAGCCTCCAGGAAAATACACCCCAGAGCGCGGCGGAACCAAACAGCAGCCCACAGATCTGCGGCGAAATCCATTCGAAGCGACGGCCACCCCAGGTCAAGGCAAGCAGGAGCGCAATCGACGCTGCCACCATCAGCAAGGCTCCGACGACGTCGAGCTTGTGCTTGCGCGGCTGGTACGGCACGCGTCGCAGCACATTTGAGGTCATCCCGAGCGCGCACAATCCGAGCGGCAAATTGATCCAGAAGATCAGCGACCAGTCGATGTGCTCCGTCAGAAATCCTCCGAGCACCGGCCCGCCCACGGAAGACGTCGCGAATACCGCGCCGATATAGCCCTGATAGCGCCCGCGCTCGCGTGGAGAAACAATGTCGGCAATGATCGTTTGGGCTAGCGCCATCAGTCCGCCGCCACCAAGGCCCTGGAATGCGCGCGAAAGCACCAAGGCGGACATGTTCGGTGCCAGCGCGCACGCGACCGAACCAATCACGAAAATGACGATCGCGGTGAGCATGACGACGCGCCGCCCGTGGATGTCCGCGAGCTTGCCGTAGAGCGGCGTCACAGCCGTTCCGGTGAGAAGGTAGGCCGTCACAACCCAGGACAGGTCCTCAAGATTGCCGAAATGCCGTCCGATCGTCGGCAACGCTGTTGCGACGATTGTCTGGTCGAGGGCCCCGAGAAACATCGCTAGCATAATGCCGAGGACAATCGTCCTGACTTCCGGGTGAGTCAGCGCGCGCGTCTCGGGTTGTGCGTCTGCCTTTGCTGGCCGCGACGTGGGTTTCGGCTTTGGTGAAGTCATGATTTGGTTTTGGAAATATCAATACCGTCAAGCTGCTCAATGCCCTGCCGGTTCTGGCAAAGCAAGACGCAGCAATGCGGGGGTGCTATGTGCGGCAATAACAATAAGATGAGGCGACAAGCACACCATCGGCCACAGGAACTCCTTTTGCGTTTATTCCCATTGCTGTTCACTGTTTTTCTCGGCGTCTTCCCGGCCAGCGCCCGCGATATGCTCGCGCCCGGCTTTGTCTATCTGCGCGAGATCGATTCGAGCATCTTCCAAGACATCCGATATGCAACGCATGACAATTTCACCGGCCACCCCCTTCCCGGCTATGGCGCGCCCGAATGCGTGCTGCGGCGCGAAGCAGCGGAAGCGCTCAAACGGGTCCAGGCCGACCTGGCACGGCAAAACCTCGGCCTGAAGGTCTACGATTGCTATCGGCCAATCAGAGCTTCCCGCGCCATGACCACGTGGGCCCACGAAGGAATCGATGACGCGGCAAGTCGACGTTTCTATCCGGCACTTCACAAGCGCAGTCTTTTCGCGCTTGGCTTTATCGCCGCGAGATCAAGGCACTCAACGGGCACCGCGATCGACCTTACGCTCATCAGATTGCCGGCTGCACCCACGCCTCGCTTTGATCCGACTGCACGCTACGGCCCCTGTACGGCCCCGGCGGACCAGAGGGCGCCTGACAATAGCGTCGACATGGGGACGAGCTTCGACTGCTTCGACACCAGGAGCTATGGAGCAAACATGTCTATTGCGCCGGAGCAACGGCAGTGGCGCCTTGTGCTGCAATCGGCGATGCGCCGGCACGGCTTTGCCAATTACTTCCGCGAATGGTGGCACTATTCTTTTTACGGCGCCCCTGAGCCACGTGCCTATGACTTTTCCATTGCACCGCGGGGGCGATAACGGGCTGCGCCGAGCTAGGAAGTGCCGTTCCGCTCGCGGCGCGCTCCTTTGGGCCACTTGCCGGGCCAACTGACAATGTATTCTTCTAGCCTGTCGTCGGGTACGGCGGCCTCACTGGCCGTTACGCGGCCGCGCACCGACACGCCCGCACGATGCACCGTCTCCGGATCGCCCGACACCAGCGGATGCCACCATGCAAGATCTTTGCCTTCTGCCACCAGACGATAAGCGCAAGTCGGCGGCAACCACTTGAGGCGACGCACATTGCGCGGGGTCAGCCGAACACAATCCTTCACCTTGGACTGGCGGTGGGCATAGTCGCGACAGCGGCAGCTCTCCCCGTCGAGCAGCCGGCAACCAACGTCAGTGAATACGGTTTCGTTGGTATCCTCGTCGATCAGTTTGTTCAGGCAACACCGGCCGCAACCGTCGCACAGGCTCTCCCACTCGGCGCGGGTCATCTCTGACATTGCCTTGCGACGCCAGAAGGGAACTTGCGAATCGGACATGCGGGGAATCTCGTAATCGGTCTGGTTGTAGCTGTTCACAACCCTCCCGTCACGGGATCGCACCCGAGGCTCATTTCGGCCATTATTCACGGTATTTCTTCATTCACCCTGGTTCCAGTCGGCGGAATCCTGGCATGGCCGCGGCTTAGCCAATCGGCTAAATTGCTTCGTCCGGCGTTTGGCCGGCATCTTTCAAGAGCAACACGTCTTGCGCGACCTTTTTCCCGAGCACTGGACGGCCAGCATCAAGCGGTTCCTGCTCGGGCTGGACGCGTGGATAGACTTCAGCCTGTTCCGCAGCGCCTCCGGCGCCCGCGAGACCTACGAACGCTTCTCGACATTTATGGATCGCTTCCACGCCTCAGGGTGGCGGCGCTGGCTCAACGAATTGCTCTCGGAAGGTGCGACGTTGGGTACGTTTGGACTGGTCGTAATGCTGGCGCTCGCGGTCCCGGCATTCCGCGAGACGTCCGACGACGACTGGCTAAAGAAATCCGAATTGGCCGTCACATTTCTCGATCGCTACGGTAACGAAGTCGGCTCGCGTGGGATCCGGCATAACGATTCTATCCCTCTCGATCAATTTCCCGACCACCTGATCAAAGCGGTGCTGTCGACAGAGGATCGCCGTTTCTACGAGCATTTCGGAATCGACCTTGCCGGCACCGCGCGCGCTCTGGTCGCCAATACTAAGGCTGGAGGCGTTGTGCAGGGCGGCTCCTCGATCACGCAGCAGCTCGCCAAAAACCTGTTCCTCAGCAATGAACGAACGCTCGAGCGCAAGGTCAAGGAAGGCTTCCTTGCTATGTGGCTGGAAGCGCGGCTGACCAAGAACGAGATTCTTAAACTCTATCTCGACCGCGCCTACATGGGGGGCGGCGCGTTCGGCGTAGATGCAGCGGCCCAGTATTACTTTAACAAGTCGGCGCGCGACGTGAACCTCTCCGAGGCCGCGATGCTTGCCGGCCTGTTCAAGGCTCCGACCAAATTCGCGCCGCACATCAACCTGCCAGCGGCCCGCGCACGAGCCAACGTCGTGCTCGACAATCTTGTCGAAGCCAACATGATGACGGAAGGTCAGGTCTTCGGTGCCCGCCGGCATCCTGCCACACCCGTCGACCGCCGCGACGATCGTGCACCAAACTATTATCTCGACTGGGCCTTCGACGAGATGAAGAAACTCGTCGACACATTCCCGAAATCGATGACTGAACGCGTTTTCGTGGTGCGCACGGCGCTTGACACGAGCCTCCAGAACAATGCCGACGCGGCCGTCGAGAGTTCGTTGCGGCAATATGGTCAGGAATATCACGCGAAGCAGGCTGCAGCTGTTCTGATGGACGTGGATGGTGCGGTGCGCGCGATGGTTGGCGGACGCGATTACGGTGCAAGCCAGTTTAATCGCGCAACCGATGCGATGCGCCAGCCCGGGTCCTCGTTCAAACCTTATGTCTACGCAGCTGCGCTCATGAACGGTATGAAGCCGACATCGATCGTGGTCGATGGCCCTGTCTGTATCGGCAACTGGTGCCCCCACAATTACGGCCACGGCTATGCCGGCTCGATGACCCTGCTTATGGCGCTCACGAAATCGATCAATACCATTGCGGTGAAGCTCTCAATTACGATTGGCAACGGTAACGCCAAGGTTGGACGTGCGAAGATCGTCAAGCTCGCGCACGACATGGGTGTCCGCACACCGCTCCCGGATACGCCCTCGCTGCCGATTGGTGCGGATGAAGTCACTGTGCTCGATCATACCGGCGCCTATGCCAGCTTCCCCAATATGGGAAAGGCGGTGACGCCGCACGCACTCCTTGAAGTGCGCACGGGCACGGGCGAGCTGGTGTGGCGCTTTGATCGTGACGGACCAAAGCCGCGGCAGGTCATGCCGCCAAGCGTTGCCGCCGATATGATCAAGATGATGAACAGCGTGGTCGAGAACGGCACCGGTCGGCGCGCGCGCCTCGACGATACTGCCGCCGCAGGGAAAACCGGCACGACCAATGCTTATCGCGATGCCTGGTTTGTGGGCTACACAGGCAATTTTGTATGCGGTGTCTGGGTCGGCAATGACGACTATCAGGTGATGAACCGCATGACCGGCGGCTCCGTACCCGCGATGACATGGCACAAGATCATGGCCTATGCCCATCAAGGCATCGAACTAAAGCAACTTCCCGGAGTTGCTGTGCCCCAGGTACGACAACAGCCGGCGGTCGCCGAGGTCAGGTCGAAGTCCAGCGAGCCTCAGCCACCCCCACGGCCAGCGCTTCTCACCAAACGCGGAGCTGATATCCTGGTCCGTGTCGAACGGATGATGGATGACGCAAATCGTGCCCTTGGACCACTTGCACCGGCGCGGCCGACCGTCTCGAGCGGCAAGGACAAACAGGCGCACGCACCCGATAACGGCGGCACGCTTGCCGTGTCGCTCGAAGGGCGCGCATTCGGCAACCACAACTGATTGGCCACCGTCGGGCGACGGGCGTAGCCTCTCCTGACAGAAACGATTTCTTACACACGTCATCGGATCGATCGTGCGTCTGCTAACAGGAACTTTGTTCGCCCTCGCCGTCGCAACATTTGTCGGCCTAGGCATGACTTACTTTGCCCTGAGCCGTGGTGCGGCCTTCGGTGCGTTGCCCATTGAGAGCTGGATGGCCTGGCCAAAAACCGGAACGGTGGACGCTGATCCATATGCGCGCGCGTCCATCGCGCGCGCAGGACGTTTACCGGTTGCGCTCGGTGACGGGGTATCGTTTACCGTTCAGGCAGACGACAAGGGCAAGCTTCTCGATGGACGCTGCGATATTGTTCTGTCCGGAATTACCCCGGCCGCGCGTTTTTGGACGTTGACCCTCTATAATAACGATGGCGATCTCATTGCGAATTCAATCAATCGCTACGGATTTACAAGCGAGGAAATTGTCCGGCGCTCCGACGGAAATTTCGAGATCGTCGTGGCGCCGCGCGCAAATCCCGGCAATTGGCTGCCGACAGGCGGCATCGAGCGTTACCAGCTGGTGCTGCGTCTTTATGACACCGCCGTCGGCGTTTCGACGAAGGCCGGCCGCGAAGTGCCAATGCCCGCAGTTTTAACGCGGAGCTGCCCATGATCCGTTGGCTGCTCCTGCTTTTAGGTGGCGCGCTGCTTGGCGGGGTCGTGCATCTGGCAACGGTCATCATCTTGCCACGCACCGCGACGCAGGATGCTTACGCGCGACTGACGCCGATCGCACCGGTCAATACGGTCGTCGCCCTGCCCATGCCATCGCCTGAGAAGGCGGTCATGCCGTTCATGGACCCCGCGTTCGCGAGTGCCGTATGCCGGTACGATCTTTCTGAAGGACCACTGAAGCTCACCGTGCCCGTTAGCCCGGCCTATACTTCGGTTTCCTTCTATACGCGCTATGACGTCGCCTATTATGCCATCAACGACCGTGCTGCCGGCCGACGTGTCATTGAGCTCGACCTGATGACAGCCGCACAGCACGAGCAAGTGCCGGAAGACGAAGAGATAACCGCTGCCGACCGGCTGATCGTTAAATCGCCGACACCCACTGGTCTGATCGCCATCCGTGCGATGGCGCCCGAACCGGGATTAATGCCGGTCGCACAAAGTGCCGTCGCCGCATCGCGATGCGTGCGGCAAACCGAACTGGCGCGATCCAGGAAATGATCTAGTTCGTCGACGCCAGACTTGGCTCACGTACCCAGGTGGGCGCAGGTTGCTGATATCGCGCGATCTGATTTTGCAGCAATTTGATTGATCGTTCGGCTTCGATCGCTTGCGGCGAAGGCGTAATAATAACAAGCCGCTCAAGAGCAAAATGGTATGAGGCGACACGGTCGGCGAGACTTTGCTGGACGATTGCCACTACGTGCGCATTTTCCCGGATCCTGCGCAGCGCGTTTACATGCTCTTTTTTGCCGAGGTCAGAAATGTAGGTCATACTCTTTTGCCGCTTCTGATCGATGTCGATCACGCGACTAGCGGTTTCAAAAAATTGCGACATGCGTGTGATATCGTTGCGAATGTCGTCGGTGAGCTGCGAATACCGCGAGGAAGGCGAACGGCGCCACATGGACTCCAGCCGTTCAGAGTACCTTCGATAATCGGCTGAATTGGCGCGGTACAGACCATACTCGCCTGCAACCGAGTACCATTGCTGCCGATCGTAAGGCGGCTCGATCAGCGGGTAAGCGAGATCGCGCAAGGCGCGCTCGTCGTCAGTATATTCGAATCGCGAGGGAGGAATTCGCTTGGGTCCGCCCGAATCCCGTCCGATCCAGTCGTGAATTCCATCGGTCACCAATACCGGATTAACTTCGCCAAAGTCGTGGTTTGCGCATCCGGCGAGAAACGTGACGATGATGAGCGCAAGCGCCTGCCGCCACACCTTCTTGAGCGCTGGTGGCGGTAAATTTCTCATCGGTGTTATCTGGTGGGCCCGGTCAGCGTGCGGCCCGGCGCCGCCGACGGCGGCCGTGATTGTTCCCACTATGCGGCTCAAGACCATTTGAGCCATCGGGATCACGCTCGATTCGGATAACGGGAAGAATAATCACCGTCGCCGGTTCGGTATTTGCGTCGACATATTTGCCGCCGCGCGGGCTCGCGTCGTCGGGAAATCGGATGATTTCGCCCATTGCAGTCCCCCTTCCGCCCCAGCGTGGTTTCCTCTGGTCCGCCAGACCGGCATCTTTCTGCAATTAAAGGACTTGCAAGGTTAACGCTCTGCTAACGAGCGACAGCTAATGTCGGCCATCCTGTTAGTGCCGGCGTACAAGTATGGCAAAGCCTTCCGTGCGTGCTCCCGTCGACAGCCTGGTCGATTTGGCCTGCCGGGACGGCGTAGATGTACGCCCCACCCTCGCCCGGGTCCTGACCGACTTATATGTGCAACGGCCTTTGCACAGCGGCGAAGAGGAAACTCAATATGTCGAACTGGTGCTCGGCCTGATTGATTCGGTCGACGTAAAAACGCGCGCCGCGGTTGCTGCAAAACTCCGGCAATATCCGAAATCGCCGATAGCCATCCTCCGCAGGCTCGAGAGCCTGGCGGACGCCGAACCGGACGGGCACGAAAATGGCGAGGACTTGCTCGAGTTGTTTTTCTCATCGGCGCCGGAAGAGCGCCGTCTTATTCTAACGAACCTCGATGTCGTATCGGACACCAAAAGTCGCCGCCCGGCGCCGCCCGAAGGAGAACTGGTCCGGCGCCTTGAAAGCGCGGCACTGCGACGAAACCCATCCGAGTTCGGCCGCATCCTTGCGCGCGCGCTCAATATCAGCCGGGGCCTCGCCGAGCGAATTTCATTCGACAATTCAGGCGAACCCGTAGTTGTGGCCGCGAAGGTCCTCGGCATGAAAACCGAAGTGCTGCAGCGAATTCTGCTTTTCCTTAATCCGGCCGTCGGCCAATCCGTCCGGCGTATTTTCGAGTTGTGCCAGCTCTACAGCGAGATGAGTTCAGCTGCCGCCGAGCACATGCTGACCATCTGGCGGGCCAATTCCATGCGGCCGCGTGCAGACTATGAATTGGTCTATTGGGATGATGAACGCCGCGGCCCGCGCGCATCCGGAACGGAAACAACAACCCACGCCGGCGAAAAGCAGAACGTGCGATCCGCGCGGACCAAGATCAATGAACGGTAGAAGACGCTACTGCACAATGTTGTCGAGGAAATTTCGGCCAGTGCGGTCCTCCACCTCGATGATCCAAAGGTCCGGGTCAAAACGTATTTCCTTCGTCAGGCGTGCTTCGATATCTGATTCCGCTGCTGGCGTTTCGCGCCCGGCAAGAGCGACAAACAGACGGTCGGCCGGATGTGCCTCGTCAAACGCGGACTGTGGAGCCGGACCGTAAAGCGTGCCGGTGCCGTCGAGCCGATTTATTTTGATGAAAATGGCGCCGGCCTCTTCGGCGCCGCGCCGGCGCACTGCTGCAAAAAGACCCTCAACATTGCAGCGGCGCAAATAAGCCGACACCCAAATTCCGGTTTTCAAGCGCATCGGCTTCAGTAGCACGAGCTATTGTAGCGGTGCCATTCACTCCAGCGGACGGCCGGTCATGGCGGCAAGTTCGCGCACGAAACGGTCGGAAATCTGGCCGGTTACCGGAAGACGGTGATCGCGCTCGAATTTCTCGATTGCGCTGCGTGTCTCCGGATCATACACGCCGGTTCCCTTGATCTGTCCGTAGCCAAAATCGGCGAGAGCGCGCTGTATCGACACGATCCGCTTAGACGGCGCAATCAATTTTGCGATCGGGTCCATTGCCTGCGGGCTTGGTGCGGCCGTAGGCGTCGCCGGCTTCGCAACATAGTTCGATATTGCGCGAAGCAGGCTCTCGTTTGCCTCCGGATTGACTTTCAAGCCGGAGGCCTGGAGAAAATCGCGTACCGCAGCGTCCGTTTTCGACCCCCAAATTCCGTCGGCCGGTCCGTCATAAAAGCCCTTGCGGCTCAGTTCGCGTTGAATATTTGCGATCAGTTGGACACGCGCTTGGGCTGCCAAATCCGACCCAAGATGGGACGGCGTGCCCGCGAAGCGTGGCGGGAGCGTTGCCTCCTGCTGGAGCAACGGACGGGCCGCGAATATCGGCGCCGGGTGCGGACCCTTTTGCAGAAACAGCGCATTGGTGACAATCGCGAAAATGGCGACTGTCGACATGATCATCGCGACGAACTCGCGCGGATGATGCGCGATCAGCGCGGCGACCCGGCCAGCGCGGTCGAAACTTGCGGAACCCCTGCGGGTTGATCGTCTAGGCACTTTTTTTCACCCAATCATTTGAAACGTGCAGATTGTCTCGATGATCTTCGGCCACGAGCTTTATCGGCTCGGTCGGCGTCCGGTCGTTGCTTAGGCCAATAGGCAATTGGACCGTTACCCGCGTTCCCTCGCCAACACGGCTGCGGATATCGACCTCGCCATCATGCAGCTTCACCAACCCCTTGACGATCGATAGTCCAAGCCCCGATCCATCGGGCCTGCGGTCATGGCGCGAGCGAGGCTGAAAAAAGGCTTCTCCCAAACGCGCAAGATCGTCTTGCTCAATCCCGACACCCGTGTCTTCGACTGTCACCACCAATTTTGGTCCGTCACATGACGCACCAATGGTGACGCATCCCCCGCGCGGCGTGAACTTGATCGCGTTTGAAATGAGATTGATCAGAATCTGGCTGAAAGCGCGTTTGTCGGCTGCAATCTCTGGCAGATTCGGAGCAAAACGCTGCCTAAGCTCGATGCCGTCTTCCCGCGCCTGCAAAGCCAGCAAATCGACGCAATTTTCGATCGCCGGTCCCGGCACGAATGTGTCTCGGACAAGCTCAAAGTGACCGGCTTCAATTTTCGAAGCGTCGAGCATGCTGTTCACGACGGATAAAAGATGGCGGCCCGAGCCGCTGATCAATTTCGCGTATTCGACCTGGTCCGATGCGCTGATTTTAAGAGCGCGGTTCGTCAGCATCTCGGAGAATCCGATAATCGCGTTCAGGGGCGTGCGGAGCTCGTGACCTATGGTGGCGATCACGCGGCTTCTGGCTGCGCTCGCGCGCTCGGATTCAAGTCGGGCCGTCTCAAGCGCGTTCTCCTGCGCCTTTCGCTCACTGATATCGCGGAGGACCGCAACGACATTTTGATCTGCTTTGTCATGTCCGGTGAGCGCGCAGTCGAACGGTCTGCACCGCATTTCGATCCAGACAAATTGGCCGGGGCGCCGCACCCCGACATTTCGCTGAATACGAAATTCAAGAGAGCGTCCGTCACCCGAGCTTGCCGCATCGGCGAGTGTGGTCAGAAACGCAGGCCGGTCGGCGACATGCACGCGCTCGAAAAGGCCGTGTCCGGAAAGTCCATTGATGGGAATTCCAAATAGTGTCTCAGCCGCCGGCGAAGCGAAAATAACCGAGCCGCTATTGCCACAGCGGATGATGACGTCCGTCATGTTCCGGACCAAAAGCTGATAGCGGTTTTCCTCGGCACTTAGCAGCTGCGCGCCTGTGCGAACGAGTGCCACAGCACCAAGCGTCAGACCTGTCGCATACAGCAATGCCGAAACGATCGCGAATGCAGCAAGGACTTCGCTCATTTCCGCGGTGTTCGGCTGCAAGAGCCCTGCCGTGCTGAGCATCAGCAACAATAGTCCCGCAGTCGTCGAAAATGCCGCCGAAATCAACACAGCCCGGCGCGATCCGGAAAGTGCCGCTTCCAGCGGCACTATGACGAGCCAGATCGCCGCAAACGACCCGATGCCCCCGGCGTAAGCCGCGACCAGAACGACAAGTACGGTCAGGGACAGCGACGATAGAATATGTGCGGTCTCGTAACGCCCGGTGCGAACCAGGTAGTAGACAATAAGAATTGGGGTGACGAGCCAAGAGAAGACGACGATTTCAATCTCGTTCGGTACACCGCGCAAGACCAGATAGACCGGAAGGCTCGCGAACGCGGCGAGGCTTCCCATCAGACGTGGCAAAATGAAAGCACGATAGCGCGCCAACAACAGGGCATCCTGTTGCGCGGCGACAGGCACCAAAGTGTCGACGTAATTTCGTATTGGCGAGAGAAAACTCACCGTCCCTGTCACGTCTCGGCAAGCGGACGCGCCCCTGTCTCGCACCGACCTTAGGACACGGGCGATTAAGCGAAGGCTAAAGGCGGTACGCGGCAATGCCTTATCAACTGCGGCGTCGAAGACGATTGGTCGGCTCTTCACCGGTCATGGTGAAATTTCAGTTGCTATTCTTATGATGCGCGAGCCGACTGCAGCCAATTCTTACGGTCTGGTAACCATGTCGTCAGCCCACTGAGGCCAAATAAATAAGGGCGGAACGTGCGCGTGCGAAATTTATTGCAGCCGGGGGTATTTAAAATTTGATGAAAATTCGCTTCGAGTTTAACCAAAAAGCTCGTTGCATTTCGAACAACAGTTTCAGTGCTGTCTGCTACGGTTTGTCTCAAAGGCAGAGTATCGGCTGCCGGGGATCGTTACGGGTAGGGTCATGTTCTTCCTTCTGCGAATGGCATTCTGGCTGTGCGTTGTCTGCGTGCTGCTGCCCAGCGGCACGAAATCGCCGTCACAAGATGCACAAATTGACGCTTCGGAAGCCGTAACATTCGCAAGCGCGGCTGTTTCTGACGTGCGGGGTTTCTGCGAACGCCAACCCGATGCTTGCAGTACAGGCGGCAAGGTCGCCGTCGCCATTGGTCATAAGGCCGAGGCGGGCGCACGGACCCTCTATGAGTTCATCACGAAGCTTCGTGAAAAGTCCGCAGCGCCCGAAAAGGCCGACAACAAGGCGGCTGGCGGTCAGGGCACATTGAACCCGAGCGACATGGCGCCAGCCTGGCGTGCCCCGGTCCCGTTGCCCCCACGGCGTGAAGCGCGCGCCAACGGCCCAGCAGCATAAACAACTGAATTCAGGCCGGTTCATCGCATTCGACACCTGCCAATCTATTGGCGGCGCCGTCCCCGAGCGTATATATGTGCGTCATGACGGCTATTGACGAGATCGTTGAAAATTTTGCGCTGCTCGAGGAGTGGGACGACCGCTACCGTTACGTCATCGAGCTCGGGCGCACGCTGCCACCTTTGCCCGAGAGCGCTCATTCCGAAACTAATAAGGTCCAAGGCTGTGCCAGTCAGGTCTGGCTTCTGACACATGTAAAATCCGGCGAATCTTCGGGGCCGATGCTCACGTTTGAAGGCGATAGCGACGCCCACATCGTGCGCGGCCTGATTGCGATATTGTTCGCGCTATACTCCGGCAAGAGCGCACGGGAAATTCTGGACATCAACGCGTTGGCGCTGTTCGATCGGATTGGTCTCCGGGAAAATCTTACGCCTCAACGCTCAAACGGCTTGCGTTCGATGGTGCAGCGGATCCGGGCTGAAGCCGGCGCGGCCCTGGCTGCCGTAGCATAGGCACAGTCAGTCAACGCCAAACGCCGCGTCATCCGCAAGCCAAGTGCGCACCTGCGAGCGCCTGCGGCCGCTTGTACTAGGTGCATAGCCGTAGTGCCGGGCGAGACGTTCAAGCGCGAGTTGCAGCACGATCTTCGCCGAGCGCGCCGGCCAGCCGCGCTCACGCTCGGTTACGTCGAGCCTCTTCAAAAAACAGCATACATCGACGAGCAGACCCGCAAATTCCGGGCCGACCGCGTCAAGCGCGTGATGCATGCGTTGCCGGGCGGCAATGACCGTATCCGCCAAAAAAGCCGTCCGTTGTCCTCCTGATCGGCGGTCGGACGGAACCGGATTCGACCAGTTAGAAGTCGTTCGCGGCATGAGATGTGCGCGCGTGAATTCGGCGCGCAGCCGTTCACCGGCCTGGAGCTGATGCGGCTCGACCATCGGCCGGCCGTCACGCCCGCGCCGCCGCGCAAGCCACACCAAGGGGCTTTCATTCTCGTTGACGACAACTTTGGCACGGCCGGTCACAGTGGCGACCTCGCGCTCCCCAAGAACGAGATGTTGAGCACGAAAGCCGTCAATTTCAGGCTGCTGCGAATCCGGAACAGGCTGTTGGGTCTGATGTTTCACGCTCATGTCCGCACGCCAAATCCCGGCTCGCCGAGGATGCGTTCCAAAAGTTCGCCGGCGCGCGGATCATCACGATGATCGACTGCGCCATGATCGCAGGTTTTCCGGAGTTCTGATCTTGGGGGCGTACAAAACGAGCGCAAGGGGCGATCCTTTCCATAGGACTATATACCTACGATATCGCCAAAATGTAAAGAGGCTGTTGTGACCCCGGGACGTTGCCCACACTTTTTAGGATTTTATACTTATCAGCCCGTAGGCCGGCCAGCCGCTATTTTGCACGTCGGCGCCGCTGTTGCCCAAGTCCCATTTGTTTGGCGAGCTGCGAGCGCGCCGCGGCATAATTTGGCGCGACCATCGGGTAGTCGGCATTCAGACCCCATTTTTCGCGATATTGCTCGGGTGTCATGTTGTATTGGGTACGCAAATGCCGCTTCAGCGATTTGAATTTCTTGCCGTCTTCGAGGCAGACGATGTACTCGGGGGTAATTGATTTCTTGACCGAAACCGCAGGCTTAAGCGGCTCGGAGGAGCCTTCCGCAGGTTTCCCGGACACTCTTGCGAGTGCCGCGTGGACCTGATTGATCAGCCCCGGAATCTCGCCTGCAGGAACCGTATTGTTGCTGACATAAGCGGACACGATTTCTGCGGTCAGTTCGATGAAATTTCCACTGGCTGTGGTGTCTGTCATTGCAACTGCCCTGTTTGACGAGGCTGCCGTTGTCGGCAACCCATTCCCCTTCAAACACCCCTCTCAACCAACAGCTGCACGCTGACGAATGGAGGGCCTATATTTAAAAATACTATCCCAATTCTGTAGTTGCAAGAAAAAGCTCATTGTCCAACACGACAATATTAGGTCATATGCGACGAAGGCGGTGTTTCGGAAAAGAAAAACCAAGAAAAGAGGAGCCGGTGTAGTCCGGCTGTCGGCTACGAATTCTTTTCAAGGTGGCTGCGAAGTTCGTTGATAGAGGCAAACCGCAAAGTGCCTTGTGGCAATTCCGCCTCGATCGAGCCATCGACATAGAGCGTGTAGCCCATTCCATCGACGACGCCTGATTTTAGAATAGCGACTGCACGCGGCTTTTGCGCTTCGAGCTCAGCACGTTTGGATAGGGGAGGAAGCGCATCGCGCCCCGGCCCAGACGATCGCTTGGCGTCATCTGTGACATTGGATTTGTGCGCCTTTGCCTCGGCCGGCCACATCGCATCGAACCTCGCTGGTTGAAGCGGCCGTGCGGGCGATCCAGCCGGCGGAGTAGACGGAGGGGATGGTTTCCAGCTTGGGACCGGTCCTTGACCCCTGTCAGCAAGGCCTCTCACATCGACCTTCGGGGCCAAGCCGCCAGATGGCTGAGGCGGTGACAGGGAAATTTCGTCCTCGACCGCCAGCGGCCCTTCTTCCGGATTGGGCAATGTTGGTGCGAACTGATCATAACCCTCGTCGCTCCCAGTATTCGTCGGTACATTTGGCAACGATCCCATTCGGGCGAGCGGCGTCTCCGATTTAGGGCGCGGCGGGAAAGCCACACGATCCGAGATTCCGGCCGCGGGTGACGAAGCATCCGTGGCCTCCATGAGGTCCATCGGTTGGGCGTACCTCGTCGGCATATCGCCTGCCAGCGCCTCGGCAATCCGCCGCAACTGGCCGACCGCTACACCGAGCGCAATTATGATGAGGCCACCGACGGCCGCGGTGGTGCCGGCGCTGATTAGGGTATTTCCGAAGCTAAATTCGTTGATCGGAATACCAAATCCGACCATCACCAGCCCCGCCACGAGGGCGAAAGTGCCGACGCTGAACAGCAATACCGCCATACTTTATGATCCCCTCTCGACCAGCAACTTTCGCCGCAGTTTTCCGGCTAAATTCTTCTGGTAAAGGCAAATTCTCGCTTTTTCGAAAGCCGGCGGCAACCTCTAAATAGACGGTGCTTTCTCCGCTAGAAGTCATCTAATGCTGGACCGGTTATTGATGTGCCCAGCCGGCTGCGCTTGGTTGCTCGGAGCCGCGTCACCGCCTAATTAGCTTGATTGAGGAACTCGTCCGGGACAGGCCAGTTTCATCCGAGAACCAGTTTATTCGATTCATCGTTTGTGCACCGAGGAGGATCTGATGTCGTTCAAGTTGCCCGATCTGCCATACGCTCACGACGCGCTCGCGCCCTATATGTCGCGCGAGACACTCGAATACCATCACGATAAGCATCACAAGGCCTATGTCGACAATGGCAACAAGCTTCTGGAAGGCAGCGGGTTGGAAAACAAATCGCTCGAGGAAGTGGTGAAAGGATCATTCGGCAAGAACGCCGGACTCTTCAACAATGCGGGCCAGCACTACAACCACACACATTTCTGGAAATGGATGAAGCCGAATGGCGGCGGCGACAAGATTCCAGCAAAGCTTAAGGCAAAAATCGACAGCGATCTCGGCGGCGTCGCCAAGATGAAAGAAGATTTCACGCAGGCCGGTGTTACTCAGTTTGGCTCAGGCTGGGCGTGGCTTGCAGTCAAAGACGGGAAACTGATCGTCAGCAAGACGCCGAATGGCGAAAATCCGCTCGTTCATGGTGCAACGCCAATTCTCGGCTGCGACGTGTGGGAGCACTCCTATTATATCGACTACCGCAATCGGCGGCCCGATTATCTCAAGGCGTTCCTGGATCACTTGGTGAACTGGGACCACGTCGAAGAAATGTTCGTTGCGGCGACCAAGTAGGCCAAGCGCAGAGGACCGAACCTCGCGGGATTTTCCGGAAACATCCCGCTGGCGGTCGGCGAATTTGTTCGCCGACCGTCTGGCTCTTGTCGTCCTTGGTGTCATTGCAGTCATCGCGTCGGCGACGTTCCGCGACTACGGCCTCGGGTGGGATGACTACACCCATTCCGAATACGGCGATCTGCTGCTCGCCTTTTACAGCTCCGGCTTTTCAGACCAGCGCGCGCTTTCTTTCGTCAACCTGTACAAATACGGCGGCGGCTTCGACATGGCTGCGGCACTCGCGGCGAAAGTGTTTCCGTTCGGGTTGTTCGAAACGCGACGCCTTATCGGGGCTGCTGTCGGCATCGTCGGCTTGATCACGACATGGCGCATCGGCCGACGGCTTGGCGGACCGGTCACCGGACTGATTGCGCTCGTGCTGCTTGCGACGTGCCCACTTTATTACGGTCATATGTTCATGAATGCGAAGGACACGCCTTTCGCAACCGCCATGGCCGTGCTGCTGCTCGCCGTCGTACGCGCGTTTGACGAGTATCCACGGCCACGCGTGGCGACAATCGGACTCCTTGCAACCGGCCTTGGGCTCGCGTTTGGCTCCCGGATTCTTGCCGGAGTTGCTGCGCCCTGCGCCTTGGCGGGCCTGATCGTCATCCTTATTGGCGAAGGCCGCGCGCTTGGGATCAAACAAGCTTCGGTAAGGCTCAGCGCGTTCGTCTTGCGATCAATTCCAGCTCTCGTGATCGGTTACTTGATCATGGGATTGTTGTGGCCGTGGTCTGTGCTCGCGCCACTCAATCCAATCCGCGCCGCCGAATACTTCGACACGTTTTTCGAAAAACCCTGGCGGGAGCTGTACGCCGGGAAATTGTTCGCCGTAACTGAAATGCCGGCCAGCTACCTGCCGCACCTGTTTGTTCTCAAGCTACCGGAAATAATGCTGGTGCTCGGGATTGCCGGCACCGTTGGCGCGCTTGTCACCATTGGACGGAGTGACGTGGCGCTGAACCGCCGCGCCAATTTGGCGATGGTTGCGGCCGCGGCATTCCTACCGGTTTTTGTCGCGATGCTCACACACCCGGCTCTCTATAATGGGCTGCGCCACTTCGTGTTTTTATTACCACCCTTCGCCGTGCTTGGCGGACTTACGGGGGCGTGGCTACTTGGACGCGCATTCGCCGTAAGCACGTTTGCAGCAGGTGTGCTCGTCGCCGCCTTTGTCGGAGGACTGGCACTGCCTGTCACCGACATGGTGCGGCTGCATCCCTATCAGTACACGGCGTTCAACCGAGCATCGGGCGGCGTTCGGATGGCGCACGACAACTACATGCTCGATTACTGGGGTCTCGCGTTCAAGCAAGCGAGCGACGCGCTGAAGGTCAAACTCGACAAATTGGGGCTTAAGCCACCTGCGGGCCGCCGCTGGACGGTGGAGATCTGCGGTCCGCAAAGGCCTGCCGAAGTCGCACTCGGACCTGATTTCGAGACCACATGGGACCGCAAACGCGCGGACTTTGCCATGATGCTCGGCACCTTTTATTGCCGCGACCTGACCGCGCCGGTGCTCGTCGAAATCGCACGCGGGGACGTCATCTACGCCCGCGTGTATGACATCCGCGGCCGCCCGGTCCCGAACCTTTTGACCGAACCGCCGCCCTGACCCTTCACCGTTTCTCTTCGTTCAGCACATCGGCTGCGATGCGATGCGCCTCATTGGCAGCCGGAATCCCGCAATACATCGTGAGCAGCAAAAGCACGTCCTGAATTCTGCTCGGCGGAGCAGCCGTTCTTCAGCGCGCCCTTGAGGTGCACACGTAGTTCATTGTTGTGCCCGGCGGCCCCCATCATCGCGACCATGACAAGCGACTTCACGGCCGGCGGCAATGACGGGCGCTGCCACACGTCGCCATAGGCGTAAGCATTGATGATATGCTGCAATGGCTTTCCGAAATCGCCGAATGCATTCATTCGCTTGTCGACAGCTTCCCGGCCGAACATGTCGACGCGTAGTTTGAGTCCGCGCTCATTCTGCTCCTGGACGTTCATGATTTATTTTCTCCCCTGAAAATTTCGTCGCATTGCCGTTTGCGTGCCGGCTTGTCTACTATGTGCCATCCATGCATCCTCTTTACGCAATTTCGTCGACTTTTTCATGATCAATGCAGCAGTCATCGGCCTTGGCCGGTGGGGGAAAAACATCGTCGAGGCGGTACAGGGCAAAAGCAAGCGCCTGACGTTCATCCGCGGTGTCAGCAAGGAGCCGGAGCTGGTCCGTGATTTCGCGGCCGCCAAAGGGTTCGAACTATCGACCGAGTTCGAAGAAGCGGTCGCCGACCCCCGCGTGCAGGCAGTCTTTCTTGCAACTCCTCATTCGCTTCACGTGGGACAGATCTCCGCGATCGCCGCGGTGGGCAAGCCGGTCTGGTGCGAGAAGCCGCTTGCGCTCACGCGCGCTGAAGCTGAACGCGCCATCGAGGCCACGAAAAAGGCCGGAGTGCCATTTGCGCTTGGCAACAACAAGCGCTGCTTTCCGTGCATGCGCGAGATGAAACGAATTGTCGCCGACGGGACACTGGGCCAGATCCTGCATATCGAGGGTAATTTCAGCAATGAGCATTCGACCCGCGTCAAAGGCGGCTGGCGCGACGACCCGCGCGAGTTGCCGGGCGGCGGCATGACGGGCGCCGGATTGCACGTGCTCGATGCATTCGTGAACCTCGCCGGTCCAGTCGCAAAAGTTGACGCGCGGGTTTTCGCACAGAAGCCGCCTCCCGATCCACGCGATGTCGCGGCAGCATTGATGCAGTTCGAAAACGGCGCGACAGGCCTGCTTGCCACCGTGCGCGCTGCGCCGATGTTCTGGCGCATCCACCTCTTCGGCACCAAAGGCTCGGCGGAAGCGCGCGAGGAGACGTCGCTTACGATCGCGATGATCGGCGGCCAACCCGAAACGAAAACCTTCCCGCCCGCAGATTCTCTTGGCGTTCTGCTTGAGGCTTTCGCCGAAACGATCGAAACGGGGAAACCCTTCCCTGTGTCAACGGCCGATATGCTCGACGTCGTCAGCGCTTTCGAGGCGACAATTCGCTCAATTGCCGAGGGCAAGGCGGTCGCGGTCGCAGGCCGCTAATGTTTGCCGCGTCGACGCACTTCCCGAATGACCGCGCTGTTGTCGAGATCCGCCTCACCGGCGCGCACGCAGGCTTCGAGCACCGCGGCGTGCACTTCAAGCATCGACAGTTTCTGACCGGCGGCGGCCGCCTGGTCGAGCATCAGGCGCGCGTCCTTCAGAGTTTGCCTGACCCGGCCTTCCGGCGAAAAGTCATTGCGCACCATCTTCGGCCCTTTGGTTTCCATCACCTGGGAATACGAAGCCGAACCACGTGCGACGTTCAAGAATTCAGTGGGATCAAGCCCGAGGCGCTCGGCGAAGACGAGGCCTTCTGCAAGCGCCAGGCGATTGAGGCCGAGGATCAAATTGACGGCAAGTTTGGCACGACCACCATCGCCGACGTTGCCGATAAGGAACCGGCGCGCAAAAAGCGCATCCAGAACGTCCTTCACCTCGTCAGCAATTGCCACATCGCCGCCGATAAGCGCGACACCGTCGCCGCGCCGCACCTGATCGCTGGTGCCGGAAACCGGCACATCGAGATAGCGGAGGCCGCGCGGAATAAGCCGTCGCGCGAGCGCCGCCACCCGATCGGGGTCGCAGGTGCTCATACACAGGACGATCTTGCCCGAGCTGTCACCGAGCGCCGGTACCAGGTGGTTCTCAACCACATCCTCGACCTGATCGGTGCTGAACACCGCGACGATGACGCAACGTGCAGGTCGTGCAAGTTCGGCAATCGACTGAGCGGGCCGGCCTCCGATCTCGGCCAGCCGCGTCCGGCGGGCGGCATCGATGTCGAACCCGGTCACTGGGATTTTTGCATCGACAAGACGGCGAGCATAGACCTCGCCCATCAAACCGAGACCGACGATGGCAACAGGAGCGCTCATCGAGAAACGCCGACCAGCCTATGCATGCGCATAGTCCCAGTATAGTTCGCGCGCCTTGCGATAGAGCGGTCCGGGCTGCAATGAACGTTCGTCAATATGGTTGACCGGCATGACCTTGGAATAGTTGCCTGACGAGAAAATCTCATCGGCGTTCTGCACATCGCGGTAACTCAATACTGCTTCGACTACGTCCACCCCGGCATCGCGCAAAAGCTTGATAACACGCTGACGCGTGATGCCATTGAGAAACGTACCGTTCGGTGCCGGGGTGAACACGACACCCTCCTTTCCGATGAAAATGTTGGCGGTGGCAAGCTCTGCCACGTTTCCCAGCAGATCGAGCACCACGCAGTTGCCGAAGCCACGCGTGCTTGCTTCGAGAAGCGCACGCGCATTGTTGGGATAGAGGCAGCCGGCCTTGGCGTTGACGGGCATGCACTCAAGACTTGGCTTACGGTAAGGCGACAGCGTCACGGAGAAGCCTTCGGGCTTCCGCATAGGAGCCTCGTAAAGGCTTAAACACCATTTTGTGGACTTTGGATCGGGCGCAACCAGCAATGTGCCGCTGCGCTCGGCCCAGTACATGGGACGAACATAGAGAGCTGCATCCTTGTCAAAGCGTTTCGTGCCATCGCGGGTCAGTTCGAGCCATTGCTCGGTGGAGACGACGGGCTTGAGATGCATGGTTTCGGCAGAGGCATTCACCCGCGCGCAATGCAAATCGAGATCGGGCGACACGCCTTCGAATGTGCGGGCGCCGTCGAACACCGAAGAGCAGAGCCACGCGGCGTGATCGCGCACCCCCATGATCGGGACATTCCCTTCGCGCCATTCGCCTTCGTAGAAGGTCCAGGTCTTCGACCAATTTTGTCCCGGCATGGGCCATTCTCCATCACAAGCCATGCGCGGGCTTGACCCGCGCCTCCATGGTGCGCTTCCACTGCTGGAAGGTTCATGGATTGCCGGATCCCGGCAATGACGAACTAACGGCGCAATCTTACGATACCGCCGCGGCAAAAGACCATGGAATCCTCATTTGGAGGAATTGATGTCGATTTTCGTTTTTGACGCCTACGGGACATTGTTCGACGTGCACGCAGCGATAGCGCGGCATCGGCAGGAGATGGGACCCGACGCCGACCGGATCTCGTCCGTGTGGCGAACCAAACAGCTCGAATACAGCTGGACACTCACGCTGGCCGGGCACTACACGGACTTCTGGACATTGACTGAACGTGCGCTCGATTACGCGTTGGCGCTTGTCCCCGGCGCGAACCAAGCGCTCAGGCCCAAGCTGCTGGACGCTTATTTCAAGCTCGATGCATATCCCGACGCGCGCACGACACTCAAATCGCTGAAGACGAAGGGCTGCATGACCGGCATTCTTTCGAATGGGTCACCGGCCATGCTCAAGGGTGCTGTGGATGCTGCCGGCATCGGCAGCGATCTCGACGCGCTATTGTCTGTTGATACGCTGAAAATGTTCAAGCCGCGGCCGGAAGTCTACGGTCTCGTCACGCAACACTTCGGATGCAGCTCTGGTGACGTCACCTTCGTCTCTTCAAACCGCTGGGACGTGATGGCGGGTGTTTCGGTCGGCTTCCGCAGCATGTGGATCAACCGCGCGAAAATGCCCGACGAATACGGTGACTTTGCTCCCGCACGAGTGTTGACCAGCCTGAATGCATTGGCGGATTTGGCCTAACACTTTGGTCGTATCAATCCGGCTGGCGCGACCGCGCATCACAGCCTATATGGCGCCTGCACCTCCCCGGACGATTCCCATTCATGCAACCGATCATTTCCGTCAAAGGCCTGTCGAAAAGCTATGCGTCTGGCTTCAAGGCGTTAAGCGACATCAATCTCGACATCCGCCGCAGCGAAATTTTTGCGCTGCTGGGGCCGAACGGCGCGGGCAAAACCACCCTGATCGGCATCATTTGCGGCATATTGGTGCCGACCCAGGGCAAGGTTGCGGTCGATGGCCATGACATCATCAAGGATTATCGTGCGGCCCGCTCGCTGATCGGACTGGTGCCGCAGGAACTGCACACTGACTCCTTCGAGAGCGTCTGGGCAACCGTGTCGTTCAGTCGCGGGCTGTTCAACAAGCCGAATAATCCGGCCTACATCGAAAAAGTGCTGCGCGCACTTTCGCTCTGGGACAAGAAAGACAACAAGATCATGACGCTGTCAGGCGGCATGAAACGGCGGGTGTTGATCGCCAAGGCGCTGTCGCACGAGCCGCAAATCCTGTTTCTTGACGAGCCCACTGCCGGGGTCGACGTCGAATTGCGCAAGGACATGTGGCAGGTCGTCCGTGATCTTCGCGATTTTGGCGTGACGATCATTCTGACCACGCATTACATCGAAGAAGCCGAGGATATGGCCGACCGCATCGGCGTCATCAACAAGGGCGAAATCATCCTGGTCGAGGACAAGAACGAATTGATGCGCAAGCTCGGGCAAAAGCAACTCGCCTTGCATCTGCAAAAGAAACTCGACGCGGTGCCAGCGGAGCTTTCTGCCTACAATCTCGAATTGGCGGCGGACGGGACGGAACTGGTGTTTACCTATGACAGTCAGGTTGAGCGCACCGGTATTACCGGACTGCTGACCGATCTAAATCGTGCAGGCATCCGCTTCCGGGATCTGCAGACCACGCAGAGGTCGCTCGAGGACATATTCGTTGGACTGGTGAGTGACAGGCGATGAACCTGCGGGCTGTATCTGCAATCTACCAGTTTGAGATGGCGCGCACGGGCCGCACCATCTGGCAGAGTATCGTCTCGCCGGTGCTTTCCACGTCCCTTTATTTTGTGGTGTTCGGCGCCGCCATCGGCTCACGCATCACGGAGATCGAAGGCGTCCCCTACGGCGCATTCATCGTCCCCGGCCTTATCATGCTGACGCTGCTGACACAGAGCACGATGAACGCCTCCTTCGGCATTTATTTCCCGCGCTTTACCGGGACGATTTACGAAATTCTATCGGCGCCGGTGTCTCCTTTCGAGATCGTGCTCGGTTATGTCGGGGCGGCGGCGACGAAGTCGATCATCCTCGGTCTGATTATCTTGGCAACGTCCTGGCTTTTTGTGCCGTTGCAAATCGCGCATCCCTTCTGGATGGTCGCCTTCCTGTTGCTGACTGCGGCGACGTTCAGCCTGCTCGGTTTCATCATAGGCATATGGGCGGAGGGCTTCGAAAAACTTCAAATCATACCGCTACTGATCATCACACCGCTGACCTTTCTCGGCGGGACATTCTATTCGACCAGCGTTCTGCCGCCGGTCTGGCAGACGATCGCGCTGTTCAACCCGGTCGTTTACCTGATCAGCGGTTTCCGCTGGAGCTTTTTCGAGATCGCTGACGTAAGTCATAATGTCAGCGTCGGCATGACGCTTCTATTTCTAGCAGCATGTCTCGCCACGGTGTGGTGGATGTTCAGAACCGGCTACAAGCTGAAAAAATAGCCGCTCACATTTCCGTGCCTTTGAAACAAGCGGTCGGCGCTGGGGTAAGTTCTTGCGGGGCGTGACGTAACGCGGGAGGCATATCCATGTCGCTTTCACTCAAGACATTTGCCGGTCTGACAATTGCGACCGCATTGTCATCGACGGTCTTCGCGCAGGGACTCGTCACCCAAAAGAACGTCTCGCTTGCCATGGCTCAGACGATCGCCCAGGCGGCGCTGGCGCAATGCGAGAGCATGGGCTTCAAGGTTTCGGTCGCCGTCGTGGACAGGAGCGGCCAGACGATCGTCATGCTTCGCGGCGACGGCGCCGGATTACATACGCCCGAAGGGGCCGAGCGTAAGGCCTACACCGCACGCACCTTCAGCCAACCGTCTGCCGATTTCGTCAAGCGCCTCTCCGACAGGCCCGACACCGTCGGCTCACGGCAATACACTCGCGTACTCGCGTTGGGTGGCGGCCTGCCCATCAAGGCCGGCAACGAGGTCGTGGGTGCGGTGGGCATCTCAGGCTCGCCCGGCAAGGACGACGTCTGCTCTCAAGCCGGCATCGACAAGGTCGCCGATCAGCTCAGATAGCCGGTGAAGACGCTAGGCTGCTGCGAGCGCGTGGAGAATGCGCGCCCAGGAGCGAATACCCTTGTGATAGCACTTCAAGTCGAATTTTTCATTCGGCGAGTGCACGCGGTCATCATCGAGCGCGAACCCGACGAGAAGCGAGTCCATTCCGAGCACGCTCTTGAAGTCCGCCACGATCGGGATCGATCCGCCGGCGCCGACCGTCACCGCCTTGTGCCCCCATTCCTGCGCGAGCACTTCCCGGGCCTTGTTGAGTGCCGGATTGTCGAATGACAGTTGCAAAGGCGGGGCCAGGCCAAAGTTGCCAAATTCCACTCTGCAGTCCGACGGCAATCGCTCGCGGACGAAAGCACGGAAGGCGTCGCGAATCTTTTCCGGATCCTGCTCGCCGACCAACCGGAACGAGACCTTTGCACTGGCTTCGCCCGGAATGACGGTCTTGGCGCCCTCCCCGGTATATCCGCCGATGATGCCATTGATTTCGGCGGTCGGACGCGTCGTGACCATTTCGATCAGCATGCGATCCTTCTCGCCGGACGGCTTCTGCAAGCCGATCGGACCGAGAAATTTCTCCGACGTGAGGTTGAGGCCTTTCAAGTCGGCCTTGATATCAGCCGGTAATTCCTTCACCCCATCGTAAAATCCGGGTATCGCGACGCGGCCGTCGTCGTCCCACATTGAGCCGAGAATTGCCGACAGCAGCCGCAACGGATTTTGCGCCGCTCCGCCGAACACCCCGGAGTGCAGGTCGCGGTCGGCGCAGGTAATTTTCACATCCTCGTAGACCAGTCCGCGCAGCGATGTCGTTATCGCGGGGGTGGCGGCATCCCACATTGCGGTATCGCAGACCAGCGCAAGGTCGAGCTTAAACTCTGCGGCATTGTCGCGCACGAACTTGAACAAGTTGCGCGAACCACACTCCTCTTCGCCCTCGATCATTGTGGTAATGGGCAGCGGCAGCTTGCCGGTGACCGCCTTGAAGGCTCGACAGGCCTCTATGAAGGTCATCGCCTGCCCCTTGTCGTCGCAGGCCCCACGCGCCACGATGATTTTACGTCCGTCAGGCAGGGTTTCAACACGAGGCTCGAACGGAGGTGTCTTCCACAAATTCAGCGGATCGACTGGCTGGACGTCATAGTGCCCGTAAAACAGCACACGCGGCCCCGCGGCCCCGTTCGCTTTTCCAACCACGACCGGATGGCCTTCCGTCGGGCGCACGCTTGTCTCAAAGCCGATTGATTTCAGGTCTGCGGCAACATGCTCCGCGGCAGCACGACACTGATCGGCGAAGGCAGGATCCGTCGAAACCGATGCGATCCGCAACAAAGCGAACAAACGGTCAAGACTTTGATCGATATCTCGGTCGATGCGGTCAAGAACCGCGTCGAGTGTGCTCATGAACAACTCCGTATGGGCAAGCCCGATTGAGCAACCGGGCGATCAACACTTGGCCTATATCCTTATTCTAGCGGGACTTTTCGGCAACAGATGGAACGCCAATAAGTGCCTGCGAGGTCTACCTCAAGTTTCATGATCACACCAATGGGCAAGAATGCACCTTGCATGGACTAGATAGCGTTCGATGCCGCAACTGCCAGCAGGAACCGTGCTGCAGCACTCGTCGACAAACGATGTCATTCGAGATGTCGGCAAGACTTATCCGTTGAATGTTGCACCACGGTCGCACTCGAGATAATTGCGACTTAACCCCGCTTGTCATGGCCGAAATCGATGTTCAATATGGACCTCAATCCGCCACAAGTGCGGGGGGTGAGGGGTCATGGATGAGCTAGTCGGCCGTCTCGTCGCCAATGTCGGCGTCGATCGCGGTACCGCCGAGAAGGCGGTTGGCATTATCCTCGATTTCCTCCGCAAGGAGGGACCGCCTGACAAGGTACAGGCTCTCATTGATCGGCTTCCAGGGGTGGAGACCTTACTCGCACAACATTCGGAATCTGGTGGCGCGTTTCCCATGGGTGGCATCATGGGGGCCGGAACGAAAATGATGTCGGCAGGGCTGAGCATGGGTCAGGTGCAGGGCGTTACTCGCGAAACTATCGCCTATGCCCGGGAAAAAATCGGCGACGATGCCGTGGGGGAAATCGTCGGAGCGATCCCGGGCTTAAGTCAGTTTGTTTGAACCGTTTCACTTGGACGATAAATAAAAGAAAAGGCGGAGGAGGCACGGAATGTCCTATCCCATCACCGATATCGACGGGATCGACGGCGAGGTCGCCGCCGTTCTCAAGTCGGTGGGGATCAGGTCGACCGACCGCCTGCTTGAGGCGGCACGTACTGTGAAGGGACGCAAGACGCTCGCTTTGAAGACCGGCTTCAACGAGCAGCAGTTTTTGTGCTGGGCGAACGTTGCGGACCGCATGCGCATCAAAGGGGTGCGCAAGGAGTACGCCGAACTGTTGCAGGCGGCGGGCGTCGATACCGTCAAGGAACTCCAGTATCGAAATCCGATAAATCTCGCCAAGGCGATGGCCGATGCCAATCGCAAACGCAAACTAGTCCGGCTTTTACCGTCGGAAAAAATGGTCAAGCGTTGGATCGAAAACGCGAAGCTGTTGCCGTTGAAAATCACTTACTGACCCGCACCCCGGTGCGCTTGACAGCCCCTCGCCGACCGCGCAAAGCGGCCGGCATGGAAATGCCCCGAACCCTCGAAATTGGCGCCGGATCGGCACGAAACGCTGCTCCAAACGTGCTTGCTGGGCTATTGGCGCGCGAACGCCCGCTTGTCATGGGCATTCTCAATGTCACGCCGGACTTTTTCTCGGATGGCGGCCGGTTCTTCGAACCTGGCAAAGCCACCACGCATGCCCGCGATATGGCCGCTCAGGGAGCCGATATCATTGATATCGGAGCAGAATCCACCCGGCCCTATGGAGGCCCAGTTCCAGTGTCGGCCGATGACGAGAAGAGCCGGCTCGCGACGGTATTGCCCGAAGTGGTCAGGCTTGGCGTGCCGGTGTCGATCGATACCATTAAGGCTTCGATTGCAGCGTGGGCGCTCGATCAGGGTGCGGCGATCGTCAATGACGTGTGGGGTCTGCAGCGCGACCCCGATATGGCACCGCTGGTCGCCAAACGCGGCGTGCCGGTCATCGTGATGCACAATCGCGAGTCGGCAGATCCGGTCATCGACATTGTTTCCGACGTGATCGAGTTTTTTTCACGCTCCCTGGAAATCGCTGCCCGCGCCAGCATTGCACCTGAGCAAATTGTCCTGGATCCCGGCATCGGGTTCGGTAAGACACCGGAGCAGAGCATCACCTGCATCGCCAGGCTTGCTGAATTCAAACGCTTCGGCTTGCCCTTGCTCGTTGGGGCATCACGGAAACGATTCATCAGCACCGTGACACCTTCCACACCGGACGAGCGCATCGGCGGTTCGATTTCGGCTCATCTGCTTGCCGTCGAACAAGGAGCCGCGATCATCCGGGTGCATGACGTCGCGGAGACCGTGCAAGCGTTACGGGTAGCCGCTGCCATCGAGGCTGCACGATGAGCGACCGGATTTTCGTCAAAGGCCTTGCTCTTCACGCCTATCACGGCGTGATGCCGCACGAAGCCAAGGTGGGGCAAACTTTCATCATCGATCTCGACCTCGAGATCGACCTTTCTGCCGCGGCGCGCTCCGACAAAGTCGTCGATACGGTTTCGTACGACAAAGTCGTCGACTGCGTGAGCAAGGCGTTTTGCGCCCAACGCCTTCGGCTGATCGAAGCTGCCGCCGGGCGTGCCGCCGACGCTGTCCTCGCCGCCTTTCCGCGGGTGCGATCCGTGCGCATCACGATACACAAGCCGCACGCCCCGATCGCGGCCACCTTCAGCGACGTCGGGGTAACGCTTGTAAGGAGCCGCCATGCCTGAAGCGCTACTGGCGCTGGGAGGCAATGTCGGAAACAGCCGCGCCATTCTCGATCGCGCCATCGGACTGCTCTGCGACGGAAAAGAAGTGCGTCTGCTGGCTCGTTCGTCCGATTACCGAACGCCGCCATGGGGCTTCAAATATCAGCCGCATTTCGTCAACCTCGCGATCGTGGTTGAAACGACACTTGGGCCCCGTGAGCTCCTGACACGCGCCCAGGATGTAGAGCTCAGGCTCGGCCGCGACCGCGCGCACGAAAAGCGCAACGGCCCGCGCACCGCCGATATCGATATTCTTGCCTATGACGACCTCACGTTGAATGAGCCGAATCTCGACTCTGCCACACCCGCGCTTGTTCGAGCGTGCTTTCGTCCTGGTGCCGCTGGCGGAGATTGCAGGAGACCGTGTCATTGCGGGCCAGCGCGTCGATGAGGCTGCCCGTGCCGTGGATGCCGGCCAGATCCATCGCCTGCCGTGACGGCCGATAGCCCAGTACAGCCGGCTGTGTCATTTTGCCCCTATGAGTGACGATTTTCCCCTCGCCGCCGAGTTCCCGCCGACCACCCGGGATGATTGGCGGAGACTGGTCGAGGCTGCCCTTAAGGGCGCCTCATTCGAAAAAAGGCTTGTGGGCACGACCTATGACGGGCTGAGAGTTGAGCCCCTGTACCCCCGTGCGGCGTCGGCACCAGCGGTCGCCGGCCGACCCGCTGTCCCGTGGCAGGTGATCCAGCGCGTCGATCATCCCGAGGCAAAGGCAGCCAACAAGCAGGCCCTCGACGACCTCGAAAATGGCGCAACCGGGTTGAGCCTCGTCTTCGCCGGAAGCGTTGGCGCCCACGGTTACGGCCTCGACGCCACGAAGGAAACGATCGCCAACGCGCTCGACGGCGTCTACCTGGACGCCGGCATTGCGCTCGAACTCGATCTCAGCGCCCAGCACAAAGATGCCGGACAAAATCTAGCGACAGTGCTGAGGGAGCGGGGTATCGCACCAGACAAAACGCAAATTCGTTTCGGCTACGATCCGCTCGGTGCCAAAGCCCGCAGCGGCAGTTCGCCTTTGCCCTCGCCGCAGATCGCAAAGCTGTTCGCCGGCATTGTCGCCGATCTATCAGAACGAGGGTTCACCGGACCATTCGCAGTCGCCGATGGCCGTAACGTTCATGCGGCCGGGGGCAGCGAAGCGCAGGAACTTGCTTTCGTCATTGCCAGCGCGGTCGAATATCTTCGCGTTTTCACGCAAGCGGGCACGTCACTTGAGGCCGCTAGCAAGCTTGTATGGTTTCGGATCGCCGCCGATGCCGACGAATTTCTGACAATCGCCAAGCTCCGGGCTCTGCGCAAACTCTGGGCACGGATTGAGGAAGCAAGCGGTCTGGAGCCAAAGCCGATCTTTGTATCCGCGGAAACGGCGTGGCGGATGATGAGTAAACGCGATCCATACGTGAACATGCTGCGCACGACGATTGCCGTGACCGCGGCAGGCGTCGGCGGCGCCGATGCGATCAGTGCCCTCCCCTTCACGATCGCGCTCGGCTTGCCGGACGCCTTTGCGCGCCGCGTGGCTCGCAATATGCAACTTGTCCTTCTGGAAGAATCCAACCTCTACCGTGTGGCCGACCCTGCGGCGGGCGCTGGCGGCATCGAGGTCATGACGACGGAAATCGCGAAGACGGCCTGGACGCTGTTTCAGGAAATAGAGGCGGCCGGAGGCGCGGCAATCGCCATCGAGCAGGGCTTCCTGCAGAAAAAAGTCGCGGTAACGCGTGCAGAACGGCTCAAAGCCATCGCCCGCCGCAAGAACGCGCTTACAGGTGTGAGCGACTACCCTGATCTTAGCGAACTGCCGGTCAAGGTGCTCGACGTGCCGCGCGTCACCGTACCGCCGATGCCTGCCAGCGTGACCTTTGAGGGCCTTCCGCCAATGCGTCTGGCCGAGCCATACGAAGCGCTACGCGATGCCTCGGACCGCCTCCTCGCCAAGACCGGCGCGCGGCCAAAAGTCTTTCTCGCAAATCTCGGCAGGCTATTCGATTTCACGGCGCGGGCGACCTTCGCAAAAAATTTTTACGAGGCCGGCGGCATTGAGGCCGTAACGAATGACGGATTCAAAAGCCAGGCTGACATGGTTGCCGCCTTCAAGGCGTCAGGCGTGAAACTCGCCTGTCTGTGCTCGTCCGACAAGGCGTATGAAAATGAGGCGGCGGACGCTGCCAAGGCACTCGCTGCAGCCGGCGCGGTCGTGCACCTCGCCGGCCGACCGGGCGAAAGCGAGCAAAGTTGGCGGCAGGCAGGCGTGAAGGACTTTATTTATATGGGTTGCGACGCACTTTCGACCCTGCAAGCGGCACATGATAGTCTTGGCGTCAAATGAGTCAGGTTCCCAACTTCGCCAAGGTCGAATTCGCCGATAAGGCCGCGCCTTCCGGTAAGGGATCGGCCGCCCCTTGGACGACGCCAGAAGGCATCGCCGTCAAGCCGACCTACAGCGAAAAGGACCTCGCGGGCCTCGACTTCCTCGATACCTATCCAGGCAAGGCACCTTACCTTCGCGGCCCCTATCCCGCGATGTACGCGGCGCAGCCCTGGACGATCCGGCAATATGCCGGTTTCTCCACCGCCGAGGATTCCAACGCCTTCTACCGCCGCAATCTCGCGGCGGGTCAAAAAGGCCTCTCTATCGCTTTCGATCTTGCCACGCACCGCGGCTACGACAGCGATCACCCGCGCGTTTCGGGCGATGTCGGCATGGCCGGCGTTGCGATCGACTCGATCTACGACATGCGCACGCTTTTCTCGGGGATCCCGCTCGATCAGATGAGCGTGTCGATGACAATGAACGGTGCGGTGCTGCCCGTGCTCGCGCTCTACATCGTTGCCGCGGAAGAGCAAGGCGTTCCGCACGACAAACTGTCTGGCACGATCCAGAACGACATCCTCAAAGAATTCATGGTGCGTAACACCTACATCTATCCCCCCGGCCCGAGCCTGCGCATCATCTCCGACATCTTCGCCTACACGTCGGCGGAGATGCCGAAATTCAATTCGATTTCTGTCTCCGGCTATCACATGCAGGAAGCCGGAGCGACCCAGGATCTCGAGCTCGCCTATACGCTGGCCGATGGTGTTGAGTATGTGCGCGCCGGCCTAAAGGCCGGACTCACCGTCGATCAGTTCGCTCCGCGCATCTCATTTTTCTGGGCGATCGGCATGAATTACTTCATGGAGATCGCCAAGCTACGCGCCGCGCGCCTGCTCTGGGCCAAATTGATGAAACCGTTCAAGCCCGGCGATCCGCGCTCGCTCTCCCTCCGCACGCATTGCCAGACATCCGGCTGGTCTCTGGCCGCGCAAGACGTATTCAATAATGTTGCGCGCACGATGATCGAAGCGATGGCGGCGACGCAGGGGCAGACCCAGTCGCTGCACACCAACGCGCTGGATGAGGCCTTGGCCTTACCAACCGACTTTTCGGCGCGCATCGCGCGCAATACCCAAATCGTTCTGCAACAGGAAGCGGGCGCCACCCGCATTGTCGATCCATGGGGCGGCTCCTACTACGTCGAGCGGCTGACTTACGAGCTCGCCCACAAGGCTTGGGCCCACATTGAAGAGGTGGAAGGGCTTGGTGGCATGGCCAAGGCGATCGAAGCCGGTATTCCCAAGCTGCGCATCGAAGAGGCCGCCGCAAAGACCCAGGCTCGCATCGACGCCGGCGTGCAGTCCGTCATCGGGGTCAACAAATATCCGCCGTCAGACGAAGCACCGATCGATGTGCTCAGGATCGACAATTCGGCCGTGCGGGCGCGTCAGATCGAAAAGCTCAAGCGCCTGACGTCCGAACGCGATCCGGCAGCCTTGCAAGAAGCACTCGACGCGCTTACGCGCGCCGCCGACCGCGGCAATGGCAATCTGCTCGCGCTCGCCGTCGACGCCGCCCGCGCCAAGGCGACCGTTGGTGAGATCTCATCGGCACTGGAAAAGGTATTCGGCCGCCACCGCGCCGAGATCAAGGCTATTACAGGGGTCTACAAGCGGGAGGTCGGCATGACCGGCGCCGTTGAACGTGTCCGCACGGCCGTGGAGGCTTTTGAATTAGCCGAAGGCCGCCGACCGCGTCTGCTTGTCGCCAAGATTGGGCAAGACGGGCACGACCGCGGGCAAAAGGTCATCGCTTCGGCATTCGCCGACCTAGGCTTCGACGTCGATATCGGTCCGCTGTTCGCAACCCCGGCCGAGGCCGCCCGTCAGGCAGTCGAGAACGACGTCCATATTCTTGGCGTGTCTTCGCTTGCGGCCGCCCATTTGACGCTGGTGCCGGAACTGAAAGCCGAGCTCAAGAAACAGGGTCGCGACGACATCATGATCGTCGTCGGTGGCGTCGTGCCGCCGCAGGACTATGACGCGCTGATGAAAGTCGGAGCAGAAGCGATCTTTCCTCCCGGCACGGTGATCGCGGAGGCTGCGGAAAGGCTGCTGAAAAAGCTCAACAAGCGGCTCGGACACAGCGACGAGGCGGCGGAGTGAGGGAGCCCTTCATTCGCATCGCTGGCGCGATCCTTTGTGCATTGTCATTGTCGGGCTGCGTCGATTTATCGGGGCCAATTCTTGCGGATGCGCAGCCGGTGCTCGGGGAGCAATTACGGCTTCAGTTCTACTCGTTGCGCAAGGGAATTGTCGACGAGCCTGAGCAGGCAACCTACAAATGGGACGGCGCCAAATATCTGCGCACGGGCGGCAGCATGGCGGATATCGGCTCGTTCTCGGTTCACCCGCTGACACGCGACATCTTTGTCGTACAGAGTGCAGCCGCAAAGCGTCCCGGCATGTTCGAGTATGCAATTGCGCGCAGGCTCGTGGACGGCGTTTACCAGGTGATCGCCATCGATGAAGCCGACGTGGGCCGAGTGACGCGGGCTCGTTTCTGCAAACGCACCAGCGACTTATCTTGCCGCATCGAAAAACGCAATCAGCTGTATGCCTTCGCGCGCGCCACCGCCGAGCGGAGGAAAGGTCAAGGCGGCCTTGTCCTTCGCCTCGCAGACGGCGTTGCAGAATCCTCCCGCTAGCATGATCATTCCCGGGGTCTGAGGAATTGATGGCTTCGCGCAACCTGCCGCCTGCCGATCTTGTTCGGGGCGTCCGCTCGGGCGACCGCGCGATGCTGGCACGCGCGATTACGCTGATCGAAAGCAAGCGCGCGGATCACCGCAAGACGGCGCACAAACTGGTGCAGGAACTGCTGCCGCTCACCGGCAAAGGCGTACGCCTCGGCATCACCGGCGCGCCGGGCGCCGGCAAATCGACCACGATCGACGCGCTCGGTACCTATCTGACTGGTAAAGGTCACAAGGTTGCGGTTCTTGCTGTTGATCCGTCCTCGACACGCACCGGCGGCTCTATCCTCGGCGACAAGACACGCATGGCGCAGCTCGCGAGCGATCCGAATGCATTTGTGCGTCCGTCGCCCTCATCCGGCACGCTCGGCGGCGTCGCGGCAAAGACACGCGAGACCATGCTGGTCTGCGAGGCAGCCGGCTACGACGTCGTGATGGTGGAAACCGTGGGTATCGGTCAGTCGGAAACCGCGGTCGCCGACATGACCGATTTTTTCCTGGTGCTGATGCTGGCGGGCGCCGGCGATGAATTGCAAGGTCTCAAGAAAGGCATCGTCGAACTGGCAGACATGATCGCGGTCAACAAGGCCGATGGCGACAATATCAGGCGGGCCCAGGTTGCTGCGGCAGAGTACAAGGCCGCGCTTAATATCCTCGTCCCGCAGTCAGCGTCGTGGACTCCGCCGGTCGTTACCTATTCCGCGCTGACGAGCAACGGCATCGACGAACTGTGGTTTCAAGTGACCGCGCACAAAGAGAAGATGACCGCAACCGGCGAACTCGTAACACGGCGGCGCGAGCAGCAGGTGAAATGGATGTGGACCATGCTCGAGGAGCGCCTGACCGCCCGGCTGCGCAGCGATGCCTCGGTGCGCGCCAAGCTTCGGCAGATGGAGAACCAGGTGGCCGCCGGCAAGCTTGCCCCCACTTTAGCCGTTGAAGAGATCGCGAAGCTCCTCGGCGTCTAGATGTCCCTCACCATCCTCGTTACCGGGTTTGGCCCGTTCCCGGGTGCAGCGTTCAACCCGACTGGCCCCCTCGCCGAACGCGTTACGCGCGCGCGACGCCCCGCTTTGGCAGACGTGAAAATCGTTGCCCATGTATTTCCCACAAGCTATGCGGCGGTCGACCGTGAATTTCCGGCGCTGATCGCCAAGCACAAGCCCGATGCACTGCTGATGTTCGGACTTGCGCCGCGTGCGCGCGAGCTGCGCGTGGAAACGCGTGCACGAAATGCTCTGGCTCTCTCGCCCGACGCTGGCGGCGCATCGTTAGGACGCCGAGCCATTGCAATGGGCGAACCTGCATCGATCAAATTGCGGACGCCGGCTCGCCCGCTGCTTGCCGCTCTTCGCGGCCTGCGACCCCGCGCCATACTTTCACGTGACGCGGGGCGCTACCTCTGCAACTATCTGTGCTGGCGCGCTGCCGAAACGGCATCGACAGGCACCGGGCCCCGGTTGGCCACCTTCATTCACGTACCGCCGGTCCGTCGCGGCCCGAGACGAAAACGCGACAAAGCATTGGCAAGCCTCAATGGCCTGACCGTTGCCGGCGCTCGCGCCCTTATCGCGTTAGTCGCGGCAGCACGGCGTTAACTTCCCCGGCGCATCATATGTATGCCATGCCGCTCGACCGCCGCAGTCTGCTGATTGGCTCCCTCTCTGGTGCCGCAGCGTTGACCCTTCCGCTTTCGGCCTACGGGCTCGACGCGGCCCAGTTCGGCGTTCGGCCTGGCGCCCCGGACGATCAAAGCCGCGCCCTGCAACGCGCGATCGACCAAGCTGCGCGCACGCGCGTGCCACTGATCCTGGTGCCTGGCGTCTACCGCGCAGGCGATCTCAAGCTCCCGGATGGCACGCAGCTTCTTGGCGTGCGCGGCGCCACGCGCCTTGTGCTTACGCGCGGTCCGTCATTGCTGTCAGGCGAAACCAGCGATCACATCACGCTCTCCGGCCTCGTGCTGGACGGCGCAGGGCAGTCGCTGCCGCAAAATCGCGGCCTCGTTCATCTCGTCGCTTCAAAATCGGTCCGCATTTCCGACTGCGAATTTGCACGTGCTGGCGGAAACGCAATTGCGCTCGAACGTTGCGAAGGGCAAGTCACGGCCAATTCGATCACGGGTGCAGCCGACAATGCGATTCTCTGCAACGACAATTTTGGCGTCATCATTTCTTCGAACATCATCCGCGATTCCGGCAATGGCGGCATTCGGGTCTGGCAAAGCGTAAAACGGCACGATGGCAGCGTGGTCGCCGACAACACGATCGAGGACACCAACGCGCGCGCCGGCGGCACCGGAGAGAACGGCAATGCGATCAACGTCTTCCGGGCTGGCAACGTGATTGTCCGCAACAACATCATCCGCCGCGCGGCGTTTTCCGCCATTCGCGGCAACGCCGCGGCCAATATTCAGATCATTGGCAACAATTGTGCGTCGCTGAAAGAAACCGCGTTGTACTCGGAGTTTGATTTCGAAGGCGCGGTCGTTGCCAACAACGTGGTTGATGCTGCGGAAAACGGAATCTCGGTCACCAATTTCAACAATGGCGGGAGGCTTGCGACCGTTCTTGGCAACCTGATCCGGAACATCGGTGTGCAGCGCCCGGGCACTTCTCCCGAGGATGCCGGCATCGGCATTGGCATCGAGGCGGAAACCGCGGTGACCGGAAATGTAGTCGAGAATGCCGCGCAGATCGGAATACGCGCGGGCTGGGGTCCTTACCTTCGCAACGTGACAATCAGTGGCAACGTCGTACGCAACGCCCCCATAGGAATTGCCGTGTCCGTCGTTCCCAAAGCAGGCGATGCCGTCGTCTCCGGCAATGTCATTGCCGGAGCACAACTTGGCGCAGTCGTCGCCATGGAATGGGCCAAGGTTGTATCGGGCGATCTCACCAAGGATGGGGCTGCGCGCTACCCGCAGCTGGCCATCGATAATAATCAAGCGCGCTAGCCGCCACGTTTAGGCCGGAAAGCGACTATAATCCGCAGTCATGCCGACCACCCCACCGCGACGCCGCATCAGGACCGTCATGTTCGCCATCCTTCTTCTTTTTATTGCGCCGATCCTCGCCCGTGTTGCCCTGTACGCGATTAGCGATGATCCGCGCTCGTGGCGCGATGCCGACTGGTCGAGCACCGGGCTTTTGCCGGCTGCGGCCGATTCCACGCCTGCGCGGGTCGTGATCTTCACCGGCACCGCCGGCGCCTGGAAAGGCATTTTTTCGGTGCACAGCTGGATCGTACTCAAGCGCGCGAATGAACCGCGCTGGCAGCGCTATGACGTCGTCGGCTGGGGCGAACCGATCCGGCTCAACAATTGGCCGGTCGACGGAAAATGGTACGGCAACAAGCCGGTCATGATCGCCGACATTTCCGGGCCGGAGGCCGAAAGGCTGATCCCGCGCATCGAAGCCACGGTGAAGGACTATAACTATTCGCATACGGGCGACTACCGGATCTGGCCTGGCCCGAACAGCAACAGCTTCATTGCCGCGATCCTGCGCACCGTGCCGGAGCTTGGTCTTGCATTGCCGCCGAATGCAGTCGGCCGCGACTTCCGGTATGGTTTTTATGCCGGACGAACGGATAGCGGCACCGGATTTGAAATCAACCTGCACGGCCTCGCCGGATTGAAGCTGGGTTGGGTCGAGGGCGTTGAAGTCAACCTCCTGGGTCTGGTCGCTGGCGTCGACTGGCGCCATCCAGGCCTGAAGCTGCCGGGCTTCGGGCGGGTTGGCATTGATTTGCCCATTACGACCGCGCTGGCCCGCTGAATCCCCGCCTGCAGCGATTTATTCACGATCAAGTTCAAAGAAAGCCAGCCGTCTTGATGTGGCGGCTATGCATGGCGTATTTCCTCGGCGTCGATACGAAGCGACTCGCACAACGCTATGGCCATGCCCCCGTCGAACACCAGTCTCGTGTCGATCGTGATCCTGGCGAATGCGCCGATACCGGGCTTTGCCAAAACCGGGCTCATCCCCGCAATCGGTGCGCATGCCGCAGCAGTCCTGCAGGAGCGATTGACCGAACGCACAGTCGCCACCGCGTTCGCCGCCGACATCGGCCCGGTCACGTTGTGCTGCACACCTGACGCCACGCACGACACGTTTCTGAAAATGGTTGCGCGGATGAAGATCACCCTCAGGCCGCAGCCGCAGGGCGACCTCGGTGCTCGGATGCAGGCTGCCGTGGCCGGCAGCGCCAGCCCGGTTCTGCTCATCGGCACCGACTGCCCTGCCCTCACCGAGGCGCATCTTCGCAGCGCGGCAACGGCGTTGCGTGAAGGCAATGATGTTGTTCTCATTCCCGCAGACGACGGCGGTTACGTGCTTCTCGGAATGCGCAAGGTGCAGCCGGCGCTCTTTTCCAATATTGTCTGGGGTGGGAGCACCGTTCTCGCCCAAACGCGTGCGCGGATCGTCGAACAGCGCCTTATGCTGGTCGAGCGCCCGCCCCTTTGGAGCGTGGACACAGAAATCGATCTCGCGCGTCTCGAACGCGAATTCCCGGAGCTCAAGCTTTAGCGGCTACTGGAGGCGCATCAAAACGAGACCGCAGACAATGAGGCATGCGGCCAAGACGCGCGACGCGCGCAAAGGCTCCTTCAAAACGACGACGGCAATTGCCGCGCCGAAAAGCACGCTCGTCTCGCGCAAGGTGGCGACGATCGCAATCGGCGCCATCGTCATGGCCCAGATCGCGATGCCGTAGGACAGAACCTGCAAGGCACCTCCGGCAAAGCCGCGCAGCCAGAAGCGCTGCATCGCCGGAATGACGTCTCGTCCGTCGCGATAGAGCGCATAAGGTACCATTACCACCGCAATTCCGATGAAGAGCCAGACCGAATAGCCATTCGGATTTGCCGACAGCCGGGCGCCTATACCGTCGACCACGGAATAGGCGCAGATCGTCAGCGCGGTGAACAGCGCAAAGCCTATCGCACGCCGGTCGATTTCGGCCAGTTGCCGCCCCCCGCGCGCGGAGAGCAGCAAAACGCCCGCGACAAGCGCGACAATCCCCATCCAACCCAGCGCACTCAATTTTTCGCCGATAAAAATCGACGTAACCGCCGCCGTCATCAGGGGAGCTGAGCCGCGCGCGATCGGATAGACCTGGCCGAGATCGCCGGTGCGATAGCTCTCAATAAGAGACGCGAAATAGACCAGATGGATAACAACCGACGCCACCAGCCACGGCCAAGCTGCCCATGCGGGCGAGCCCACGAATGGCGAAAACGTCAGCGCCACGATGCCGGAGCCCACGGAAATCAGGGTCGTCGTCGAGAGCGGGTCGAGACCGACCTTGATCAGGGCATTCCAGCCGGCGTGGCACGCGGCGGCAAACAAAACGGCGAGAAAAACAAAGGTTTCCATGAGAAGGCTTTATCGCCGGTCCAGATACAGCAATCCACGAGGCGGGCAATTCATGAGAGAGCCGGCTTGGCAGGCATAGAAATCCAGTAAACGCCACGGAACCGGAAATTTATAGCGACATATACTTTAGTGACTAGCCGTCCGCACGGGCCGAGAGTATCGTTTTTAAAACGCCGAATAATGGCGTCATCCGGGAGGAGACCATGGGACAATCACGTTTATCGCGTCGTGCCGTTCTCAAGACTGCCGCCCTCGGTTCCGCGGCAGCAATTACTGCTCCGTATGTCAGCGGCGTCTATGCCGCAGGTTCGCTCTCACTCGGCTGCTGGGACCACTGGGTGCCCGGCGCCAACAAGGCCCTCGACAAGATCTGTAAGGAGTGGGGCGACAAGAACAAAGTCGACGTCCACATCGACTACATCACGTCACAAGGCGAGAAGGACAAGCTGACGGCCGCGGCCGAAGCGCAAGCGGGCACCGGCCATGACATCATGTCCCATCGTGACTGGAATATCCGGATTCACGAGCGGTTGCTCGAACCGCTCGATGACGTCGCCAATCAGTTGATCAAGCAGTACGGCCCGATCAGTCCGGTTGCCGAATACCTTGCCAAAATCAAAGGCAGCTGGCGCGGCATTCCGACTGCGGTCGGCAGCCAGGTGAAACCCTGTCAGTCGCGTTTCGACCTCTACAAGAAACATTGCGACGTCGATCTGGTCGACATGTTCCCGGCCGACGAGTCCAAATACGACAAGGCCAAGACCGACAAATGGACTTGGGATCTCTATCTCGACTGCGCGCAGAAGCTGCACAAGGCCGGCTATCCGGTCGGGCTGCCGATGGGCCAGGCGAGCGACGCGGTCGATTGGGTCGGCGCGCTGTTTAATTCCTTCGGCGTGGTGTTTGTCGATGCCAAGGACAACATCAAGATCAATTCGAACGAAACACGGACGGCGATGGAGTATCTCAAGAAGCTGATGGCGGTGAATCCGCCTGAAGTTTACGCTTGGGACGACGCCGGTAATAATCGCTGGATCATTTCCGGCAAAGGCTCGGCCATCATGAACCCGCCGAGTTCCTGGGCGGTTGCAAAGCGTGACAATCCGGACGTCGCAAAGAACATCTGGCTGCACGCCATGCCGAAAGGTCCGAAAGGCCGGTTCGTCGGGCAGCTTCCGCAGTTCTATGGCTTGTGGAGCTTCTCGAAGAACAAATCGGCGGGCAAAGACCTTCTGCTGCACATGTCGCAGAAGGAATCGATTGCACAGTTGGTCGCGGCTTCGATCGGCTACGACCTGCCGTCGTTCAAGAGCATGTACGACCTCGACACGTGGAAGACGGTCGAGCCGCCGGTCGGCGTGGTTTACAGTTACCCGCCGCGCGGCGACGAGCAAACTTCGATGTTCGGCGCTCCTGCCCGCTCCGAAGTCGGCGCCCAGATGTACAATCAGGCGATCAACACGGTGATGGTGGCGAAGTTCACGCAGGGCAACGAAAAGCTCGACGACGTCATCAAGTGGGCTGAGAAGGAACTCGAAGGCACGCTCCGCGCCTGATTTGAAGCCCTCGTTATTGCGATTGGCATGCCGGCCAGCTGGGCCGGCATGCAGCACGCTCAACCGTAAGCGAACGATGGCCGTTAATTGGTCGGAGGCAGCCTGATGGCAGACACAGTCCACACCTGGGCCCCGGCCTTGCGTCGTACCGACGCCAGGCCCTCGACCCGGCGTGGCTTCGCCAAATTCATGCGGCAGCGCTCGACCATCGCATTTTTGATGTGTCTGCCGCTGATTGCGATCATCGTCAGCCTTGTCGTCTATCCGGCCTTCTATTCGATCTATCTATCGATGCTGAACAAGTCGCAGACCCGCTTTGTGGGTCTGGGAAATTTCAGCTATCTGCTCTCCCGCGATGTCTTTTGGACTGTCGTCTGGCAGTCGGCGATCTTCGCGCTGTCGGCCGTCTTCTTCAAAGCCGTGATCGGCCTGATCACCGCGCACCTCATCAACAACCTGCCGAGCAAAGGCCAGCGCAAATGGCGCGGGATGCTGCTGGTCCCGTGGGTGATTCCATTGGCGCTGTCATCGCTCGGCTGGTGGTGGCTGTTCGATCCGACCCACTCCGCCTTCAATTGGACCCTGCAAGGCCTCGGGTTCAAAGAGATTCCGTGGCTGAGCGATCCCTACTGGGCGCGGTTCTCGGTGATCCTGGTCAACGTCTGGTATGGCGCACCGTTCTTTTTGATCATGTATCTCGCCGCACTCAAATCGGTGCCCGAGCAACTCTATGAGGCGGCGGCGATCGACGGCGCCAATGCCTGGCAGAAATTCGTGCACATCACGCTGCCGATGATGCGCAACATCATCGCCATCACCGTGCTGTTCTCGCTGATCGTCACATTCGCGAATTTCGACATCGTGCAGATCATGACCGCCGGCGGACCGCGCAACATGACGCATGTGTTCGCGACCTACTCCTTTCTGCTTGGCATCCGCTCCGGTGACCTACCGCTCGGGGCGGCAACGTCCCTGTTCATGTTCCCAATCCTCGCGATCGCGGCGGTTTTTATCCTGCGCGGCGTGCGCAAGCGCGGGAGGGAGATCGGATGAGCACTGGCACAATGACCATGCCGGTCGCACACCGCGTCGGCCGTCGCAGTCTCAGCCGCGACCGGCGATGGGCCCTGATAACGTCCTACGTATTCCTGGTGATCTTTGCGATCTTCTTCCTGGTGCCGCCCTACTACATGATCGTCACCGCGCTCAAAAGCGACGCCGAGGTTGCGCACATGGCAACCAACCCCTGGATCATCGCCAACGGCATGACGCTCGACCAATTCAAGATCCTGTTCACGCAGACCGACTTCCTGATCTTCTTCAAAAACACGGCGATCGTGACGACCTGCGTCGTCGTCATCACCATGGTCGTGAGCGTGCTCGCCGCATTTTCGCTCGGACGCATGCGCTTCTGGGGCTCGGGCATCCTGGCCACGGGGATCTTTCTCACCTACCTCGTGCCGGACACACTGCTGTTTCTGCCGTTGTTCCAAATCGTCAAGGCCATCGGCCTGCTCAACTCCTATTGGGGCATGGTGCTGGTCTACCCGACACTTACGGTGCCGTTCTGCACCTGGATTATGATCGGCTACTTCCAGTCGATCCCGAAGGAACTTGATGAGGCCGCCTTGATCGACGGCGCCGGCCATATGCAGATGCTGCTGAAGATTTTCATTCCAGTGGCGCTGCCCGGCATCATCGCAGCCACCATCTTTGCGTTCACGGTATCCTGGGCGGCCTTCGTCTATCCGATGGCGTTTCTCTACTCGTCGGACCAGCAGGTGCTCACCGTCGGCACCGTGACGAGCCTGATCCGCGCCGACGTCTACAAGTGGGGCATGCTGATGGCCGGCGCGCTGGTCGCAGCCGCCCCGCCACTCGTCATCTATGCATTTCTCATGGACTACTACATCGCCGGACTGACCGCCGGCGCCACCAAGGGCTGAACACTATGGCCGAAGTCGCGTTGCACCAGGTCGTCAAGAAATTTGGCGATGTCGAAGCCGTCCGCGCCATCGACCTCGATATTCCCGACAACGAATTCGTCGTGCTGGTCGGCCCGTCGGGCTGCGGCAAGAGCACGACGCTGCGGATGATAGCAGGGCTGGAAGAGGTCACATCCGGCAACATCTCGATCGGTGGCGAAGTCGTCAACGATTTGCCGCCGAAAGATCGCGACATTGCGATGGTGTTCCAGAATTATGCGCTCTATCCGCATATGACAGCCTACGAGAACATGTCGTTCGGCCTGAAGCTGCGGAAATTCTCCAAGAACGAGATCCGCCAGCGTGTCGAGCATGCTGCCCGTATCCTCGACATCACCGAACTGCTCGACCGTCGGCCGAAAGCACTCTCCGGCGGCCAGCGCCAGCGCGTCGCGATGGGCCGCGCCATCGTTCGCAATCCCAAGGTCTTTCTGTTCGATGAGCCGTTGTCGAATCTTGATGCCAAGCTGCGGGTGCAGATGCGTACCGAAATCAAGCGCGTGCACCAGAAAGTGAAAACGACGACCGTCTACGTGACGCACGACCAGGTCGAGGCGATGACGCTCGCCGACCGCGTCGTGGTGATGAACCAGGGGCGCATCGAACAGATCGGCACGCCGCACGAGCTCTACCACAATCCCCGCACGCGGTTCGTTGCGGGATTCATCGGTTCGCCGGCGATGAACTTCATCTCCTGCCGGCTGGAGCAGGTGGGCTCAGGCCTCCGCGCGCGCGTTTCGGATGCGATTGCGTTGCCGGTCCCATCGAACCGCGAGGCCCGTTATCGGTCGGTGGTCGGCAATGAGCTGGTCCTCGGCCTGCGGCCGGAGCACATCACCGAGCCCCGCCACAATGGTCGCACCGATGGCTGCGATTTCGATGTCACCTTGGATGTCGTCGAGCCGATGGGCATGGAGACGATGGTATTCTTCACCATCAACGGCACGGAGTTCTGCAGCCGCGTCGAACCAAGCAGCGCGGGCGATGCAGGAGCCAAAATGCGCCTGCACGCCAATGTCGATCACATGCACCTGATCGATCCCGCCAGCGGCGCGGTCATCTAGCGCCTTTTCAGACTTTCGCCGCGGCCGGCGCCCACAGTTTCGGCCCTGCGCGCTGATATTGCGGCGGCCGCGCCACATCCGCTCCCAGCGCCTTGGCCGCATGCCAGCCCCAGTGCGGGTCGTCGAGGAAGCAACGCGCCATCGAGACCATGTCGGCCTCGCCTTTAGCCACGATCTCTTCGGCGTGCTCGGGCTTCACGATCAGCCCGACCGTGCGGGTCGGAATATTCGCCTCGCGCTTCACGCGTGCGGCGATCGGGACGTTGTAGCCGGGCTCGGTGGGATTGCGGATGTCGGCGGCGACGCCGCCGGACGAGATGCAGATGAAGTCGACGCCCTCGCCCTTCAGCGCGCGTGAGATCGCCACGGCGTCGTCGGGCGTCAGCCCGCCCTCGCGCCAATCGCTGCCGGTGATGCGCGCGCCGAGCACGACTGTTTTCGGCACGACCGCGCGCAGCGCGCGCGCAATCGACAGCGGAAATCGCAACCGATTTTCCAGTGAGCCGCCATATTGGTCCGTGCGCTTGTTTGAGATCGGTGACATGAAGCCGTGCGCCAGATAGCCGTGCGCCATGTGCAGCTCGATCTCATCGAAGCCGATCCGCAGTGCACGCTGAGCGGCTGAAACAAATGCGGCGCGTACACGCTCCATATCAGCTTCGGTGACTTCGCGCGGCGTTTGCCAGCCGTCCCCAAAGGGAATCGGCGAAGCCGCAATCGTCGGCCAGGGATCCGCCTCCGCCTTCAGCGGTCCCGCGCCTTCCCATGGACGCTGGGCCGAGCCCTTCCGGCCGGAGTGCGCGATCTGGATACCGAACTTTGCGTTGCCCATGCGCCGGGCCTGCGCGACCACGCGCGCCAATGCGGCCTCGTTGTCATCGGAATAGAGCCCGAGACAGCCATGCGTGATACGGCCATGCCGTTCGACGTGGGTTGCCTCCACGATTACGAGTGCCGCGCCGGAATGCGCCATCATGCCGAGATGCATGAGATGCCAGTCATTGGCGCAGCCATCGTCGCCGGAATACTGGCACATTGGCGACACGACGATGCGGTTCGCAAGCTCGAGACCGGCAAGGCGAAGGGGCGTGAACAGGTTACTGGACATGATGCTGATTGACACTCTCGGTGGGAAGCCAGCGCCGATATCGACGCCGCTGAACGGACATCAGATAGCCGATGATGACGCCGCCGTCACGCGCGGCTCAAGCGGCCGGAAGCATTGAACTCCCCCAGGTGGAACGGCAAACTGGCCCGCAGCGAGCCTGGCCCAGAGGTCCGCGACACGCTCAGTCTCGCGCAGGTAGGACCTGAATTGCTCGTCGGAATACAGACGCTTCCAGCGGCCGCTGCGCTCAAGCTCACGGACGTGAGCAAGCCGCCGCTGCGCCAGCGCGTGCCATTTCGCGGCAATCTTGTCGAAGCAGACTCCGCCCTGCTCAACCGCCATTGAGTGCCCCCCGGCACGCACGAAAGCGGGCAGCCAAACGACGCTCAACGCATCGACGACCACCGAAAGCTGCAGGAAAACAACGGAATACAGAGTGAGATCGCCATGTACGACGATTCGTCGGCGGTTGAAAAGAGAGATGAAAGCTACAGGCGGATACGCAACTTGTTGGCGATCTCGCCGATAATGCCGCGGCGGAACAGAAGCACGCAGGCGACGAAAATCGCGCCCTGGATGACCAGCACCCACTCGCCGATCGGCGCAAGCTTGAACTGCATCACCAGGATCACGAAGGCACCGACCACCGGTCCGAATATCGTTCCGAGACCACCGACAAGGGTCATCAGCACGACCTCGCCCGACATCGGCCAGTTCACGTCCGTGAGCGAGGCCAGTTGCAACACGATTGCCTTTGTCGCACCGGCGACACCGGCCAGGGTCGCCGAAAGAACGAATGCGACGAGCTTGTAACGGTCGGTCTTGTATCCGAGCGAAATCGCGCGCGTCTCATTCTCGCGAATTGCCTTGAGCACTTCGCCGAAAGGCGAGTGGATGATGCGATAGATGAACGCAAAGCCCGCGAGGAAGATCACCAGTACGACCGTGTACATGATCGTCCTGTTCTTAAGATCGAAAATTCCGAAAAGATGACCACGCGGCACGGCCTGGATGCCATCCTCGCCGCCGGTGAACTTGGCCTGCAGCGCGAAGAAAAACATCATCTGCGCGAGCGCGAGCGTGATCATTGCGAAGTAGATGCCTTGCCGCCGGATGGCAAGCGACCCGGCTAGGAGCCCGAAGATCGCGGCGGTCGCTGTGCCGGTCAGGATCGCAAGCTCGGGCGGAAATCCCCACGCCTTGGCAGAATACGCCGACAGATAACTTGCCCAGCCGAAATAAAGTGCGTGGCCGAACGACAGAAGTCCGACATAGCCGATCAAAAGATTGAAGGCGCAGGCAAACAAGGCAAAGCACATCGCCTGCATGAGAAAGAGCGGATAGGTCACGAACGGCGCGACCACCAGCGCAACCACCATGACTACGAAGCCGATCGTCTCGCTGTGCGCCCGCAAGACCGACGGCTTCTTCTCGAGCGGGTCGACGACGCGTTCCATCACGCCCCCCGCCCGAACAGGCCGGCGGGACGCACCAGCAACACGATCGCCATGATGACGAAAATGACGGTGTTCGACGCTTCCGGGAAGAAAACCTTAGTCAGGCCTTCGACCACGCCGAGCCCGAAGCCCGTGACGATTGCACCCAGTATCGAGCCCATCCCGCCGATGACGACCACCGCAAACACGACGATGATCAGCTCCGCCCCCATTTGCGGCGACACGTTGTAGATCGGGGCGGCCATCACGCCGGCGAACGCCGCGAGCGCGACACCGAAGCCGTATGTCAGTGTGATCATCCGCGGCACGTTGATTCCGAAAGCGCGCACGAGGGTCGGATTTTCGGTAGCCGCGCGCAGATAGGCGCCAAGACGCGTGCGCTCAATCACGAACCAGGTCCCGAAGCAGACCACGAGCGACGCCACGATCACCCAGGCGCGATAGTTCGGCAGAAACATGAAGCCGAGATTCTGACCGCCGCGCAGCGATTCCGGCACAGTGTATGGCAGGCCCGCCGATCCGAAATAATTGCGAGCGACGCCTTCAAAGATCAGCGCCAGCCCGAATGTGAGCAGCAGCCCATAAAGGTGGTCAAGCTTGTAAAGCCACTGCAGGAAAAACCGTTCGACGAGAATGCCGGTAATGCCGACGAGGATGGGCGCAATGATCAGCGCCGGCCAATACCCCAACCCCGAATATTGAAGGATGAGATAGGCGGCAAAAGCGCCCATCATATACTGGGCGCCGTGGCTGAAGTTGATGATATTGAGCATGCCAAAGATAACGGCCAGCCCCAGACTCAATAGCGCGTAGAACGAGCCGTTGATCAAGCCGATCAACAGCTGTCCAAACAGCGCGGTCGATGGGATGCCGAAAATGTCGAACATGCAGGGTCACCGGAAAACCGAGGGGGCGGATGCAATCGCCCGCCCCCGCAGCCCAATCAACGATTAGCCGCTAACCAGCGGGCAGTTGCCTTCCTTGAGTGGACGGAACGCCTGATCCGCGGGGATCGTGGCACGAACGTTGTAGAAATCACCGGGATGTTTCGAATCCGCCGGCTTCTTCACCTCGAGCAGATAGGCCGGATGGATCTTGCGGCCATCCGGACGGATCGAGCCCTTGCCGAACAGCTGGTCGTCGGTCGGCATTGACTTCATCTGCGCGACCACGGCCTTGCCGTCGCTCAGATTGCCCTTAAGCGCGACCGCGGCCTTGAGGTAGTGCGTGATGCCGGCATAGACGCCGGCATGAATCATCGTCGGCCACTTGCCCTGACGTTCCTGTTGCCAGCGCTTGGTCCAGGCGCGATTGGCATCGTTCATGTCCCAGTACCAGGTTTCCGTCAGGATCAGGCCCTGCGCGGTCGGAAGCCCGAGGGCCGCGACATCGCTGGCGAACACCAGCAGGCCGGCGAGGCTTTGGCCGCCCTTGACGATGCCGAATTCGGCCGCCTGCTTGATCGAGTTGATGGTGTCGCCGCCCGCGTTGGCAAGACCAATGACCTTTGCCTTCGAGGACTGCGCCTGCAGCAGAAACGACGAGAAGTCGTTGGTGTTGATCGGGTGCCGCACCTTGCCGAGTACTTTGCCGCCGGCCTTCTCAACCGCCGCCATCGTGTCACGCTCAAGGGCATGACCGAAGGCGTAATCGGACGTGAGGAAGAACCAGCTGTCGCCGCCGGTCTTGACGATGGCGGTGCCGGTGCCGTTCGCCAGCATCCAGGTGTCATAGGTCCAATGGATCGTGTTGGCGTTGCACTTCGGACCTGTGATGTCCGAGGCAGCAGCGCCTGACACGATGAACACCTTGTTCTTGTTGGACGCCACCTGGCTGGTCGCGAGGGCGACACCGGAGTTCGGCACGTCGATAATCATGTCGACCTTGTCGACATCGTACCACTGGTTCGCGATCTGGGTACCGATGTCCGGCTTGTTCTGGTGATCGCCCGAGATCACCTCGACTTTCACATTGGGATGATCCTTGGTGAAATCGGCAATCGCCATCTTGGCCGCGGCAACCGAGCCGGGCCCGCCGATGTCGGCGTAAAGGCTTGACATGTCGCTGAGCACGCCGATCTTGACGTTGACCTGCTGGGCGTTGGCCCCTCCGCAGGCAAGAACCGCGGCCAGCGCCGCAAGTCCCATAAATCTTCGCATCGCGTATTTCCTCCTTGTTTGACTTTTCAGATTTGATTCAACCGCTCACCATGGGACAGTTGCCCTCCTTGAGCGGACGGAACGCTTCGTCCGCCGGGATCGTGGCGCGCAACTTATAGAAGTCACCCGGATATTTCGATTCCGAAGGCGCTTTCACCTCGAACAGAAAGGCCGGATGCAGCTTACGGCCGTCGGCTCGGATCGTGCCTTTGCCGAAGAGCGGATCGTCGGTCGGCATTTCTTTCATCTTGGCAATGACAGACTTGCCGTCGGGATTGCCACCGAGCGCGGCACGCGCCTTGAGATAATGCAGCGTGCCGGCATAGACGCCCGCCTGGTTCATGGCCGGAAATTTGCCCGGGGCATTGCGCTCGGCATGCCAGCGCTTTGTCCAGGCGCGCGTCCCGTCGTTCAGATCCCAGTAGAAAGTCTCGGTGAGGACCAGACCCTGCGCGGTCGGCAAACCGAGCGCGGCAACGTCGGTCGCAAAAACCAGAAGACCGGCGAGGCTCTGTCCGCCCTTCACGATGCCGAATTCGGCAGCTTGCTTGATCGAATTGATGGTGTCGCCGCCTGCGTTGGCGAGACCGATGACCTTCGCTTTCGAGGCCTGCGCCTGCAGCAGGAACGACGAGAAGTCGTTGGTGTTGATCGGGTGGCGGACCTTGCCGAGTACCTTTCCGCCGTTCTTCAGGACGACCGCTTCCGTGTCGCGCTCAAGTGCGTGCCCGAAGGCGTAATCGGACGTGAGAAAGAACCAGGTATCGCCGCCGGTCTTGACAACGGCTTTGCCCGTGCCATTCGCCAACATCCAGGTGTCGTAGGTCCAGTGCACCATGTTCGCGTTGCATTTCGGACCGGTGAGGTCGGAGCTTGCCGGACCGGAGGCAACAAACACTTTGTTCTTCTGACTGGCGATCTGGCTGATGGCGAGAGCGACGCCCGAGTTAGGAACATCCGCAATCATGTCCACGTGATCGACGTCGTACCATTGGTTCGCGATCTGCGAGCCGATGTCCGGCTTGTTCTGGTGGTCGCCGCTGATGACCTCAATCTTGAAGTTGGGGTGATCTTTCATGAAGTCGGCAGCCGCCATCTTGGCGGCAATGACCGAGCCGATTCCAGTCGCGTCGGCGTAGAGACTCGACATGTCGGTTAGAACACCAATCTTGATGTTGACCTGCTGCGCGCTGGCCGTGCCGCAAGCCAGGATGACGGCAAGGGCCGTCAGGCTCATGATCCGCTTCATTGACGTCTCCTCCCTGCTTGGTGCCGTTATGACTTCTCGTTAGACACCGAGATACTCGTGTAGTTTTTCGACGTTGGCATCCAGTTCCGTGTTGGCGAATTGGTCGATGATACGGCCATGTTCCATGACGTAATAGCGGTCCGCAACCGTCGAGGCGAAACGGAAATTTTGTTCAACCAAAAGGATGGTAAAGCCCTGATCCTTAAGGGCGCGGATCGTCTTGCCGATCTGCTGGATAATGACGGGGGCCAGGCCTTCGGTCGGCTCGTCCAGCAGCAACAGGCGGGCACCGGTCCGCAGAATGCGCCCGATCGCAAGCATCTGCTGTTCGCCACCCGACAGTTTCGTGCCCTGGCTTGAACCAAGCCGTTCCTTCAGGTTCGGAAAAAGCTCGAAAATCTGGTCGAGAGCGAGGCCGCCCGGCTTTACCACCGGCGGAAGCAGCAAATTCTCCTCGACATTGAGGCTTGCAAAGACGCCGCGCTCTTCCGGACAGAAGGCGACGCCGGCCCGTGCGATCTGGTTGGAGCTCCGCGCGATGAGCTCCTCGTTCTGGAATTGCACCGACCCCGTGCGATGCCCGACAATGCCCATGATTGCCTTGAGCGTCGTCGTCTTGCCGGCACCGTTGCGGCCGAGCAACGTGACGACCTCGCCTTGATGTACGTCAAATGAAACACCGTGAAGAATATGAAATTCGCCGTACCAGGCCTGCAAATCCTTGACCGTTAGCAGCGAAGTGCGCGCATCAAGCATGGCCCACTCCCATATAGGCCTCGCGCACATCCGCATTCGCCGACACGGTGTCGTAGTCGCCTTCCGCTAGAACACGGCCGCGCGTCAGCACGGTGATGTGATCGGAAAGGTCGGCAACCACCGAAAGATTGTGCTCGACCATGAGCACGGTGCGGTCGGCGGCGACGCGCCTGATCAGCTGCGCGACACGCTCGATGTCTTCGTGGCCCATGCCCGCTGTTGGCTCGTCCAGCAGCAGCATCTCCGGGTCCAGCGCCAGGGTCGTCGCAATTTCAAGCGCACGCTTGCGCCCGTACGGAAGTTCGACCGCAAGCCAGTCAGAGACCGAGGACAGGCCGACATCGGCAATCAATGCCATGGCCCGCTCGTTCAAATCGTCGAGCACTGATTTCGACCGCCAGAAATCGAAAGACCCGCCCCGCGCGCGCTGCAAAGCAATGCGGACATTCTCCATCACCGTCATGTGCGGAAACACCGCCGAAATCTGGAACGAGCGCACCAGGCCGAGGCGCGCGACGACAGCCGGCTCCATGTCCGTGATGTCGTCACCCTTGAACAGGATGCGGCCGCGCGTCGGGCTCAAGAATTTCGTGAGCAGATTGAAACAGGTCGTCTTGCCGGCGCCGTTCGGTCCGATCAATGCATGAATCGTCCCGCGCCTGACGCGCAGGTTCACGCCGTTCACGGCAACAAAGCCGGCGAAATCCTTGGTCAGATCCTCGGTTTCGAGGATCAACTCTTCACTCATACGCAGCAGACCCCTCGTCGCGCATTCTTGGCAGGTTTTCGCCATGCGGCAAGGCCTACTAAAGGCACGACCATGCCGCTAAGTAGCTGATTTTATTGAGCGTACGCTGTTCGACCCACGCTAGCCGTTTTTGAATTTTTTGACCAGTGCATCAGCATTGCGGGCGAGCAATCCCACGTCGGCGCCCACTGCCACAAACAGGTAGCCCCACTCGATATAGCGCCGCGCCTCATCCTCATTGCCGGTCAGGATGCCGGCCGGCTTCTTGACCGCCTTGAGACGTTTCACCGCATCCTGGATCGCATTTTGAACGTCGGCGTGCTGCGGATTGCCGAGATGGCCGAGCGAGGCAGCAAGATCAGACGGGCCAATAAAGACCCCGTCGACACCCTCGACCTTAGCGATCGCTTCCAGCTGGTCGAGCGCGGCACGCGTCTCGACCTGCACGAGGACGCAGATTTCATCATTCGCCTTGATCAAATACCCCGGCACGCGTCCATATCGGCTGGCGCGGGCCGCGATCGAAACACCCCGAATTCCCTGCGGCGGATAGCGCGTCGAACTCGACCGCGCGTTTCGCTTCTTCAACGTTCTGCACGTAGGGAAACAGCAACGTCTGCGCGCCGATGTCGAGCGCGCGCTTGGCCAGCACGGCATCATTCCAGGCCGGACGAATGATCGGCGTTGCAGTGCCGCGTTGGATCGCCTGCAGCTGCGTCACAAGGTCTGGGATCTCGTTCGGCGAATGCTCGGTGTCGAGCAGGATCCAGTCGAATCCGCTGTCGGAAATGACTTCAGCCGCGATATTGCTGCACAGGCTCGACCATAGCCCGATCTGAAGTTTCCCTTGCGCGATGGCGCGCTTGAAAGCGTTGCTTTGCATTTCCGGCATTTTGTATCTCACACGAATTGAATTGCGATGCCGCCGAGCTGGCCGAAGTCACCATGAAGGGTGTCGCCCTTTTGTGCAAAGACGACGCGGGTAAACGAGCCGGCGAGCACGATGTGCCCTGGTTCAAGCGCGTGACCGTGAGGGCCGATCTTGTTGGCAAGCCAGGCCACGCCCAGTGCCGGATGACCGAGCACGCCGGCAGCCAGACCGGTCTCTTCGATTTCGGAATTACGGTACATGATCCCGCCGACCCAGCGCAGATCGACGTCCAGCGGACCGACCGGCCGGCCGCCCATCGCAATGCCGGCGGCGGCGCCGTTGTCCGCAACGGTATCGACGATCTTGCGCGGGTCCTGGATGCGCGCATCGACGATCTCGATCGCCGGCACGACGTATTCGGTGGCGCGCAGAACATCGGTCAGCCCGACGCCAGGCCCCTGCAGCTTCCTGCCCATGATGAAGGCAAGCTCCACCTCCACCCGCGGCTTGCAGTAATCAGCATGCTTCACCTTGGCGCCATCGGCGATCAGCTGATCGTTGAGAATGTACCCGTAGTCGGGCTCGTCGATCATCGACGAACGCTGCATCGCCTTCGACGTGAGGCCGACCTTGTGGCCGATCAGCCTGGCCCCGGCCCTCACCTTGCGCTGCATCACGTCGGTGGAAATCTCGTAGGAATCTTCGATGGTAATGTCGGGAAACGTGACGTGCAGCTGCACCGCCTGCTTACGCTCCTTTTGCGCCGCCATCAGGATATCGGCGGCTTTCTTGCGGTCGGCGTCGGACAGCATGATCGATCCCCTTGCCCAACCGATGCTGTAACGGTTCGCACGAAAAATTTAAAGGGAGAGATCTCGCGGCGCTCTAATCTGCCTTTTCGTCAGTTTTCCGCTCTTTTCTTTCTTCGATCTTGCGGTTGGCAAAACGCAGCGCGCGGGCCAGCGGCGGCTGCATCGGCCGGACATCGCAAGCCAGCAACGCCACGCCGACCGGCAGCATCCAGATGCCGAGAACAGGCAGGAAGCTCAGGACACCGCCGCCGATCAGTGCGATGCCGGCCGGGACCCGCACCCAAACCGCCTCCGGCTGGCGCAAACGGTCGAAATTGCGCCCGGCCCAGTCAGGCATGTGGCCCTGCAACCGGTCCATTTCCTCGTCAAAGTCGGGTTCGCGCGTCATGCCAGATCAAAGGGCCCGTGCGCGGATTTGTTCCGGCGCTAGTGTTTCAGCTTGGGATCAACCTTGAAGCTCGCCTCGGTCTTTTTCGTGATCTCATCGACCGTCACGCCCGGAGCAAGTTCGGTCAACGTCATGCCGCCGGCCTTCTTGTCGATCGTGAAGACACCGAGATCGGTGATCACCATGTCGACCACGCCAGCACCGGTGAGCGGCAGCTTGCACTTGTGAAGCAGCTTCGGCTCGTCCTTGGCGGTGTGCTCCATCACCACAACGACTTTCTTCACGCCGGCGACCAGATCCATCGCGCCGCCCATGCCCTTCACCATCTTGCCCGGGATCATCCAGTTGGCGAGGTCGCCGTTCTCGGCGACCTGCATCGCGCCGAGAATCGACAAGTCGATGTGACCACCGCGGATCATGGCGAACGAATCCGCCGACGAAAAAAAGCTGGTGGTCGGCAATTCGGTGACGGTCTGCTTGCCGGCATTGATGAGGTCCGGATCCTCCTCCCCTTCATAAGGGAAAGGCCCGAAGCCGAGCATGCCGTTCTCGCTCTGCAGCTGCACCGTCATGCCTGACGGAATGTAGTTCGACACCAGCGTCGGAATGCCGATGCCGAGATTGACGTAGAAGCCATCGCGCAATTCCTTGGCGGCGCGTTCGGCCATCTGTTCGCGTGTCCAGGCCATGATGATTCCTCTTAGGCTCGCTTGCGCACGGTGCGCTGCTCGATGTGCTTGACCGCGTTCGGCACGTGCACGATGCGTTTGACGTAGACGCCGGGCGTGATGATGTGATCCGGGTTGATCTTGCCCGGCTCGACCAGGTTCTCGACTTCAGCGACAGTCACCTTGCCGGCGGTCGCCATCATCGGATTGAAATTTCGCGCGGTCTTTCGATAAACGAGGTTGCCTTCGGTGTCAGCGGTCCATGCGTGAACGATCGAAAGGTCGGCGACGATGCCGCGCTCCATGATGTAGCGGCTGCCGTCGAAATCGCGCTCTTCCTTGCCTTTCGCAATATCGGTACCCGCGCCGGTGCGCGTGAAGAAGGCGGGAATTCCGGCGCCGCCCGCGCGGATGCGCTCGGCAAGCGTGCCTTGTGGGTTGAACTCGATCTCGAGCTCGCCGGCGAGATACTGCTGCGCAAACAGCTTGTTCTCGCCGACGTAGGACGAAATCATTTTCTTCACCTGCCGGGTCTCGAGCAGCAGCCCGAGCCCAGCGCCGTCGACGCCTGCATTGTTGGACACGACGGTCAGATTCTTCACACCGCTGTCGCGAATGGCCTTGATCAAGGTCTCCGGAATTCCGCAGAGGCCAAAGCCTCCGCAGCAGATCAGCATGCCGTCCTTGAGCAGGCCGGCCAGCGCGGCTTTCGCGTCGGGATAGACTTTTTTCATTGAACGCTACCGTTTTCGTCTTCAGGAATTCGGAGAAAACATCATTCGCCTAGCCGGATGCAAGCCTAGCGCGCCGAAGTCGCCGGCGGGCTGGCGGGCGCCGGCGGTGTGACGTCGGTGACGGGGTTTTTAGGCGGGGTGATGTCCTTCACCGGATTGGACGGCCTTTGAGGAGCCGCAGGAGCCACTGGCGCGGGCGCCGGTTTCACCGCCGAGTCTTGCGTCGTCGTGATCGTCCTCGGCAGGAAAGGCACACGGTGCGGGTAGTAGGTCCAGAATATGAAGATCACCGCGAAAAGCACCGCCGACAGCGTAGCGGCCATCCCGCGGCGGCCGAAAGAGAGAAGGCCGCCGAGGAAAGTCGAAAGGGCGACAAAGATGGCCAGCAGTATGACGTAGAGCCAGTCCACTTGCGCAAGATCGATCGGCATCGAACCCTTCCCTCTTCGGCCAGCTTAGCCCAGACCCGCAATGCGGGTCACGTTAATCTCCGGTTCCCCTCTTTCGAGATCACACGCTATACCTGCGTCCGATGCCAAATGTCCTCATTCTTACCGAAGTCCAGGAAGCCATGCGCGCACGCTACAAAGCGATGCTGCTCGAGCGCTTCCCACAACTGACCATCAATGTCGTCGGTCATCACAACGATGTGGACCCTTACATCGCCGATGTCGACATCCTGCTGTGCTTTTCGCCGCCGATGGCCGACCACGTGGTGCGCGACGCGCCGAAACTGAAATGGATCCAGGCGCTCGGCACCGGCGTCGACAACATCGTCGACCTGCCTTCCCTCGGGAAAGAGGTGGTTGTCACGAATGTTCGCGGCATCCATGGCGCGCCGGTGTCCGAGGCAACAATCGCCTTCATGCTGTCGCTCGCACGCGACATGCCGCGCTCGGTGCGCGCGCAGGATCAATCCAAATGGGAGCGTTGGCCGTCTGCATTGCTCGCGGGCAAGACCGTCGGCATCTTCGGCGTTGGGCTCATCGCCGAATATCTGGCGCGGATCTGCAAGGCCTTCGGCATGACCGTCGTCGGCATCAGCGGCAGCCCGCGCGAAACTGAAAATTTCGATCGCATGGCGCACCGCAACGATCTCACCAAGGTGGCCGGCGATCTCGATTTTCTCGTCGTGCTCACGCCGCTCACGGCCGAAACGCGCAACATTGTCGGGGAAAGGGTGTTTGCCGCGATGAAGCCTTCGGCCTATCTGGTCAATGTCGCGCGCGGCGGCGTGGTCGATGAGCCGGCCCTGATCGCGGCCCTCGAAGCAGGAAAGATCGCCGGCGCTAGGCTCGACGTCTTCTCGCAGGAGCCGTTGCCGTCCGACAATCCGTTGTGGAAGACGAAAAACATGACGATCTTCTCTCACCTTGGCGGTTATTCGCAGGGTTACGAAGATCGTGCGATGCCGACCATCGCCGGCAATATGAGCAAATTTCTTGCCGGCGATCTCAAATCCATGATCAACATCGTGCGCAAGCCCGCATCCTGGAAAGACTGAAGCCATGGCCTTGTCTGAACGCCTGAACACGCCGATTTCCGACGCCGAGCTCGAACGCCGCTGGCGTGCCGTACGCGCGGCCATGGAAAAAGAAAAGATCGACGTCCTGCTGATGCAGAACAACAACGATCACATGGGCGGCTATGTACGCTGGTTCACCGACATGCCGGCCACCAATGGCTATCCCAACACCGTGGTCTTTCCGCGCGACGATGAAATGACTGTAGTGTGCCAAGGTCCCTTCGGCGGCAGCGAACCCACTGCTCAGGCCAGCGAGCCCACTCCGCGGGCGACCGATACATCCTTCGATCTGAAGGGACGTATGTCGCAGTGGCGTGGCGTGAAACAGATCCTAACCACGCCGAGCTACGCCTCGGCGCACTACACCAAGGAATACGACCCCGAGCTCGCCGCCACCGCGCTCAAGCCCTTCGCCAAAGGTGTGATCGGCTATGTCGGCACCTACCAGATGTCCTATGCGACGCTCGACACCATCAAGCGCACTTTTCCGCAGGCAAGCTTTGTCGACGCGACCGATATGGTCGATCGTATCAAGGTCATCAAAAGCCCGGAGGAGATGGAGCTCGTGAAGCGCGCCGCGCTGATGCAGGACGGCGCCATGCGCGCCGCCTTCGCGGCCGTGAAGCCCGGCATGCGCGACATCGAGGTCGCCGCCGTCGCACAACATTACAGCCAGTGCCACGGCAGCGAGAACGGTATTTATCTCTGCGCCTCGATGCCGCTCGGCACGCCGTCGAAATTCGGCAACCGCCATGTGCAGAACCGCGTCATCCAGAAAGGCGATCAGATCGCGCTGCTGGTCGAGGATAACGGACCGGGCGGCATGTACACCGAACTCGGACGCTCCTGCGTTGTCGGCGCAAAGGTGCCGCAGGCGATGAAAGACGAGCTCGCGTTCTGTAAAGCTTCTCGCAAATTTACGCTCGATCTGCTCAAGCCCGGCACATCGTGCAAGGACATCTGGGACGCCTTCAACGATTTCATGCGCAAGAACGGCAGGCCGGCCGAAGCCAGGCTCTATTGTCATGGCCAGGGTTACGACCTGGTAGAGCGCCCGCTCGTGCGGCACGACGAGCCTATGACCATCGCGAAGGACATGAACATCGTCGTCCATCCGACGTATATTCACGCGGGTTACCTCAACTGGCTGTGCGACAATTACCTCATCGGCGGCAACGGCCCGGGCGATCGCCTGCACCAATTTCCCGAAGACGTGATCGAGGCCGGTTAGCGATCCGGCACCTGCGCGCGGCATGCCGCAGCGTGACAAACAAAGGAGTTGACGATGGCCGACATTAAGATCCTCAACCCCGACGCGCTCGGCAAGCCGCTCGGCCAGTACTCTCATCTCACCCGCGTCAAGGCGTCGGAATTCGTCTTCATCGCCGGCCAGGTTGGCGTCGACAGCAACGGCAAGCTTGTCGGCGACGGCGATTTCGACGCCCAATGCGTGCAGACCTTCGCGAATATCGAGGCGGCGCTCAAATCGGTCGGTGTGGGATGGGAAAATATCGTGCAGTTCACGACCTACCTCGTGCACTCGCAGGATATTCCGAAGTTCATGAAATACCGGCTACGTGAATTTCCGAAAATGTTTCCGACCGGTGCCTACCCGCCCAACACGCTGCTGATGATCGACCGCCTTGTGCAGGAAGCTCTGCTGGTCGAAGTGCAGGCGGTCGCCGCGCTCTAGGCCGGCTTGTCCATCAGGCTGACGTGAGCCGCGACCACGTGCCAGCCTTCCGCAAATTTCACCCAGGTCTGCATCTGCCGGCCGATCTTGCCTGGCGCGGACGGCCGCTCGTAGAGCGTCGAGGCCACCGCAAACTCTCGCCCGAACGTCGTGATGACGGTACGCGACAATTTCCGGCCGAGCGCAACCGGCGAGCGGGCTGAGCGGAACGATTTTATTTCCGAATGGCCGTAGAGAATTTCGCCGGCACCGTAGCGGATCGTGCGCGGATCGTCGCGAAACAATTCATCGAGCACCGGAACGTCGTTCGACACGAGTGCGTTTTCATAACGATCGAATGCCGCCCTCACCTCAGCGACGACGTCCGGTAGATCGATTTCCATTGGTTTTCCCTCTCCGCACGACCGCGGAAGCATGACGCAAAGCGTAGACCGTAGGGTGGGCTAAGCGAAGCGAGCCCACCGGCTGACTCGCCAATTGTATCTCGTCGGCGGTGGGCTCGGCGCGTCTCCGACGCGCCTTAGCCCACCCTACGAGCCGCACCTGTTGCGCTCGTACACTCCTGATTCACTTTTCAAACAGCCAAGTATCAAAGGAGCAAGCGCCATCGCCCGTATTCTTTGTCGAGGCCCCGGGCAGGCCCGTCTTCCCTTTGTCTCTCTCCCCTCCGGGATGCGAGGGGATGGCGCGCCAGGGGGCGCTGCCGTAATCGGTTCAAGATCCGCATCTCCTTGCGAAGATGCGGAAGCGCCTCCCGGCGCGCCACCCGGACAGTCTTATGTCCGGGCTCATTTGCGGCCGTCTTCTTCCGCTTCGCCCAATGTCGGAAGCGGAACTGCTGCGCCGGGCCGCGCTTTGCGTTTTCGCGCCTTTGGCTTGCCGCTCCTTCCCCACGTTCGCCGGCCCCTTGTGAGTAGCCATTGAGCGTCAGGCGATTGCGGCAGGCTGCCGGCGGTACTCTGCGTCAGCCAGCTCCTGGCAGGCGGCTCCTATTGGCCACCGGGCGGAGCCCCGGCGCCGCCCGAGTGCTTGGGAGGAGCGTTCGTCTCCCGCCCGCGGGCGCCGCATCCGGCTCCATCATCAGACGCCTCATAGATGACGCCCCTCGATTGAGCCGGACTTGATGTGAATAATATCCTATAGGAATAAAGTCAAGATATTTATAGCGCGCGCCTGCCGCAGCAACGAAACTGAGACCCGCATCTGGCGCGGCCGCGCACCAATGACGTAAGGTGCCGGCAAAACACGTGCGTGACGAACGGGAGGATTGACGTGAAAGCCTTAAAAGCGCTGCTGATCGGATTGACGCTGCTGTGCCCGGCATCCGCCATGGCGCAGGATTTTCCCAATAAGCCGATCAGGCTGATCGTGCCCTTCCCGCCCGGTGGCCCCAACGACCTCATCGGGCGCGTGATCGGCCAGCGCATGTCGGAAATTCTCAAGCAATCGGTCGTGGTCGAGAACCGTTCCGGACAGGGCGGCGTGGCCGGCACCGACGCCGTCGCCAAGTCGCCACCCGACGGCTACACGATTGCCATCACCAGCGCAGGCGCGCTGGCGATCAGCCCGAGCATGGAAAAGGTCGCCTACGAGACGCTCAAGGACCTGCAGCCGATCACCCTCGTCGCCAAGGTGCCGGAAATGCTGGTTGTGGCCACCAGCGTTCCTGCCAGCAACATGAAGGAGCTGGTCGCACTGGCGAACGCCCAGCCCGGCAAACTCAACTTCGCGTCGTCCGGTCCCGGCAGCCTGCCGCATCTTGCTGGCGAATTGTTCAAGCTCACCGCCAAGATCAACATCGTGCATGTGCCCTACCGCGGCGCTGCCCCGGCCGTGAACGATTTGCTGGCCCAGCAGGTGCAGATGGTCTTCCTCGACCTGCCTGTGCTGCTGCCGCAGATCAAGGCGGGAAAGCTCAAGCCGATCGCGGTCGGCGCGCCGCAGCGCGTGCCGAGCGCGCCCGATGTACCGACCACCGCCGAGGCCGGCATGCCGAGCCTGCTGACCGAAAACTGGTACGGAATGGTGGCTCCGGCCAAGACGCCACCGAATGTCGTTGCTGTGCTGAACAAGGCCGCGGTCGAGGCGATGAAGGATCCCGCGGTGATCGAGAAGCTGTCGAGCCAGGGCGCCATTCTGAGCGGCGACAGCCCGGAGCATTTCGCCGCTTTCATCGACAGCGAGACAAAGAAGTGGGCGAAGGTGATCAAGGACGCCGGCGTTCAGACATCAAAGTAGCCGCCGGTACATTGTAAATGTCTGGCACCGAAAACTTCGTGCTGCGCTCGACGGTGACGTCGCCGTTCGGGCGCAAGGTCCGCATGGCGATTGACGTGCTGAGGCTCGCCGATCGCATCAAGCTCCAGCCCGCTGATCCGCTCGACGAAAACGACACGCTGCGCCGACAGAACCCGCTCGGTAAAATGCCATGCCTCGTGCTGGCCGACGGCAGCACTATCTATGACAGCGGCATCATCATTGAATACCTGCAGGATGTCGCCGGCACCGACCGGTTGCTGCCGCTCAAGGGGCGCGAGCGCTACCATGCGCTCACGTTGTCGCGACTCGCCGACGGCATCATGGATGCGTCGATTCTGGTGACTTACGAAAACCGCTTCCGGCCGGATGCGGCGACGCATTCGCCACGCTGGCTCGCGCACCAGCGCGGCAAGATCACACGCGGGGTGACGATGTTCGAAAATAGGCCGCCCGATCCAACGAAAAGCGACATCGTCACGATCGGACTTTCGTGCGCGCTCGGCTATCTCGACTGGCGCAAGCAGGTCGACTGGCGTCCGGCTTTTCCTGCGCTGGTCGCGTGGCTGGATGCGTATTCCGCGAATGAGCCGGCCTTTGCGCGCACACGCGCGCCCGACGCATGACGCAGCACACCGCCGAAACACCTGCCGATCCGCCCTATTGGCTGGCCAGTCCGAGCAAGCCGAAGCTCAAATTGCCGGCCGGCGCCTGTGATGCCCACGTGCACGTGTTTGGGCCGGGTGCCCGTTTTCCGTTCGGCGAAGGCCGACGCTACACGCCATCCGACGCACCGAAAGAGTTGCTGTTCAGCCTGCACGAACGCCTCGGCATCCAGCATTCGCGTGATCGTGCAGCCGGCCTGTCACGGCGAAGACAATTCGGTGACGGTCGATGCCATTGCTGCAACAGGCGGATCTTACAAAGGTGTCGCGCTCGTGCCGCTGTCCGTCTCGGACGACGAACTCAAGCGGCTCGACGCTGCGGGCCTTTGCGGCGCCCGTTTCCACTACATGACGCACCTCGCCCAGGGACCCAGGATCAACGACGTCATTACATTCGGCAAACGTCTCGCCGCCATCGGCTGGCATTTGCAGATCCATATGGAAGCCGACCTGATTGCCGAACTGGCGCCGGCGCTCACCCAATCGCCGGTGCCGGTCGTGATCGATCACATGGGACGCATCAATGCATCGCTCGGTCTCGATCAGCCAGCCTTCAAGGCGCTGCTCGCTCTCCTCGACGACGGGAATGTCTGGGTAAAAGTCAGCGGCGCCGATCGCGTGACACGACAGGGACCGCCCTACTCCGACGCCGTGCCATTTGCGCGCAAGCTGGTGGCGGAAGTCGGCGACCGCTGCGTCTGGGGTACCGACTGGCCGCACCCCAACCATCAGGGGCCGACGCCCGATGACGGAGTTCTGGTTGATATTCTCAGCGAGATCGCGCCCAGCGAAATCGCACGCAAGGCGCTGCTGGTCGACAATCCGCAACGCTTCTATCGTTTCGCTCCGGCGCGTAAATTGACCTGAGGGACAGAGCATGGGCGGGCGCTTGCAAGACCGCATCGCGATCGTCACCGGCGCGGGCTGCATCGGGCCCGGCTGGGGCAACGGCCGCGCGATCGCCGTGCGCTTCGCCGAGGAAGGCGCGAAGATTTTCGCCGTCGACCGCGATCCCGACAGCGTCACGGAGACCGTCGAGCGCGTGAAGGCCGCCGGCGGCGAAATTGTCACCCACCAATGCGACGTCACCGGCGCAGCCTCGGTCGAGGTCATGGTGAAGACCTGCGTCGAGCGCTTCGGCCGCATCGATGTCCTTGTCAATAATGTCGGCGGCTCCGCCGCCGGCGGACCGGTCGAAATGACCGAAGACGTCTGGGATGCGCAGGTCGATTACAATTTAAAGAGCGTGTTCCTGACGCTGAAGCATGTGTTGCCGGTCATGGAGCGACAGAAGGGCGGCGCGGTCGTCAACGTTGCATCGACCTCAGGCCTGCGCTGGACCGGTTCGGCGCAGGTCGGTTACGCCGCGACCAAGGCCGGCGTTATCCAGCTCTCGCGCGTCGTCGCCGTGCAATACGCCGACAGGGGCATCCGCGTGAACACGGTCGTCCCGGGACAACTGCACACGCCGATGGTGGAGGCGCGTCTTGCGAAGCAGCGCACCGGCGGCGACGTCGGAGCCTTGCTGAAGTCGCGGCTCGAGCGCATCCCCGTCGGTTTCATGGGCGACGGCCGCGACACCGCCAATGCGGCGCTGTTCCTCGCTTCAGACGAAGCACGCTTCATCACCGGCACCGAGATCGTGGTGGACGGTGGGATGACGGCGCGGTGCGACTAGCCTGCCTACAGGGGCGTCGAATAGAATCGTAATAGTTTCAATGGTTTGTTGACCATTGACAGCTGATTGTACAATGTTATGTACAGGTAACCTGGCGGAGGTCGTGAAATGGCACATGTTTCATACAGCGAGCTGCGGGCCGACTTGAAGACCTGGATGGACAAGGTTTGCGACAGCCGTGCCCCTCTCCTCGTCACGCGTCAAAACGCCGGAAGCGTCGTGATGATTTCTGAGGAGGAGTACGAGGGTCTTATGGAGACGGTCCATCTTCTGGGCAGCCAGACAAATGCCGCTCGCCTTTTTGAGTCAATTGAACAGGCGAACAGAGGCGAACTATCCGAACTTGAATTGATCGAGCCCAAAACTACTCCATGAAGATACTTTGGACCCCTCGGGCCAAAGAGGACTATCTCTTTTGGAGCAAAACTAACCAAAAGGTCTTGGGCATCATCAACGATCTTATCAGAGATATCCAACGCGATCCTTTCAAGGGGCTCGGGAAACCAGAGCCCCTAAAATATAAGCTTCATGGCCAATGGTCCCGCCGCATTACCCGCGAAGACCGTATCGTTTATCGCGTAACCGGCAAGGGCGGCGCCCAACAAGTAGAAATTCTTCAGTGCCGCTACCACTATTGACGTTTTTTATGCTGCTTTCTTTTTTACCGTTCCACGAGATTTGACCCGCAAATCTCAGCGGTTGAGCCAGCGACGGGCGAAACCCAACAGGCCCTGCGGCAGGAAGATGATCATCACGATAAAGATGACTCCGAGCGGAATCAGATACGGGAACTGATCGCCGAATAGTCGCGACAGCAATTCGCGGATCAACTGGAAGAAACCGGCGCCGACGATCGGGCCGACCAGCGTGCCGATGCCACCCATGACGTTGAAGATGACCGTGTCGCCGGAGGTGATGAAATACACGAAATCGGGCGCCGCAAATTCGTTCTGGATTGCGTAGAGCACGCCGGCAAGGCCGGCGAACAGGCCCGACAACAATACCGCGACGATTTTGTAGCGCTCGACCGGATAACCAATAGCGCGCGTGCGCGCCTCGTTCTCGCGGATCGATTGCAACACCATTCCAAATGGCGAGCGCGTCACGCGCCGCAAAATAAGGTAGGACGCCGTCACCACCGCCAGCACGAACCAATGCATCGTCGCGTTGGTGAAACGCGCGTCGTAGAGGAATGGAATCGTGAGATGCGGCCTGGTGAAGATCAGGCCGTTCTCGCCGCCGGTGACCGGCGTCCAGGTAAAGATGATGACGTAGAAAATTTGACTGAAGATCAGCGTCGTGATCGCGAAGTAGATGTCGCGCAGCCGCGTCGAGAAATAAGCGACGAACAGCGCAGCGGCGGCGGCACCCGCCAGCCCGAAGCCGATCGCCAGCCACAGACTGGGCGGGGTGAACAGAAGAAGCGCCGCGGCGGCGCCGTACATGCCAAGGCCGAAAAACGCGGAATGGCCGAACGAGATCATGCCCGTGTAGCCGATCAGAAGATCGGACGACATCGCCAGCAGTCCCCAGATCAGCACCTCGGTCAGGAAGCGGCGCCAGAACACCGGCAGCACCAGCGGGGCAACGATCAGCAAAGCCATCACAACGCAAAAGCCGATCCAGAAAACGGCGTTGTGGCTCAGCCTGGGCTTCGCGATCGACGTCGGTTTTTCGAGCGGTGCGGTTGTCATTTTGGTGTCGGCACGAAGAGGCCCGTGGGCCTGAACAGAAGCGTAAGAATGAGAACGATGAACGACACGATCACCGCCTGCGCGGGACTGACCCAGATCGCGGCATAGGCCTCAAGCAGGCTGATGAAGATCGCGGCCGCGATCGAGCCGCCGAGGCTGCCCATGCCGCCGACCACGACGACGATGAAGGCCTTGAGCACCCAGTCGAGGCCCATGGTGTGGGTGACGCCGGCCATCGGCGCAAACAGAACGCCGCTTGCCGCCGCGAGCCCGGCACCGATCGCGAACACCCCCGTGTAGACCCAGGGCACCGGGATGCCCATGGCTTGCGCCATCACGCGGTCCTGGGTGGTGGCACGGATCCATACCCCGAACTTGCTTTGCTTGAGGAACACCCAGAACAGGCCGATGAGCGCTGCCGAGAGTCCGGCGATCACGAGCCGGTACCAGGGGTACTCAAGATAGAACAGGTTGAAATGGGTGGTGATGGGCTCGGAAATATTGCGCGCCACCGGGCCGAACTGCCAGAGCACGTAGTTCTGCAGAATGAGCGAAATGCCGAAGGTGGCGAGGATGGTCGTGAGCGGGTCACGTCCGATCAGCGGGCGCAACGTCAGGATCTGCATCGCCGCGCCAAGGATCGCCACGATCATCGTTGCGAGGATGAGCGCAATCCAGAAATTGCCGGTCAGGGCGAAGACCACGACGCCGACATAGGCGCCCAGCATGAACAGTTCGCCATGCGCGAAATTCACGACATCCATGATGCCGAAGATCAGCGTGAGACCGGAGGCCACCAGCGCCAGGATCATGCCGGTGACGATGCCGTTCACCGTCTGGATCAGGATCAAATCGAGCGGGATGTTCTGGATAAAACCGATGATCGTATTCATCGTTCACACCCCAAGATACTGCTTGATCAGCGGATCATCGATGGTGATCTCGGACGTCGCGCAGTGATGGCGAACCATGCCCTTTTCCATGATGTAGATGCGCTGGCTTGCCTCGAGCGTCAGCGGCACGTTCTGCTCGACCAGCAATATTGCGACGCCCTCCTTGTGCAGCGCGTCGATGATCTGATGGATCTGCGAGACCATCCTCGGCATGAGGCCTTCGGTCGGCTCATCGAGAAGAATGATCTTGGGCTCGAGCATCATCGCGCGTGCAATGGCGAGCATCTGCTGCTCGCCGCCGGAGAGCGTCCCGCCGGCCTGGTCGCGCCGTTCCGCGAGCACCGGAAAATAGGCAAACACCTTGTCAAGCAGCGCCTTCTTGCGCTCCTCGGTGACGCCCTTGCGATCGAAGCCGGTGCGAAGGTTTTCCATCACCGTGAGCAGGCGGAAGATGCGGCGGTCTTCCGGAACATAGCCGATCCCGCGACGCGCCAGCCGGTGTGGCGCCTCGTGCGTGATTAAGCTGCCCTCGAGCTTTATCTCGCCCTGCCGCGCGTTCACCAGTCCCATGATCGTCTTCAACGTCGTTGACTTGCCGACGCCGTTCCGGCCGATGAGACCAACGACCTCGCCGCGGCCGACCTGCAGCGACACCCCATGCAGGATGTGGCTCTTGCCGTAATAAGTGTGCAGGCCGTCCACCTGCACGAGCGGTTCGGACGATGGTGCGGTCGTGCTCATGTCTTGAGATAGACCTCCTGCACCCGCGGATTTTTCTGGATCTCGGCCGGCGGCCCCTCGGCCAGCACGGCGCCATAGTTGAGCACGGTGATGCGGCTTGCGAGCTCCATCACCAGCGGCATGTCGTGCTCGACTATCAGGATCGTGAAGTCTTGCGCGATCCGGCGGACCAACGCCATCGTTTCGTGCGTTTCGGCCGTGCTCATGCCGGCGGTCGGTTCGTCAAGGCAGAGCAACGTCGGCTCGGTGGCGAGCGCAATGCCAATCTCGAGGTTGCGCTGCTCGCCGTGCGAAAGATTGGACGCGAGCTCGTTCGCCTTCGCCAAAAGCCCGACCTTGTCGAGTGCCTGCTCGGCTTTTTCGACGAGATCGTGGAACGACATGCAGTGGCGCACCATGTTCCAGCTATGCCGGCGCGACTGGGCCGCGACGCGCACGTTCTCCAGCGCGGTGGCGTTCGGCATGATGTTGGTGATCTGGTACGAGCGCGCGATTCCCTTTCGCGAAATCCGGTCGGACGGCAGCCCGGTAATGTCCTCGCCGCCGAAATAGATCTTTCCGGCCGTGGGCCGCAGCACCCCGGTCAGGCAGTTGAAGAATGTGCTTTTCCCCGCGCCGTTCGGTCCGATGATCGCGCGGATTTCGCCGCGCTGGACCTCGAAGTTGACCTGGTTGAGCGCCGCCAGGCCGCCGAAGCGGACCGTCAGCATATCGGTCCGCAGAACAGGGGCCGATGCCGCCCCCCGGATCACATCCGGGGAGCGAACATCGATCGATGTGTCCGTCGTCACTTACGCCGTAGTGAACTTGCAGGCCGGAGGAAACAACGTTTTCTCGCCCGGGATCGTTTGCGTGATGACCGGCTTTCCGTCCTTGATCTCGAAGATGACTTCGAGCGGGAAGGCCTGATGGTCTTCCTTGCGCAGCACCTTGTCGCCGGTGAAGAAGTCGTCGCTCAGCTTCATCTGCAGGCCTTCGAGCGCCTCGATCAGCTTCATGGTGTCCTTGCGGCCCTCGAACTTCGACTTCTCCATGCCGACCTTGAGCGCGTTCATGGCTTCGAAGTTCGCCTGCACGTAGCGGTCCGGCAGCGGGCCGGACGGATCCATCTTCTTCAGCCGCACCACGGCCTCGTCGAAGAACTTGCGGTGATGCGGCGTATCGAACGGACCCTGGAACACCGGGATGTAGCGGTTGATCCCGATGAAGCCGTTGATCTTGGATACCGAGCGCCGGAAGGTTGGTGGATTCGGCGATCGCGCCGTCGCCCGCCCACTTGTACTTCTTGGTGAGGCCGAGGTCGAAGGCCTGGTTGCCGATGGTGATGCCGTCCTTGCCGAAGAAGATGCCCAACAGACCATCGAAGTCGCCGCTGATCTTGGAGAGGAACGGCGTCATGTCGGCGGTGCCGAGCGGAATGCCGGTGGTGCCGACGACTTCGCCGCCGTTCTTCTTGATCTCCGCCGCGTAAGCGTCGCGCGTCGACTGGCCCCACGAATAGTCGGCAAAGGCGATGTGCCACTTCTTGCCCATCTTGGCCAGAGTCGGGCCGAAGGCGACCGCCTGCGCCGGCGCGTAGTCGTGCACGCGGAAGCTGTAGCGGTTGCATTTGGTCGTCGTCAGCGTGGTGTCGAGACACACGCTGATCATGTTGACGACCTTGTTCTCCTCGAACACCGGCATGCAGGCGAGGCAGATATTCGACAGGAAGCCGCCGACGTGAACGTCGACATTGTCTTCGAGCAGCAGTTTCTCGACCTTGCGGCGCGCAACGTCGGGCTTGGACTCGTCGTCCGCGACCACGATCTCGACCGGCCGGCCGTTGATGCCACCGTTCTTGTTGATGCGGTCGACCGCCATCTGCAGGCCGACCAGCGCGGTTTTTCCGCCGAGCGCTCCCGCCCCTGACAGCGGCTGCTCGGAGCCGATCTTGTATGGCTTGGCCTGGCCGAATGCCGCTTGCCACGGCGCCGGCACCAGCATGGTGGCGCCGAGCGCAGCGGCTTTCACGCCCCAGCCGACGACTGTGCGACGCGTGGTCTTGCCGCTGTACCAGAAGTCCTGCGCCCACCCTTCTTCTTTCCACTTCTCACTCATCACGAGTCCTCCCTCTGGATTTCATAGATGCCGATCAGCGCGCGCGGCATGCGCACACCGAACAAGTCCGGCATCGTTGATTTGGAAATCGCCAAGTTCACCCCACGCGCCGACAGCACGGCCGGCGACGCGCGCAGCCGTGAGAGCGGTCACCGCACGCCCATGCCCAACGGCACGACGCGGCATCAGTAATCCCTCCCCTGCCGGCCCTTGGCGGGCTCTTCGGTGTCATTAGCAAACGCGATCCAGAACCAAGTTTCAACCGCAATTTCCATATTGATGGATACCAACTCACATGGTCGTATACATGCCTCAGGATTGCGCATGCGCTCTCCATGCGCGGATGCCGGTGCTAGGCTCGCAACACAACCCTTAAACGGACGACACCAATGGCTGTCACCCCCCTACGAAAAGAGCAGAAGCCGGACCAGGACAGTGGTCTTTCGGCGCGGCTCGCGATCCGGGCCGGCTCGCATCGTGGTCCTACGGCGGGTCTCGCGCCGGGAAACGTGCAGGGAAATCTCGCCATTTTGCCGCAGGCGCTGGCCGCTGATTTCCTACGCTTCTGCCAACTCAACCCGAAGCCCTGCCCTTTGATCGGGACATCGGCGCCCGGCGACCCGCGCGTTCCTGAACTGGGCGAGGATCTCGACATCCGCACGGATTTGCCGCGCTACAGGGTCTGGAAAAACGGCGAGCTCATCGCCGAGCCGCACGACATCCGCGACTTCTGGCGCGACGACCTGGTGAGTTTCGTGATCGGCTGCTCATTCTCATTCGAGGAGGCTTTGACGGCGGAGGGAATCGAGCTGCGCCACATTACCCGCGGCTGCAACGTGCCGATGTACCGCACCTCGATCGCCACGCAGGAAGCGGGCCCGTTTCGCGGACCGATGGTTGTCTCGATGCGGCCGCTGACGCCGCGCCATGCCATCCGTGCGGTGCAGATCACGACACGATTTCCGTCCGTGCACGGTGCGCCGGTTCATATCGGCAAGCCGGAGATGATCGGCATCAAAGACATCATGAAGCCGGACTATGGCGACGCCGTCGAAGTGCACGACGATGAATTGCCGGTGTTCTGGGCCTGCGGAGTGACACCGCAGTCGGTCATCGCGACCGTGAAGCCGGAATTCTGCATCACGCATTATCCCGGCAGCATGCTGGTGACGGACCGGCGCAATACCGAGTTTGCGATTTTGTAGTTGAGGCAGAACGCCCTCGTTCGTCATGCCCGCGCTCGTCGCGGGCATCTACGTCTTTGGTGAAGCACAAATCAAAAAGGCGTGGGTGGCCGGGACAAGCCCGGCCATGACGAAGAGGAAAGGTTTTGACTCTCCACGGTCATGCGCGGGCTTGCCCCGCGCATCCATGGTGAGGCGCCGCCCGGAAAAGACTTACGAAATGCCACCAGCGTTGAAATTCATCATGGATGGCCGGGACAAGCCCGGCCATGACACACACTTTACGCCGCGTCCCGTGCGTTCTTGTCGAGCAGGCCCGCCTCGATCAAAGCCTGCCTTATCCGCGCCACCTCGGCGCGTTCGATTTTGACCAGCGGCGGACGCACCACCGCGCGCGGCAATTTGCCGAGGAGCACCAGCGCTTCCTTCATGCGGTTATGCATGTCGACAAAGGGGTCGGCATAGAACACGCGCGCCGTCGGCTCGATGCGCTCGCTAAGACGCTTTGCTTCGGCGAGGTCGTTCTTCTGCACGGCGCGGAACAAGTCGCGCCTGCAGGTCGGCGATGACGCTGCCCGAGCCCGACAAGAGCCCGTTGCAACCGAGCACCAGCGAGGAGAACAGCCACGAGCTGTGCGTGGTCAGCACGTTCACCGGACGCGGGAGATTCTGCAGGGTGCGGATGTGCCATTCGTGATGCGGTACATTGCCGATCCAGTCCTTGATGGCGCGGATCGATGGAACCCCCTCGCACATCTTCAGCAAGGTATCCTTCGGATAGCCCTGCCCGGTCGCAAGCGGATACTGAAACACGATCAGCGGCAGGTCGGTTGCATCCGCAATGCGCCTGATATGCGCGAGTGCCATCGCCGGCGACTGCCCGAGCGTGAACGGCGCCGGCGGAAACACCAGCAGCGCCGACGCGCCGCCCTGCGTTGCCATGCGGGCAATGCGCGCGGCCTCGATGCTGCCGTCGGCCCAGATGCCGTTCACCAGCGGAAGGCGCGCGCCAATCTCGTCCTGCGCGATGTCGAGCACGCGCTTCTGCTCGTCGAACGTGCATGAGGCGACTTCGGTCGAGTGCGCGTTGATGGTGATCGCGGACAGGCCCTCGACGGAGGCCACGTCGCGCAGATGCTTGCGGAAGCTCGCCTCATCGATCGCGAGATCATTGTCGAACGGCAGCAGGACCGCCGGAATCACGCCGTGCGGGACATAAGCCTTCTGCGGTGCCATGAGCCTCTCCCGTTCGAAATCGCCACGACGAGTATAATTCAGACGACCAGCGCGCCGCCATCGATATAGACGACCGATCCGGTCGCAAAGCCGACCAACATAAATGTCAGGATTTGCTGGGCGATGTCTTCGCTCGCACCGACGCGGCCGACGGGGAGAGCAGCAGCGGTCTTTGCCAGCATGTCGCGGCGCGCGGCTTCCGGCATGCTCGCACGGATGGGCGTGTCAATTGTTCCGGGCGACACCGCATTGACCCTGACCGGGGCCAATTCCAGCGCCAGGCCTTTTGTCAACGATTCGAGAGCGCCATTGACCGCGCCGACGATCGCAGCGCCGGGTCGAGGACGGGTGCTGAGATAACCCGTCACGAGTGTGAGCGAACCGTTGGCCCGGATCTCGGCCGAACGCGCAACCCGCCAGGCACCCCAAAACTTGCTTTCCATGGTCGCGCGAACATCGTCCATGGCAACGGTCTTGAAAGGCCCCGTGCGCAGTTGCGCAGCGGTAACCACGACATGATCAACGGGTCCGCATTTACGGAAAAGATCGGCGACGCTTTCGTCGCTTGTGACATCGGCAGGAATGCCCGTCGCACCGATTTTGTCCGCAGCCGCCCTCAAGCGCTCCGCGTTGCGGGAGGCAACCACAACGTCGGCGCCTTCCCGCTTGGCAAGCTCAGCGGTCGCAAGACCTATGCCGGATGAACCCCCGACGACGACAACTTTCTTTCCGGCAAGCGACATCGTGTGGCTTCCCCCTGTTTGGATGCCGTCTCAGACGACAACTGAATAGGCGTGACGTTCTCTTCGCTCGAGGAGCGGCAAGGCCCCTTCCAGCACGAGCTTCTTGAAGTGCTGGGTCTGCTGGTGGGCGATGAACGCCTGCTCGTCCTCATATTGTTCGTAAAGCAGAAACTCATCTGGATCGTCGAGCGAACGATTTACGACGAATTCCAGGTTGCCCGGCTCCTGCCGGGCGGCTGGAGCAAGCTCGCGCAGGATCGCTTCGATTTTTTCGACTTGCCCCTCGCGCGGGCGCCAGTAGGCGACAATCACATATGTCATGATCTACCTGTCGGATGGTGGAAGCACGAACGGTTCCATGGTGATTAAACCGCAGCCTTGACGTCGCCTGCAAATCCGAATTCCGCCGAAAGGCGATCGGCGGCCGCGCGGACGACGCGCGCCCGTTTCTGCAACGCCTCGATCGACAACCGCCAGACCGGACCCGAAATACCGATAGCGCCAATAACCTGACCGCTGAAATCGCGGACCGGCACTGCGATACAGCGCACTTCGGCATCGAACTCCCCATCGTCGACGGCGAGGCCTGTGCGCCGCACTTCGGCGATTTCACGCCGCAACGCTTCGGTCACCGTGATCGACTTCGGCGTCAATGCCGTAAGGTCGGTACGCGCCAGAAACTGCTCGAACTGATCGACCGGCAAGGCGGCCAGCATGATTTTGCCGAGAGCCGTGCAATGCGCGGGACGCGCGGCGCCGGCTCGGTCGTTGAGCTGAAAGGCACCCTTCCCGCCCGTGCGTGCCAGCACGACCACCGCATCATCCATCCGCACCGAAAAATGCGCGCTCTCGCCGGTTTCGCGCGAAAGATCCTCGAGGATGGGAGTCGCCAGACTCACCATTTCGACTTCGTCGAGTGCGCTTGCGGCCAAAGCAAACAGCGGACGGCCGACACGGTATCGCTTGGAGTTCGCCATCTGCCGCACATAGCCGAGCGACACCAAAGTCTTGACCAGATGGAATGTCGTCGAGTTGTGCAATCCGACGCGCCTGGAAAGATCAGCCAGGCCGATGCCGTCCCGGTTGCGGGCGATCTCCTCCATGATGGCGAAGGCGCGCGCGAGCGATTGCACGCCGCCGCGCGGCTCGCCGGCAGCGCGAGCCGCGGCACCGCGCGCAGGGCCACGCGCGGCATTTGCCGAACTTTGTTTGCTGTGCGCTTTCACTGTCACGCCCCCAGCATTGCTATTTCGCGGATACCGCATCGGGAAGATAGCGCTTGCCGAAGACCGGCTCCTTGTACGGCGTCGGCGGCAACTGCCAGGCGCCGGTCGACGGCGGACGAATTTCCGCATCGACATGCACATCAAGCACGTAAGGTTTGTTGGCCTTGATCGCGTGTTCGAGGGCGCCTTTGAAGTCCTGCGATTTCGTCACTGTCATTGCTTCGACACCCGTTGCGCGTGCCCAGGCCGCAAAGTCGGGGTTGTACGGTTTATTGTTCGGTCCTTCGTGGAACATCGTGCCGTGCTCGCGGCCACCGAACATGCCGAGCTGGATGTCGCGGATCGACACCCAGCCGAAATTATTCCAGATCACCCAGACCACGGGGATATTGTACTCGACAGCGGTGCACAGCACGTGCGGCACCATGGTGAAGCAGCCGTCGCCGGTCACGGCGACGACAGGGCGGTCGGGCGCGGCGAGCTTGGCGCCAAGCGCGCCCGCTGCGCCGAAGCCCATGCCGGAAAAGCCCCACGAATTGAGCATGGTCTGCGGGCGCCGAGGCTTCCAGAACTGCATGTACCAGTTGTGGCTGACGCCGACGTCACAGCACAGGATAGCGTCCGGCGGCAGCACGGCCGCGCAATCCGCAACGATGCGCTCGGGCCGGATCGGTGACGCGTGCCCCTCGAAATTCGGGCGGACAAAATCATCCCACCTGGACTGCCATGTCCGGATGTCGGCAATCCAGGGTTTTGTCGCTTCGCGCTTCGGATTGCGCTTGTCGACCTCGGCCAGCAGCTGGCGCAGGAACGTGCGTGCATCGGCCATCACGCCAATGTCGGGCGGATAATTGCGGCCGAGCTCCGCCGGGTCGACGTCCGCGTGGATAAGCTTTGTCTGCGGGAAATTCCACGAATAGCCCGGCATCCACGATGACGCCGAGCGGTCATCGAAGCGCGCACCGATGGCGATGACGAGATCCGCGTGGCGGCCCGCTTCATTGGCGGGATATGCGCCATTTCGTCCGATAAATCCCAATGACAGCGGGTCGGTCATGTCCAGCGTACCCATGCCGTTCGGCGAGGAGATCACCGGGATCTGCAGACGATGCGCAAATTCGGTGAGGTCGGGCGACGCTTCCGACAAAGTTACGCCGTGGCCGACGAAGATGACGGGCCGTTCCGATTTCAGGATCAGGTCGAGACAGGCGGCAATTTCATCAGGTGAAGCACCGCTGCGCTGCGCATTGAGCGGCGGCGACGGCGGCGGAATCTCGACGTCATCCTCTTCCTGAAAGACGTTGAAGGGGACGTCGACGTTCACCGGTCCCGGCCGGCCCGACAACATGGTCGTGGTTGCCTGGCGCAGCGCCAACGGCAACATATCCACGCGGGTCGGCTGGAAGCTGCGCTTGACCACCGGCCGGATGATGTTCGGGAAATCGGCCTGGAAGTGTTTGTTGATTTCCTGAAACGGGCTTCGGTTGAACTGCGACGTCGGCACATTCGCTGTGATCGCGAGCAATGCCGAGGAATCCGAAATGGCGACCGCAAGCGGCATGACGATGTTGCAGGAGCCCGGCCCACACGAGGTCAGGGTCGCCACCGCCTCATGCCGCACCCGGAAATAGGCGTCGGCCATATGGCCAGCCACCTGCTCGTGCCGTGGCGATATCAGAGTGATGCGGTCGCGCGCTTCGTAAAGGGAATCCAGGATGCCGACGTTGCCGTGCCCGCAAATCCCGAAAACGTAAGGGATTTTGCTGTCGATCAGATATTCGGTGATGAGGTCCGCACCCTTCATCCGAGGCATCACGTTTGGTCCATGACGCTGTCTTATCTCATTGAAAAGACAGGGTTTTATATTCCGACAATACGAGACGGAGTTTAACCATATCGGTGATGAACCGACAACGGTCGCATCTCGCCGGGCGCGATAGGGCCGCAGCCTTTGACCTAATATCGCACCTCCAGGACGGAACTTTCTCCCGATTAGCGGATTTAATTGCTGGCGGGCGCTCCTGGCGATCAAAGTCTGGAGCGATCGGGAGGTAAGGGTTCTGCCCCAAATAAACGGCGAACAACCATGGCAGCGCAGCTTCGAGACAATCGGGCGCCTGCGATGCCGTTCGAGCCGTATCGCCTCCGATCGCCCCCGCCGCGCGCAAGCGCGGCGATGAAGGTGGGTTATTCGGGAGGCATGGATGCAACCAACGACAGTCACCAATAAGAACGTCGCCAACGGCGTCACACCGAAGAAGCGCGCGGGCAAGCCCGACGACGGCAGCTCCGGTCCCGGCTCACCGCTGGAATTGCAGAACCTTTTGCAGGCGCTGCGCGCAATGCGCGCCGGCGACTTTTCCGTGCGAATGACCGGCGAGGAAGAAGGCCTTCTCGGCAAGATCGCGGATACTTTCAATGACATCGTTGCAGCCAATCAGCGAATGGCCGAGCAGATCGAGCGGGTCGGTCAGGTGGTCGGGCGTGAAGGGCAGACCCGTCACCGTGTGAAATTCGGCCTCTCCAGCGGCGCCTGGGGCGAGATCGAATCCTCGGTCAACACGCTCATCGACGATCTGATCTGGCCGACCAAGGAAGTCACGACGGCGGTTGCCGCGGTCGCGCAAGGCAACCTGCTCAATACGGTGCGCACCGAGGTCGATGGCCGCCCGCTCAAGGGCGAATTCCTCGAAGCCGCAACCATCGTCAACACGATGATCAAGCAGCTCAGCGTGTTCACGTCGGAAGTGACGCGCGTCGCGCGCGAGGTCGGCACCGAGGGCAAGCTCGGCGGTCAGGCGCAGGTGCGCGAGGTGACCGGGGTGTGGAAGGACCTCACCGAGAGCGTGAACTCGATGGCGAGCAACCTGACCGCTCAGGTGCGTAACATCGCCGAAGTCACCATCGCCGTCGCCGACGGCGACCTGTCCAAGAAAATCACCGTCGACGTGCGCGGCGAAATCCTTCAGCTGAAGGAAGCCATCAACACGATGGTGGACCAGCTGCGCTCCTTCGCCTCGGAAGTGACGCGCGTCGCGCGCGAGGTCGGCACCGACGGCAAGCTCGGCGGCCAGGCACTCGTGCCGGGCGTGGCCGGCACCTGGAAAGACCTGACCGACTCGGTCAACGCCATGTGCGGCAACCTGACCGACCAGGTTCGTAACATCGCGCAGGTGACGACCGCCGTCGCGCGTGGCGACCTGTCCCGCAAGATCACCGTCGACGTGCGCGGCGAAATTTACGAACTCAAGGACACCATCAACACGATGGTGGACCAGCTCAACTCGTTCGCCTCGGAAGTGACGCGCGTCGCGCGCGAGGTGGGTACCGAAGGCAAGCTCGGCGGCCAGGCGCAGGTTCCGGGCGTCGCCGGCACGTGGAAGGACCTGACCGACAGCGTCAACTTCATGGCCGGCAACCTCACCGCGCAGGTCCGCAACATTGCCGACGTCGCAACCGCCATCGCGGGCGGCGACCTTTCCAAAAAGATCACCGTGAACGTGTCGGGCGAGATCCTGCAGCTGAAGGAAACCGTCAACACGATGGTGGACCAGCTCAACGCTTTCGCCGGCGAAGTGACGCGTGTCGCGCGCGAAGTCGGCACCGAAGGCCGCCTCGGCGGCCAGGCCGGCGTGCTCGGGGTGGCAGGCACCTGGAAGGACTTGACCGACAGCGTGAACTCGATGGCGGGCAACCTGACCGCCCAGGTCCGTAACATCGCCGAAGTCACCACCGCCGTGGCGCGCGGCGACCTGTCGCGCAAGATCACGGTGGACGTGAAGGGCGAAATTCTCGAGCTCAAGGACACCATCAACACGATGGTGGACCAGCTCAACTCGTTCGCCTCGGAAGTGACGCGCGTCGCGCGCGAGGTCGGCACCGAAGGCAAGCTCGGCGGCCAGGCGCAGGTGCCGGAAGTGGCGGGCACATGGAAGGACCTGACCGACAATGTCAATTTCATGGCGTCGAACCTGACCGCGCAGGTCCGCAACATCGCCGAGGTGGCGACCGCGATCGCCAATGGCGACCTGTCCAAGAAAATCACCGTCGACGTGCGCGGCGAGCTGCTGCAATTGAAAGAGACGCTCAACACCACGACCGACCAGCTCCGCTCGTTCGCGGGCGAAGTGACGCGCGTCGCGCGCGAGGTCGGCACCGAAGGGCAACTCGGCGGCCAGGCCAACGTGCCGGGCGTTGCCGGCACCTGGAAAGACCTGACCGACAACGTCAACGGGCTGGCGGCCAACCTCACCACACAGGTCCGCAACATCGCCGAGGTGACCACCGCCGTGGCGCGCGGCGACCTGTCGCGCAAGATCACGGTGGACGTGAAGGGCGAAATTCTCGAGCTCAAAAACACCATCAATACGATGGTGGACCAGCTCAACGCGTTTGCCTCCGAAGTGACGCGTGTCGCGCGCGAGGTCGGCACCGAAGGCAAGCTTGGCGGTCAGGCGCAAGTCTCCGGCGTCGCCGGCACCTGGAAGGACCTGACCGACACCGTGAACGTCATGGCCGCCAACCTCACCGAACAGGTGCGCGGCATCGTCAAGGTCGTGACCGCGGTCGCAGACGGCGACCTCAAGCAGAACCTCGCGGTGAAGTCGAAGGGCGAGGTCGCGGCGCTCGCCGAAACCATCAACAACATGACAGATACACTGGCGATTTTCGCCGATCAGGTGACGACTGTCGCGCGCGAGGTCGGCGTGGACGGACGTCTTGGCGGCCAAGCCGCTGTGCCCGGCGCCGCCGGCACCTGGAAAGATCTCACCGGCAACGTCAACCTTCTGGCCGCCAACCTCACCACGCAGGTGCGCGCCATTGCCGAGGTGGCAACCGCGGTGACCAAAGGCGACCTGACGCGATCCATTCAGGTCGAAGCGCGCGGCGAAGTCGCCGAGCTCAAAGACAACATCAATACGATGATCGATAACCTGCGCCTGACGACGGACCGCAATACCGAGCAGGACTGGCTGAAGACCAACCTCGCAAAGTTCACCAACATGTTGCAGGGCCAGCGCGATCTGGCCACCGTCGGCCGGCTGCTGCTGAGCGAACTTACCCCGCTGGTGAATGCGCAGCAGGGAGTCATCTACCAGGTTGAAAGCGAAGAATTGCACACGATGCGGCTGCTGTCGGCCTATGCCGACGACGGCGCCAACGGACATCCGCAGCGCCTGCGCGTCGGTGAAGGCCTGATCGGCCAATGCGCCGCTGACAGGCGGCGCATGCTGATCACCGACATGCCCGACCGCGCAGTCCCGATCGGCTCGGCTCTGTTCAAGGTGGTGCCGAGCAACATCATCGTCCTCCCCGTGCTGTTCGAGAACCAGGTCAAGGCGGTGATCGAGCTCGCATCGGTTTCGCAGTTCACCACATTGCAGACGATGTTCCTCGAGCAGCTGACCGCCACCATCGGTATCGTGCTCAACTCCATCGAAGCGACGATGCAGACCGAAGGCCTGCTCAAACAGTCGCAGCAGCTGGCCGGCGAATTGCAGGCGCAACAGCGCGAGCTGCAGCAGACCAACGATCAGCTCGAGCAGAAGGCCCAGCAGCTTGCCGAGCGAAACGTCGAAGTCGAAAGGAAGAACCAGGAAATCGAACAGGCGCGGCGCGCGCTCGAAGAAAAGGCCGCCGAGCTCGCACTCACATCGAAGTACAAGTCGGAATTCCTTGCGAACATGTCGCACGAGCTACGCACGCCGCTGAACAGCATCCTGATCCTCGGCCAGCAACTCGCCGACAACCCGGACGGAAATCTCACCTCGAAGCAAACCGAGTTCGCACGCACCATCCATGGGGCGGGCACCGACCTGCTGAACCTGATCAGCGACATTCTCGACCTGTCGAAGATCGAATCCGGAACCGTCACCGTCGAAGCGGAAGAGCTTTTGTTCAACAGCCTGCTCGACGCGGTCGGCAGGCCTTTCCGCCACGAAGCCGAAACACGACAGCTCTCGTTCAACGTCGACCTCGATCCGGCGGTTGGGCGCACGCTCGTCACGGATTCCAAGCGGCTCCAGCAGGTGCTCAAGAACCTGCTGTCGAATGCATTCAAGTTCACCGAACGTGGCGGGGTCCAGCTCAAGGTATATGCCGCGCCCGCGGGCTGGACGGCGAGCCATCCCATCCTCAGCCAGGCCCAAAGCGTTGTTGCCTTCGAAGTCGCCGATACCGGGATCGGTATCCCGGCGGAAAAGCAGAAGCTTATTTTCGAGGCCTTCCAGCAGGCAGATGCCAGCACCAGCCGCAAGTACGGGGGGACCGGCCTCGGTCTCGCAATCAGCCGCGAGCTTTCCAATCTGCTCGGCGGTGAAATTCAGCTGCGCAGTGCGTCCGGCGTGGGCAGCACATTTACGCTATATCTGCCGATCACGTACGTGGGGCCATCGACGGCCCTGCGTGCAACCGGCGCCGCGAGCACGATTCAATTGCCATCAGTACCGATCGTTCTGCCCGAACGCACGATCGAACATATTCCCGATGACCGCAAAACGATTGAGCCCGGCGATTCAATTCTCCTGATCGTCGAAGACGATCCGCATTACTGCCGTGTGCTCGTGGATCTCGCGCGCGACAAAGGCTTCAAGGTCCTGGTCGCGGCGCGCGGCGCGGACGCGCTGGAGCTTGCAAAACAGTACCAGCCAAGCGCGGTTTCGCTCGACGTGTTCCTGCCCGACATGCTGGGCTGGAGCGTGCTCAGCCAGCTCAAGCAGAACCCGCTGACGCGGCACATCCCGGTGCAGATCATCACGCTCGATGAAGACAGGCACCACGGACTTGCTCGCGGCGCATTCTCGTTCGTCAGCAAGCCGACGACCACCGAAGGTGTCGAGGCAGCGCTCAGCCGCATCAAGGCGTATGCGGCCCCGCGGCGAAAGCGCCTGCTGGTCGTTGAAGACAACTTGGCCGAGCAGATGAGCATTTCGGAACTGCTCGGTTATGACGATGTCGAGATAGAAACCGCCGGCACCGGCCGTAGTGCGCTCGATATGTTGCGGCGGCAGCCGGCCGACTGCGTGGTGCTCGACCTGCGCCTGCCCGACATGACGGGATTTGAGGTGCTGGAAGAGCTCGCGGCCGACGAGCAGCTGTCCGACGTGCCGGTTGTCGTCTTCACCGGGCGCGAGCTCAGCCCCGAAGAGGATGCCCGTCTCCATACGATGGCACGCAGCATTGTCGTGAAAGGCGTGGAGTCGCCCGAGCGCCTGCTGGATGAGACCGCCCTGTTCCTGCACCGCGTCGTGACCGACCTGCCGCCCGAGAAGCAACGCATGCTGGAGCGGCTCAACAGCTCCGATGAGGATCTCGTCGGTCGCATGGTTCTGCTGGTCGACGACGACGCCCGTAACATCTTCGCTCTGAGCAGCGTGCTCGAGCGGCGCGGCATGCGGGTCTTGACCGCGACGACCGGCAACGAGGCGGTCAACCACATCGAATCCGACCCGGATATCGCGATTGTCCTCATGGATATCATGATGCCGGAAATGGACGGCTATCAGACGATGGAGAAAATCCGCAAGAATCCGAAGTTCCGCCGCCTCCCGATCGTCGCCCTCACCGCGAAAGCGATGAAGGGCGACCGCGAAAAATGCCTCGACGCCGGCGCCTCCGACTATCTGGCAAAGCCCGTGAACACCGAACAATTGTTGTCCGCTCTCCGCAGCTGGCTGCATCGCTGAGGGCATCATGCTGGATGACAAGGTCAATATCCTGCTCGTCGACGATCAGCCGGCGAAGCTCCTGACCTATCAGGCCATCCTCGGCGACGTCGGCGAAAACCTTCTGACCGCGAACAACGCCACCGAGGCCCTGGAGCTGCTGCTGAAGAACGACGTGGCGGTCGTCCTCATCGACGTCTACATGCCGGACATCGACGGTTTCCAGCTCGCCGCGATGATCCGCAACCATCCGCGGTTCGAAAAGACCGCGCTGATCTTCATCTCGGCGATTTTGCTCACCGACGTGGACCGGCTGCGCGGCTACGAAATGGGCGCGGTCGACTACGTCCCGGTTCCGGTCATTCCCGAGGTGTTGCGGGCAAAGGTCAAGGTTTTTGTCGAGTTGTTTCGCAAGACGCGACAACTGGAGCAGCTCAATCGGGAGCTTGAAGCGCGGGTTGCCGAACGCACGGCCGCTCTCGCCGCCTCCACGCGGCAGCTTCGGCAGACCGAACGGCTGCGCAGCCTCGCGCTCGCCGCCGGCCAGATGGGCAGCTGGGAATGGAACATCGCCCGCGGAAGCACCGTATGGGACCAGGGCCAATGCGAGATCTTCGGCGTCGAACCGAGCACTTTCCTGCCGACGGTCGACAGCGTGCGGCCGCTCGTCCATCGCCATGACTTCGAGCTTCTGGCGCGCGCCTTCCGCAAGCTTTCGAAAAACGCCAACACCTTTCAAACCGAATTCCGCGTCATTCGTAAAAACGGGGAGGTTCGCTGGTGCACTGGCACGGCGATTGCGAATTTCGACGAACAAGGACGCTTGATCTGGCTCAGCGGCGTTGTCGTCGATATCACCGATCGCAAGCGCGCCGAAGAACGCCAGATCCTGCTCGCCGAAGAAGTCGATCATCGCGCGCGCAACGTCGTCGCCGTTGTGCAGTCGATCATGCGGCTGACCCGCGCCGACACCATCGATGACTATATCGGCGCGCTCGATGGCCGCATCAGCGCGTTATCCAGTGCCCACAGATTGCTTGCCAGCTCGCGTTGGGAAGGTGCCGATCTTAACCGGCTTGTTGACGAAGAATTTGCTCCCTACCGCGCCGGCGGCAAGGAACGAGTCTCGGTGGGAGGACCTGTTGCCGTGCTTCCGCCTGCGACCGCTCAGACGATCGCGCTTGCACTGCACGAGCTTGCCACCAACGCGGCAAAGTACGGCGCCTTATCGGTCGAGGGCGGTCGTGTCGACCTGACGTGGCGGCTCGAAGACGGCAAACTTGAACTGTCGTGGAAAGAGTTCGGACGGTCCGCAAATTGTACCGCCGGACCGGCGGGGTTACGGCAGCCGGGCGATCGTCGCCGGCATCGAGCGGCAGCTCGGCGGCATCGTAAAATTCGATTGGCAGACAAGCGGCCTTCGCTGCACGCTTTCGGTTCCACACGATCCCAATAAAGACAGCGGGCGCGCGCCGATCGACCTGCGCCAGAGCGAGGGACCGCTGGCGGCAGCCGCCGTGGTCGATCCGGATGACAAGCGTGTCTTGCTGGTCGAGGACGAGCCACTGGTTTCGATGATGCTTGCCGACATGTTGGCGGCATTCGGGCACAAGGTCGACGGCCCCTACAGCCGCTTCAGCGATGCCATCACGGCCGCGAAATGCAACAACCTGCAGGCGGGTATCCTCGACGTCAATTTGGGTGGCGAAAAAACCTATGCGGTTGCGGGCATTCTCGCACACCGGAAGATCCCGTTCGCGTTTGTGACCGGTTACGGCCCCGATACCATCGTCTCGGAATTCTCTCACGCGCCGGTGCTGCAGAAGCCCATCGAGGCGGCAAAGCTCCATGCGTTGCTGCAGCAGATTGTCCGCTAGAGCCCTACAGGTACCGCCATTCGGGAACTGGAACGAAGGGCACCGAAACGCGTTGTCAGCGCGCTCACAACAACCAACAAGAAAACACCATGACCGCGAGACAATTTTTACTGAACGAAAGCTCCTACTGCCGAGAACGAGCCGCAGGATGCACCGACCGGTATATCGCCGAAGAGCTGCGCAGGCTGGCCGAGCAATTCGAAAGGACCGCTGAAAACGTGGATTCGGCGTCCAGGACGAAAAGTGCCACAATGCGGGGCGAAGCCGCGCTTTAAGGGATTCCCACCGGCGAGCGGAACCGGCTACAATCCAGGCGAAAGAGCGGAACCGTGGCCCCGCTGCCGGCGGGCGACATGGCTTCGTATGCCTATATTGGTTCGGACGGTACGTATGAGCACAGCTGCACGTCACAAATCTGTCGCAGTCCGCGTCGGCGGCGTAACCGTCGGTGGCGGTGCACCGATCGTCGTCCAGTCCATGACGAATACCGACACGGCCGATATCGAAGGCACGGCGCGGCAAGTCGCCGCGCTTGCCGCGGCGGGTTCCGAGCTGGTGCGCATCACCGTTGATCGCGACGAAGCGGCCGCCGCCGTGCCCCACATCAAGGACCGGCTGAGGAAGCGCGGTGCCGACGTGCCGATTGTCGGCGACTTCCACTATATCGGCCACAAACTGTTGGCGGACCATCCGGCCTGTGCCGAGGCGCTCGACAAGTACCGCATCAATCCCGGCAATGTCGGCTTCAAGGACAAAAGGGACAGGCAGTTTTCCGCCATCATCGAGATGGCGCTGAAATACAACAAACCGGTGCGCATCGGCGCGAACTGGGGATCGCTCGACCAGGAGTTGCTGACCAGGCTCATGGATGAGAACGCCAATTCGCCGAAGCCGCTCGACGCGCGCGAGGTGACCCACGAGGCCATGGTGCAGTCGGCCCTATTGTCGGCGGCGCGTGCGGAAGAGATCGGGCTGCCGAGAAATCGCATCATTCTGTCGGCGAAAGTTTCCGCCGTGCAGGACCTGATTGCCGTCTACGCAGAGCTCGCGCGCCGCTGCGACTATGCGCTGCACCTCGGGCTGACCGAGGCCGGCATGGGATCGAAAGGGATCGTGGCGTCATCGGCGGCGATGGGCGTGCTTCTGCAGCAGGGGATCGGCGACACAATCCGCATCTCGCTCACGCCGGAGCCGAATGGCGACCGCACCCGCGAGGTCCAGGTCGGGCAAGAGCTTTTGCAGACGATGGGCCTGCGGACATTTGTGCCGCTGGTCGCCGCCTGTCCCGGCTGCGGGCGCACGACGTCGACCACGTTCCAGGAGCTTGCGTCCGATATTCAGGGATTCATTCGAGAGTCGATGCCGGAGTGGAAGAAGCGCTATCCTGGCGTGGAGACGCTCAATGTCGCGGTGATGGGTTGCATCGTCAACGGCCCGGGGGAGAGCAAGCACGCCGACATCGGCATTTCGCTGCCCGGCACCGGCGAACAGCCGACCGCGCCCGTCTTCATTGACGGCAAAAAGGCGGCAACGCTGCGCGGCGCGACGCTCACCACCGACTTCAAGCAGATGGTGGTCGACTACATCGAGCGCCGATGGGGTACGGGGGCCGCGCCGGCAAAGAAACTTGCGGATGTCGCGGGCTAATATTCCCCTTCGGTCTAGTGGAAATTTCGACGCTGAAAGTGCATCCTTCACCGCCATTTGGACCGGGTATCAGTGAGTAGCCTTCCGCCAACCGATGTGAATGTCCCGCCGCGAGCGGTCAAGCCGCGGAATTTGGCATTGGGCATTGAGCGCATCGGCTTTTTCGCGCTGTCCCACCGCACCTTGTGTGCGATCGCCTTCGTCATCTTGAGTGCTATCGCGGCCGTAGGGTTTGTGCGGGTCAAGGTCGACAACTCCCTCAGCCAGCTGTTCCGGTCCGACACCGACGAATTCCGAACCTACGAAGAAGTCACGCGCCGCTTTCCTTCCAATGAATTTGACGTGCTGATCGTGATCGAGGGCGATCGCCTGCTTGAGCGAGCGTCGCTGGAGAAGCTGCGCGAGCTCGCGATTGAGGTTCAACTGGTTGAAGGAACCCGCGGGTTGATTTCCATATTCTCGGCGCGCGAGCCGCCGGACCAAGGGCCAATTCCTCCTCCCCTCTTTCCAAATCCGCTGCCGCAGGGCGCCGACTACCAGGCGCTGATCAAGCGGGTGACGTCGAACGAGATCATCCGCGGCAAGATGCTGTCGGACGATGGCAAGCTGACGCTGATGGTGCTCGCACTCGAGCCTTCATCCACGGCTCCGGACAAACTGGGGCCGACGATCGCAGCGATCCGCGACGCGGTGAAAACGAATCTGGAAGGCACGGGTTTGAAAGCCGAGCTCTCCGGCGTGCCGGTGATGCAGCTCGAGATCCGCAATGCCATCCAGCGCGACCGGCTGGTCTACAACACGCTGGGATTCGCGGTTGGCTGCCTGATCGCGATCATCTTCTTCCGGCGCCCGTCGTTCATGATCATTGCGGCGGCGCCGCCGCTCCTCGCCATCCTGATGGCACTCGGCGTGCTCGGCTGGCTCGGATTCAGTCTGAATATGTTCCTGAACGTGATGACCCCGCTGATCATGGTCATCAGTTTCTCCGACAGTATGCAGATCACATTTGCCGCACGGGACCGCCTGCTCGCCGGGGACGACAAATTCATGGCGTTCCGCAACGCTTTGCTGATCGTGGGGCCCGCCTGCGTGCTCACCCACGCGACCGCAGGAGTTTCGTTCATCGCCCTGCAATTTTCGTCCTCCGACCTCATTCGCACCTTCGGCGAGGCCGGCCTGATTGCCGTCGCGGTCGCGCTGGTCGCGGTTCTCATGGGTGTGCCGTTGCTCGGCGTCCTGCTCATCCGCAACGAGAAAGCGTTCGTCGCCGCGGTCAGAGACATGGACACGGCGCTCGACTGGTTACGCCGTCTGTGCAGCTGGATTGCGATCCGCATGGTCGCGCGGCCCGGTCTTTATTCCCTGCTGAGCCTGATCGTCGTCATTGTACTTTCGGTGGGTTATTCCCAGCTGCAGCCGCGTTACCGGCTGGCGGACCAGGTGCCGGACCGGCAGCGGGCGGTGCAGGCCAGCAACCGTCTCGACGTCAAGCTGACCGGCGCAAATCCCTTCGACGTCTATATCCAGCTGCCGAAGGATGCATCGCTTTATGACCAGAAAACGCTGGACGTGATTGCCGATGTCCACGCTTTGCTCGAGCGCCAGACCGGGATCGGCAATGTCTGGTCGCTAGACACGCTGCGGCGCTGGCTCGCCGATAAAATGAACAAATCGGACGTCGACACGCTCAAGCAATACGTGGATCTGCTGCCGCCCTATCTGACGCGCCGGTTCATTTCGGCGGAGCAGGATGCCGTCATCGTCAGCGGGCGTGTTCCGGATTCTGATGCGAGCCAGCTGCTGCCGATCGTCGACCGGATCGATCAGCAGCTCAACGCCGTGCGCGCGAAATATCCGGCCTACAAGATTGCGGTGACCGGTCTATCGGTTATCTCGGCGCGTAACAGCGCCCTGATGATCGACAAGCTGAGCGACGGCCTCACCATCGAGATTGCCTTCGTGGCGGCGTTCATCGGGCTGGCGTTCTGGTCGCCGGTCGTGATGCTGATCAGCATCCTGCCGGGACTTTTCCCGATCGTCCTCGCCGGCTGCATGCTGCTGGTGACGGGCCAGGGCCTGCAGTTCGCAAGCGTCATCGCGCTGACGGTGTCATTCGGGCTTGGCTTGAGCGCGACAATTCACTTCCTCAATCGCCTGCAGATCGAAGATACCGATCCGGATCCCGCGGTGGGCGTCGAGCGGGCGACAATTCTGGTCGGCCCGCCGCTGATCCTCACGTCCGCGGTGTTGGCGTGCGGGCTGGCGATGACCGTGCTGTCGAGCCTGCCGTCGTTGCGGCTTTTCGGCTGGCTCAGCGCCTTTGCGATGGTTGCGGCGCTGCTCGCCGACATGTTCATGCTGCGGCCGATCGCCATGTTCTTGAGCAAGATTGTTCGCCGCACGTCGCGGCGATCGCTGCTGCGCTCTTCGGCGGAATAAAAAGTGCAGCTGCTAGAGCATGATCGAGTCAAATTGAATCGTCATGCCCGCGCTCGTCGCGGGCATCCACGTCTTAATGATCGTGAAAATTCAAAGACGTGGATGGCCGGGACATAGGCGTGCGAAGCACGCCGTCCTTCGGACGGCTATGCCCGGCCATGACGACGTTGAGTGTCAACTTCAATGGATCATGCTTTAGCTGCGCCTGAGATTCATCGACACGCCTTTGATGCCGGCTTCAGCGCTGTGCGCCCTGATCACCACCGACTGTCGTGCACCGTGCGTCGTCACGGTCAGGCTGGCAGTAAAAGACGCGGCCTTGGCTACGACACTAATATGGTCGCCGTCGGCTCTTCCTGAGATCGTCCCTGCAACAAGGCGCGTCGATTCACTCCAAGTGCCGGACACCGAGCCTGCCGAATAAGTGGCGCTCGCGCGCAAATCGAAATTGTAGCTGTCGCTGGCACAGCGAATATTGAGTAGGAGTTGCTTCTGGCCGCCAAGCACATCGTAGGCCGCCCTGCATCTAATCGGCTCGCGCCTGCCGTTTGTCAGTTCAATCGTGCCAGAACCGGACCATTGACCTGCCAATCGATTAAATGGTGCTATGCTTTGTGCGTGGGACGAATCTGCAATGCACACAACAAGCAAGAGAGAGAGAACGGCGACGCCCGCAATCTTTTTCAGCCAACGCAATGGCGACGCTCTAACCGACGACTGTTTAAAATCGACGCAATAAAGACTGAGCATACCCGGCTTCCTCTGTGGAACGTGAATGCACTGCCGCGATTGACATAAAACCATGCACGAAATTCAGGCGTGACACAATGTACGTTAAAACCTGCGCATTCATTCTCATGATTCAAATTCTTGGCGGCGCGGCCTTCGCCGCCGATGACAAAAAACTGCCGGGACCACAACCTCTCAACCCGTTCCAGGGCACGCCGGAAGAACAGGCGGCCTGCGCACCGGATGCGAGCCGGTTCTGCAAAGACGCGATCCCCGACACATTTCGAGTTCTGGCCTGCCTGCAGGAGAACCGGCAGCATATCCGGAAGGTCTGCCTGAAGGTGCTGGAAGATCACGGCCAGTAGCTAAAACCGGAATTTCCGAAAAAAGTCCGGGGCGTGGTTATGGAAGGCGAACAGCCGGCGTAAAAAGCCGTGCCGTTCCGGGATGGCGTGAAGGGTCGCGAAGCCGACGTCGGCACCATGGCCGCCGAGATAGCCGCGATACTTGATGACGGCCCAGATAAGCGGATTCCAACTATGCCAGATCCGCTCGGCCTCCTCCTGCATCAGCCCGGCAACCACCTCAGGGACGGGGCCGAACACTTCCGGCATTGCACTTGAGAGTTCGGTGTCTCGCAGGACGTTCCACTTGGACACGCCGCCCATCATCGGCGACCTGATTGCGAAAACGACGCGTCCGATCCGCGTCTCTCTCGCCGCGAATGCACACATCGCGCAAGGCTCGACGGTCGAATAAAGCGTGTAATCAGACAAATCCTTGCGGCCAAGGATATGCTGCGCTTTCGAGATCGCAACCATCTCGGCGTGACGCGTTATGTCCTCGGCTCGGGAGACCTGATTGGTTGCCTCCACGAGAATCTCCGCGTCGCGGCAAATCAGGCTGGCAAAAGGCATCTCTCCCTGCTCGATTCCTTTTGCCGAAAGGCCGATGCAGCGCTCCATCATCGTCTTGTCGATGGCAGATCGGCCGCCGTTAAATCCGTTGAATTTTGCAATCATTCCGCTGGCCCAATAACAATCAAATAGTCTTTGAATGAGGCGTGCGCCAATTGTGGCCGATGAGGCCGGCTGAATCCTTCTCAGAGTTGTCGCAATTCTCGAGTAGCACGCGACGAATTGCAGCTGGGTCGCTCACAACCACAGCGCGACCGATCGCGAGACCCGATGTCACTACGGGCTGTTCGAAATGCGCCTCGGTCCATGCTTCGAGAGAAATTCTGGCAAGCACGCGCGCAGTAGCGGCCCCGGGCGCCTCCGCAGCGGGCGCGGCGCCGGCGGACGCAGCTCGGCGGGAATATCGAGCACAACGGACTCCATTTGTCCCATTGACCAGCACTCGCCCGCAGCGACAGAACAACCGGGCTTGCAGTCGAGTTCCAATTACCCACAATCTTGGATTTGGAACACGGGAACAAGCCGCGATTTGAGCCATTTTTGAGGTGTACAGAAAAGCTCAACTTCGCAAAGGTGCTTCGAACGTGACGAATCAAGCAAAACCAGAGACCGGAAAATTCCGACCGATCTGCGCGACTGCCTTGCTTTGGCTGGCCGTCGGTGGCGCCGCCCTCTCGCAGACGGCAAGCTCGACACCGGACCCTACCGGCGAGTGGCTGGTCGCCGACCGCGTTGCGCGAATCAAGATCGCCGATTGCAACGGCCATCTTTGGGGCGTGGTGGCATGGGAAGCGCGGCCCGGCGGCACCGATCAAAGAAATCCCGACCCCCAGCTGCGAAGCCGACCGACGCTGGGAATGCCGATCCTGCTCGATATGACGCCCACGAAGCCGAATAGATGGGAGGGGCAGGTCTACAACTCGCAGAATGGTAAAACTTATTCCGCCAGCATCAGCCTGTCCGATTCCAACACGCTGCGCATTCAAGGCTGCGTCTTCGGCTTTCTGTGCGGCGGCGAGAATTGGACGCGCGTCGAGGCCAGCGACACCGTCGGCCGGGCCCCTGCGCAAACCCCGGCGAAGCCGGCGCCGGGCCGCAAGACGGCAACGCCGCAGCCGCCAGCTGCCGATGACGTCTGCTCACGCGTCGTTGGTGCCGCGGGGCTTTCCCATGAGCGCGGGCTGAAATAGCACGGCCGCCGCCAGCGTGCAGACCAGCGACAACGCAAGCAGCTTGCCCATGCTTGATGTGCCAGGATGCTTCGAAAGCCAGAGGCTTCCGAAAGCCGTCGCAGTGGTGAGCGCGCTCCAGATCACGGCGCGGGTGAGACTTGACTGCAACAGGTTTCTCCGGCCCGCGCGCCAGGCCATGATGTAGTAGATCTTGAAAGCCACGCCGACGCCAAGCAGCAGCGGCAGCGCGATGATATTCGCGAAATTGAGCGGCATGCCGATCAGGACACAGATTTCCAGCGTCACAACGCCGGCAAGGAGCAGCGGCACCAGCGTCAGCAGCACGTCGCCGAAGCGGCGCAGCACGATCCAGAGCAATATCGCGATCGAGACCAGCGCGTAAAAACCCGCTTCGAAGAACGCCCTGACGACCGTGTGGCTCGACTCGAGAATCGAAATCGGACCGCCTGTACCGTTGGGATAGACGGCGAGAATAGCGCGCGCGAATGTTCTCAGGACTTCAGTGTCGTTCGTGTTGCCCTTGGGAGCCGCTTCGACGCGCGCGCGACCGTCGGATGCCACCCACAGCCGTTTGAGCGACTGCGGCAGGTTTTCCTTGGTCACGCGCTGGGCGGTCAAAAACCCGCGCAGCTGGCCAAGACTGGTTTGCAACGGCACGACAAAGGCAGTCTGCGCGCGTGTCCGCGCGCCCTCATCGGCCTGCGCCAATTTCACCGCATTCGCAGCAAGCCGTTTGGCTGCATCCGAACCCGGCCCCGCAGCGTTGCCCGCGATCTTGTTGAGCTGGTCGGCCATGCCCTTGAGCGCCGCAACATTTTCCGCATCGGTCGGCGGCTTGCCCGATGCCGACGGCTGCAACGACTGCCCCAGGCGGCGGCCCAGATCCTGGATGATCGCCAGCTTCTTATCCTGATCCCGCGGCACGAAGTCCAACAGCGTGGAAGCCTGCAAGACCTCCGGCAATTTCCGCAGTTTCTCGGCCGCGGTTTCCGCCTCATCCAAGGACGGCAGAATGACGTTGACAGAATTGACGCCAACGCGGGGGTCGCCGCCGAGGTCGAGCAAAGTCGAAATCGACTCCGTTTCAGGGCTGCGCAGGTGGATCGGATCGAAGTCGAACGTGAGGTAATAGAGCAAAGGCGATCCCAGCAGCGCGACGGCGAGTGTACCAACGATAACCGGAATGCGATGGGTCTCCAGGAAACGATCGACAGGGCCCAACACGCGGTATCCGATTTCCTCGGGCTCGCCTTCCGGATTGAGCACGGTTATCAGCGCCGGCAGGAGCGTGATGCTGGTCGCGTAAGCAATCAGCATTCCCACGCCGGCAATTTGCCCTAACTCGGAAACGCCGCGGTAGTCGGTGGGCAGGAACGACATAAATCCCGCCGCCACCGCCGCTGCTGCGAGCGTCAGCGGAACGCCGATTTTTTCAGCGGCCTGGGTCAACGCGGAGCCAAGTTTCGGCACGTCATGCCGCTCCGCACGGTATCGCACGGCGAACTGGATTCCGAAATCGACACCAAGCCCGATGAACAGGACCGCAAACGCAACCGATATCATGTTGAGCGCGCCGACCATCGCAAGGCCCATCGCGGCGGTCAGGCTCAAGCCTGCGAACAGGTTGATGATGACCGCGAATATGAGGCGCGGTGACTTCAGCGCCAGCCATAAGATGGTAAGAACGATGATGATCGTGCCGATGGTATTCTCGAGAGCGCCGTCCTGCACGCTGCCGAATTCCTCGTCCGCCATCGGCACCGAGCCGGTCAGACGCACGCGCGCCTGATACTTGTCCTTGAGCTGAAGCTCGTTCGCGATCCGGCGGATTTCGTCGCTTGAGGCTTTACCGGGTTGAAGCGCGGAAAAATCCAGAACAGGATGCACTTCAATCAAATGGCGCAGGTCATCCGGTTTCGGATCTTCGCCGTTGAGCATCGAGAGCCACGAGAACGATGCCGGGCGATTGGCCAGGGCATCCTCCACCGTCGTCGAAGCCATGGACAACGGTCGGGCCAGCGCGTCGAGCGTCACCATCTTGTTCTGCACGCCGATGAGCCCGAGAGAGAGCGCGCGCGTCAGTCCCCGCAGACTGGGATCGCTGGCAAGCGTGCCGATCAACGGGGCCGCCTGCCCCAGACCCTTGGCGAAGCTTGCTACGTCCTCGGTGGGCCTGAACAACAGGCCGTTGCGCGCAAAAAATTCGCTACCCTCGATATCATCGACCGAGCGGAAGAGCCGTGGCTCAGTCCTCAGGCGGGTGACGAGATCTGCGCTGGCCCGTGCTGCTAATTCAGCGGTCGGGGCATTGACGACGACCAGAGTGGACCCGAAATGCCCCGGAAAGGCCTTCTCGATTTCCGCCTCGCGTTTGCGCCAATCGAGATCGGGCGAAATCAGCTTGTTGATATCAGTCGTAATGGCGAAATGACGCACCGAATAGACGCCGCTGATGGCGCTGCCGATTATGCCTAAGGCTATGATCGGCCAAGGAAATCGGATACAGAAGCGGACGATGGAGGTAACCCATGACGCTAACATACGCGGCGCGGCCCTCCGAACACACTTAAGCCCCTATACCCGGTCAACTGGGTCATCTATCCAATACCTTCAATCTGGAACTTTTGCTCTTGTCATTGATTGACGCTGACTAGAAAATTAATGACAGGCCGGCAAAGCGCGAATTGGGCGACAGAATTAATTCCGTGGGGATCTGCCAAGGCCTCAGTGCCTCCGTTCAGTCGGGGAAGGGTAAGTAACGCATGACGGCGCCCAATGACGACACCCTGAATCAATCGCATCCATCCATCCTCGACTCCATCAAGAAGTCCTGCTGATCTACGCGATATCAATGCGCGGGACCTGCAGCAAGTTGCCGACGAGTTGCGCGCTGAAACCATCAACGCAGTCGCCGTCACCGGCGGTCACCTCGGCGCAAGCCTTGGCGTCATCGAACTCACGGTGGCTCTTCACTACATTTTCGACACACCCAATGACAAGTTAATCTGGGACGTCGGCCACCAGGCTTATCCGCACAAAATTTTGACCGGCCGGCGTGACCGCATTCGCACTTTGCGCACCGGCGGCGGCCTGTCCGGATTTACGAAGCGCTCCGAGAGCGAGTACGACGCCTTCGGCGCGGCGCATTCCTCGACCTCGATATCCGCCGGATTGGGCATGGCGGTGGCGCGCGACCTTTCGGGCCAGAAACACAATGTGATCTGCGTGATCGGCGACGGCGCCATGTCGGCCGGCATGGCTTACGAGGCCATGAACAACGCTGGCGCGATGAATCGACGCTTGATCGTCATCCTGAACGATAATGAGATGTCGATCGCGCCGCCTGTCGGTGCGATGTCCAACTATCTCACACGGCTGCTGTCGAGCCCGATGTACATGTCGCTGCGCGGCATCGGGAAGCAGTTTGCCGATCACCTGCCGGAATTCCTGAAGGAGAAGGCCTCGCGCGCGGAAGAGCTCGCCCGGGGTTTCGTCACCGGCGGCACTTTGTTCGAGGAGCTCGGCTTCTACTATATCGGCATCGTCGACGGCCACGATCTTGAGCAGCTGCTGCCCGTTTTGGAAAATGTCCGCGACGCCGACAACGGTCCGTTTCTCGTGCACGTGCGCACGCAGAAGGGAAAAGGCTACGCGCCTGCCGAGGCTTCCAGGGACAAGTACCACGGTGTCGTCAAATTCGACGTCCCGACCGGCAAGCAGCACAAGGCCGCCTCAAACGCGCCCTCTTACACGAAGGTGTTCGGCGAAAGTCTGGTCAAGGAGGCCGAGAAAGACGACCGCATCGTCGCTATTACGGCCGCGATGCCGGGCGGCACAGGCGTCGACATTTTTGGCAAGGCATTTCCGGATCGCACTTTTGACGTCGGCATTGCCGAGCAGCACGCCGTAACATTTGCCGCAGGACTCGCGACCCAGGGCTACAAGCCGTTTGTCGCGATCTACTCGACCTTCCTGCAGCGCGCCTATGACCAGGTCGTACATGATGTCGCCATTCAGCAATTGCCGGTACGCTTCATCATGGACCGCGCCGGCCTCGTCGGCGCCGACGGGCCGACACACGCAGGATCGTTCGACCTCGCCTATCTGGGCTGCCTGCCTCAGTTCGTCATCATGGCGGCGGCCGACGAAGCCGAGCTCGTCCACATGGTTGCGACCGCCGCAACCATCGACGACCGTCCGTCCGCCTTGCGTTATCCGCGCGGCGACGGCGTCGGCATCGAGCTCCCCACGGCCGGTGTGCCGCTCGAGATCGGACGCGGCCGTATCATCACGCAGGGAACCACAGTTGCTTTGCTGTCGCTCGGCACGCGTCTCGCCGAATGCACGAAGGCTGCGGAAGCTCTTGCGGCCCACGGCATTTCGACCACAGTCGCCGACGCGCGGTTTGCCAAGCCGCTGGACACCGATCTTGTTCTTCGCCTGGCGCGCGAGCACGAGCTCCTCGTGACCGTCGAGGAGGGAGCGATCGGCGGCTTCGGCGCGCACGTCATGCAATTCCTGTCCGAGGTTGGCGCACTGGACCGCACGAATTTCAAGATTCGGAGCATGATCCTGCCTGACGTATTCATCGATCATGATTCGCCGCCTGTCATGTATGCAAAGGCCGGCCTTGACGCGAATGGAATTGTCGCGAAAGTATTCGACGTCTTCGGAGCCGGTCATGCTCCGGAATTGCAGCCATCCGAGATCGCTGTCCTTGAGGATCGCGCCCGGCGCCGGCGGCAAGCGGCCAATAGCCGGACGAACGGGGGGGCGTAATGAAGGTTATTCTGGCGAAGCCACGCGGCTTCTGCGCCGGCGTTGTACGTGCGATTGAGATTGTTGAGCGCGCGCTCGACAAGTACGGGCCGCCGGTCTACGTGCGACACGAAATCGTGCACAACAAATGGGTCGTCGATGCCCTGAAAGCGCGTGGCGCCCGTTTCGTGGAAGAGCTGTCGGAGGTGCCGCCGAACGCCATCACGATCTTCAGCGCGCATGGCGTTGCAAAAAAGGTTCAGGCGGAAGCGGCCGAGCGCGGCCTGCGCGTGCTGAATGCGACGTGTCCGTTAGTGTCGAAGGTGCACGCCCAAGGCCGTCACTATCTGCGCCAGGGACGCACGGTGATTTTGATCGGCCATGCCGGACACCCCGAGGTGGAAGGCACGGTGGGACAGATTCCCGGACCGGTCCTGCTTGTGCAGACCGAGGAAGATGTGGGGGCCCTCACCCTTCCCGAGGACACGCCGATTGCCTACGTGACGCAAACCACCCTGAGCGTGGACGATACGCGCGGGATCATTGCAGCCCTGTTCCGGCGCTTTAAGGACGTCGTTGGCCCGGGCACGCAGGATATCTGCTATGCAACACAAAATCGTCAAACCGCCTTGCTCGAACTGACCAAGCTCGTGGACGTTATCTTTGTGGTAGGAGCTAAGAATAGTTCTAATTCGAACCGGCTTTGCGAGATTGGCGTTGAAGCAGGCATTCCCACTCACCTGATCGCAAGCGGTGCGGAAATAAGACCGGAGTGGTTGCATGACGTCGAAGTGGTCGGTATTACAGCGGGCGCATCTGCACCCGAAGTCATGGTTCGGGACGTTATCAACGCTCTGCGCCGTATAAATCCCGTCGAGGTGTGTACACTGCCTGGACAAGACGAGCACATCGAGTTCCGCGTTCCGGTCGACCTTCTGGATGTGACCGGCGGCAAATCAATAAGCAAGGATATCAATCTTGGGCATTCCTCTTCTTCAGAAACTGTTTGTCGGTAGTTACGTCGTCCGCCAGCGCCTGACCGGCCAAAAGCGTTACCCGCTGGTGCTGATGCTTGAACCGTTGTTCCGGTGCAATCTCGCTTGCGCCGGCTGCGGCAAGATCGACTATCCCGACCCCATTCTGCATCAGAACATGTCGGTCGCAGACGCGCTGCACGCCGTCGACGAATGCGGCGCGCCCGTCATTTCGATCGCCGGCGGCGAGCCGCTGCTCCACAAGCAACTGCCCGAAATCGTGCGCGGCATCGTCGCACGGAAGAAATTCGTCTATCTCTGCACCAATGCACTGCTGATGGAAAAGAAGCTGTCGCAGTACGAGCCCAGCACCTTCTTTACGTGGTCGGTGCATCTCGACGGCGACAAGGAGATGCACGACATTTCGGTCTGCCAGCAGGGCGTTTATGACCGCGCCGTGGCTGCGATCAAGGCTGCGAAGGAGCGCGGCTTCCGCGTGAACATCAACTGCACCTTGTTCAACAATGCGCAGCCCGATCGTGTCGCGGAATTTTTCGACACCGTGACGGAATTGGGCGTCGACGGCATCACCGTGTCTCCTGGCTATGCCTACGAGCGCGCGCCCGACCAGCAGCACTTCCTCAACCGCGGCAAGACCAAGCAGCTGTTCCGCGACGTGTTCAAGCGCGGGCCGAAGAACAAGAAATGGTCGTTCAGCCAATCCAGCATGTTCCTGGACTTCCTCGCGGGCAATCAAAGCTATCACTGCACGCCGTGGGGCAATCCCACGCGCACCATCTTCGGCTGGCAGAAGCCGTGCTACCTGCTGGGCGAAGGCTACGCCAAGACTTTCAAGGAGCTGATGGACGGCACCGACTGGGACGCCTACGGCACCGGCAACTACGAGAAGTGCGCCGACTGCATGGTGCATTCCGGCTACGAGGCCTCGGCCGTCAACGATGCCGTCGCCCATCCGTTCAAAGCTTTGGCGGTCAGCCTCCGCGGACCGCGCACTGATGGCGAAATGAAGCCGGAGATCTCGCTCGACCGCCAGCGGCCGGCGGAATACGTGTTCTCGAAGCACGTCGAGCGCAAAATGGAAGAAATCCGGGAAACGAAAAAAACCCAGCCGGCGCTCGCCAAGGCTGGATAAAAGACGGGATAACCGCGCTTTCAATCCGCTCGGGATGGAACTTCCGGGCGGATTAGCCTGTTGTGTTAGACGAAAAGTTTCGTCACCGTTCAGGTCATAGTGGCCCTGGAGCACGGCCATGCGCGCGCGCACCACGATCGTCGCAGGTCTTCTGATCGCAGCGGTCCCGCTGGACAGCCCCGCGCAGGCGCAATTGTCGCCGCAAGGGATCCTCGGCGGCGTCACGCGGCCGTTGCGCCAGATGCTCGGGCAATTTGGCCACTTCCCCCGCAGTCACCGACACCGCTCGTCAAGCGGCGCGCGGGCGGCTACCCCTACACCCGACCGCGACACCCAGGTCGCGATCAAATCCCGTTTGGGCCGTGCAGGACCCGCGGCGTGGGTCACCGCTTACGAGGAGGTGCTCGGTTTTGCGTTCTGGCCCAATGATTACGGCGCGCAATTCCGCAGCCGCGGGTTCGATGTGATTGCAGACACGATCAGCGGGCGGTTCGACCGGGCGCCGACGCGGGTGGCGACCACGGGAGCGGCCAGGAACGACGGCGGCAACGACGTCTCGGCGGATCAATGCAACGATGCGCCGAACGCCGATGACAAATGGCCGGCCAGCAGGATCGAGCAACTGTTACAGCTGTCCGACGCCCAGCATGGGGCGCTCGACAAAGTGCAGCTTGCCGCAAACGATGCACTAAAGACGATCAAATCGAATTGCCATCAACTGGGCGACCTTTCGCCGCCTGACCGGCTGAGGGCGCTGGTGCAGGCGCTATGGGTCGTGCGCGACGGCGATATCGCGATGCGGGCGCCGCTCAAAGAGTTTTATGAAAGCCTGACAAGCGCGCAGAAAAACGGCTTTGCCGTCCAGCAGCCACAGAACACGCCGCCGCCCAACGACAAAACGCAAGGCGGCGAGAACAAGCAGTATCAAGTGTGCGCCGCGCAAAATATCGGCAGCGCGGAGCGTCTGGTCAAAGAAATAGAAATGAAGGTCAAGCCCGACAAGACGCAGGCCGCCGGCCTCGAGAACCTGCATAAGGTTTCGTCCGACATGGCCAAGCTCCTGATCGCGTCATGCGCGCAGCCGATCCCTGCCGATCCGTTGGCGCGCCTGGATTCCGCGAGCGACCAGATCACGGCGATGAATTATGCGGCAACCAATGTGCAAATCGCGTTGGATGATTTTTACGGCGGACTGTCGCAGACGCAGAAGGCGCGGTTCGAGGCAACCGGCCGCTGACGATTTACATGCCGAAAGGCACGTTCGCGCTGTTGCTCTCCGTCAAATTGCGGTAGCGCGCCAGCGCCCAGAGCGGAAAGAATTTCCGGTATCCGTGATAGCGCAGATAGAAGACCCGCGGAAATCCGGTCGCCGTAAATCGCTCTTCATTCCAGAAGCCGGAATCGGTCTGCGTCTGGGCCAGATATTGCACGCCGCGCGCAACCGCCGGATTGCGAACCTCGCCGCAGGCCATCAGGCTGAGAAGCGCCCAGGCCGTCTGCGACGAGGTGCTCGTCGCCGGCTCATGGCCGCGGTAGTCGAGCCTGTAGCTCGTGCCGTCTTCGCCCCAGCCCCCGTCCGGGTTCTGGATAGACAGTAACCAATTGACAGCCTTGCGGATTTCAGGGGAGCCGTGGTCGATGCCGCATGCGTTGAGGGCACAAAGCGAAGACCAGGTGCCGTAGATGTAATTCAGTCCCCAGCGGCCGTACCAGCTGCCGTCCTTGAGCTGCGTGCGGCGAAGATACTCGACGCCGCGCGCCACCGCTTCGCTTGTCTGCGGCGTCTCGCCGAGCTGCGCGAACATCGACAGGCAGCGCGCCGTCACGTCTTCCGTCGGCGGATCGATCAGCGCACCGTGATCGGCGAACGGGATGTTGTTGAGATAGTCGTGGACGTTATCGACGTCGAAGGCCGCCCAGCCGCCATTGGTGCTCTGCAAGCCCCTCACCCACTCGACGGCGCGCGCGATCGCCTGATCGTAACGGTCTCCGGCGCCCGACCGGCGGGCGCGGTCCATCGCCATGACGATGACGGCGGTGTCGTCGAGATCGGGATAGTGCGGATTGGCATACTGGAACGCCCAGCCGCCCGGCCGCACATCCGGGCGGCGCGCAGCCCAGTCTCCGACGACATCAAGAACCTGGTTTGGCACCAGCCAATCGAGCCCTCGCAAGGCGCTTGCCCGCGCGTCATCACCGCCCATCTCGAGCAGCGCGTGACATGTGAGCGCGGTGTCCCAGATCGGCGACACGCACGGCTGGCAGTAGGCTTCATGATCGTGAACGACCAGCAGCTTGTCGATCGAGGCACGCGCGATCGCGGCGTTGGCCGCGTCGCCAAGCACGTCATACATCAGCGTCGCATTCGCCATTGCGGGAAAGATCGCGCCGAGACCGTCTTTGCCGTTAAGACGCTCGGTGACGAAATCGACAGCCCGATCGATAGCCCGTTGGCGCAGGCTTTTGGGAAAGAGCTTCACGGCCGGCCGAAGAATGGCATCGACGCCGCGAAAGAACAGGAACCAGCTCCAACGTTGATGCGGTGCTTTCGCTGCCGGTCCGATCGATGCCGGAGGCTCGGCGAAAAGCTCGTCAATGCGCACGCCAAGCGGATTTTTTGCACGCGGGCGCAGCGCCTGCAGCACCAGCAGCGGCACCAGAACGGTCCGCGCCCAATAGGACACCTTGGACAGATGGAAGGGAAACCAGCTCGGCAGCAGCACGATCTCGACCGGCATCTCCGGAACGCTGCGCCAGTCGAGGATGCCGTACAGCGAAAGCAAAGCGCGCGTGAAGACGTTGGAACGCACGGCACCCCCGCGCGAAAGAATTGCCTCGCGCGCGCGCCGCATGTGCGGCGCATCCGGACTTTCGCCGGTCATTTTCAGCCCAAAATAGGCCTTCACGCTGGCGCTCATGTCGAAAGCCCCCTCGTGAAAGAGAGCCCAGCCTCCGTGCAGCCCCTGGATGCGCTTGAGATAGGCGGCGATTTTCCGCTCAAGGTCCTTGTCGATCGGCTCGCCGCGGAAGTGGCGAAGCAGCACGTATTCGGCGGGAATGGTCGCATCCGCCTCGAGCTCGAAAACCCAATGGCCGTCGCGCTGCTGGCATTGCAGCAGCGCCTGCGTGGCCGCAGTGTTCGACTTCTGGACCTCCGGCCGCCGCACTGAAGCGCGCGCCTCCTCGGTGAATGCCAGCGTCATGCCGCGGCCTCCATCCGGCCGCCGACAAGCTCGGCGGCACGATAACCGGAGCGGATCGCACTTTCGATCGTCGCGGGCAGCCCTGTCGCGGTCCAGTCCCCGGCAAGCAGCAGATTGCTCCAGCGCGTTTGCGGTCCCGGGCGCCGCGCATTCTGCTCCGGTGTCGACTCGAACGTTGCCCGCCGTTCGCGCACGATCTGCCACGGCGGGAGCACCGTCGACAGGCCGGTGGCGACCGCAACATCATTCCAGATGCTCTGCGCAAGCTCGGGGCGCGGCACATCGAACAGGCCGCCGCCGTCGCTGATGGTCACGCAGATCCGTCCGGGCAGTGAAAATATCCACTGGCTGGTGCCGTTGATCACCCCGAGTATCGGCGGAAGCTTGGCCGGAGGATCCACGCGGAAATGCGCGTTGACGATTCCGCGAAACGTGGTCGGCACGGTGAGACCGGGCACCAGTTTGGCCGCAACATAAGGCGGTACTGCCAGGATGACGGCGTCTTCGGCGCCAAGATCCACGGTGTGCTTGGAAAATTGAAGTTGCGCGGCGCGACCATCGGCAAGCTGAAGCGCAACGAGCTCATCTTCGAAGGCAATGAACACGCCGTGCTGGCGCAGCCAGGCCAGCGCCGGGTCCACAAAGACCGGCCCCAGGCCGTCGCGCGCCAAAAGCGGACGGCACGCCTTTCCGCCAAGCGCGATGGTTTCTCTGATCAGGACGCCGGCAAGCTTTGCCGAACCGTCGGGCGGTGCGATGTTGAGCGCGGCAAGCAGTAACGGCTCGAGAAAACGGGTGTAGAGCGTGCCGGAGCAATTCAGAACGTCGGCAATCGGCTTGTCGGCTTTTGCCCAGGCAAGCCGCGCGATCGGAAGATAGTCGGCAAGACCGGTCTGCGGAACGCGCCGATCCTTGTCGAAGACCCACCACGGAAACCGGCTTTCGCCGAAGCGCAGTGTCCACTGCTCTCCGTTTGCGAGGTCGATGAAGGGAAATTCCGCCTCTTTCGGACCGTGCAGGCCAGCCGACGAACCGATGTCGCTGACAAAAGACAGCGCCGCATGATTGCCCGACAACAGCAAATGCGTGCCATTGTCGATGAGCATGTCGGTCGCGGAGTTATAATATGACCGGCATCGTCCACCTGCATAGGCCGTCGCCTCATGGACGATGACCGTACGGCGCGCCTGCGTGAGGCGGACGGCGGCAGCAAGCCCTGCCAATCCCGCGCCGATAATATGGACAGTACCGGACCTAGACGAACGCATGCCGCAACGCGATCCATATGAGCTGGGACTTGTTGACGTGCACCGGCTGCCGCGGCCACGCCCAGCCACGCGCTACCATGTCCTCGAGCATCTTGCGATAGACCACCCCCATGATCTTCGGAGCGCGGACGCTGCGGCGCGTGCACCTGGCCATGACCTCATTTGCCTTCGTGAAGTGTCCTCGCGCACGCTCCGCAAGAAACGTGCACGCCGTCGCTAGCCGCGGGTCGGTAATGGCGGATTGGGGAATAACTGTGTCGATCCCGGCGAGCTGCAATGCTTCGCGCGGGATATAGAGGCGTCCAATGCCCGCATCTTCGTCGATATCACGTAATATGTTCGTGATTTGGAGAGCCCGGCCCAGATGGTGGGCCAGCATTTTCCCGTCGGAGTCCTCCAATCCGAAAACCCGCACGGACAGACGCCCCACGGCGCAGGCCACACGATCGCAATAGAGATCGAGATCCTCGATGCTCGGCGCGCGGATGTCGGCGCGCGCGTCCATTTCCACACCGTCGATAACGGCAAGGAAATCTTTTTTGACCAAAGCGTATCGTGAAATCGCCGTCGCAAGGCTGTCGAGCCCAGGCGGCACCTGTCCGGCGTAAAGCGCGTCGATATTTTCACGCCACGCTGCAAGCAATGCCAGCTTGTCACCTGGTACATCGCCATCGGCGATATCGTCCACCGCGCGGCAGAAGGAATAGATCTCGAACATCGCCTCGCGCTGGTCACGGCCGAGAATGCGCATCGCGAGATAGAACGAGCTGCCGCCCGCGCGCGCGGCCGCCGGGCGGGCATCCCCGGGCTGCTGCACCTGTGCCGTCATTGCACCTGATACCTGTTCGCCGGCACGACCGCGCGCAGCAGCCGGTGCAATCCGGCACCAACCGCACCGCGAACCGCATAGCCGGCGGCCTGCGCTTTGCTAAGGTGAACGGGCTCGCTCAAGGGGTCGCGTCTTGCGAGAATCCGCAGCAAGCGCTTGGCGAGCGCCTGGATCACCGCAATCTCAAGCCCAAGCCGCCTGTCCTTTACACTCGTCGCGAAGCCCTCGCTCTCCTGTAGCAGCGATGATGTCTGCGCCACCAGGCCTTTGAGACATTCCCTCAACGCCGGGCTCGCTCGATTGCGGGCCAGCATGTCCACGCTCACCCCCGCTGCCGCCATGGCGTCGAGCGGAATGTAAATACGATTGAGCTTCTGATAGTCGGATCCGCAATCCTGCAGATGATTGATGATCTGAAGAGCTGCGCACAGCGCATCGTTGGCCGGCCAGGTTGCTTTCGATTCTCCGTGGACGTCGAGCACGAAACGACCAACCGGCATTGCCGACCGCGAGCAGTAGTCGATCAGATCATCCCAGTTCGTGTATCGCTGCTTGGTGGCATCCTGTCGGAACGCGTCGAGCAAGTCCTGCGCATGGCGCGGGGTAAGTCCTTGTGTTTCGAGAACACGGCGCAGCCTCACGCCTTCCGGCTCGTGATCTGATTTTCCGAGCAGGCTCGCCTCCAGCCCACTGAGGCGATCGATCTTTTCGCCGCTTGTCAGCGAGGCATGGTCCGCAATGTCGTCGGCGACACGGACGAATTCATAGAAGGCAAGGATCGCCGGCCGGTGTTGCGGCTTGATCAGCCAGGACGCGACCGGAAAATTCTCGTCGCGCGAGCCTTTGCCCGATCGAAGTTGTCCGCTGGCGGTCATTACAGGCTCGGCGCGTCGGCATGGACGCGCCCCTTCCACTGCCCGCCTCTGCGCCGGAAATGCTGGTACGCGGAATGCAACGTATAAGTCATATAAAGCAATGCGATTCCCGGGAGGGCTACGCTCCATATGGGCGAAAGCCGATAGTACCGCAACGCGGGCACGAACGATAATGACATCGCTGCCCAGGCCAGCAGCCCAAGATATCGCGGTAATCCGGTTGCAAACAGTGCCAGCATTGGTGGCGCAACAAAGGTGATTGCCATGCCCAAAGTGGTGCCGATCAAGGCAAGCAGTGAGTACCGCAACTGGCTGTAAGCCGACCGTGTGACCATCCGCGCGACATCGGCAAAGGCGGGGTACGGCCGGATGCTCTGCGCGCGGTCGGTCAGGCCAAGCCAGATAGGCCCTACCGTTTTCAACCTGGCGCCCAACGAGCAATCATCGATCAGCGCACCGCGGATACTGGCAATGCCGCCGACGCGTGCAAGAGCATCGGCGCGGACAAGCATGCAGCCGCCTGCAGCGGCAGCCGTCGACGAATCGGCGCGCGAGACCCATGCGAACGGGTACAGCATCTGGAAAAAATAGATGAAGGCCGGCACGTGGCATTTCTCAGCAAGGCTTACGCAGCGCAGCTTGGCCATCAGCGACGTCAGGACAAACCGGCCATTTATCGATTGCGCCACCAGCCAGGAGAGCGTGTCGGGCGCGTGCTCGATATCGGCATCCGTGAGCAGCAGGTATTCGGGATGGGAGACCTCAGCCGCGGCAATACCTTGGCTCACCGCCCACAGTTTTCCGGTCCAGCCGGCAGCCGGACCAGTTGTTCTGATGACGCTCAGTCGCCCATCGCCCCCCGCAGCGTCTGTTGCAACAGCGCCGGTACCGTCATCGCTGTCATCGTCAACGACCACGATGCTGAGCGGCCCGCGATAGTCCTGCCGCAGCAGCGACCTCACGCTGCGCGCGATGCATTCGGATTCATTGCGCGCCGGAATGACCGCGGCAACCGACGGCCACACCCCCGGCATGGCCACGACGCTCGCGGCGTCGCGCACGCCGGCGCGCCAGTACGCGCCCCGTGCACAGAGCAGGTAGGCCCAAATCGCCACGCAGATCACCGCGATGATTATGCTCGTCGACATCAACTTCCGCCTGCATCAACCGACCCCAGCATCAACCTCGATTACTACATTAAGTTCAACTCGTCTCCCGAACCGTTTGACAATGTGAGAGATTTTGCCAGGCTTTACGGGTCACCACGTTGACATGCGGAAGCCGGGACATAAACTCCGCCCCTCTCGAATATCAGGCTTCCGTCGGTGAATAGCCCCGCGCACGTCAAACTGCCCCGCTCCGCCGACGTCATCATCGTTGGCGCCGGCAACGCCGCATTCTGTGCCGCCCATGCCGCCGCCGAGCATGGCGTTTCCGTGCTCGTGCTCGAGCGTGCGCCAGAAGACGAATCCGGCGGCAACAGCCGATTTACGGCCGGCGCATTCCGATGCGTCTACGACGGCATGGATGACCTGCGCGCGCTCATGCCGGACCTCACCGACCAGGAAGTCGCCAACACGGACTTCGGCACCTACACGCAGGATAAATTCTTCGACGACATGGGCCGCGTGACGGAATATCGCACCGACCCGGACCTGTGCGAGGTCCTTATCACGCGCAGCAAGGACACGATGCTCTGGATGCAAAAAAAGGGCATCCGGTTCATCCCGATCTACGGCCGGCAGGCCTACAAGATCGACGGGAAGTTCAAATTCTGGGGTGGCCTCACGGTGGAGTCATGGGGCGGCGGTCCCGGATTGATCGAAGCGCACACGGCGATCGCCAGGAAAAATAGCGTTACCGTTGCTTACAATGCACGCGCGCTGTCGCTGATCGCCGACGACGACGGCGTCAAAGGCGTCCGGGTCAAGCACGACGGCCGCACGGTCGACGTCAAGGCAAAATGCGTGGTGCTCGCGGCCGGAGGCTTCCAGGCGAACAGCGAGATGCGGACGCGCTACCTCGGCCCCGGCTGGGAACTGGCGAAGATTCGCGGCACACGCTTCAATACGGGTGACGGCATCCGCATGGCGCTCGACATCGGCGCGATGCCGACGGGAAACTGGTCCGGGTGCCACGCCGTCGGTTGGGACCGCAATGCGCCCGAGTTCGGCGACCTTGCGGTCGGCGACAACTTCCAGAAGCACTCCTATCCATGGGGCATCATGATCAATGCCAATGGCGAGCGCTTCGTCGACGAGGGTGCGGACTTCCGCAACTACACCTATGCAAAATACGGCCGCGTCATCCTCATGCAGCCGGGCCAGTTCGCCTGGCAGGTGTTCGACAAGAAAATCATTCCGATGCTGCGCGACGAATACCGGATCAAGCAGGTCACCAAGGTCCGCGCCGACACCCTCGAGGATCTCGTGAAAAGGCTCGACGATGTCGACGCCAAGCGCGCGCTGGAAACGATCAAGGCATATAACAAGACGGTGCGCACCGATGTCGCTTTCAATCCGAACGTCAAGGACGGGCGCCGGACCGAAGGCCTTGCCATCAACAAATCGAACTGGGCCAACACGATCGAAGAGCCGCCGTTCGAGGCTTACGCCGTGACCTGCGGCATCACGTTTACTTTCGGCGGACTGAAAATCGACACGTCCGGCCGCGTAATCGATACCGACGGACAGGCCATCGCGGGGTTACACGCGGCGGGCGAACTGGTGGGCGGGCTTTTTTATTTCAACTATCCCGGCGGCACCGGCCTGATGGCCGGTTCGGTCTTCGGCAAGATTGCCGGAACGACAGCCGGCCAGCGGGCGGCGCAAACACCGGCCTGACAGTGGGGCGTGGCGTGCGGTCGGGAAGCTATTTCTGTGCTTTGGAGGCTCGCTCCCGCAGGCGGTAGAACTGGATAGCGGCTCGGGCGGTTTCCGGCCGCAGCCTGTTGAATCTTTCAAAATATTCCGGAAATTCCCCGCCGGCGCCGCTGCGGACCGCGAGAATAGCGCGCGTCGTCTTCCAGGACAGGTCGATCGACTTTGCAAGGACCAGCAGCTGATCGCCGGTATCGTGCACCAAGGCCCGCTCGATCGCGCCTACCGGCAGATCGGTGAGTAACGACAGAGCGGCCGTTGTTTCGTCAAACTTCGCGCGTTCCGCAAATTCGCAAAGCCTTTGTTCGGTCAATTTGCCTTGATGATGGAGCTGCTCGACGTAGGCGCGAGCCGATGCAAAATCAGATGAATAGTCGCGCAAGCTCGTCTGAAGCTGATCAGCCGCTTGCTTGATCATTTCGTGGACGAGATCCGCCTTGCTTCGGTCCGCCGTCTGAAATTTGCGCTGCACGATTTCTGAGGCCGACTCGAACAGCGTCAAGAGATACTCACGCGGAATTTCCGGCCGGGCCCAGACCAGAAGCGCAAGCTCGCTGTCATTTTTCGAACGCGACACCAGTTTTGTGTAGCCAAAATCCGAGAACCGTGCGCCGGCATTCGCCGCCGTGCTTATCACCACTTTCTGATCACCGCGTTCGACGAGGACGTCGGTGATATCCTCGCTTAGCCGGCTGCGCTGCGATATTGCAAAAAGATGATCCTGACCCTTCGTCTTGGCGCCGACGATCAGAGTATCTTCGTCGAGGGACTCGGACCGCCTCAGCACCGGACCGGCGACGTCGATTGAATCGTCGAGCGCAAGTTCACGCGTTATTCTGGGCGGCGTATTCGACAAGGTGGCGATACGCTCGCCGAAAGCGACACGCGCTGAATGATCGATCTCATTCACCAGGCGGCCCATGACGTCGTCGAAAAGCGAGGTTTGTTCGCTGCCAAAATTGACTGATCCGGCGGCGAACAAATCGGTGATACGCCGCAAAATCTCGGCGCGGGTCGCAATATTTCTCTGCAAAATTGCAGCTTCAAGTTCATCGATCAGCGATTGGCGTGACGCCACAACGGCGGGGCGGTCGCCGCGACCACGCTGGCGACGTTCCGTTGCTTCCGCGGGTACGCTGCTATGCGGCATTTTCGACTTCGGGAATGCAATAGGCGCTGCTGAAATCAATTTCCGACGGCGCACACGGCGCCTGGAACAGGAAGCCCTGCAACGATGTCACGCCGGCGAGGCGGAGCAGCCGGTACTGCTCCGCTGTTTCAACGCCTTCCGCGGTCGTCTCGATGTCGAGGCTTCGCGCGAGCGTCAGCGTCGCCGCAATGATGGCGGCACATTCCGTCCGCTTGGTGAGGTTTTGAGTGAACGACTTGTCGACCTTGATCTTGTCGAACGGAAACATCATCAGCTGGCTTAGCGACGAGTATCCTGTTCCGAAGTCGTCGAGCGTGATCGCGATGCCGAGATTTTTGAACTGCCGCAGAACCGGCAGACATTCGGTCGCCGACTCAATAAGTGCCGTTTCCGTTATCTCGAGTTCGAGGCGCTCGGGCGGCAGGCCGGACTGCGCAAGCGCGCATATCACGATATCGACCAGGTTGTTCTTTCTGAACTGAACGGCGGAGAGATTGATCGATACCTTGATGCCGGTTGGCCAGGTCGCAGCTTCGGCGCAGGCCGTCTGCGTCAGCCACTCGCCGATCTGCGTGATCATTCCGGTTTCTTCGGCAAGCGGGATGAATTGGTCCGGCAAGATCACGCCTTTGGTTGGATGCCGCCAGCGAATGAGCGCCTCCGCTCCGCAAATTCGGCGTGATTGCGCATCGACAATCGGCTGATAGTTCAGTTCGAGCTCGTTGTTTAGAATGGCGCGACGCAGTTCGCTCTCGAGCTCGTGACGTGCGCTCGCTGCGAGACTCATCTCGGGGTCGAAGAAGCGGTACCCGTTTCGGCCAGCTGATTTCGCACGATACAGCGCAAGATCTGCCATCTTCATCAGCCCATCAGAGCTCGTTGCGTGCTCCGGCGCCAAGGCGATTCCGATACTCGTGGCGATGTTGACTTCATTGCCTTCGATATCGAACGGCTTCGAGATGATATTGATGATGCGGTCGGCAAGAGCACTGGCCGCCTCACGCTGGTTATTGTCGCTGTCCTGGACGATGGCGAATTCATCGCCGCCCAGCCGCGCAAGGACGTCCGTCTCCCGCAATGAGGCTTTCAGACGAACGGCCGTTTCGCGCAGCAGGGCATCGCCGACCGCGTGGCCAAGCGTATCGTTGACATGCTTGAAGCGGTCGAGATCAAGCAACAGGACCCCGAACGAATCGCCACGCCGGCGGTGCCGCGCGATCGCGTCCTCGATCTTGTCCATGATCGACAGCCGGTTGGCCAGACCGGTCAGCACGTCATGGTGCGCCATGAACGCAATGCGTTGCTCGGATTTCTTGCGCTCGGTGATGTCGTCGATGACAACAACCAGATGTCTCGCGACGCCGGCGGCATCGCGGGCTACGATGCGGCTCGTGGCCAGAACACGCGCCTGGCCATCTGGCATTTCAACATCATAGTCATTCGAGCACCGGCCGAGCGCGCCTTCGACGGCCTCGGTATCCGACGCGTCCATCTGCTCGGCATCCTGTCGCTGATAGATCTCGAATACCGTCTTGCCCAGCACCTGGTTGCGGCCGACCTTGAGCATCGTTTCATACGCCCGGTTCACAAGCACGAATTTGCGCGTGACGGCATCTTTCACGACGACTGCAATCGGAATGTTTTCAATGATTGAATCCAGGAACTGCCTGGTCTCGTCGAGCTGCTGCTCGGTGTGCAAATGAGCCGTGATGTCCTGATGGACGGCAACCGTGCCGCCGTCAGGCATAGCGCGGCGGCACACAGCCAATGTCCGGCCGTCCTGGAGCTTGTTGATGATGTAACCGGGGTCGGGAAGAAACGCTTCGTGGATCCGGTCTCTGACGTATTTTTCCGAGTCTGCCGGGCAGGAGCCTGCGGAGACTCGCAGTTGCAGGATCTCTGCGAGCCTCATTCCAGATTTTACGGCGCCGGGGGGAAGGCCATACATCGTGCTGTAAAGGTCATTGGCAAGCACCAGCTTTGCGTCGGCTCCGAACATGCAAATGCCGTGCGGCATGTTCGCAAGCGTCGCCTTCAAAAGCATATTGGTGTGCTCGAGGCGCTTTTTTGCCGCCTCTCGCTGCATTTGTCCCCTGATGCTCAGCGCCGTTACACATGCAATCAGGAGGGTAAGCAATCCTGCGATCAAATAGCCGGACTTTCTTTTCGCCTCGACGTGCGAGAAGATTTCCGGCACGGCAGTGCCGACCGTGACGACGAAAGGATAGTCGTTGGCGACTCTGTACGCGATAAGCCGTGGAATGCTGTCGCTCAAGCCACTTCCGGTGTAATACCATCCCGCTCGCGTCGCCGATAAACTGGTGAACAGATCGGCGCGCGAAAAATCCTTCCCGAGCACGTACATCGTGTCCCCGCTCGTAGCGCGGACGATTCCATCAAGACCGATGACACGTATGTACCCCTTCTCGCCGATGTCCACCGAGTTATAGATTCGCGTCAGATACGCCGAATCGAGCGAGGCCGCGACGACGCCGTTAAACCGCCCATCGGCGCGCAAGATCCGGCGAGAAAGTTCGACCGTCCATTTTCCGGCCACCGTTTGCGACAAGATCGGCTTTCCAACAAAAAGTCCATTGGTCGACGCTTCGGCCTGGCTTCGAAAGTACCCGCGATCTTTCACATTTGTGCCGCGCAGGCTTGCATCGCTGCTCAGCAACACAATTCCGTTGCGATCAACGATGCTCACGCGCGATATTGCGTCCGACAGAGACCGATTGGCCTTGAGCGAACCCAACAGATCAAAATTTTCTGGACTTTGTGCGTAAAGCGCGGCGATGACTGTCAGCGAGCGATCGACCTCGCCCAAGGAATTGGACAGATGGCTTGCCAAAGCCCCAGCAAGGTTCGTTGAATTCTGGACCGCCGCGCGTTCGGCGCTATTGCGTTCGTTGGCAAGAAAGAAAGACAGCGAAATCCAGACAACGCCGATCAGCAGCGCTCCAAGCAGCACTGATCGGTGCCTGACGAGAGGCTGCCATATCTTGGCGAGTTTGGTCATCTGCGAGGTGCCGCCAACCCTCGAGGCCACACTGCAAACACCGATCAGAATTAGCGGAAAGCCATTGATATTCCGTTATTTGACGCATCTTTTGGTCCCTTCGGATGACGTCGCGCCTGCGTGAAAACAGGGCCAAAAACGCTTCCGGGGATCGTTAATGCTTTATTTTGCGTTACGTATCCGGCCATCGCAGGCATTCAAAGCCACCAGCGGAAACCAGTCCGCGCTCCAGATAGGTCATCCGCGCCATGGCACAGAACGATCTTCCGATTGCAACCGACATCCCGGCACGGCTCGATCGATTGCCGTGGGGCCGTTTCCACACGCTCGTCGTCGTCGCCCTCGGCATCACATGGATCCTCGATGGCCTGGAAGTGACGCTTGCAGGCAGCCTCGCCGGTGCACTGAAAGAAAGTCCATCGCTTCGTTTCTCGAACACCGACATTGGACTGGTGAGCAGCGCTTATCTCGCCGGAGCCGTGCTCGGTGCAATTTTTTTCGGCTGGTTGACCGATCGGCTGGGCCGTAAGAAGCTCTTTTTTCTGACGCTTGCCGTGTACCTCACGGCAACTGCAGCGACAGCGTTCTCCTGGAACATTGCAAGCTTCGCGTTTTTTCGATTCCTAACCGGCGCCGGTATCGGCGGGGAATACTCGGCGATCAATTCCACCATTCAAGAGCTCGTTCCAGCGCGCGTGCGCGGGTGGACCGACCTCGTCATCAACGGCAGCTTCTGGATCGGAGCGGCCCTCGGCGCGCTTGGCTCTTTGGTTCTGCTCGATCCAAGGGTTATCGATCCGGATTTCGGCTGGCGGCTGGGATTTCTGATCGGTGCCTGTCTGGCCTGCGTGATCTTTTTTTGCGCTTCTGGATTCCGGAAAGCCCGCGTTGGCTGATTACACATGGTTACACAGCCGAAGCGGAAAAGGTCATCGCCGATATCGAATCCCGTTTTTCATCCCTGCCGCCAGCTGAATTGCCGCGCGCCCAGTTGCGCGCGCGACGTTCAACCCCGCTGCCCCTGGTGGTCGACGTTCTGTTCCGGCAACATCTACGCCGAACGATGGTTGGCCTAACTCTGATGGCGTCGCAGGCGTTCTTCTACAATGCCATATTTTTTACTTATGCGTTGATCCTCACGGACTTTTACGGCGTCGCATCAAGCCATGTCGGCTGGTACATCCTACCGTTTGCAATCGGAAATTTTCTCGGACCCCTGATGCTCGGTCGTTTGTTTGACACGCGCGGCCGCCGACCCATGATTGCGTTCACTTACATCATCTCCGGCGTACTGCTTGCGCTTACGGGATGGCTGTTCTGGCAAAATCTCATTGACGAAACGACCCAGACCGCATGCTGGATGGTGATTTTCTTCTTCGCTTCGGCAGCGGCGAGCTCGGCCTACCTCACCGTCAGCGAGACCTTCCCACTTGAAATCCGGGCGCTCGCGATCGCCTTCTTCTACGCGGTGGGCACCGGCGTGGGCGGCGTCGTTGCGCCTTGGCTGTTCGGTGCCCTCATCGAAACCGGCTCACGCGCGAGCGTCTTCGGTGGATATTTGATGGGTGCCGCACTCATGGTGCTGGCAGGCTGTGTGGCGTGGCGTTGGGGCGTCGACGCGGAGCGCAAACCGTTGGAAAGTATCGCCAGGCCTCTGACGTTTCTCGACTAAAGGGCGCTGCTCGACACGAGATCACGGAGCGCATCCGGCGCTACGATCACGATCCCGCCCCGCTCCAGCTTGAGCCACTTCCTGCGTTGCCAGGCCTGAAGCTGCTTGTTCGCGCTCTCGCGCGACACGCCGATCATTTGACTGATTTCCCGCTGCGTCACTTGAATTTTGGTCTTTGGCGGAGCATCTGCCGACGGCCGATAGAGATGAAGCAGCACTTTGGCGAGGCGGTTCGGCAAGCCAAGGAAAACAATATCTTCGACCTGCTCGCTGGTCCTGCGCAGACGCGCGCAGAGCACCTTGATAAGTCGTACCGCCAGCTCGGGATCGTCTTGAATCAGGGGGATGAAATCTCGCCGCTCAATAATCATGAGCTCGCAATTGTCGATCGCGACGGCGTCCGCGGTTCTTTGCCCACCATCGAGGAACGCGATCTCCCCGAACAGGTCGCCGGGAACAATCAAATTAAAGATTGCGTCCTTGCCCTGCTCGGACGGAGTGCTGATTCTCACGGCGCCTGACCGAACAGCATAGAGCCGCGAGCCGACATCGCCTTTCCGGAATATGATCGCGCCCTTTTTGATTTTGCTGTTTATCACGCGGGGCGCCAGCCGCTCTATGACCGCGTTGCCGAGATCCTTGAAAAAAGGGTGGGCCCGCAGCAGCGTGTTCGTGCTGAACACTTGCGTTCGCGATTGCCCGCTCGCCGGAGCTGCCATCTCAGTCGAATCCCGGGCCTAAACCAATAACCGCAAAGATACGATAAATCGGTCTGGCGTGGCAGCCTCTTTGGCCCGACTCTGACGCCCGCCAAGCAGGCTATTTTATTGGGCCAAACTGCTTCAATTGCGACGTTACGAACGGTCGACGGACCGGGGGTCCCGCCGCGGATGACTTTATCGCTCGAAACTGGGCCGGATCGGGCACTGCAACCTTTTTGGCGATCTGTGAACTAGCTCACCGTGCCCACCCCAAATCCCGTGCTATCCGATCTCCAAAATGGAGGTCGCGATGCGTACATCAGCCGACTTTCGAAAGATACAGCGCCGGCGGGAAGAGTTGCGCCGCCACTCTGAAGCCGCGGTGGCCACCATCTGGCTTGTTTTCTATGTGCTCGGGCTCGCAGTCGCTGTTTCCTCACCGATCATATCGGGCGCAATAGAGCTCGCCGCACACTAGGTACAAGCCGATGAAGATACGCCAGGTCACTTATTTTCTCGCGCTGTGCGAAGAGCAAAGTTTCACCCGCGCTGCCAGGCGCTGCGGTGTGGCCCAGCCATCGCTGACGCGAGCCATACAGCTTCTTGAGCAGGAAATCGGCGGACGGTTATTTGAACGAAGCAATTCAAGTGTCTGCCTGACCGAACTCGGAGCCCTGGTGCAGCAGGATTTCATGCGCATCAGTCAGGCCATGGAAAACATCGAACGCACCGCAGCCAGTCTCTTGGTATCGAGCCCAGGCACCTCTGATCGGAGGCCAATAGAGAGGTTCACGCGTGCGCTCGCAATACTTGTGGCTATCATTTCGACCGTCGCGGCCGGCATAGCGCTTCATCCAACAGCGCAGGCAACGGCGCTTGAGCCCGCTCGAGCGAGCGCCCAAACCAACCCTTTCGATCTGCCGTCAGATGGCCACGGGCATTCACCTCCAACGCAAAAGACAGAGGACCTTCTTTGATGCTCACAGCGGAATGGCACCTGATTGACGAAAGCTATAGTTGGCTCGCATTGGGTTTTTCGACCGCATGGACGACAAAACCTGCGCAAACTGGCGATGAATTGTGCCGATTCCGACGCAACCTGAATGACTTCCGCGAGGCGTTAATACGCGCTCAGGTCGCTCATGAATGAATTCTTAAACTTCATGACCTATTTTTCGGAAGGCATCGTTCAAATTGAACCCCTGTCCTTCATGGCCAGGCCTTAAGGCGCGACAACCGATGTCGGGACTGGATTCAAAAGATAACATCGCCATGTGCCCGCAGTGCCGGACCGAAATGGTCCACGTTGCGGTCACGCCGCATCCGGTCGTCCGCAACATGCAACGCAATACGTTTGTCTGTTACACGTGCAAGCGCACGCGCACTTACATGTTGCCGGGTACGTTTACGCCCGAGATGCGCGAGGGTGCTGCCGCACAGAAGGCGTCATAAGTGACGGATCCACAAACTCTGAGCGAACGCAGGCAAGACGCGCGCATATCCGCTCATCGGCGCGGGATCATCAAGTTTGGCCCGGCCGGACAGGAGCTTTCATGTACCGTGGAGGACCTGACCGTCACCGGCGCCGGTCTGCATGTTGCAAGCACCTTTGGGCTGCCACGGGTCTTCCGGCTGACGATCGACGACGAGGTCGGCTCTAAACACTGCCGGGTTGTTTGGATGGACGGCAAAAGGGTCGGCGTATCGTTTGAGTGATGACAAAAGTATAGCAATCACCCAATCAGTCTTTTTGCCCAGAAGACAAATTCTATGAATTTGTCAGGGTACGCAATAAAGTAAAAAATCAGAGCTGGTGGCGCCAGCAAAAACAGCCAATCACGCATTGGCGGCCCCTGCGAACAGGCGCCTATCCTGGGGCCGACAGTTTTATTATTAGATAAAAAGTTGCATCAGATTTTAGAGATGCGTCGCGCAGCATTTAGTCGCGCCAGCAAAGGCATTCGCCGGCAACGGACGGCTATATAAATGTGACACCCATTTTGGTGTCGCTTCTCCATACCGCACGGCACGGGCGACGAACTCCGTCGAGCACGACATCGAAGCTCATGGGAATTCCATACGTCGTGGAAACCTGCAGGCACGCGCCCGCATTCGAAAGATTTCGAACGCCACAAGCAAGCTTCGGCGCTTTGTCGCTGAGGATGATCTGCGCGTTCTTCAGGACGCGTTTGCGGAAGATAGCTCGTTTTTCTTGCACGGTGAACGCCTAGAATCGACAACGGCCTAGGTGACAAAGGGATTTGCAGAAAGTCAACTGGCTGCAAATTTTTGCCGGCGTAATTTTCCGATAAATACGCGCGGTCGAGCCAAATGAAACCGGAAAAGCACGCGTTTTCGCTCAGACAGCTTTCCCACCAAGTTCTGCAATCACTTCATTCTTTCGCACAATTTCCTGCTCCAGCCTTTTGATGTTGTCGAATAGGCGTTCGCTCGTCAGTCGCAGAAAATAGAATCCGAATTGCGGGTTCTGAAAATACAGCTCTTTGACCTGCTCGTACGTTGCCGTCAAAACATCTCCATCCTCGATACATTCGATAGTCTGAGTCCGCAGGTTGTCCGGCGCAAGCAGACCCAGATCGCCAAAGACCTGGCCGGCAGGTATTTCAATCCCCATCTCGCTTAGTTTGTAGCGTCCGCTGACGCTGTAATGCATCGCGTCTGCAACATCACCTTTGCGGAACACGATGTCGCCCTTGCGGAATTTGCGGCGCGACATGAACGGCTTCAGCCAATCTATCGATGTTTCTCCCGTCGATGCAGCAGCCTCCACGTCCTTTATCAACTTTCGCATCTGGTGCAGGCGCACGGTGTTGAGCGGCAGGAGAATCAAATTCAAAATAAGCGTGGGATATATCCCTCCAAAAAATCCGTAGATGATGAAGAGGCTGTTGCAGGTCATGCTCACGATGCGGAGAGGAATCATCGTCTTCATCGCGCAAGTAATGATACTTGCTGCAACGGCCGCGTAGCCGAACCACATAGGCCATTCGGTATGACTCAGGAATTGCATTCTCATCCCCTGCGATCGATATGCCGCCTCAAACGAGCGCCCCCCGCCGTGCGCTGACTTTGCAAGGCGGATAGAATTCTCGACTATATCAATATAGCGCCAGCCGGGCTTGATAGCCGCAAACGCGTAATCGCCGCATTTTAGGGCGCTACCGGCAGACGGACGCGGAGGGCACTGAAAAAGGCCAAGCGGCGCCGAAGTATCCCTTCAAAAAGACTTTCCCATGCCGCCTAAAGTGGTTAGTCGGCTGACCCCAAAATAAACTCGCGTACCAATGTCTGAAACACGATTCGCATGTCCCGCCATAACGACCAGCCCTCGATGTAGTGCAGATCGTGGTCCAGCCGTTCTATGGCCGACAAAGGGACGACCGTGCTAGCCCGATAGCCGGAGACTTGCGCCAGACGGTAATTCCGGGCCGCATATTATGGCGTTGAAAATAGTAAGGCGTGAGCTCCTCGCACAAAATTCCGCCGGCAAGCATGCCGGGTACGTGCGGACGCGGGCCGACCAGCGACATGTCGCCCGTAAGCACGTTCAGCAATTGAGGAAGCTCATCGAGACTTGTCTTGCGCAAGATACGCCCGAGCGGCGTGATACGGCGGTCGTCAGCCGTAGTCTGTCGCGTTCCGTTGTCATCACCGAGCAGCATTTCTGGCCGGTTGTAGTGCCCACCAGCCGGGACCTGTTGATCCGCAGCTGGCGCGCCGCCCCAACCGCAACGCGCGGCGCGGGGAGTCTGTATCTCTTTGGGCCGGGCGACAGGCTGCGTATCAGGGTCTACGACGACGCGAATTTGACCGGCGAGTACGAGGTCAATAGCTCCAGGCAAATATCCTTTCCGCTGGTGGGCCAAGTAAGGCTGCGGACTCAACCACGAGCCAGATCGAGCAAACGCTCGTCGCCCGTATGAAGGGGGGAGCAACACCGATAGGCCACGTCTATTTCGTTTCCCCGACTACAAGTCGACCCCCGACCTGGCTGACTTCGTCCGCCGGCGGCACGATACGATCACCGATGTCAATATGAGCCCAGCGGACTGGCGCGGACAGTCAGTCGAAATCACACTGCAGCGGGTGAGGATGCTGTTCGACCGGCAGGGCAAAGGCATCCTAGGTCTGCACGACAGCCAGAAAAATACGGTCGATCTGCTGCCGATGATTATTGCGGAGATGAAGGCCCGCAACATGCACATCGTCTATCTGACGGTTGAATAGCGGCCGTCCGCCAAAAGGCGAGCAATTGCATTCATTGATTGATCATGATCTGTTTCTGCGCGCCGGCAGAAAATGAGTCGTTCGGCGGAGGCTGGGGCTCGCATTGACGCTCGCAACCACGACATCTGCCAATCAAGGGGCGAGCCTTCTCGAGCCGCATCGTATCGCCGTGCTCGTGCCTTGCTTCAACGAAGAAACCGCGATCGACAAGGTCGTTAAAGATTTTCGGGCGGCCCTGCCCGCGGCTGCGATTTTCGTCTTCGACAATAATTCAACGGACAAGACAGCCGAAATCGCCCGCGCCGCGGGCGCCAGGGTGTTTGAGGAAAAACATCGCGGCAAGGGTTTTGTCGTCAGGCGGATGTTTGCCGACGTGGATGCCGACATCTACGTACTCGTCGACGGGGACGCGACATATGATGCGCCAAGCGCCCGCCGGATGATCGAACGCCTGATTGCAGGTCGACTGGATATGGTCGTCGGCAGTCGCGTTGACCAGGATAAGGTTGCCTATCGCGCCGGCCATCGTGCCGGCAACAGAATCCTCTCTGGCTTTGTCGCCTGGGTCTTCGGTCCATCGTTCAACGACATGCTGTCCGGCTACCGTGTATTCTCGCGCCGCTTCGTCAAATCGTTTCCGGTCCTCTCGGGCGGCTTCGAAATCGAGACCGAACTCACGGTGCATGCGCTTGAGCTCGGATTACCAGTCGAGGAAATCGAGACGCCGTATTATGCGCGGCCGGAAGGGTCGTCTTCCAAGCTCAGTACGTGGCGCGACGGTTTTCGGATCCTGCTCACGATCGCAAATCTCTATCGCGCCGAGCGCCCCCTTCCCTTTTTTGCGAGCCTCGGCCTGATTGCGGCACTTGCTTCGATAGGTCTTGCAATTCCTATCGTTGTTACCTTCCTTGAAACAGGGCTGGTGCCGCGATTGCCGACCGCAGTACTTGCCACCGGACTAATGTTATTGGCGTTCCTGTGTGGGGCTGTGGGGCTGGTGCTCGATACGGTGACACGCGGCAGGCGCGAGATGAAGCTCCTCGCTTATCTCTCGCAGCAAGCCACTCGGACGCACCCGCACGGTTGAACTTTTTACGTTCCCATCGATTAGCTATGATCACGATAACGTAACATTCGCCGCCTAATTGGCCGGTGTATCGTTTTATTTGAATATAGGAATGCCGCGGAGGCTCACATGCGTCTTCTTGCATTGATTGGCACCCTTGCGATTGTCGTTGGCATCGGCGCAGCTGTTTTTTTTCTCGGGGGCTTTTACAGCGTGGCAGGCACTGCCGAGGACCCCGCAATCGTGCGCTGGGCGCTGATCCAGGTCCGAACGGCATCAATCAACCGGCACGCAACCGACCAACCTCCCGCTAACATCAACGATCCGCAGATGGTGCAGGCCGGCGCGAAGGCGTTCGCGGCCCACGATTGCGCGAACTGCCACGGTGCGCCCGGCGTCCCCTGGTTGAAATACTCGGAAGGGCTGCATCCCGACCCGCCGGACCTCAAGGAGATCGTCGATCATCAAACACCGGCGCAGTTGTTCTGGGTGGTCAAGAACGGAATCAATATGACGGGCATGCCGAGCTTCGCGCTGGCTGGCGCCAAGGACGAAGAGATCTGGGCGATCGCCGCCTTTTTGAAGAAACTGCCCACCGTTTCCGAGGCCGACTACAAAGCCTGGACATCGCCGCCGGCCGCTCCGGCGGCAGCACCTGCGGCTCCGCCACCGGCTGCCCAGCCCGCACCCAATCCGCCGGCAGACAACAAATAGCGGAGAAAATTCGCTACTATCCGGCGCATGAGTTTTCTGCGTCTTTATCTGCGCGTCCTTGAACAGCTCGGGTCGGACCGGCGTCTGGCCTGGTTTCTCGCCTTCGCCAATGTCGCACTGGCCCTGGCGCAATTCGCCGAGCCGGTGCTGTTCGGCCGAGTCATCAATTTATTGGCTGGTGCACAGGCCAATCCTGCCTCGGCTGACTGGGCCACACTCGGGCTGCTGCTTATCGTCTGGGTGGCCTTCGGCCTGTTCACCATCGTTTGCGGCACCTGGGTCGCGCTTTATGCCGACCGCTTGTCGCATCGGCGCCGTCTGCTCGTGCTGACGGACTATTTCGAACACATTCTGCAATTGCCGCTCGCTTATCACGGCGAAACGCATTCCGGCCGGCTCATGAAGATCATGCTTCAGGGCGCGGATACGCTGTGGTCGCTCTGGCTCGGGTTCTTCCGCGAGCATCTGGCGGCCTTCATCTCCCTGTTCATTCTTGTGCCGCTGTCTCTCGTCATCAATTGGCGTCTTGCCATCCTCCTGATTGTGTTGTGCGTGCTATTTGCAATGTTCACGGCGATGGTCCTCCGCAAGACCGAATATTTGCAGAATATCGTGCAGACCCATCATTCCGACCTCGCCGAGCGTGCATCCGATACGCTCGGCAACATCGCACTAGTGCAAAGCTTCGCAAGGATCGAGACCGAAGTGAGCGCGCTCAGATCGGTCAGCGAACGGCTCCTGGCCGCACAATTCCCGGTGCTTTCCTGGTGGGCAATCGTGTCGGTGCTGACGCGCGCCTCGACGACGCTGGCAGTCCTCTCGATCATCCTGCTCGGCACCTGGCTGTTCAAGCAAGGTACGGTCACGATCGGCGAAATCGTCACGTTCATGGCGCTTGCCGGCATGGTGATAACGCGTCTCGACCAGGCTGTGAGCTTCGCCAATCGCGTGGCGATGGACGCGGCGCGCCTGCGCGAGTTTTTTGAAATCCTCGATACGGTGCCAGCGCTTCATGACAGTCCGGGCGCCGTGGATCCGGGGCAAGTCAAGGGACGCGTTGAATTTGACAATGTCTCATTCGGCTACGACTTCATACGCCCAGCGGTCTCGGGCCTGACATTCACAGCGTTGCCGGGAGAGACGGTGGCGCTTGTCGGCGCGACCGGTGCCGGCAAGTCGACCGCCCTCGCACTCTTGCATCGCGCCTTTGATCCGCAATCCGGACAGATCAGAATCGACGGCACCGACATACGCGACATCCAGCTTAGCGCCCTGCGTCGCAACATTGGCGTGGTTTTTCAGGAAGCCTTGCTGCTCAACCGCTCGATTGCGGAAAACATGCGCATCGGAAAGCCGGATGCAACCCATGACGAACTGCGTAATGCCGCTGCGCGCGCGCAAGCACTCGAATTCATCGACGCAAATCCTGACGGCTTTGACGCCACGGTCGGCGAGCGCGGCCGCTCGCTCTCCGGTGGCGAGCGCCAGCGGCTGTCCATCGCGCGCGCGTTGCTGAAGGATCCGCCGATATTGATCCTCGATGAGGCCACCAGCGCGCTCGATGCAGCGACCGAGACCCGCCTTTTGGCGGCGCTGGACGAGGTGATGAAGAATCGTACCACTTTTGTCATCGCGCATCGCCTCGCGACCATCCGCAAGGCCACCAAAATTCTGGTGTTCGACGGCGGCCGCATCGTCGAGACCGGCACATTCGAGGAGTTGCACCGGCTCGGCGGCCGCTTTGCGCAGCTGACCAAAATGCAGTTCAGCCCGATTGGGGCTTAGCCGGGCTGAGCAATGTCGATAAGCCCGCGATGCTTGCGAGCACGGCCCAATAGCCGTAGCGGAAATCGGATGCGACCCCCACCGAGAAGAACGTCAGCACATATAGCGATGCCGACCCGCAAGCCGCGAGCGCAAATGCGCCTTCCGGGGTGTGCCGCCGGCGCCACGCCAGGGCCGACATCACCAAACAGGCCAGCAGCCAGAAGCCGGCACGGAAGAGGACGGTTGGCTTGAGAACGTCATGCACGACCATCAACACGGCGAATGCCGGACGTTCCGGAAACACCGTCTCACTGGGCCTCTCGATGTTGGCGACCCACATTGTGAGATTTGAGCCGCCGAGGAAATTCCACATGAAGCTGGCGCGGTGCTCCAGATAGGCGATCGGGTGCCGTACGATCGCGCGCGCCCAGGCCTGCGGGATTACGGGAGTGCCGAACAGCTTTTCTTCTGTTTCGATCTTGTGCATGACGAATTTGCACGGTTCGAGCCGCCAATAAAGATCCCATTCGGTCGGTCGATAGCATCCGTTCAGCAACAAGGCGGTATCGCGCTCGTTCCAGGTGACGGGAAACTGGTTTTCCTTGGTGAAGTGACTGATGCCGCCGAGGTCAAAAATCATGACCGACTGCAACGGATGTTGCCGTGTCGCTCCGAGCACGCCGTAGTAGATGAGCTGCACAAGGCCAAAGAAGGCGGCAATCGCGGGGACGAACAGAATAACCGTACGCTTCCATCGCATCTGCAACGGCCAGATGATGTAGATGGCAAGCAGCGGCGCAGCGATAATTGAGTTCGGCCGAAGCAAAACGCCGAGACAGCAGAGTGCAAACGCGAGGATTTGGACCGGCAGGCGTCGTCCTGGCGAGCGATCCGTGACGGCGAAAGTCAGCACCACCACGAGAAGCCAGGTGACCGCGAACAGCACATCGCGCCATAACACGCCGACAAGGACGAAGGCTGGCGGCAACAGCGCCAGAATGGGCGGGAGCACGCTCAGTCCGACTGACCGGCCTGCAAGCGCGACGCCAAGCAGCCCAAAGGCCAGCCAATAGGCCGCCGCTGTCAGCAGGAACATGCTGGCCGACCCAGGCGCGATCGGATCGATCAGCGCCCAGAGGACGGTCATTACCGGCGATTGCCAGTCGCCGAGGGTGTGCTTTGCGATATCCTCGTAAACGAACTTGGCATCGTAAGTCATGATGCCGGGATAAAAGAGCAGCAGCGTCAGGCCGAATCCGGCGGCGGCCAGGCCGGCGGCAATCAGACGGCCGTGCTTTGCCTGCCGGGACTCAGCCGAGCGCTGCATAGATGTCCCCGGAATTGGCCGAATGCGGCAGCGTCACCAGCCAGGCGGCCATCACGTGGCCATCGACCCACTGTTCGTGAGTCAGCGCCTGGCTTTCGCCAAGCGCGCTATTGAAACGTGTATAGCCGAGCGCACGGCAACGATCGATGCCGGCACGAGCCACATCGCGCTGGATCGTCGTAAATTCGAATGACAGCGCCCTCACCGGCTGTGTAAGGCCGGCCAGCACTTCGGCCTCGAATCCCTCGACGTCGATCTTGATGAAGGCTGGCCTGCCATGCTTTCCAATCAGGGCATCGAGCGTCGTCACCGGTACCTGAATGGTTTTAGTCCAACGCTGAGCTTCCCAGCCCGGAGCATTGTGCGCGGCGCTGACAAACTCACGGGATGCGGTTGAAACTGTCGGGTTGCTCCGATTGATCATCAGATTGGCCGTCCCCGCCTCACGGCCAACGGCGACGGGCTCAATTGTCACCGCCGGATTTCGGCCGTGAAGCAATTTCAGGACTGTGACCATTGCCGGCTGAGGCTCGACCGCAACGACGCGCGCGCCCAACCGACTGAACGATGCCACGCGGTCGCCGACATGCGACCCGACGTCGAAAACAAGATCGCCCGCAATGATGAATTGGCCATAAAGACGGTCCATAGCCGACGCGTGCGTGCGATTGCCGTAGTAGATGCGGAGCGACCGAAGGATGCCGCCGGCGGTCTTCAGCAATCCGAGCACGGTGCTAGACCGGGCTCAGTGACGGCATCGGCGCCGCAGTCTCGACCGCGGGCAGCGCCAAGGCGCGCAGTGCGGCCGGTGGCGCGGTTTCCTCAGGCAGGCGGCCAATCCCGGCCCGAACGCAAAACGCGCCGACGCGCGGCCAGGCGGTCACCATGGCGAACGGAATGGCAAATGCCAAACCGGCAGCGAGAAATGCCGCGTAAGGAATCGCAGTCGGCTTGGTCATCGCCAAAGCAGCCAGCGCAACGACCCCGAACAAAGTATGCGGCCACAGGTTCCGGAAGGCCAATGACAATGGCACCGTGTGATCGTCACGCGTCTGCCCGATCCAGCCGATTTCACGACCAGACAGCAATTTGACCAGAAAAATCGTATGGCCGAACCAGAGGATCGGCACCAGCAAGATTGAATACGCCATTTCGATCCAATAGTTCGTCACAAACAACGCGGTCCCTCCAAATTCGCGACGGAGGTCAGGCCGTAAAAGAATGTCGACAGCGGTAGCGATTTTGGGCGCGAACCACATCGCCAACACCCAAACAAATAAGGCCATCCCGGCATCGCCGCGCATGAAGCTGGCGGATGGATCTGCGAAAAAGAACAGCAGCACGGTCAGCGCCAGTATTCCCATCCAGGCGGGCGATCCGATGAACATCACGATCGCGAGCGCCAACTGATAGCGGCTGACCGCGCTAAGACCGGGCTGCACCAGGAAACGCCAGTACTGCATATTGCCCTGACACCAGCGCAGATCACGCCGGATGAACTCGACCAGGGTCGGTGGGTTCTCCTCCCATCCAAGATCCTCTTCGGGCAGGACGCGGACCTCGTATCCGGCGGCGCGCATCAGAGCCGCCTCGATTTGATCGTGACTAAGGACATGGCGATCCCGTGTTCCGTCCGTCGATAGAATCGGCAATGCGCAGTGCTCGATGAACGGCTTCAGCCTCACCGCTGCGTTGTGGCCCCAGTAAGGGCCGCAATCGCCCTGCCACCATGCGCTTCCGATCGTGTAGGACCGCATGCCGAGCCGCATCCCGAACTGGAATATGCGGGCGAAAGCGCTTGTCGACGGCAACCCGACAACCAGTCCCTGCAGAATTCCGAGCCGTGGATTGGTCTGCATCAAGCGAACCAGACGCAAGACGGCGTCAGCCGTCATGAAGCTGTCAGCGTCAAGCGTAACCGCGAGTTCGTGGTCGCCGCCCCATCGGTCGCAGAAATCGCGGATGTTGCCGGCTTTGTAGCCGGTGTTTACCGCACGTCGACGGTAGGTCACCGCAACACGGCCTTTCCACCGCGCGGTGAGCTCGCCGATACGCGCTTCCTCGTCCACAGCAATCGAGGAATCGCTTGTGTCGCTCAGCACGTAGAGGTGAAAGCGGTGGCCGGCGCCGGACGAGTCGAGTCCGGCAAGCATTGGCTCCAGGTTGCGGACAATCCGTTCGGGCAATTCATTCCGAATGCACATAACAATGGCGGTAGAAGCGGCGATAGGCTCGTCGCCACGAACCAGTGCGGCCTCGGGCACGACCGCCGCAACCGGATTGGTCGAGAAGCGCATGATCAGAAATCCGATCACGGCATTCCATAAGCCCGCCACCATCCATGGCAGCGTGATCGTGAACAGCAGGAGCAAGACGATGTCAGTCGCATCCAACCCGCCCGGCGAGAGCGCAAAGGCCGCGAGCGCCAGCGATCCGAGCATGGTGGCGGCAAAAAGGAAGGCGAACAGCGCGCGGCGCCAGGTCATCACGGCTCCGGCGACATGACCCTTCATCGTTTGCGGAAGCGAGCGATCTAACACGCGGTTGACGACTTCTATTCTCCGACGGGCCGTGCGAACCTGATGATATAACACAGGGATGAATTCAATAGTCCAATCCGAGGGCTCAACGATAGTGACGAAGGACGGCGCTACCAAGGCTGCTCAAGCGCTCTGGTATACGGCCCGGGGGAAAGCCGAAATCCGGCAGGAAACGCTGCAGCCGCCGCGGCCGCACGAGGTGCGGATTCGCGCGCTGTTCGGCGCACTCAGCAGAGGCACCGAAGCTCTCGTCCTGGGTGGCCGGGTCCCACGCAGCGAGTTCGAACGCATGCGCGCGCCGTTCATGGCGGGCGATTTTCCTTTTCCGGTAAAATACGGCTACGCGACGGTCGGTGAAATCGAAGATGGTCCTGCCGAACTGGCCGGTCGCAAAGTCTTCGCTCTGCATCCGCATCAAACCCATTTCAATATTCCGCAGGACGCCATCGTACCGCTGCCAAAAACAGTCGCGCCGCAGCGCGCCGTGCTGGCGGCGAACATGGAAACGGCACTCAACGCGGTATGGGATGCTGCGCCCGGACCGGCCGACCGGATTGCGGTTGTAGGGGCCGGCGCGGTCGGCGCAATGGTCGCATTCCTCTGCGGGCAGCTTCCCGCCGCGGATGTCATTCTCGTCGACACGAACGCTGCTCGTGCGGAGCTGGCGCGACACCTCGGTGTTGGCTTTGCAACTCCGGGCGCCTCGAACGGTGATTGTGACGTCGTCGTTCACGCGAGCGGGACCGCCGCCGGTCTCAACACGGCCATTGCCCTCGCGGGAGAAGAAGCGACGGTGCTGGAATTGAGCTGGTATGGCGAAGAACAGGTGCCAGTGTCCCTGGGCGGCAGTTTTCACAGCCGCCGGCTGCGCCTGATATCAAGTCAGGTCGGTAAGATTGCCCCATCGCACCGGCCGCGCTGGACCCATGCCCGGCGGCTGGGTGCGGCGCTCAGTCTGCTCGCCGACCCGCGTCTCGACGCCCTTCTCGCCCCGGCGGTACGTTTTCGCGATCTACCGTCGCGACTACCCGACTTGCTTGATCCGAAAAGAGCCGTCGTTGCACAACTGATTTCGTACGATTAGGGGGCTTCCTTTGTTTTCCGTCGAGGTCCGTGACCACATCATGATTGCTCACTCGTTCCGCGGCGCCATGTTTGGGCCGGCGCAGGCGCTGCACGGAGCAACCTTCGTCGTCGATGCAGCGTTTTTTGCCGAAAGTCTCGACCCTAACGGAGTCGTCATCGATATTGGCCGCGCGCACGAGGCGCTGAAGGCAACCCTGACGCCACTCAACTATCGCAATCTCGATGAGCTGCCCGAACTCAAGGGCGTGAACACCACCACCGAATTTCTCACCAAGTACATTTTCGACCAACTCGCGAAAGCCGCTCGCGCCGACAAGCTCGGCCGCGCCGGCCGCGAAATGAAGTCGATACGCGTCACGCTCGCGGAATCTCATGTCGCGCGAGCGTCGTACGAGGCGAATTTGTGGTGAAGCGGCTCGCCTTCGCGGTGCCGGGCGATCTATCAACGCCGACCGGCGGTTACGCCTACGACCGGCGAATGATCGCCGAGCTCGAAGCCCTGGGCTGGGCCATCGACCGCATTAATCTCGGTGAGAATTTCCCCTGGCCCGCCAAGGAAACCCGCGCCGCTGCCGAAGCGCGACTGCTGATGGCGCCCGAAGCATGTCCCATTATCGCCGACGGACTCGCGCTTGGCGCCCTGCCCGAAGCAGCGCGCCGCCTGCGCGCAGGTCATGTGTTGGTAGGCCTTGTGCATCACCCGCTGGCGTTGGAGACCGGGCTTACGGAAACGCAAGCCGATATCCTGCGCGCCAGCGAAAGAGCGGCGCTGGCGGCTACTAAACATGTGATCGTCACGAGCCAGGCCACGGCGCAACAGCTCATTGCCCACTACGCCGTTCCGGAGGACAAAATTACCGTGGCTCGCCCGGGCAACGATGCCGTCACATCCGCGGCAGGTAGCCGTGATGGAATTGTGCGGGTTCTTTCAGTGGGTGCCTTGGTGCCTCGCAAAGGCTTCGACGTTCTCCTTGCAGCCCTTGCAACGCTTGTCGATCTGCCCTGGCGCCTGACCATCGCTGGCGACCGTGAGCGCGACAGAAAGGCGGCAGCCCAACTCGACGCCGATATCGCGCGGCTGAAGCTTGTCGATCGCGTCACCGTGCTCGGCGCGGTGCCCTCGCAACGTCTTGCTGAGTTGTACGCCGGAGCCGACATTTTTGCCCTCGCCTCGCGGTTTGAGGGCTATGGCATGGCGTACAGTGAGGCCATCGCGCACGGGCTCCCGGTTGTCGGGACGCGTGCCGGAGCGATCCCCGATACCGTGCCCCCAAGCGCCGCTATTCTTGTTGCACCTGACGATGTGCCCGCGTTTGCACTCGCGCTGCGCCGGCTCATGACCGACCCCGATGAGCGAAACCGCCTCGCCGCTTCCGCACGGGCGGGCGCAGCCAAACTTCCGACCTGGCAGGATTCCGCGAAAATTGTGGCGCGCACGGTGGAGGCGCTCACGTGACCGGTTTCTCCGCCGACTGGCTTACGCTCCGCGAGCCCTATGACCTGCGTGCGCGCAGCCGCGAGGTTATTGCCGGGGTGGCAGCCGCGGTTGCCGCGCTTCCGTCGGTCCATATCGTCGATCTCGCCTGCGGGACGGGCGCAACGGTGCGCGCGCTGACGGCGCACCTTCCGTCGCGGCAGGTCTGGCGGCTTGCGGACAATGATCTTGGTCTCCTTGGCCGGGCGAACGCGATGGCGCTCGCCGACAACGTCAAAGTCACAGCGGTTCCGCTCGATCTCAATCGCGACCTCGAGGCCGCACTCGATGGCGCCATTGACCTGGTCACCACCTCGGCCTTTCTGGATCTTGTTTCGAAAGACTGGCTCGACCGGCTGACGACAGAAATCGCCGCACGCTCGATCCCATTCTACGCCGCATTGACCTATGATGGCCGTGTCGACATCTCTCCGCATGATCCGGCGGACGCGTCGATCGTCGCGGCGGTCAACAAGCACCAAGCGACCGATAAAGGATTTGGGCTGGCGCTTGGACCGGAGGCTGGCGGATATGTCGTCGCCAGCTTCGAGCGCCTGGGTTATGCCGTCACCCACCGCCGATCAGATTGGATGATAGAGCCGAACGATCGCGACATTCAGCTGGACATATTTGCCGGCTGGGCCGGTGCGGCACGCGACATCGGCGCGTTATCGCTCGCCGAAACCGCATCGTGGCTGACGCGCCGGCGTGCCGGCATTGCCGCGGGGACGTCGTCCCTTCGCATCGGTCATGTTGATCTCTTTGCCGTACCGACCGGCAGTCGCTGAGCCGCAAGATCGCAATCGAACAGCATTTCATCGTCAATTCGATGCGTGCGCATCGGCACCCGCATGGCCTGGTCGGCGCGCTCGACCGGCGGCAGCGCAATACCGGGCCGGCCCGCGCCCAGGATGACCGGCGCAACGATCACGTGCAGCCGGTCAAGGCAGCCTGCCGCCAGGAAACGCGACACTGTGTCGGCGCCGCCTTCGATCAGGATCCGGCGCATCCCGCAAGCACCGAGTGCTGCAAGGATTGCCGCTGGCGAAAGGTGCCCATCGCTAGTGGGCAGCCGAAGAATCTCGACACCCGGGACCGGAGCAGCAGATTTCCCTTCTGTTGTTACCCGGATGCGGCGGACTCCATCCTCATTGAAGACCCTGGCTTTGATGCCAAGACGGCCGTTCGGATCGATGACGACGCGGGTCGGTGGCGGCCCGGCGACCCGGCGCACAGTCAATTGAGGGTCGTCGGCTATCGCGGTACCGACGCCGATAACAACCGCGTCGACCAAGGCCCTCAACCGGTGGAGGTGGGTAAGGCCGGACGGCCCGTTGATGTATTTCGAATGCCCAGATTCCGTCGCAATACGGCCATCGAGCGACTGACCGATCTGACCGACCACCACGAGCTCATCGACAAGGCCCCGGCGAAGCGGGTCGAAAATTTCGCCCCAGGGCTGCGGAAGAGGCTGGTCACCGGACCGGAAAATATTGCTAAACTCTAACCATGGGTCGGATGACGTACTGTCGACCCCGCTATTTGGGTTATGGGGAAAATTTCTTAATGACATGGCAGCTAAAAGCACGCCCCGTGCGTTAACAGCGGATACGGGCGCCAGCAGGCTGGCACAAATTTGGCCTATTTGCGACCGGAATGGTTACACGACACTCGGTGTTCTTACATTGGCGGGCGTAAAAAAACGGAAAGTCTCGGAATGAATTCAGTACGCAGTGGCGTAAGTCCGGTATTATTTGGCAGCAAAGGTCACGTTAGTGTCAGCCGCGGCCTCGCCGAATTTCACGGTCGACGCCCTGTCTTCATCACTGCAAAAAATGAAGCGCTCCTGGCGCTGCCCGTTGACGGACTCGATACCGCTCGCCTGACCGAATTCATGGCGCTTTGCGCGCCACGCACACCCCGAACTCATTGTTACCGCGCGACGTGCGCTTGCGCTTGGATTGGATGCGCGCACACCGATGGCGCTGCGGCTCGCACCGGATGATGATGCGACCTCGATCGAGGCGCTCGTCAGCGACGCAACGTGCGATCGTATCCCCGAAGCAAAGCCCGCCGGCCCGGCCGCCGCGGCCGCCATCCAGCTCGTGAAGCTGTCGCAAAGTTTGCCTGCCGTGCTGGCGGCCGAGGTGCCCGCCGACGCCCTGCCTCCTGAAGCGGACATCATCACCGTCGATGCGGAAGCGGTTTGGCGATTTGCCGACGAGGCAATTCAGTCGCTGACGCTGGCCAGCGAAGCTTCGGTGCCTCTCGATGCCGGTACGCAGGCACGCTTTGTTGTGTTTCGCGACGCGATTGGCGGCAATTCCACCGCGATCATCGTCGGCAAGCCCGATTTTTCGAACGCCGTGCCCGTGCGATTGCACTCAGCTTGCCTCACCGGCGATGTTTTTGGCTCGCGGCGCTGCGACTGCGGCGATCAGCTTCAACTGGCCATGCGGCGGCTCGAAGATCTCGGTGGCGGCATTGTGCTTTATCTTGCGCAGGAAGGCCGCGGTTTGGGCCTCGCCAACAAGATGCGCACCTATCAACTGCAGGACGACGGCCTCGACACCGTCGATGCCAACACGACGCTTGGTTTCGACGATGACGAGCGCGACTACGGCATTGCCGCGCGCATGCTCCAGATGCTCAATTGCACGCGGGTCGTCCTCCTGACCAACAATCCCGCCAAGCTCGACGGCCTGGCCAAGGCCGGCATTGAAATCGCAAGCCGCATGCCGCTCGAGGCCCCGATCAACGCCGACAATCGGCGTTACATGGCCGCTAAGGCCGTTCGCGCAGGGCACCGCCTCGATCACCTGATGGCGTCGCTCGCCGAACCGTCGTAGGCGTCGCTTTCCTCTGGCATCATTGAACGGCACTGGTATCGTCTCCAACGGTGCCGCCCATCGCGGCTCAACGAGCTGACATCAGCCATGCCACAAGACGTGCTGAGCCGGTCGATCGGCGAGCTGACGTATCTGGACATTTCGAAGCGCCTACGGGCGAGCTCGATCGTGTGCCTGCCGATCGGGTCTATCGAGCAGCACGGTCCGCATCTGCCGCTCAACACAGACATTGTGCTGGCAGAAGAGTTCACGCGCCGCATCATCGCCCGCTGGGGCGACACCTACGATCTGTGGCAACTGCCGACACAGGCGATCAGTCTCGCGCGCGAACATGAATGGGCCGCCGGTACCCTGTCGCTATCCGTCCGAGGTCTGACCGAGCTCATCCACGACCTCGGGCGCGAAATCGCGCGCAGCCTGCCGGCGCGCAACCTTGCGGTCATCAATGGGCATGGCGGCAACCGCGGGATATTGGAGGCTTTGGCGCAGAATCTGCGCGGCGATTTCGGACTCAATGTCTGCATTCTGCATCCAGCCACGTGGGCGGACATCAATGCGGTTTCGAAAACGCCGGAAATTCATGGTGGAAAAAATGAAACGTCTATGATGCTGGCTACCGCGCCGCACCTCGTCCGCACTGACGAGATTGCAAAATTGCAGTTTACCCCCCGTGCGGAGGCCGTTCGCGCAACGATCCTCGATCAGTCCGTAACGTGGCCATGGACCAGCGACGAAAAGGCCATCGCCGAGTGCGGCGTCATTGGCGATGCAAAATCCGCGTCGGCGGAATTCGGCAAGCAGCTTCTGGAAAAGATCGCAGAAGCGGCAGGCGGTATATTCAAGCAGCTCCTGGAACGCCAGCAGCTTTCACGCGGCTAGCTGCAATGCAGGCTGCATCGCGATCGTCTGCCCGCGAGGAGAACCTGCTGCGCAATTTCACTGTCGCCGTCGGCCTCGGCTGGGCACTCGCCTTTCCTGTCATTGCGCTTGTTTATCAGCTCCAGCTTTACGCTGACGGCTCGATGTTTTCATACGCGATTGCAGTTCAGGACGTGTGGGCATTCCACTGGCACAATATTGCGAACCGAATGTCGGTTTTCCTCCTCACCCTTTGGCCCGCCGAAGCCTATGTCGGAGTGACGGGACGGCCCTATGGCGGAATTGTCATCTATGGCCTTCTTTTCAATGTTGCGCCGCTGGTTGGCCTCGCCTTGACCTTCATCGCCGACCGCTCCCGCGACCGCGCCATTTTCGTTTTTGCATGCGGCTCGACCGCCGCCCTCGGCCCGTTGGTGTTTGGATTTCCGACCGAAATGTGGATGGCGCACGCACTGTTCTGGCCGGCGCTCGCGCTGGCCCACTATGCGCGCCGGGGCCTCCTTGGGGCTATCGTCCTGTCAATCGCGATGGCGGCTTTGGCCCTGACGCATGCGGGCGGCGTCGTGCTCGCATTTGTCATTGTCGCAACGCTTGCGTTGCATGGTTTACGCCATCTTTTGTTCGTGCGAGGGGCGGCTGCTCTGGTCATCGCGATGGCACTGTGGGTCGTCGTCAAGATGGCCTATCGGCCCGACGACTACTTCGCGGATGTTCTTGTCAGAGCAGGACTGCACTTTTTCGATCCGGCCATTTTTCAGGTCAATCTTGTTGTCCTGCTGTTCGTCGTTCTTGCCGGCTACGGTCTCCTCTTTCTCGCGCTGTCCCGGGTCATGACTGTGGACAGTGCGCTGGTCGCGGCACTGGCCGTGAGTGCGATCGCTCTGCTGATTTATTGGCTGCAATTCGACCAATGGATCCACGCAAGCAACCGGTACTATCTCCGCACGCTGTTGGTCGTCATTACGCCGATTTTCGGTGTGCTTTCGGCCTTCTACGCAATGCACGCGGACGGCGCGCAGCCTGATTGTCCGGGCCTGCCGCAAATCGCCCAATCGCTGAGCAACGCTGCGGCGATCCGTGCTTGTACCGGCGCCATCGTTCTTCTCACAGCCATTCATGTTGTTCAGACCGCAAAATTCGTCACGGGCTGGACAGCCTACAAAACTGCAGTGAGGATGCTCGCATTGGGCACGGTTTCCGATCCCGCGCTCGGCGATCCGCGCTTCATCTCATCGCAACGGATTTCACCTGAGCTCAATCAGTTCAGCTGGTTCTCGACAGTCGAGTATCTGTCGATCGTCTTGTCGGACTTCAGACCGGAGCGGCTCGTCGTCGACCCTGCCGGAAATTATTTCTGGCTGTCCTGTGAAACAGCGACGGAAAACGCCAATGCGGCACGTGCGGTCCCTGCACCTGCGCGCGATCTCGTCAGGGTCTACTCCTGTCTGCATCGCTGACGGGACAATCAGCTGTCATCAAGTGCAATCCATTTACCCTCGGCGGCGCTGCGATAGCAGGCCTCCACCAGTCTGACATCGCGGATGCCGGCCGACAGATCACTTGCCAGGGGCTCGCCGGCGACGATGTGTTTGAGAAACCGATCCCATCCGACGCGATAGGGACCTGTATGAACGGCTGGTTCGGGAACCTCCTTCCAGTCCCGGCGATAGTCGAAACCAATGTCGACCATTGGATTGATGTGCCGGACATCTGGTGTATCGCCTGCGCGTTGCGCCCAGCAGCGGTGCAGGCCGGCGACCGCCGAGCCGCCGGTGCCGTCGATCTGGAATGTCAGAAGGTCATCGCGCCGTACCCGCGTCGCCCATGAGCACGCGATCGTACCGACGGCGCCATTCTCCAGCTCCGCCAATGTCAGCGATGTGTCATCGACGTCGACGTCATAGCGCGTGCCGCTTTCGTCCCCCCGCTGCGGAATGGCCGTGGCAGTCGCGGCCACAACCCGACGGATCGGACCGAGAATGCCTTCTATGACGTAACGCCAATGCGGATACATATCCATGGTGAGACCGCCAGCTCCGCTCCGCCGGTAGTTCCAACTTGGCCGCTGGCTTTTGCGCTCGAATCCGTCGAACACCCACCAACCGAAATCGAGGCGAAAGCCGGTGACACGGCTGAAGAATTTCCGGTCGGCGAGTTGACTGAGTTTTTGCAAGCCTGGCAGGAAAATCTTGTCCTCGACCACACCGTGCTTGAGATTGCGCGCACGGGCCGCGGTCAGAAGCGACATACCTTCCGCGACGGACAGTGCCACCGGCTTTTCGCTGTAAATATGTTTGCCGGCAGCGATCGCTTTTGTGAGCGTCGATACGCGCTGGTTCGTTGCCGCCGCATCGAACAGGATCGAAAACCCGGGATCCGACAATGCTCCGTCGAGGTCCGTCGTCCAGCGATCAATTCCGTTGCTGCGCGCGAGCGCAGCGAGCCGTCCGTCGTCGCGGCCGGACAGAAGCAACCGCGGCATGACCCGGTCGTCTCCGACGGCCAGCCCACCCTCGGCGCGGATCGGCAACAGCGCGTTCGCCAGATGCTGTGTCGAGGCAATGCGGCCGGTCGCGCCATTGACGATGATGCCGATTTCCTTGACTGCCAAAACCTTGACCCTCCTGTCCGCCTTCCTATCATGCCGAGCCGGCGCCAGTATCATTGGCGAGGCTTTACAGTGACAACGCCATGCCCCGCCACATCGTCTGCCTGACATTCGATTTCGATACGCAATCCGGCTTCATCGCACGCGGAATGACGACGCCGACGCCCTTGTCGCGCGGCGAATTCGGTGCGATGGCGTCGCGCCGGATCCTCGATTTTCTCGCGGCGCGCGCCATCAAGGCGACCTGGTTCGTTCCGGGATTTACCATTGAAAGCTGGCCGCGCGAATGCGAGGCCGTCGTCAAGGCCGGGCACGAGGTCGCGCACCACAGCTGGGCGCATATCCCGCCGGCGACCCAAAGCCGTGAGGAAGAGGAAGCCGATCTCGTGCGCGCCAACGAAGCGATCGCGCGTTTGACCGGCACGAAGGCCCGCGGCTACCGATCGCCGTCATGGGACCTGAGCAATCACACCATCGATCTGCTGCTGGCGCACGGTTTCACCTACGACTCCAGCCTGATGGGATCCGACTATATCCCTTATCGCGCCCGGCGCGGCGACGTGGCAAAGCTTGGAGAGCCCTATACTTTCGGTGAGCAAACCGGGCTGATCGAAATGCCAATCAGCTGGTCGCTCGACGACTACCCGCATTTCGAGTTCGTGCGCACGCAAACCTCGATCCTTGCCGGCATGCAGCCGGCGCGGACGGTCCTGCAGAACTGGTTCGATGAATTCATTTACATGAAAAAGACCGTGGACTGGGGCGTTCTCACCTACACAATGCACCCGTATGTGATCGGCCGGGGCTATCGCATGCTGGCGCTGGAGGACATGCTCGACAAGCTCGCGAAGGAAGGCGCGACTTTCATGACCATGGAAGACGCCGCGCGCGAGGCCGAAAAGCATCTCGCGCCGGTGAAGCGTTAGAGAGCGCACCAGTCGCGGATGATCGCCGCGTAGATCTCGGTCGCCTGCTCGATCCGTGACACGAAGCAATACTCATCGGTCTGATGGGCGAGCTCCAGCTCGCCCGGGCCAATGATCGCCGTCGGCGGTCCGCCCAGCGCCGGTGTCAGGATTGAAGCGTCGGTGAAATATGGTGCGGCGCCGATCTCGCCCCCAACTCCGGCAATCTCGCGGGCGGCGCGAACAACGCTCCCAATCCAGGCATCGTTCGGATTGGTCCACACGCTCTGCGCGTCGAGCTTGGTGCCAAGCTCGACATCGGCGCCGAGATAGATCGAGAGCTGCTCCCGAATCCCTGCGTGGTTTTGCCCTGGAATTGTACGGATATCGACGCCTATGGTGGCGCGGTCCGGAACGGAATTTATGTTGAGACCGCCAAAGATCGTGCCGACATTCAGCGTTGGCCCTCCGAGCACGTCGTGGCGCGCGACATTGAAATCAAAATCCTGCAATGCCGTGACAGCGCGGGCGGCTCTGTAGACCGCATTGACCCCTTTCTCCGGCATCGAGCCGTGTGCGGTCAGCCCTTTCGTGACCGCCTCAAGCCACAGCGCACCTTTATGGCCCACCATGGGCCTATTGCCGGTCGGCTCCGCCACGACAAATGCGCCGACCTTGGGAAGGTCCCTGAGCTCTTGCGCTAACGCAGCAGCGCCGGTGCAACCGGTTTCCTCCCCAGCAGTGATGACCAGAATCACACCTGGCGTACCCGCGAGCTTGCTGGACAATTGCAGGCAGGCCACGACAAACGCCGCGACGCCGCTTTTCATGTCCGACGAGCCACGGCCAAATAACTTTCCGTCGACAATCGTGCCGGCATGCGGGTCGACCGCCCACGGCTGTGCGCCGAGTGGAACCGTATCGAGATGGCCGGTAAATCCGATCGGCAGCTTCCCTGAGGCGCCGCCGATACGGGCGACGATTTGTGCACGGTTTTCACCGAATGGGATGACGTCGACCATGAAGCCTCCGTCTTTCAGCAAAGTGGCAAGCGTTTCAGCGCAAGCCCGCTCGGCACCCGGCGGATTGATGGTGTTGAAGCGAACGAGATCCTGCGTCAGCTCGACTGAAGATTTCATGACCTAACCGAAATATGCATCGCGTACTTCCGGCTGCGCCGCGAGCTTGGCCGGATTCCCGCTCGCAGCCACGCGCCCCTTCGATAGCACGAAACCGAAGTGTGAGATTGCAAGCGTCTGATGCACGTTCTGCTCGACCAGAAGCACAGTAATACCACGTTCGTTGATATTCCGGATGATGTTGAAGTTCTCCTTGACCAGCAGCGGCGAAAGCCCGAGCGATGGTTCATCAATGAGCAGCAGCTTGGGCGCGCACATCAGACCGCGCCCGATCGATATCATCGCCTGTTCGCCCCCCGACATCGTGCCGGCCAGCTGGGTTCGGCGCTCGGCGAGCCGGGGGAAAATCTGCAGAATCTCGGCAAGACGCGACGCGACCGCCTTGTCCGATCGCTCCTGATAGGCACCGACACGCAGATTCTCCTCGACGGTCAGCTTGGGAAACACTTTGCGTCCTTCAGGAATGCATGCAATCCCCGCCGCGATGATCTTATGGGTCGGCAGATGCGTTATGTCCGCGCCGTCAAAAACGATCCGGCCGGCGCGTGCCGGCGTGAGCCCGAGAACCGAACGTACAAGGGTGGTTTTTCCGGACCCATTTGAACCAAGCAGACAAGTGATATGTCCGGCATCCACATTCAGCGACACGCCCTGCAGAACATCGGCCTTGTCGTACGCCGTGTAGACGTTTTCGATCTCGAGGATGCCCGCCATCACGCCGCTCCGAGATAAGCTTCCTGGACCTGCGCGTCGGCTGCAACAGCGCGGTACGGGCCTTCGGCAATCTTCCGCCCGAAATTGAGCACCACGCAACGATCGGTAATGCGCTCGATCACGCCCATTTCATGCTCGACGATGATGATGGTGAGGTCTTTGTTGCGCTTGCGTACCAGCAGAATGTCATTCATGAGCTCCGCCGTTTCATCATGCGTCATCCCCGCTGAAGGCTCGTCGAGAAGGAGCAGTTTCGGCGCGCTGACCAGCGCCCGGCAGATCTCGATCCGGCGGCGGTCGATCATCGGAAGGCCAGCGACCGGCTCAAACATGCGGCCAGCCAGCCCCGGCTCGAACACTTCCACCAGCGCTCGCGCGTCGGCGTAACTGCGTTCGAACTCCCGTTTGAAATCGCCGCGTTTGGCCAGATTGAACCAGAGGCCCTGATTGAGGCGCTTGTGATTGCCGATCATGATGTTGTCGAAGATCGAGAGCGGCAACGACAGCCGCGAGCGCTGGAACGTGCGCGATATGCCGGCCTGGTAGATGGCGCGCGCGCTTGCATTCGTGACATCCGCGCCGTCGAACATGACGCGTCCGGTGTCGGCGGCGTAGATGCCGGTGATCACGTTGAAAAAAGTGGTCTTGCCCGACCCGTTGGGGCCGATCAGCCCGAGAATCTCGTTCGCCGCAACGGTGAGGTCGAGTCCGTCGAGCGCCTGCACACCGCCGAAGTGCTTGGACAGGCCTCGTGCTTCGAGCAAGGCACTCATGGCCGCCATCCTGGGAAATAGCGTCGCACCGGCCGCGGCAGCAACCCTTCGGGCCGGAACAGCAGAACCGCGATCACCATCAGCGCGTAAAGCAGAAACCGGTACTCCTGGATGGTCTGCAATTTTTCGGGCACGACCACGACGATGATGGTCGCCACTATTAGTCCCCACGGATTGCCAATGCCGCCAAGCAACAGGATTGAAACCAGGATCAGCGAGTCCGCGAAAGTGTAGTTGTTAGGCGCTACGAACCCGCCGACCATTCCGAACAGCGCTCCCGCGATGCCGATGAGAAAGTTTCCGATCAGGAAGGCGGTGATCTTCCAGCGCACGACATCGAGGCCGAAGCAGCCGGCGGCAGTTTCATCGAGCCGCAGGGCATCAAGGTTGAGCCCGATCCAGGAACGCTCGAGCCGACGCACGAGGATAAATGCACCGACAAGCAGCAGCAGGCTCAGAACGAAATAGTTCATATAGAACGACAATGAGATTTTCCCGATCTCGATGTTGTCGTTGAACGACCAGCCGAGAATGCGCATGCCCTTGACCTGCATGCCCTGCGGGCCGCCGACTACGTCGTTCACCTCGAGAAAAGTCTTGAATAGCAGCGCAAACGCGATCGTCACGACCGCAGCGTAATGCCCCCGCGTTCGCAGCACCGGCAGCAGCAAAAGCGATCCCGCGAAGGCCGCCAGCAGTCCGCCAATCAGTAGTACGAGCAAGTGCGGCATTGCCGTGTAGGCGTTCAGCACAGCGGATGTATAGGCACCGATGCCGAAGAAGGACGCACCTGCGAAATTGAGCACACCCGCATAACCGAACTGGACATTGAGTCCGAGCGTCGCCACCGAATACAGCAATACGGTGATCACCAGCAAAAGTACGAAATGATTGTCGTGAAAAACCGCCCCCACAATGCACGCCGCGCCGATGGCGCAAGCGGCCAAGGCACCTTCGTGCTCCACGAGTGACGCGCTCACATTCTCAAGCAGGCCGAGCCAGGCCGCGGCAAGCACAGCCGCGATTCCGCCCGCCAGCAGGATGATAATCAAATTCTGTTTCTCGGCGCCGAGCAGCACAATGAGATAGCCCGTCGCCAACGCGAGACCGACAATGCCCGGCCACACCGTAGTATGCCGTTTCTCGGCCATCGCTAGACCCGCTCGCTGATTTTTTCGCGGATCAGGCCGGTCGGCCGCCAGGCCATGATGGCAATGACAACGGCGAATGCGAAGACGTCTTTATAGGCGCTGGCAAACGGAAGCATCACGGTGCCGACCGTCTGCAACGCCGCGAACAGGAAGCCCCCCAGAATCGCGCCATAAATGCTGCCGAGACCGCCGATAATGGCGGCAGAAAACCCGACGACACCGAGATAAAGGCCGATCCCGAAATTGATCTCGTTGTAATAGAGGCCGTTCATGACGCCCGCGAACGCGGCAAGACCGGAGCCGAGGGCAAAGGTCACCAGAACGATCGCGGTGAAATTGATGCCCATCGTGCGCGCGGTTTCTTCGTCCTGCGCAACGGCGCGGATAGCCAGACCGAGCTTGGTGCGGTTGAGCAAGTACTGAATGCCGACGATCACAAGAACGCCGGCAGTCAGCATCAGCACGTTATCGAGCCGCAGATTGAAAGCGCCGAAATCAACCGAAGCGCGTGGAAGCAAGGCCGGAAATGGCTTCGGATTGGCACCCTGCGGGTAAAAAAGCCGGACGGATTCTCGCAGGACCGTGCCAAGCATCAGCGTAATCAGAAGCGTGTTGAGCGCGGGCGCCGCGCGCAGCGGCATGACGAGATAACGGGCGATCGCCATGCCGAGAAATGCCATCGCCAGCGTCGCGACCACCAGCATGACGACAAGGTCAAGCAAGCTGGAATTCAGCCCCAGCATATGGAGCCCGATATAAGTCGCAAGCGCCACAAAAGCTCCAACGGTGAGCACATCACCGTGTGAAAACTTGATGACGTCGAGCACACCAAAGAAAAGCGTGAACCCGACCGCCACCAGCGCATACATCATGCCGAGCATAAGCCCATTCATGACGTACTGAGCGAGCAGGCCCGCGTCCATGTCCGGTGATCTTGCGAAGTGTTAAAGGAAACGGGGCCGTTCGCCGCGGCCCCGCCTGTGTCAGCCTATTTCTGCCCCGGCAGCTTGCGCTTGCCGCCAGCATACTCGCTGTCGTCCCACTCGACGAACTTGCCATCCTGAACGACATATTTGGTAATAATCGGCACCGTGTTCTGCCCGTGGTCGTCGAATGTGATCTTTCCGACGATCGAGTCCCGGTCCTTCACGTTCGCCAGGTCCGCGATGACTTTCTTGCGATCCGGCCCGACCTTCTCGATCGTATCCAGGATCATGTCCATCGCCGCATAGGCGAATGCACCATAGGCTTCCGGCGGATTATCATATTTCTGTCCGGCGTATTTTTCCATGAAGAACTTGCCGCCGGGGAGCTTCTCGGTCGGTGCGCCCTCACGGAAGGCCAGCGTGCCTTCTGCAAGCGGACCCAGTCCTTGGATATAGGCGTCTGACACGATGCCGGACGTGCCGTCAAAAACGGCCTTGATGCCAAGCTTGTCCATCTGCGAGCGGATACGCACACCAATCGGCGTCAACCCGCCGAAATAAATGACATCCGGGTTGAGCGCCTTGATCTTGGTGAGTTCGGCCGTGAAGTCCTGCTGGTCGGCCGTGACGCCGAATGTTCCGATGATCTTCGCCTGACCGATCTTCGCAAGCGCCTTGCTGAAATATTCGTTGTGTCCCTTGCCATAATCGGTCGTGTCGTGAATGACCGCCACGGTCTTGTAGCCGAGCTTGGAAATCAGTTCGGCATTGGCGTCATTCTGGTTGATCATCGTGCCGTTGACGCGATGAACCTCTTCGTACTTGTTGCGATATGTGATGTCGGGGAGCACCGCGCCCCACACAATCACCGGAAAACCGAACTTGTGATAGGTGTCGACGGTCGCGATCGCCGTTGCAGAGCAATAGTGTGTGGCACCGGCGATGACGTCCTTGTCGGCTGCCATCTTGGTGGCGACCTGCACCGCAACGTTTGGCTTGCACTCGTCGTCGAGCACGACCATCTCGTATTCGTACTTTGATTTTGGGTCGGCATTGCGCAGGCGAACCGCCAGATCGGCAGAGTTACGCCCACCGAGTCCGTTGACGGACACACCGCCGGTCAGTGGCCCGATGAAGCCGACTTTCACCTTGTCCTTTGCGTCGGCTGTTCCCGCTGCGACGCCAAGAACGAGTGCCGCGACCAGAGCTGCAAATTTCGGGGTTGTACTCATGAGCCCTCCCTTACCGGATATCGTTATGGACTGTCTTCTCGTTGGCGCCATAGTCGCGCGGCAAACGCACCACGGCAAGGGCTGACCGTCAACGGGCATAGCGTGTTCCTGGGTATCGCAACCCCGGCTCGCAGCGACATTTGATCGCTCGGAATTCTCATCAGTTAAGACGAAAAGCCGGACTACGCATTGATGTGGCTCAACGGCTACTCAAAAATAAGCACATTGGGCAACGAAGGATCGACCTGCCGCAAGGCGGTGTAGCCAACCCCAGCCATGCCGCGGAAGAGGCCTAAATTGAATCGCCGCTCTCCGCTGTTCCAACGGTAGTCGCCTGTATCCGCTGCGTATTGCAACACGCTGGCCAATTCACGTTTGGCAAGCTCTTGAAGATCGTTGCGTCCGAGCAGATCACCCGCCTCGCACAAGAATTCGACGCTCCCCAGTGTCCCACAACACAACGTATCGAGGGATGAAGGCCATGCCGCTCGCGTGCCTTCGACTGCGCCTTGAACATCCGCATTCAAGACCGGGCCGCTCATCTTTGGCAGGCGAGCCATGCCGATCCTTCCAAGGCCTATGCCGGGCGCTCCGTGACACCACTGACAGGGCCAGGCCTCCCCGCCTTCAAGGCGCAAATCAGGCCAATTGCCGCGTTGCTGGCTGAAGCTGGAATTCTCAAAGTCGACGCACTCCAGTGCTGCAGCAGCAAAATCTTCGCGCCCGGTAGCGACCGACAAGGACGCGAGCGCATATGCAAATCCGGCCGCACCATGTGACATTCCGTTGAGCGGGCGTGAACCCAGGCCCTGCCCCACCCAACTGCGGCGCCCTGGCTCTCCCAGACGGCCTTGCGCGAGCAAATGTTCGCCGCACTTGACGGCGCGGCGAAGCACCGCGTCAGATTGTTCGTCGCGGTAAAGGCGAAGCAGACAAAGGATGGCGCCCGCGCTCCCGCCAATCACATCCAGGCGTTTGTCTGCGGCAATCAGTTCATCAGTTATAAGTTCGGCCGCATGGCGGGCATCGTCACGTAATCCGGGATCGCGCAAATTTTGCGACATCAGCGTCAAGGTGTAGACGACCGAGCCGAGCCCCGTCGCCCCGCCTAGCCCGAGCGAGCGGGCGATTCTCGCTGCATTTCGGGATTTGAGCTGCTTGCGAAGCCGGGCAACGCCGGCGAGTGCCAGCTCACGCGACGCCGATTGCTCCGCGACGGCAGCATGTGCGGACAGAAACAGGGAAAGACCCGCCGTGCCGTTGTACAAATCGGTCCCCAACGTTACGAGCTGGAACACCTCGGCATCGCCAAGCCAATCGAGTCCGATCCAGGCGGCGGCCGGACCGCGTCGGATAGCATAAGTTGCCAATTCATCGGCGACCCGCTGAGCCTCGGCCCGGAAAGTCAGATCCGAAGGCGGCGGCCCACGCAATTCCGGCAGCTGCCGCCGCCCAGTCGAAGTCGGTGGACGGCCAGCAGCCACAAGCGAGTTCGTGTTGATCTTGATGACCTTGACCTGCCAATCGATCTCGTCACGATCAAGGTCGGCGAAACGCGCAATTGCGCGCGTCAGGCCGTCGGTTGACGGCAGCCGCATCCGAAAGCCCGCCTCATCCTTCAGCTCATCACCGTCTGTCGCCGAGACGAAGTGTGGAATGTTCAGCGTCAGAAGTGCGGATCTTTCCGCGCGCTGGACCGGCCAAAGCGGATCGTCGGCTGCATCCCAATCGGCGAGGCGCGCCACGAAGTCCGCCTGCGCCGACCACGCCACGCCGTCATCCATCGTTTTGTGATTTTTCAAACGCTGAAGCAACATGGCGTAGAACCGCGTCGCCCGAACGACCTTCCGGACAGTAAGTCCAGAAAAGCCGTCGAACGGTGCAATGCTTTTGCGTTTTTCCAAAAGAAATCGCGCATAAGCGTCAAAGCCGGCAATCAGTTCCTCAATGTGATCCGAAAATTTCGCGTAGAGCCCGTTCACGTGCGGCAGGTTGGGATTGTCTGTAGCAACGTCTTTCCAGCGTGTCGGGCGCATGTCGTCAGAATTGATGCTCTCCCACCTGATTTTTATTTTTGTGTTCCAATCCGCCGTGACGCCACCCATCGCGAAGACCTTGCCATCTGGTCCCCGGCCATAGGCAGGAAGCAGTCCCGTCGCCATTACCGAGTTGGCGAGCTTGTCCGTGGCAGCATCAAATGCCGCGTCTTCCGGCGCGGACGGTTTCTGGTCGCTGCTGGACGACTGGAGGATGGTCTCCAGGTCGATCGGCACGGGATGGCTTCCGTCGGCAACGATATTTTCCTGGTGCATGTCGTTGGCCGCGAAGCAGTGAAAAAGCGCGAGCCAGGCTCCTACGCGCCTGAAAAAGGTCTTGAACTCATCGGGCGCGGCACATCCGGCATGCTCGATGCATGCGGTCCACCCGTAGCCGTCGCGCGCAAGCGCGCGCGCGGTTTTCAGCTCGACCGGAGGCGCCGCGCGGTTCAAACGGTCGACCAGTTCCTGCCAGGCAACGTCGACCTGCAGATCTTTCGGCTTGTAAACGATCTTCGAGCCGTCTGCGAAAATGACGATCTTTACCGAGCGGCCTCCGTTGTGCGGATCGGAGAAGCCACCTTCAATCTGGATGACTCCGCCCTGCCCGCCGGCATGTAAGGCACTGCGAATGAGCGGCAGGTCGGCATCAAGCCGTTGGATGAATTCGCGAGATGTCTCGACCCATTGCCGGACCATCATGCTGATCAGCCGCAGTAGCACAGGCTTCTGCTCGAAGAGCTGCCGAAAGCCGCCGGCCTTCATCTCGGCCACGAATTTTTCGTAGAGCGACGTCCGAGAATCCTGCCGAAGTCCTGCGGTTTCCGCCGCGTTCCGCATCGCCGAGAAGCGTTCGTAAATCGCCGGGGCGGTCAATTCGGAAAGTTCGGTGAGAAGCGCACACCGCATGCAATCGTACGCAGATGCCTTCAGGTTTGCGGGTGTTTTGCCACCGAGTCCTGATTGCAGCAGTGCTTTGGCGCTTTCAACCACCCCGGCCAAAAGGTGCTCGAATGCCACCGGCTCGGCTTGGCACTCATCCGGTTCGGCTGTGGACTTGCCGGTTGCCCCTTCAAGAGCGGGCAGAATCCAGCTCGCATCCGCTACCCACAGCGGGGTGCGCGCGGCCGGCTTACGCCGGACCGCAGTCAGCCGCGCAAGAACGCCGGCAGAATCCAACCCATCACGTTCAATCCTGCGCGCAAAGAGCGACCAGTCGCCGCTCGCGGCGGACTGGCACCAGGCGGCCAAACGACGTTGAGCCAAGCCGGCACGATCCTTTTCTCCGGGTATGGCTTCGAAGTCGTCTGAAAGAAGCTCGTCGATCGTCGCCGCACGATTAATCAGATGGTCGTAGAAGGATTCCATGCGGCCTCACACAGTACCCAAGGATTATATCCGAGCCGACACCGAATACTCGGTGAGCCAGACCATTGCCGCATCGCGAAACGTAAGCCAATGCTTTTGAATTTCCGCGGGATTTTGCTCGCATGGGAGTCGAACACGGTGACCCAATAGCAACTGCAGGAAGTCAAGTGCCTTGACTGCAACCAGATGGGGCCATCGCTCGGGAAATTTCGTCGTGGAACGGTCATAAGTAACTGCAGGGATAGGCTTTTCCCCAATTGACTTTGCAAATTCTGCATCGGATCATAGGCCCATGGCGCTGGGGGGGCTTCGAATTTACTATGAACCTTCTCACTGCCGGCGCCGCTGGCAATAGAAAGGAATTATGCCATGACGAATGAAGAAGACATTTTGGCTTTTGAAGTCTCCGACGAGGCGCTGGAAGCAGCTGCGGGCAGCGAACAGGTGAACTACACACTTGGCGCTTGCACCGGTCTCTCGGTCTGCCCAGGCTGACGATTGTGAGATAGGTCCTTCGGGCCCATCAATGATCTGAGCCTTCGACGAGGCGCCGGATATTTGTTCGGCGCCTTGTTGTTTTCAGCCCGACGTCCAATCATTGGTCGGCGGCAGCGCGGTGCTTTCCTAGAAGAAGGGCATCTGCGATGCTGAGCCATCGGCGGCGCCGAGCCGGCGGTCTTCAAAGTCCGTGCGGTTCGCGCATAATGGCCGTCTTGCGCGAGCTCAGTACCTGGAGTGCCAATGGACCGCCGATCCTTGATGAAAACAGCTCTCCTCGTGCTCGCGGGAGGGCCACCAGCGCTCAAAAATGCACTGCAAATTTCGACGGCGCAGGCGCGTGAGCCGGCCACCGCCTGGCGGCATGGCCTCTCCAAGCTTTCCGAGCTCAAGTATTCAGCGGGATTCAAACATTTCGATTACGTAAAACCGAACGCCCCGAAAGGTGGCGCCGCGTCGCAAATCGCGCTCGGAAGCTTCGACAACTTCAATCTCGTCGTTGGAGGCGCGAAGGGCACTTTGGTGAGCGGCATTGAATTTCTCTACGACACCCTCATGGTGCCGGCGCTTGACGAAGTCGCCAGCACCTATGGCCTCCTCGCCGAAGCTGTCACCTATCCAGACGATTTTTCTTCGGTGACATTTCGATTGCGCTCCAACGCAAAATGGAATGACGGCAAGCCGGTCACGCCTGACGATGTCATCTTCTCATTTGACGCCTTCAAGAAGCTTAGCCCGCAAGCTGCCGCGAGCTACCGGCAAGTCACGAAAGCCGAAAAGACCGGCGAACGCGAGGTCACTTTCCATTTCGACGGCACTGGAAATCGCGAACTGCCGCAAGTCGTCGGTCAACTCACGATCCTGCCAAAACACTGGTGGGACGGAAGCGACAGTGAAGGCAAGAAACGCTCGATTGGTGAGACGACACTCGAACCGCCGCTCGGCAGCGGCCCATACCGCATTAAGGAATTTTCCGCCGGCCGCAACATCGCCTACGAACGCGTGCAGACCTATTGGGGAAAGGATCTTAACGTCAATGTCGGCCGCGATAACTTCGACAGTTTGCGATATGAGTATTTCCGCGACGCGACTATCGCGATCGAGGCGTTCAAAGGCGATCTAGTCGACTGGCGCACGGAAAACAGCGCCAAAAACTGGGCGACGGCCTACGACTTTTCGGCAGTCACAGAAAAGCGCGTTATCCTTGAGGAATTTCCCATTAACAGCATTGGCCTGATGCAGGCCTTCGCTTTCAATTTGCGCCGCGACAAATTCAAAGATCCACGCGTGCGGCTGGCTTTCAATTACGCATTCGACTTCGAAGAAATGAACAAGAAAATCTTTTTCGGACAATACACGCGAACCTCGAGCTACTTTGAGGGAATATCCGACCTTTCGGCAAGGGGGCTCCCGGCTGGGCGCGAGCTCGCATTGTTGGAAAGCGTGCGCGACAAAGTGCCCCGAGAAGTATTCACCACCCCGTTCAGCAATCCGGTCAACGGCAATCCAACGGCGGTTCGTAACAACCTCCGCGAGGCACTGCGTCTTTTCAAAGAAGCGGGTTACGAGATCCGCAATCAGCAAATTGTCAATACCAAGACGGGTGCACCATTTGAAGTCGAGCTGCTGACGAACGCGCCGCTGTTTGAACGCGTCTACCTGTTCTACAAGCCTTCGCTCGAAAAAGTTGGCATAACTGTATCGGTGCGCACGGTTGATCAAGCGCAGTACGAGAATAGACTCCGTAGTTGGGACTTCGACATCATTACGTTCGGCTGGGGACAATCCCTTATGCCGGGCAACGAGCAACGTGGGTACTGGGGCTCGGCCGCGGCTGATCAAGTCGGTTCGGACAATGTCATGGGGATCAAAAATCCGGCTGTCGACGCGATCATCGAGAAACTCATCTACGCGAAAACTCGTGAAGAACTCGTGGCTGCCGCCAGGGCGCTCGATCGAGTCCTGTTGTGGAACCACTATGTTGTGCCGCAATGGAGCTACTCGAAACTGCGAACCGCACGGTGGAACAGGTTCGGCCATCCGGAAACGATGCCGAAATACGGCATGTCCGCATTTCCGGCCGTGTGGTGGTGGGATGCCGAAAAGGCCACGAAAACGGGCGGCAAGAGATAGCTATAACGCCAACACTTCGAAAAATTTGATTCAGGTCGGTTCTGAGCGAGCGGGCGTCGTTTTCGATGACCGCCCGAGATGGGACCGCATTTCCCGGGAAATGAACTCGCGATAGTTCGGCGGTTCAAAGTCAAGCAGCGTCCCGCCTGTAGCAAAATGCTGGATGAACACCCTGCCTATCGCATAGGTCGCCGCCACGGCCAGCGCCGGCGTTGCAAGCGCTCCGATCGCCGTTCCCGCGATTGGGACGCTTTTTACGACACTTGCCATTCCGACACCCGTACTCACGGGAATGATAGTCCCGGCGATCCCGGCGACCAAGGCCTTTCCCCGATTTTCCGAGAAAGGCACGTCGTAAACTCGTGAGATCAGCCGAAGCATCTGAATCTGCAGTGCGGCGACAGCCGCAAGGTCGACGAACGGAACCGGAAGCAAACCGGCGACACCAGACCAGAATGAAAACCGTTCGACCACTTTTGTCGCGCGAGACCGCCGATCGCCGTCAGGGACGTCAGCAATGGTGCGGGCTTTCGCGCGAGGCGACGAGACTTTCCCTAAATCGGCCGTAGCGATGTGCGATGCGCGCGCTGTCTCAGTGGCCGGTTTCTTTGCAGTCGGTCGAATTGCCTTCGGAAGCTTCTTTTTGTTCATCGCTCACGCCGCTGCTTGCAGGCCGCTCAGAGCGTCAATCTCGGCCGCGATTGCGGCGATTTCGCGCGCGGCGGCTCCCGCCGGCTCGATCAGAGTCGGCGTGGCGCCCCACAGCGCCGCCTCGGCATAGATAACCCGATTGTTCATTTCGGTATTGAGTACCGGAAAACCCGCCTCGATCAATTCAGAACGTACATGCTTCGCGATAACCGAGTCTCTCGTGGTTTGGGTGAGAACACATCGATACAAAGGCCGCCGGCCACCCGAAGCCTCGATCAACGAGTTGAGCGTGTCCAGCATGCGATCGATGTCGAGCGGAGATGCCTTGACGGGCACGAGAAGAAAGTCCGCCGCGGCGATGCAAGCCAACGTCGCTTCGGAGCGGAATCCTGCGGTATCGATCACCACTTGGCGGCCGTTGGCGGCAAGCTTCCGGGCTGTTTTCCATGCGTCCACTGAAGAATCTTCGACAACTTCGACGCCGCCAAGGGCGCGTTCGCGCGCTGCCAAACGCGCAATTGAGCGCTGCGGATCGGCATCAATGACCGCTGGATTGCGACCTGCAAGTTGCCAATGAATCGCAAGGCAACTTGCCACCGTGCTCTTACCACTACCGCCTTTCATCGTTGCGACCGTGATGATCTGCCTCATGGCTCCCCTGCTCCTTGCGAGCGTCTGGCGAATCGGTTGCAAACGATGCTAACGGATTCTTGCCGGGTATGCTTCGAGGATTGACTGCCTCGCGGGCACAGACGATCGCTTTCCCCACAGGGGAAGGCTCTTTTTTTGCTCAATTTCGGACTTCAGGCCGCTCAGCGGCTGCCACAAGTCGCCGTTAAAATGGCCTTGAACATATCAAACGACTGCACGCGAATCTGACAGTTGGTCTGGTTATCGGCGGCAACGTTCAAGACGTCTCCCGTGCCAACCTGTTGGCGCTTCCCATTGATATTGAGAGTCACGCTATCGTTTGTCGGAGCGCCGATAAGCCCGACGGTCACGCGCCCCCCAGCTACGATCAGAGACTGGTTTGCTTTGATGTTGTAGGTATTTTCCGACGGAACCAGTTCGTCCAATTTTGCTTGGAGCTTCGCAATCCCGCTTTCCATCGCGCCAGCTCTAACATTCTCGCCGGCCATCTCGCTTTTCATTTTCTGATTCTCGGCCCGGCTCTGCTGGAGCGCCAGTTTGCCAGCTGACATTTCGACGTAAGCAGAATTCAGACCAAGGAGATAACCGACGATCCCGCCCATCAATGCGGTGACGAGCAAATAGCGGCCCTCCCGCGACATGAACAGACGGTAGGTACGAGACCTTGCCGAGGTCGGTTGAGTTGACCGTGCGGTGTTGCTCACGTTCCGATCCCCTCACAAACACTCACTTTGCCACCGCCCACCTCATTACAAATGATTGCCGATTTCAGCCATGAAAGGCAATGCGAAAAGCCTGCCATTACTGACGCGGTGACGCACTCTCGGCCGGGCGCGAGCCGGTTGTGGGATTCAACCAATCCGGAATGGCTGGAAGGATCGCTTTGAGGCGGGAAAGGTCAAACTGGGCATTTGAGCCCGGCTGAGCGTCCTTGCCTGCAAGCGCCGGCGGCTCCGCTGTGGTCGGCTTGGAATCGACCGGGAGGGTAACAGAAGGAATTGCGGAACTCTTTCCCGGGGCTGACGCGCCGTCCTCGGGCTTCGGCTGCGTAGCCGGCGGACTGTCCACGTTGCCAAGAATGATCGGCAGGCCATCCTTCCCGCTTCCGATGATGACAATTTTTGAATTTGGGGATTGTGCGAGCGCGAGCGTTGCCTCGATTCCGCGCCAGCGCAGGTACGAGTCGGAAATTCCCTGACCTACAATCCGCTGAAACGCGGCAATTCCGTTCGCCTCTACCTGCTTCCGCGTCGACTCCTGGGCTTCACGCTCAACCCGATACTTGAACTCCTGGATTTCGTAGAATTGCTGGGTTTGCCGATTGATCGCCGCAACGATCGCTGGCGGTAATTCGATGCTCAGGACTAACGTGTCGATGATTTGGATCGAGTTCTGAAGGAAGTCGTTGTAGTGCTTGGGGTCAGGTTGCTCCATTGCTTCCGGCTGAACCAGACTGTTGAGATGAGTCGCCAGGCTCTTCTGTGCTTCCTGCCTGATCTTTTCCTGGATCTGTTCGCGCGAAGTGTAGACCTCTTGCGCCGTGTACTGCGAAATCACTTCACGCGCGCGGCTTCCGATTTCAGGGTCCACAACCGAAAAGAGATAATTAGGTCCAATGAACTTATGCAGCACGCCAACGTAATTGTGCAGCAACTGATAGCGCATGTTGATCTGGGCATTGACGACAACGCCATCCTTGCTGATGGCGTTGTAAGTCTGCGTTCTCGACTGCAGCCGCAGGTTATAGAGAAATAATTTGTCCCAGGGCCAGATCACGTGCAGCCCTTCGTCGCGCAGCTCCCGCGGGTCGACGATCGTGCCGCGACCAACGAAACACCAGCAGTAAAGGTCGTAGCTGTTGAACCGTTTCCAGAGAACGCCGACCTGACCGCTCGGCACCGTGATTACGATAAAAGGAAACAAAAACGTCGCGACCAGCATCACTGCCAGCAGCATGATGGTCAGGCTGGGGAAATGGCGGCGGAGAAACCGGCGGAACGCGCGCGCGTTCGGCGGCACTCCGTCAGTTGAACTCAGATAATACGCCATTACTGGCCTCCCCTCACCCAACCTTACTAAGAAATCGAATGCTGCTCGACTATTCTGCCTTCGTCCATGCGAATTCTTCGCGCAGGCAAATGCAGCTCGTCGAGATATCGGTCATCATGCGTGATGACCACTACGGTCGCTCCGGCTCGCATCAGATCGGGCAAAAGCTCGTCGTAAAATTTCCGCCTGAATTCAGGATCTTGTTCCGCCGTCCATTCATCCAGGAGGAGGATCGGGCGCTTCTCGAGCAGGCTGACAATAAGCGCAAGACGCCTGCGCTGCCCGCCCGAGAGGTCGAGCGTACGGAACTCGCCGTTGGTCAGGCCGGTTTTTGCGTCCAGACGGAACTGCCTCAGCAGCCGGTCGACCTCCGCGGGCTCCGGATCGGGGACGCCATAGAGTTTGCGGAAGAGATGATAGTCGAAAAATATCGCGGACATCAGAGAGCGGTACGTGTCGCGCGTCTCGTCGTCGATCAGCTGACCATTGAGGCGGATCTGACCGGAATCGGGTGCGTACAGGCCTGCGAGCACCCTCAAGAAGGTCGACTTACCGGAGCCGTTGCCCCCGGTGATGAAGACCAGCTCTCCCGGATGCAGGCTGAAATCGATCGGGCCAATCTTGAATGCCGTATCGGAAAACTTGTCGACATACCGGAATTGGATGCCCTTCATTTCTATGTCGATAAATCGACTTGGCATCCCGGATCCGGCGACGTCGGTGGTCGACGCTGTCGCCTGCAGTTCGATTTCCAGCTGCTCGATCCGTTCGGCAGCGGCGTTCGCGTTCAATAAAATCGGGATTGACTGAACAAGTCCAAAGCACGCTCCCACGATGAACATCAGAGCGGTGGTGGTCTTGGTGAGCGTTAATCCGCCCAGCGCCTCGCTGAATTGCGGAGCGATAAAAACGACCGAACCTATCAGGACGTACATCGATATCTGCGAGGTCACGATCAGTTTGAACGTTTCCGCCTGACTGTTGATCTTGATATTGGCCGCCGTTCTCGAGACCTCGCTTGCATCTTCGTAGAGGCCCATGCTGCGCGCCGTGTTGAGCCTCACCTCCTTGAAGCCATCGAGGAAGTCCGTAAGGCGATCGAACAGACGGCCTTCCCATTCCGCTGACTTTTGCTTTTCTGCAGCCAAGCGCCGGTTCTTGTAGTGAAAGATTATCCCTGCAATGCCAATGATCAGGATCGTCGTCACGATCGCCGCCACCGAGAGAAAGGCCACATAGATTGCAACAAAGAAAACCAGCACTGCCCCCTGAATCGAGAAGCAAAGCATGTTGCTTGCCTGTGTCAGGATGGCCGTATCGGTGGTGATGGAGGCTACGATCCTCGAACGGCCGATCGCCTCGAGCGACAAAAGCTCCGAGCGCCGAATGTGGTCCATGAGGCGCACACGGATTTTGTGAATAATGGCTTCGATCTCGGCCGTGGTCGTGATCGTCACGTAATATTGAGTCTTGATGAAAAGAAACAGCGCGACGAGAAACAGGGTGGCCGCCCATAGGCTTCCACTTCCCTGCAATCCGGCATTGATGGCGGCAAGAATCGCCGCTGTGCTAATGCCGCCGAGCGCAGACATGACCAGCAGTCGTGGGAGGGAGCCGTGCATTTCACGGCGGACAAGCTCTAGGAAGGACATGACTGCGATGTCTTTCCGTTCAAAACGACACTACGCACTGACGCAATTTCAGCGCTTGTGTCTCCCCCATGACAACTAGGCAATCTATGGATTCCGCCGACGCCACCACCCAACATGCCCCGATGATGGGGCAGTAAGCAGCAAAATCGGCAGAACGACAAACGGAGTGGTGACGATCGCGATCAGAAACGTCCCGAAGAAGCCCATTCGCCGGTCGATCCCGAGCACCCCGGTCAGGGCGCAGAAGACAACATAGATGACCGCTTCGACCATCAGCCCCTGTCTCGCCATCGCCCGAGCCCGGGCGTGCCAGGATTCCGGTCACTCCCAAGCCCGAAACAAGTTTCCGAACATCAGCTCCCAGCCGTGCTCGCCGCTTCAGAGCCTGATTGAGACTTGTTGCCTCGCCGTGAATCCCACATGTCGCGCTGGGATCTGATGAACTCTCGATAATCCGGCGGGTTGAAGTCCAGCAAGGTGCCGCCCGACGCAAAGTGCTGAATGAATGCCTTGCCGATGGCATAAGTCGCGCCGGCAGAGAGAGCCGGCATGATAAATCCACCCGCAATCGTCCCGAGCACCGGAACCGCTTTGAGCAGACTGGCCGCGCCAATGCCGCTTGTGGCCGGAATCAGCGAGCCGGCAAGGCTGGCAACGATTGCTTTGGTGCGATTTTCCGAGAAATCGACGTCGTAGACTTGCGACAACCGGCGCACCATTTGAATCTGAAGACCACCAACGGCAACGGTATCAATCAACGGGATAGGAATGAGCCCCGCAACGCCCGCCCACAAAGCAAAGCGGTTGACCAAATTTAATGCCGTTTCATCGCGTGACGCGCCTTCGGCAATCACTTCGTCAGTTGCTGTGCTCGATGATTTCTGTGCCATGGCAGATCCTTTCTCGTCTTTTTCAGGCTGGTCACGGCCTGGTCGACAATTGATATTATTGCCGATTTCCCCCGTAAATACTGAAAAAGCGTATCATGCAGGGTATAAGGTGCCAAGCGCCCCGCCCAAGCACATCCGGCGGACCTGTTCTTGCCATCGCTGACCCGATCTCATAGAAGGCAAGAAGGTCGTGTGGAGGTTACAGATGCGGCCAAACAACGCTGCCCCAAGCGCCTCGGACGTGCGCCCCGCCTGGGAGGCGCCAGCCTTTACGAAATTGCCGATTGCCAGCCGGACCGGATCGTCGGCGGCCGCAACTGTGGCAAACGGTTCCCCTCGTCTTGTGGCCGAACCGACGGCCCCGGGCCAACCCGTCGCGAAGCTCGGCTTTTCCTTTGAAATGGCGTTCCCGATGTCGTCCCGGTCGGACAAGTAATCGCAACGCCGTCAATTGGAGGCTGCGCCGCTTCACTCCCGCACTGTAAGATTATCGGCCGGTCCCGGCGTCCTCGATCGACGTCTGGACGTTGCAGCGGGAACGTACTTTGAGTCTGACCGTCAACAGCACCCTCGTTCAAGAGACAGGCCTGTCAGCCGCCGAGCTCGATGGCCGTGTTGTCGTTATGAGCCTGGAAGCGGCTTCGTATTTTGATTTCAACAAGGTCGCGAGTGAGATCTGGGGCATGCTCGCGACGCCGCGCAGGGTTGAGGAAATCCTGCAAGAGCTTTCACAGCGTCACGACGTTGACCCTGAAATCATGACGGACGACGTCATGAGCTTTCTGCAATCGCTGGTCACGCAACGCCTTGTCCGCATCGCTGCCGTCGAGGATGCCTGATGAAATTGCAAACCAGGCGACGTCTGTATATGCGCGAAGCTTTCGTGATATTTATTTTTGCGCGGATTGCCGTCCGCCTGATCGCTCCCGCCCGAATCTTTGCGTGGGTTGACCGCCCTCCGCCGCGAACGAATCGATTCTCCGGCGATGAAGTCGGATGGATAAACTGGGCCGTCGATACAATCGCAACGAAATCACCGGGACATGATCTATGCCTGCCTCGTGCGCTCGCGGCGCACGCCATGTTGCGCCGGCGCGGCATCGGCAACAGACTTTGCCTTGCGGTAGCGCGCGAGCAGCAGGAGTTGGCCGGTCATGCCTGGGTCGAGGTCGACGACCACACGATCATCGGTGACACGGGCGGCGAACGATTTACACGCATTGCCGAGTTCGGAGTACCGAGGACAGTTTAGGCATTTCGTCAATGAGCGGCATAGCCGGTATAGTTCGTTTTGATGACAGGGGCGTCAGGCGCCAGGAGCTCGAGCGCGTGGCGAACGCCCTTAATCAATATGGGCCGGACAAATTCGGGGTAATCGCGCAGGACAACGTGGGGCTTGTTCACACCTTGATGCGAATGACTCCCGAGGATCGGTACGATCATCAACCTAGTCGAGGCGCAGGCGGAACGCTGATCACCGCCGATCTCCGGATCGACAATCGCGACGAATTGCTCGGCCGTCTTTCTCTCAACCGGAAGCTTGTCGCGGAATGGTCCGATGCACGTCTGCTGCTCTTTGCCTGGGAGAAGGTCGGCGACCGCATTTTTTCGATGCTGCGTGGACCTTTCGCGGTTGCCATATGGGACGGCAGCAAAAGGTCGTTGACCCTCGCACGCGACCATCTGGGTCTGAATGTTCTGATGTGGCACCGGGACAAGCACTCTTTTGCTTTTGCTACGATGCCAAACGGACTGTTTGCGTTCGGCAACGTGCAACGAGAGCTCTGCGAGGAAAAAATCGCCGATTTCCTAGTGCTCAATCACACCGATCATGCCGGCACCATCTACCGGAACATCTTTCGCATTCCGCCCGCACACCTGATGCGCGTCGGATCCGACGGCGCCATCGCGTTGCAGCGCTACTGGGCGCTCGATGAAATTGCTCCGGTCAGACTGAAGTCCGACGCCGCCTATGCGGAAGGGTTGCGCGAGCAGCTCGACCGCGCCGTCCGGCGTCAAATGCACAGCCTTCATCCGGTCGGCGCTCTCCTGAGCGGTGGTCTCGATTCTTCATCGGTCGTCGCTCTCGCCTCTCGCGCACTCGCAGAGAAAAAGCAGAGGCTGCCTGCATTTACAGGCGTCCCCCGTCCAGGCTTCGACGGTCCGGTGCCGGACGGTTCTTACGCGGACGAAACGCCGTATGTCGAAGCGATCAAGTCCAAGCTCGGCAATGTCGACGTCCACTATGTGTACAATAACGAGTGTGACGACTTTGCCGGCCTTGAGCGCTTTTTCATTGCGCTGAATGGGCCGGTGCGGAACCCAAGCAACTTCGGCTGGACGTTAGGTGTTCTCGAACAGGCCCGACGGCAAAACTGCCGTGTATTGCTCGGCGGCCTCCATGGAAACTATACGATAAGCTGGGACGGCTGGTCACAGACGGTTTCCCACCTGCTGCGCGGGAGACCCCTGCTCGCCTTTCGTCAATGGCAACTTTACTACCGCAGAACGACGTTTTCCCGATCGGTTGCATTCAAAAAACTTTTTGTCGACCCTCTCATCCCATTGCCGGTTGGTAATTGGCTCGACCGCCGCCGGCGGCCAAATCAAGCCGCAGCCTGGCAAGACCATTCTCCGATCCGGACGGACTTTGCAAAAGCCATGGCTGTTGAACGGCGGGCCCACAAGTTCGGCCACGATTTCCTCTACCGTGTCCGCCGCAATGAACGCGAACAGGGACTCGGGCGCGTTGACTATCTCGGAGATTGGCACGCGGCGGAAAAGGCCGTGACCGGGATTGAAGTCCGCGACCCGACGGCAGACATCGATGTAGTGTCCTATTGCTTCGGGATTCCACCCGAACAATTTCTCGCCGAAGGAACTGACCGTTCGCTTGTTCGTCGCGCCATGTGGGGACTGCTTCCTGAAGCGGTCTTAACCAACCGGTCGCGAGGCCTTCAAGCCGCGGACTGGTATGAAAAGCTCGCAGCAGATCGCGGAGCGCTTTCACGCCAGATCGCTGCGCTGTCCCGGTCACCATTGGCCCGCAAAATGATTGATCTTCCTCGCCTGGAGGCGGCCGTCAGGACGTGGCCGGAGGATGGATGGGAGAAGTTGGACGTGTTTCGGGAATACAATCTTGCGCTGACACGCGGCATCGCCGGTGCCCGTTTTTTGCAATGGTTTGAATCGGCGAACTAGCGCCGTTCAGAGCCCGTGATCAGGGATTACATCGGCCGAAACCAGCCGATTCCAGACAAAAAGTATAATCAGGGCGCCAACGCTCGCACCCAGAAAGCCGGCGCCTTCTCCGGGGCGATAGAGTCCGGCCGCCTGACCCAGAACAGTTGCCAGGAATGCGCCGGCAACACCTAAAACGATCGTGAGCACGAAGCCCTTCGGCTTGTTGGGTCCGGGCACCAGCACACGTGCAATCGTGCCCGCCACACAACCAATGATGAGAACCCAGAGAAGGACGCCCATGTCACGAGCCCCATCGCGATCAGAGTCGGCCGATCCACCGCCGACATCGACCCCGTTTCACCAGCATAGCCAGCCTAGCGGCTTTCGCGTTTTGCGTCCATCGACCCGCCTGATCACATAGGCGCCACTGGTTATCGCTGCGGCCCCGACAGCCGGAGATCACGCTCCGCCCGGAAGACGTTGCTGTAGAGGTTTGCAATCCATTGGCGACCGCTCGACGACACATTGAGGTAGCGGATCGCCGTCTGGATGTAAGGTGAAACCGTTTTCCAGTAGAACTGTGGATATAGGTCGGTGAGATCGGCAGGCGACCCGTACCCGAGTTGTTTGTTCAAGCCGACTTCCTCGAACTCAAAATACAGCGCATTGGCCTTTCGCAGGTATTGAGGATCGCCGAGTTGCCCAATGAGATCGGCCGCGCGCACGAGCTCACCTTCTTCGCTGCCGTTTCCATTAGGTTCAGTCGCCGCAGGAAAGCGCGTGAATTCGATCGCACGGGCAATCCTTTCCGCGTCGAGAAGATCGCTACTGCCGATCCGATCCATGACAAAGAGCTTTGATCTATCAACGTGGTGCTGCAACAGCGCCGCATCGGAAGAGCCTCGCGGGAGCTTTGTACGGCGTCCTTGTTTGTCGACGACATATCCGTCGGGACCATCTCCCTCCAGAATGCCCCGCACATAGCCAATATCGTGAAGCAGGCAAGCAACGAGAACGTGCGCGAAATCGGCCGGCGAGGTCGGCGTGAGTAGCGCGCGACCTTTCATGATGTCGTAGCCGACAAGCGTCACGAGCATCGTGTGCTCGACGTTGTGATAGAGGGCGTCGCTGTTGCCGATGCATTCCAACGCAAGCCGGGCAACAGACGGCACAAGCTCGGTTAATTCGGCCTCTGTCGAAGAAAAACGGCGCCCGAGATGCGACGTCAAAAATGATCCGAGTGCCTCGGCAGAGAGTTCAGGAACTGTGATCATTGTGCGCCCGCCCTACATAGAATTCTTCTATGGTAGCGGTATTGGCGGTGGGGACGCTGTGACGGCCATCACAATCGCTTGGCGAAACCTACTGAATTAACTGGTATATTTCTTGGAAATCCACAACAGCTAAAGCCGTTGCTTGAGCGCCGCGGCCGCGAGGGCGTAGCCGCCCTGGGCACCATCGATGAAATGGACATGGCTCGGATGCGCCGGAGAGGGCGTGAAGCACGTCATAATGGCAGCGTCCTCGCGATGACAGCCATAGCGGATGTGCCCCTCCCTTTCCGCCGCCGCCAGGGTGTCTTCGATTTTTTGCGCCGTGCCGGGTGAACAGTCGATGATCATGCGCAGCGCGTCGTCAAACTTCCGGAAATCCGAATTCGCCACCACTTCGGAAAGATATTTCCCTGGGACAAAGCGGCCAACCCGAAGGTTGAAACGCATTATGAGGAAATAGAGAAAGGTCCGCGCATAGACCCTCATCTTGCTTATGCCCGCCGGTTCGCCGGCTTTTCGGCTGGCCAGCGCTTCGAGGTCACAGCCTTGCGGAGGCCACTTCAATTGCATCGTTTCGCGCCCGATCGGCCGCGCGCATTCGGATGACACTTCCACCATGTTGATGATCTGCTTCACCACCGCACGGAAGGCGGACATGCGCGCGATGTCGGCCGGCAGCACGAGCACCGAAAGGATCTGCCCGTACTGCGTGGGAAACTGCTCAAAGCGGCAGGACAGGCCCGACAGATCGGGCCGCGCTCCGGCAGGTGCGCGCGGAACTCTTATTTCGTCACGTTTCATCGCCGCATCCGCCCACGCAACTCCGCCACCCGAGAACATTGCTATGCTGATATTGTCCGAAACGGCGTACCGCCCCACGCGGACGTCGTGGCCATTCCGCCGGATCTCTCCGACGGATACGATCCCTACCCTCAATGTCAGGTCGAGATCCTCGCGGACCCAGGTCGCGGTTTCAGCAAGAGCTTGCCGGGCTATCCCGGCGTCGGCGGGCGAAACAGCAAAGCTCGCCCCGTCGCCGCCGAACACAAAAGGGAAATCTTTCCCACCGACGGCATTGGCGATCGCAGCAATCACGGCCGCTCCAGCCATGTTCACCGCTTTGTAGCGCTTGTCCTGAATCGCCTTTGTCGACTGCTCAACATCAGCCACCCCGACGAGCCAGTCCTCCGGCAACGGACTGAAAGAGAATTCATCTGCCACAAGCCGGAAGTCGCGAAATGTCGGAGCTGTGCGATAGAAATCGTCATTTGCTGAATCTGGCGCCATTCAGGCCAATTCAACCATACAAGCGCGGCCTGGACCAATCGCGCCACCGCCCGATCGCACAGAATCACGGCAGCGGCACCAGCTCCGGCGGAAAGTTTTTCATGTGGCTCGGCAGGGCCACATGCAGGCCATACACGATGACGCCGTTCTGGGCAGGCCATTGTGCGGCCTGTGTATTTGCAACCGTGGTGCTGCGCGGGGTCAACACGTTCATGAGAACCCCTGCGACAACCAGTGCGACATTGAGTGCTCTACGCATGCGAGCCTCCTGCGCTGCCCTCCCCGGAATCGACAGTTGCACGGGCGCTTTTGGCGCTTTGTGGCACCGCTCACACAGAACCCGGAATCTTTGTGCATCATTGGCGGGGTAGATTCGTGTAGATACGTCTTTGTTTTCCCGGCGGCCCCCTTCTCCGGCCACGCGCGTTGTGACAAGTAGGGGAGTTCCGGACGTTCCAGAATGTTAGTAAAAACAGACTAATATTGACGGCTTTGCGGGCCAAAATCCGATGCTCAACATCCTGATAATTATCGGTTGGCTTCTAGCCATCTGCTGCATGCTCTATCTCGCGAAGGAGATGGTGAAGGATCGTTTTCGAGCGCGCAGGGAAAGAAAACTTGCCATCAGAAACGCGATCCGCGCCAGACGGCGCGAGCAGTTCATGGAGAACCGCAGGCGCTGGGCGGAAATCAATACCGGCGTCATCCAGGCACGGCCTACCGAAGCACAGGCGGATTCCGACCGCCGCGACAGACAGAATAAGAAGTTGTTTGGCTGGATGGTGTTGCTGTTGTGGTGGGGGTACTGGGTGGTGGAGATTATCGATCAGTTCAAAAAGAGCGACACCCCGCTCCAACTGCCGTACGTCTTTTTGTTTATCGTTATGGTCGTCATCCCATATTGCATCTACTGGTTTTCGGGCCGGCGCAGACGACTGGCGAGACGGGCATCGGCCGAGAGATTACAATCAGCTAGTTCGCGATAATGGCTGTTCCCTCGATTTCAACCTTGGCCCTTGGTTCCAGCAGGCCGGCAACAACCAAGAACGTCATCGCCGGAAAATGCCGGCCGATCGTCCGGCGATACGCTTCGCCTATCTCGCGTTGACGGGCCGCGTACTCGGCCTTGTCCGTCACATACCAGTTGAGCCTGACGAGATGCCGCGGCTCGCCTCCCGCGGCCGCAAGAACATCGACGATGTTCTTCAACGCCTGTTCGACCTGAGTCACAAAATCGTCGCTCTCGAACTGCGCCTGCGCGTTCCAGCCCACCTGCCCTGCGATGAAAACTTGGCGACCCTGCGCCACGACGCCGTTGGCGTAGCCCTTCGGCGACGCCCAGTTCTTCGGCTGCACAAATTCAAGTGTGCTTTTGCTCATGAGACCTGTTCTCGCAATTTGAACCGCTGAATTTTTCCGGTTTGCGTCTTCGGCAGGGCGTCGACGAACTTCATCAGCCTCGGATATTTGTACGGCGCGATGGTCGCCTTGACGTGGTCCTGCAGAATCTTGATGCGCAGATTGTCTGCTTCGACGCCTGCCTTAAGCACGACAAACGCGGCAACAACCTGCCCACGCTCGGGGTCGATTGCGCCAACGACAGCGCATTCCGCGACTTCCGGGTGCGCCAACAGCGCCGCCTCGACTTCGGGTCCGGCAATGTTGTAGCCCGCCGAGATAATCATGTCGTCGTTGCGGGCAGCGAAATGGAATCGGCCGTCATGGTCGCGGACAAATGAATCGCCCGTAAGGTTCCAGCCATCGGCGACATAGCTGTTCTGCCTCTGGTCGGCGAGATAGCGGCAGCCGGTCGGGCCACGTACCGCCAACCGACCGATTGTACCGTCAGGCACATCCTTCATGTCGGCATCGACAATTCTCGCTTCGTAGCCGGCGACCGGCCTGCCCGTCGCCCCAGGCAAGGCGTCTCCGACCCGGCTCGTGATGAAGATGTGCAGCAACTCGGTCGATCCGATGCCGTCGAGAATCGGTTTGCCGGTCTTGCGCGTCCAATCCTCGAACACTGGACCCGGCAAGGTCTCTCCGGCTGACACGGCCAGCCGCAGCGACGACAGATTGGCGCCCTGATCCATCGCCGCCATCATGGCGCGATACGCGGTCGGCGCGGTGAACGAGATGGTCGCCTTGTAGGTCTCGATGATCTGCACCATGTTGGCCGGCGACGCATTTTCCAGAAGCGTTGCGGTGGCGCCGAACCGGAGCGGGAATATCGCAAGGCCGCCGAGACCGAACGTGAAGGCCAGCGGCGGCGAACCGACGAATACGTCGTCCGGCGTCACGTTGAGAACTTCCTTGGCGTAGCCATCGGCGATGATCAGCAGATCGCGATGGAAATGCATGGTGGCCTTGGGCTCACCAGTGGTGCCGGAGGTGAAGCCCAGCAATGCGACGTCGTCGCGGCTCGTGGGCACAGCGTCAAACTTCACCGGCTTGTCGAGCGCAACACGATCAAGCTCGGCGTCATGATTGGACGTGCCGTCGAAATTGACCACCTGCTTGAGAAATTTGCTGGCCTTGGCACAGGCCACCAGTTCGTCGGCGATCCGGCTGTCGGTCAAGGCCAGCCCGATCTCGGCCTTGTCGACGATCTTGCCGAGTTCGCCCGCGCGGAGCATCGGCATGGTGTTGACGACGACCGCACCCGCTTTGGTGGCGGCGAGCCAGGCTGCGACGAGCGCAGGGCTATTGCCGGAGCGGATCAAGACGCGGTTGCCCGGCTTGACCCCGTAGTTCTCCACGAGGGCATGCGCCAGCCGGTTCGACCAGTCGGCCAGTTCCTTGTAGGTCCGCCGGCGGCCATTGCCTATCAAGGCGATGTGGTCACCGAAGCCGCGCTCAACCAAGCGGTCCGTCAGTTCGACGGCAGCGTTCAATCGCTCGGGATACTGGAATTCCGGCCGGTCGAGCAGAATATCGGGCCACTGGTCGAACGGCGGAAGGTTGTCGCGGGTAAAAGTATCGACGTGCGCGGACGGCCCCAGTTTGATGTTTCGCGTCATGTCAGCGGCCTCCCGCAGATGAAAGCGCAGATCTTGCAATGATGATTTTCTGGACGTCGGACGCGCCTTCATAAATTCGCAAGGCGCGGATTTCCCGGTAAAGCGTCTCGACCGGATGGCCGGAGCGCACGCCATCGCCGCCATGAATCTGTACGGCGGCATCGATCACGCGCTGCGCCGCCTCTGTCGCGTAAAGCTTGGCGATCGCCGCTTCGCGCGTCACACGCGCGGCACCGGTGTCCTTGGTCCATGCTGCGCGATAGACAAGGAGCGCCGCTGCGTCGATTTCGACCATCATGTCGGCGATGTGACCCTGGACCATTTGCAATTCCGACAATGGAGCGCCGAACAGCTCGCGGCTCTTGGCGCGCTTGAGCGTTTCGGCGAGCGCACGACGCGCAAAGCCGAGCGCGGCGGCACCCACCGAGGTGCGGAAGACATCGAGCGTCGCCATCGCGATCTTGAAGCCATCGCCGGGCGCGCTGATGAGGTCGTCGGCGCCGACACGACAGTTCTTGAAGGTAAGGCGCGCGAGCGGATGCGGCGCCATCACCTCGATGCGCTCGGCAACCGACAGACCGGGATTATCGCCGCGTACAATGAAAGCCGAGAGGCCCTTCGCGCCTGCCGCTTCGCCCGTACGGGCAAATACGACATAGAGGTCGGCAATCCCCCCGTTCGATATCCACGTTTTCTCACCGTCGAGCGTGAAGCCGTCATCGCTCCGCCGCGCCGTCATTGAAATGTTGGCAACGTCTGATCCGGACGCCGGCTCCGAAAGGGCAAACGCCGCGATCGCTGCGCCGCTGCGGGTCTTCGGCAACCACTGAGCTTTTTGAGCGGCGGTGCCGAACAGTGAAATCGGGCCGGCGCCAAGGCCCTGCATCGCAAAGGCAAAATCGGCAAGACCGGAATGACGCGCCAGCGTCTCGCGGATCAATGCCAGCGTGCGAACGTCGATGTTCTCCTGCGGGCCATCGCCGGGCGCAGTGTGTTTGAGCCAGCCGTCGTGGCCGAGCTTGCGCACGAGCTCGCGGCAGGCGGCATCGACATCGCGATGATCGACGTGCGAGCAATGCTGCGCGGCCCACGGTTCCAACCGCTCGGCCAACGCGCGGTGACGTTCCTCGAAAAACGGCCAACGCAGGAAACTGCGGTCGAGCATCGTCAATTTCCGGCAAATTGCGGTTTCTGCTTGGCGACAAAGGCTTCATAGGCCCGGTGGAAATCTTTCGTTTGCATGCAAACCGCCTGCGCGAGTGCCTCCGCCTCGATGGCGTCGTCGAGCGGCATCGCGAATTCCTGATGGAGCATCGTCTTCGTCATCGCGTGAGCGAAGGTCGGGCCGCTCGCGAGTTGCTGCGCGAGCGTCATCGCATCCGCTTCGAGCTTGTCGGCGGCAATAATGCGATTGAAAAAGCCCCAGCGCTCGCCCTCATCCGCCGTCATGACGCGCCCGGTATAGAGAAGCTCCGACGCACGGCCATGGCCGATGACGCGTGGCAGCAAAGCACAGGCGCCCATGTCGCAGCCGGCAAGGCCGACGCGAGTGAACAAGAACGCAGTCTTGGCCTGCGGCGTGCCGAAGCGGATATCGCAGAACAGGGCGATCATCGCGCCCGCTCCCACGCAGACGCCGTCGATCGCCGCGATGATCGGCTGCGGACAGGCGCGCATCGCCTTCACGAGTTCGCCGGTCATCCGTGTAAATTCAAGTAACCCTTTCATGTCGCGGCTCGTCAGCGGCCCGATGATGTCGTGAACATCGCCGCCGGAGCAGAAATTGCCGCCGTTCGAGCCGAATACGACGACCTTGATATCGCGGGCGCGCGCAAGCTCACGGAAAGTCTGCCCGAGTTCGGCATAACTTTCGAAGGTGATCGGGTTCTTCCGTTCGGTGCCCTTGAGCGTGATCACGGCAACGCCGTTCCGGACGACCCAATTGAAGTGTGTCGGCTTAAAGTCGCTCATGTTCATGGACGCGAGCCTCCATTGCGAATGCGACTGGACAATCCGTCGAGATGGCGGACCAAGGTGTCCGCCTCGGCCGCGTTGAATTCGGACAGCAGGCTGTCGACCCAGGTCTCGTGCGCCTTGGCCATTGCCGTGAATTCTTTCAGGCCGCGCGGAGTCAGCCGCACGATAATGGCGCGGCGGTCATCGGCCGGCGCCTGGCGCACGACGATCTTGTCCGACACGAGCCGATCGATAATTCCGGTAACATTGCCGTTCGAAACCATCAAGAAGCGCGACAGCTCTGTCATTGTCATGCCGTCGGGCTTCCTTTCGAGCGCCGCCATCACATCGAATTGCGGCAGAGTCACGTCGAACTGAACACGGAGCCGCTCACGAACCTGTGCTTCAATCGCTCGCGCGGCGCGCAAGATGCGCACCCAGAGCCGCAGCCTTTGCTTGCTGAGTGACGGCGCAGCTGGCCGTGCTTTGGACTTGACGACGACCGTCATGCCGCGCCCCCAGCAATGACAATCGCTTCACCATTGACCGCATTCGCCGCCGGCGAGCACAGCCACAACACTTTGGCGGCGACATCGTCCGGTGAAATCAGCTGTCCATCTGCATTATCCTCGGCAAGCACGGCGCGCGCGTCGTCGACAGAACGCCCGGTCTTACCGGCAACCGCGGCGGCGGCGGCATCCAGAAGCGGAGTATCCGTGTAGCCCGGGCACACAGCATTCACGGTCAACCCTTCGATCTTCAGCTCTGCCGCCAAAGCGCGCGCGAGGCCGACAACCCCATGCTTGGCGGCACAATATGCCGCCACGTAGGGATATCCCTTGAGCCCCGCGGTCGACGCGGTAAATACGACCCGTCGTGTCCCGTCGCCTTTCCGCGTAACGTCGGGCAAAGCGGCTTGAACCGTAAAAAACGCGCCGGTCAAATTGACGCCGACCATACGCTGCCAGTGTTCGGCAGAAATTCTTGCGACCGGCGCGCTCTCGGCTGCACCGGCATTGGCAATAACAATGTCGATCGGCCCATGCGCGGCGCGCGCCGCTGCCACCATTGCCTCGCAGTCCGCAGCGTTGGTTACATCGGCAGTGATTGCGGTGGCTTTCGGCAAATTTCGTGCAATCTCGTCGAGCGGCGCCTTCCGGCGCCCGACAAGCGTCACAGCGGCACCCTCATTCGCGAGCGCCCGCGCGATCGCCGCCCCGATGCCGGTGCCGCCACCCGTGACCAACGCGTGTAAGCCGTCGAGCGCACCCATCACACTTTCCCTGTCATTACGTCAGGACGCGACTTCAACCGATGCAGCTGATCGCGGCCCGGCCAATAAGGTTTCGGCCAGGTCAAACCCTCGTAGCCAAGGTCCGCAGCGGCGTGCAGCGTCCAATACGGATTGGCGAGATGCGGTCGTGCCAGGCACACGAGATCGGCGCGGCCTGCCATCAGGATCGAATTGACGTGATCCGCGTCGTAGATATTGCCGACCGCAAGCGTCGCGATACCGGCTTCGTTGCGGATACGATCGGAGAACGGCGTCTGAAACATCCGTCCGTAGACCGGCTTCGCCTGTTTCGACGTCTGTCCGGCAGAAACGTCGATCATATCGGCACCGGCGTCGGTCAAAATGCGAGCGAGGTCGACCGCATCCCGTGGCGAGATGCCGTCCGGCGCCCAATCGTTCGCTGAAATACGCACCGATATGGGCTTATCGTCCGGCCACACTGCCCGCACCGCGCGAAACACCTCGAGCGGAAACCGCATGCGGCTCTCAAGACTGCCGCCATATTCGTCCGTCCGTTTGTTGGTGAGCGGCGTGATGAAGGCTGACATCAGGTAGCCGTGCGCATAGTGCAATTCGAGCCAGTCAAAGCCGGCACGCTGCGCCATCTGCGCCGAGCGAACGAACTCGTCGCGCACCCTGTCCATGTCGGCCCGCGTCATCGCGCGCGGCGCCTGATTCTCCGCACTCCAGGACACCGCCGACGGCGCCATCACCGTCCAGTTGCCGGATGGAAGCGGCGCATCCATCGTTTCCCAGCCGAGCTGGGTCGAGCCCTTGGGACCGGAATGGCCAAGCTGAATGGCAAATTTGGCGTCGCTTTCGGCATGGACAAAATCGACGATCCTTCTCCACGCGACTTCGTGTTCAGGGCGATAAAGCCCTGTGCAGCCGGGCGTAATGCGGCCTTCCGGGGAAACACAGGTCATCTCGGTAAAGACCAGCCCTGCCCCACCTTTGGCGCGCTCGGCGTAGTGGACCAAATGCCAGTCAGTCGGCGTGCCGTCGACCGCGCGATACTGCGCCATCGGCGACACCACGACCCGGTTCTTCAATTCGACGCCGCGCACGCGGAACGGCACGAACATCGGAGGCCGCTGCATCTGCGGCTCCTGCCCGGTCGCCTGGCGCTCAAACCAGCGCTCCGCGCCGCCGAGCCAATTCTCGTCGCGATCGCGCAGATTTTCGTGACTGATGCGCTGGGAACGTGTCAGCAGCGAGTAGTTGAACTGGACCGGATCGAGATGAAGATAGCGTTCGACATCCTCGAACCATTCGGTGGAATTGCGTGCGGCGCTCTGCAAACGCAGGACTTCGAGCCGCCGCTCATCCTCATAGCGGCGGAAGGCGCGCGCCATGGTCGGCTCGCTGTGTAAATAGTCGGCGAGCGCAATGGCGCTTTCCAGCGCGAGTTTCGAGCCTGAGCCGACTGAGAAATGCGCGGTCGCGGCCGCGTCTCCGAGCAAAACGATATTCTTGTGGCTCCAGCGCTCGCACAAAACACGGTTGAAGTTGAGCCAGGCCGAGCCGCGCAGATGGCGCGCGTTCGACATCAATTTGTGACCGCCGAGATTGCGGGCGAAGATCTTCTGGCAGGTCGCGATCGTCTCCTCGGTGCTCATCCGATCGAAGCCGGCCCGGCGCCAGGTCTCTTCCGAGCATTCAACGATGAAGGTCGCGGTGTCGCCGTCGAACTGGTAGGCATGCGCCCAGATCCAGCCGTGCTCGGTCTGCTCGAAGACGAAGGTAAACGCATCGTCGAATTTCTGATGCGTGCCGAGCCAAATGTACTTGCAGGCGCGCACGTCGATATCGGGCTTGAACAGGTCGGCATGGGCAGCGCGCACCCGCGAATTCATTCCGTCGGCGCCGACGATCAGATCATAGTCTGCATAGGCGGAAACGTCCTCGGCCTCGGTTTCGAATTTGAGCTTGACCCCGAGGGCGCGTGCCCGATCCTGAAGGATATTCAGCAGGCGCTTGCGACCGATGCCGGAAAAACCGTGGCCACCGGAGCGTACGGTTTCGCCGCGATAGTGCACAGCGATGTCGTCCCAGTACACGAAGATTTGCGGATGAGTGCCGCGCTTTCCGCATCGCTGGCTTCGAGATTGGCCAACGTTTCGTCGGATAACACCACGCCCCAGCCGAACGTGTCATCCGGCCTATTGCGCTCGATGACGACAACCTCATGCGCGGGATCCCGCCGCTTGAGTGAGATCGCGAAGTAGAGGCCGCCGGGGCCGCCGCCAAGACAAACCGCGCGCATTGCCCGATCCGATCGTTCAGGTGATTTATTATAACCCTATAATTTCTAAACTTAAAGTATTTTTCCTCAACGCATTGCCCGTCTCCCACTGCATCGGAAAAGGCGGGAAAAGCTTTGCTTTACTGGGCCTTGCAGTCTTTGGCGTAGCCGTCGGCGTGGTTCGAGTAGATCTTCTCCACGATCCGGGTCTCGTACTTGTCGTCGGAACGCTTGGCGACCTTGGTGAGATAGAAGTCCTCGATCGGGAAGCCATTGACGTTGAACTTGAACGGCCCACGCACGGACGTGAAGGCAGCCTTCTTCAGCGCGGCGCGCACCGCATTCTGATCCGCAAGATTGCCTTTCACGGCAGTCACAGCGCTGTTGATCAGCATCGCCGCGTCATAGGCCTGCATCGCGTAAGACGCGGGCACCGCCTTGTAGGCGGCTTCATATTCGGACACGAACTTCTTGTTGGCCGCATTGTCCATGTTCGGTGCCCAGGTCAGCACACCGTAAACATCGACAGCATTGTCCTTGAGCACCGGCAATGTCGCCTCGTCAGCCGTGAAAGCCGACACGATCGGGACTTTTCCTTTCAGTCCCGCCTGGATGTACGTGTTGAGAAGATTAATGCCGAGCCCGCCCGGCATGAATGTGAACAGCGCGTCGGGTTTCGCCGCGGAAATTTTCGATACCTCCGGCCCGAAATCGGTCGTGTTGAGCGGAGCCAGCGACTCCTCGACGATCTCCCCTTTATAGGTGCGCTTGAAACCGGTAAGCGCATCCTTCCCGGCCGGATAGTTCGGCACCAGGGCGAAGACGCGCTTGTAGCCGAGCTTGTTGGCGGCCTCGCCGATAGCCTCGAAAATCTGATCGTTCTGATACGACGTCACGAAGAAGTTGGGATTGCAGCTCGCACCGGCGAAGTTCGACGTGCCGGCATTGGTGCTGATCAGAATTTTTCCCGCGTCGATGACCGGCTTGTGGATCGCCACCAGGATGTTGGAAAAGATCGGACCGACGACAAAGTCGACTTTGTCGCGCTCGATCAAGCCGCGAACTTTCTGAATCGCAACATCCGGCTTTAGCTCGTCATCGGCTACAAAGAGCTCCACTTCCTTCCCGCCCATCTTACCGCCAAGGTCTTTCAAGGCGAGTTCGAAACCGTTTTTCGACTGCTGACCGAGCGCTGAGGCCGGACCCGACAACGTATACATGAGGCCAATGCGGACCTTGTCTTGTGCTGCTGCGGCGTTAACGACAAAGAAAAATGCCGCGACGGCCGCCAGTCTGCATACGCAAGCACGCATGATTGAATCCTCCCCAAAACGCCCGCATTTCTAGGCCTATTGGTCCAATAAAGCCGAGGAGAGTCAATCGCTGCCGCGATAAAGCCCGATTGCGTCAGCGACCGACAAGCCGCAATATCCCTGCAGTTACGGGTGTTGGGCGTAAGTTATGAAGGCCATTATCGTCGGGGGCGGCATTGGCGGGCTTACAACGGCCCTTATGCTGCATGCGCGTGGGATCGATTGCGAGATCTTCGAGCAGGCCGATAGCGTTCGCGAGCTGGGCGTCGGCATCAACACGCTGCCACACGCGATCAAAGAGCTGGCCCAACTTGGACTGCTATCGAGGCTCGACCAGGTCGGAATCCGGACCCACGAACTTTTCTATATGAACCGCATCGGCCAGGAGATCTGGCGTGAGCCGCGTGGCACCGATGCCGGCTTCGAATATCCGCAATTCTCGATCCACCGCGGCCGCTTGCACGCGGTAATCTACCAGGCGGTGCGCGCGAAGCTCGGCGAATCCCGCATGCACACCGGTCACCGGCTCGGCTCGTTCACGCAGGACGAAGGTGGCGTCACCGGTTATTTCTTCGGCCGCGACGGCTCGCATCGCGCAACCGCGCGCGGCGACATTCTGATCGGCGCCGACGGAATCCACTCGATCGTTCGCGAAACGCTTTATCCGAACGAAGGCCCGGCGCGCTGGAACGGCTCGATGCTCTGGCGCGGCGCCATCGACTGGCCGAAATTTCTGACCGGACGCTCGATGGTGATCGCGGGCGGCATGGCCGGCAAGCTCGTCGTCTATCCGATCGGAGAAGGAAACCGTGAGGACAAGCCGCTCACCAATTGGGCGGTTCTGGTGAAAGTCGGCGAAGGCGGCGCACCCCCGCGCAAGGAAGACTGGTCGCGTGCCGGCAGGTTCGAAGATCTGATGCCGCATGTGCAGCGCTTCAATATTCCGTTCGTCGATACCAAGGCGCTGATCGAGTTCGACACCGGAATTTTGGGAGTACCCGATGTGCGACCGCGATCCGCTGCCGCACTGGTCGCACGGGCGCGTGACGTTGCTCGGCGATGCCGCGCATCCGATGTACCCGGTCGGATCAAACGGTGCATCGCAGGCAATCCTCGATGCGCGCTGCCTGGCCGACCGGCTGCAAGAAGCCGACCATGTCGGACAGGCGCTATGGGCCTACGAGCGCGAACGACTGCCAATGACCGCACAGATCGTACAGTCAAACCGGTCCGGCGGACCGGAGGGCGTGATCGATGCGGTTGAACAGCGCGCGCCCGACGGTTTCGATAATATCGACAACGTACTTTCTTATGAGGATCGCAAGGCGATTGTCCGCGGTTACGCGGCCAAAGCAGGCTTCGCCAAAGAGCAGGTCAACCGGGGAGATAAAGTCGCCTAGGCGCCCGGGGGCGGCGGCAGGAAATTGACTTCGTGCTTGGCCGATAGCGCGACGACGTCGGGCGGATTCTGCTCTTTCATTGAATGAATTGCCCAGAACAGATCGTAGAGCTTGCGCGTCGGGGTCACCCAGAAGAAACATTTGAGCACCTGATCGGACTTGTTAAACAGTCCGTGCGGAATGCCCATCGGCAGCTTGATCAGGTCGCCGGCGGTCGCCGTGAACTCCTTGCCGTCGATCAAAGCGTCCATGCGCCCTTCCAGCATGTAGACGAATTCGTCCTGCGTCGGATGAATGTGCGGCGGCACGAAAGTGGTCGGCGGCAAAATCGCGTGCCAGGCGAAGGAGCTCTCAGAGAGCTGCTTGGGGACATAAGTCTGCCCCAAAATACTCCAAACAATTCCATCGAGGCCCGAGTTGGCCTTGGTGACGCCCGGTGTCATCGCCTGCATTGTCCGCCACTCCCTGTTCACAAAGTTTGCATAGCCTAAAATAGGCATCGAAGAATTGCCAGCGACCGGCTTGCGCCTGCGATTCAGCTTTTATTCGTCCCTTCGATGGCTTGCAGCATCGCACTGACCGCAGCGCTCTGGGTCAGCCCGCCCTCACGGACGAGACTACGCCACGTATAAAAGCTCAGCGCCAAATTCAGCATCGCCCGCTGCCTGGCATTGAGCTTCGCGCCGAGCGTCTCGTGATAAGCCGCGATGGTTGGTCCCATTCGCAACGCTACGGTTTCTCTCACTGGCTGATGTGTTTCGGCATCGCGCAATATGCATGCAGCCAATTCGGCACCGCGCTCGAACCAACCATAGACCGCAGTAAGACCTACGCGAAGCCGCTCGTGCCGATCGTCAATGCGTCGCCAAGGCGCGGGGTCCGGCAACGGATCGCGCTCGAGGGCCAACGCCGAGCAGGCCATCAACAGGCTCTGCTCCTCGGGGAAATGCGCATAGAGGGTATGGCGCTGAACGCCTGCCCGTTCAGCCACCATGCTGAAAGTCGTGCGCGCGGGTCCGACGGTGCCGTGCAGATCGACGGCCGCCTCGACGATGCGGCGCCGTGTGTCCGCCTGCTGCTCGGCGCGGCGCTTGAGGGTATAGGTCCGTGCCATCAATTTCACTGCACTAGCATGTGCAATCATTATTGACAAGCTCGAAAATTTCAGTACACATACCTGTACCTTTAAATCAGCGCTCAGGAGGCAGCTGTGGAGACCAAAATCGCTGAGATTGCCGACGGTATTTACCGGCTCTCGACCTACGTGCCGGACATCGCCCCGCCCGCCGGCTTCACCTTCAATCAGTTCCTGGTCCTGGGCGATGAGCCGCTCATGTTTCATACGGGATTGCGGAAGATGTTTTCGCTCAACCGGGACGCGGTGAGTCGCCTCATTCCGCTCGAACGCCTGCGCTGGATCGCTTACGGCCATTTCGAGGCCGATGAGTGCGGAGCGATGAATGAATGGCTTGCCTTTGCCCCGAATGCACAACCCGCGCACGGCAGCACCGGCTGCATGGTCTCGCTCAACGACTTTGCCGACCGGGCACCGCGCGTGCTTCAGGACGGCGAGGTCATCGACCTGGGCGGAGGCAAACGTGTCCGATACCTCGACACGCCGCATACACCGCACGGCTGGGACGCCGGCGTGGTCTTTGAAGAGTCGACCGGAACGCTGCTGTGCGGCGACCTGTTCACCCAGCTCGGCAATGGCCCTGCACTAACTGAGGGCGATGTCGTCGGGCCGGCAGTCGCTGCCGAAGACCTGTTTCGTTACTCCGCGCTCAATCCTGGCATGGGAACGACAATCCGCAAGCTTGCAAAAGTGTCACCGCGAACGCTGGCACTGATGCACGGTCCGTCCTTCTCGGGAGATGGTGCAGCCGCACTGCGCGCGCTCGCCGACGAGTACGACCGGCGTATCCAGCCCCGAACACCCAACAATTGAACGCAAGCAAGCAGTCCGCCACGATGGAGTCCGCAATGACCACTGTTGTTGTTCACTTTTCCGGCGCAGCTTCGCGCTACAGCCATGTCGCCCACGAGACGCGTCGCGCGCTGGATGGATTGCCTGACGCCGTACTCAAGGACATTGGGCTTGCACGGAGTGACATCCAATTCGTTGCCGGCGAGCTTGTGTCAAAATTCGAGAACTCGCCCAGCAACGCGATCGATCGGTTCGACTGGAACGCGGTGTGGCGGAACGCGACGATCCTCCGTTTGCCAGAAACCGTCTTTCGCCTGACGCTTGTGGCAGCAGCCATTGTTTCAGCTGCTTTCGTCCTTTCAGCTGCCGTCCTGGCTTAGCGGAAATGGCAGCGCGAAAATGCGCTTTCGCAACGGTAAACGCTGCGTAGGCCCATGGTCCAACTCGACCGGCCCCACTCGACGGGCCTAACTGTTCCCCAAGGGGCGCGGTCGGAGCACGGCAATGCCAGCTCTCGGCTTCCTTGCAGTGGCAGGTTCGGTACTGGTTGCGTTGCTGTTTCTTGCCGATGCAACGCTGGAGAAGAGCGATTCACCCGTGATAGCCACCAGCCAACGCTCGGGCCTGCCGGAGTCGTCCCCGCGTTCTGACAGGATAAATATATTGACCACGGCACCGGCGCCCACGCCCGACATGACATTGCAAGCCGTACGTGACGCCCAGCCCAAGCCGGAACCGCAAGATCCTGCGAAAATCCACCCGGAGGCACGCGCGGCGCGAGCGGAAGCATTGCCGCAAGATCCAGGCGTCACGCAACCGATGAACTACCGGTACCGAAGGAGCCAGGAGTTCGACAGATTTTCCATCAAGGGCCAATAGGCCCGACCCCTACTGGGAGATGAATGTCATGCAGGCAACGACATCAATGCCACTGCCCCACCGCCCGATGCTACACGCGCTTGCCAAGTCCTGGTGGGTCCTGCTGTTGCGGGGGATCGCCGCCATCATCTTCGGCGTTCTCGCATTCGCCTGGCCCGGACTGACCCTGGTAACCTTGGTCCTGCTTTACGGAGCCTTTGCACTGGTCGACGGTGTGCTTTCGCTCATCGCTGCCTTCACCGGCGGCGCCAAGCCAATTCCGACCTGGTGGCTCATCGTGGTCGGCCTTCTCGGCATCGGCGCTGGCGTCGTGACATTTCTGTGGCCGGGCATCACCGCGGTCCTGCTGGTGATATTCATCGGCGTCTGGGCGCTGGTGCACGGCATCTTCGAGATCATCGGCGCGATCCAATTGCGCAAGGAGATTGACAACGAGTGGATGCTGATCTTCGGCGGGCTGCTGTCAGTGTTGTTCGGTATTGTGGTGCTGATCGCGCCCGGAGCCGGCGCGATTGGGCTGGTCTGGGCCATCGCTGCCTATTCGATCGTGTTCGGCATTACGTTTGTCGCGCTGGCGCTTCGCCTGAGGAGTCATAGCCATGCCGCAACAGCGGCGTGACGCACGAATTCGACGGGCCTGCGCTTAGCCGGCGAAGTCGGCGTTGCGGCGGGCCCAGAAGGTGACGTGGCTCTCGATCAAGGCAAAGATCGCATACATCGCGACGCCCAGCACGGCGAGCAGGAACACGCCGGCAAAGACCAGCGGCACGTCGAAGGTCGAGCTTGCCAGGATCATCATGCTGCCGATGCCGATATTCGCGGCGACCGTTTCCGCGACGACGGTGCCGACGAAGGCGAGCGAGATCGCAATCTTCAACGAGGCGAAGAAATAAGGCATCGATCGCGGCAGACCTACCCGGCGAAGGATGTCGAACTTGCTCGCGCCGAGCGCGCGCAGCACGTCTTCCAGTTCCGGTTCTGTCGTGGCAAGGCCGGTGGCAACGTTCACGACGACGGGAAACAGGCACATGATCGCGGCCGTCAGGATCGCGGGCACGGTGCCAATGCCGAACCAGATCACCAGGATCGGGACCACCGCGATCTTCGGCACACTGTAGAAGCCGATCAGCAGCGGATAGGTCACCCGGTAGACGAAGCGCGAGAGCCCGATGCAGGCGCCGATCGCCGCGCCGACCGCAACACCCAGCGCAAAGCCGACAACCGTCGTGTAGAGCGTCTGCACGGCGTTCGGCAGAATCGCCGGCCAGCGCCGGATGAGATCGCCGAGGAATTCACTCGGCTTTGGCAAAATGAAGACCGGGACCTGGAAAACGGTGCAGGCGATTTCCCACAAGACGAAGAATGCAATGATCGCAAGCAGCGGAAACACTCGCTCGACGAGATCCCATACGCGCATTTTCTTGTTCTCCTTCAGACGCTGCGGTCGTGGGAAATGTGGCTGCGCAATTCATGCACCAGCTTCGAGGCCTTCTCGGTGAAAAGGTCGTCGAGCGTGCGCGGACGCCTGATGTCGACCTTGTGGCTCACCAGTACTTTGCCCGGCCGCGCGCTCATGACGTGCACGGTGTCAGCAAGAAAGACCGCCTCGCGAAGGTCGTGCGTAACCAGGATCACAGTCGGATTACGCTCCATCCAGAGCTTTTGCAGCACCTGCCACAGATCCTCGCGCGTGAACGCATCGAGCGCGCCGAACGGCTCATCGAGCAGCAGCAGTCGCGGATCATGGATCAACGCGCGGCAGAGCGACGCGCGCTGCAACATCCCGCCCGACAGCTCCCAGGGATACTTGTCCTGGAAGTTTCCAAGCCCGACCTCAGTGAGCAACGAGGCCGCCATTTGCCGGTACTTGACTTTCTCGGCGCGGAATTTGCTCCGGTACGGCTCGACGATCTTCAGCGGCATTACCACATTGTCGATCGTACGCAGCCACGGCATCATCGTCGGATTCTGGAAAGCCATCCCGACGATCTTGATCGGTTTGAGGACCGGGCTGCCGTCGACGACGATTTCGCCTTCCGTCGGCTGGCGCAGGCCGGAGGCAAGCTTCAGCAGCGAAGACTTTCCCGCAACCGCTCGGGCCAACGATGGCGACAAATTCGCCGCGCTTGAGCGTCATGTTGGTCTGCTCAAGCGCGAGCGTTGAGCTGTCGCCAGCCTTGTAGTTGAGCTTTACGTTTCTGACATCGACGAATACGTCGGCATCGTCGTGTTTCGGCATTTCGCTGGCCGCGGCGGCACTTCCCCTGTTCATTACATCAATTGGTCTGCTTGAGTTCGTGGACGTTGCGAAGATCGCGCGACGGCAGGAATTCGCGGGTGAAGACCTCGATCGGCGCGGGAGTGCGCTGGAGCTCGTAGGCATCGACGACCACATCGATACCTTTCTTCAGGCGCGCGTCGTCGACGTCACCGATTCCGATCTTCTGCGATTCCGGCGAGAAGATTTCGACATTCACCGTCGCGAGCAGGTTTTCCAGCTCGATTTCGCGATCAAGCAGCGGCTGACGCTTGAGCGCGGCATCGACACCCATATTCGGATTGGCGAGCACATCCTGGAAGCCTTTGGAGATCGCGCGCAGGAAACCGGCGACCGCCTTTGGATTCTTCTCGAGGAAGTCCTTCGAGACGATGATCGCATTGCTATAGAGGTTGAGCCCGAAGTCGCTGTATTTCATCCGGGTCACCTTCTCGCCGGGATCCTTGTAGATCTTGCGCAGGCTGAACCAGACAGTGTTGATGTAGCCCGACACCGCATCAACGTCGCCGCGCACCAGCATCTGCTCGCGCAAGCTCGGCTGCATATGCTTCCAGGTCACTTTCTTTGGGTCGATGCCAGTCGCCTTGGCGAAGGCCGGGAACAGCTTGAACGGCGCGTCGTCGACCGGGGCACCAAGCGTCTTGCCTTCAAGCTGCTTCGGCGAGGTGATGTTCTTGTCCTTCATCGAGTAGATCGAGAAGGGCGAAACGCCGTAGATCATGAACACGGCTTTCGGAGACTCGTTCCGGATTCTTGGCGGCGAACACCGTGAGCGCGTTGATGTCGCCGAAGCCGATATCGTAGGCGCGGCTGGCAACCCGCGTGACAGCGGCGCCCGACCCCTCGCCCTGGTCCATCTGCACATCCAGCCCTTCGGCCTTGAAGTACCCCTTGTCCTGGGCGACGAAGAACCAGGCTTGCGGGCCCTGGTATTTCCAATTGAGGATGAAGCGGATCTTGACCGGATCCTGCGCGTAACTCGCGGTTGCGAACGACATGGCCGCAGCACACAGCACAGCCACGCCCAGGAATTTCCTTGCCGACATTTGAACCTCCCCTGGATTGCCGGCTCCATGACCGGCGTTGAACGCTTTCTTCCAGCCCTATGACGCTTGAGCTTGCCGCACTTTGCTGCTTTCCGTCAGGCCCTTGATGAGATCGCCGCTGGTCACCGTGAAGCCGTAGAGCAGGTGCACCAGAAACGTAACCGCCTCGGTGCAGTGGGCGGGCGACGAGGTTTCGCAGGCATCCTCGACGAGAATGCAATCATAGCCGAGAAAGCTTGCGTGGATCAGCGTGGCAAATACGCACCGATCGGTATTGACCCCGGTGAAAGCCAGCGTCGTGATGTTGCGATTTCGCAGAATGCTGTCGAATTCGTTGTCGATAAATCCGTCGAAACGCGTCTTGTCGACGAAGATGTCGGAGGGCTCAGCCTTGAGCGTGTCGATCACGGCGGCGCCGTGCGAGCCGCGCACCAGGACCGGGCCTTTGCCCGACGGCAGCATGTCGCCATAACCCGGACCGGCGCCGCGCGGCTTGCCGGCATGCAGGAGAGACGGCGGCAAATCGGCGTTGTCGGGCCGGTTGCCCCAGTTGAGCCAAAATACCGGTGCGGACGCGACGCGGAATGCAACGAGCAGTTTCTGCAGCGCCGGCACGATGCGGTGCGGCACGCTCACGTCGGCACCCTTCTCGGCGAACCAGCCGCCCTTGGCGCAGAAATCGTTCTGCATGTCGACGACGACAAGGCCGGTGCGCGCGATGTCGAACACGATATTCTGAGGCTTCGCGGGGATTGAGGCAGGTCGCGGCAGCAATACCGGACGGATCAAGCTCACTTCGGCCGGCGTAACGTCCCAGGCGTTCTGCGGCGTCGGACCAAGCTTCACGGAGACTTCGCCTCCAAATACTCACAACAACCGAAAGCCCTGCCGGCACTGGCCCAGCAAGGTCGGTGATGACCCACCGAGATTGGATCAAAGGCCGATAAGGACGTCAACAAAATTTCGAACTTCTGGAAATTATCTGAGGTAGTATAGAATATAGCACTTACGGAGATTAGTCCTACAACTGCCGATTTTCTAATCAGCATGCCTACAACACCGCCAGTCACCGTCTTCCTCTTCGCGCTGGACCATTCGCGATGAACAACTCCGAAATCGGGACGCACGCTCGCGGCCGCGGCTTTTTCGCGCATCCGCGCCGACATCCTCGGTTCCAAGCTGTTACCGGGAACACGGCTGCGCTTTGAGCCGCTGAAGAAAGCTTACGGTGTGGGCTTGAGCCCGCTGCGCGAGGCGTTGTCGCGGCTCGTGGTGAGCGGGCTGGTCACTGCCGAAGGACAACGCGGATTTCGCGTCGCGCCGGCCTCGATCGAGGACATCCAGGACATCTCAGATGTCCGCACCAATGTCGAATGCCTGGCGTTTCGCCAATCGATCGAGCGCGGGGACGACCAGTGGCAGGCCGATGTCGTTGCAGCGCATTACCGCCTCAATCTGCTGGTCGAGCGCAATGCTATCGAACCGGTCGACGAGGAAGTGTGGGAAGCGCGGCATCGCGAGTTCCACCTCGCGCTATCTGCAGGCCTGCGGCTCGCGGTGGCTTTTGCAAATCGTGTCGCTGCTGACCGATCAGTTCGACCGATACCGCCGCCTGTCGGTCGAAAGCAGCCTGTCTGGCAAGCCGGTTTCGCTTGAACACCAGCGGATCGTCGATGCCGCGCTCAAGCGCGACGTCGAACTCGCGGTACGGCTGCTGAAGGACCACATTGCGCATGCGACGCGGCTGATCATTGAGAACTGGCACGCAGTCGTAAAGCCAAAACAGCGCGGTGACGCAACGCACGCGGCGCTCAATCGCGGCACGCGTCGTGCGAGCAAGGCCACGAACCGTTCGTCCGCGCGCGGTCTGTAGTCACATCCACTTCGGGATCGTCACCGGCGTGAACGTCCGGCAGCGCGCGAGCAAGGCGCGCGGATCCGCATCGACGATCAGCATATCTTTCTGCTGCGGCGGAAGAAATCCTTCGCGCAATCATAGTGTTGATGAACTGCAGCATCGGGTCGTAGAAGCCATTTACGTTGTAGAGCCCGAGCGGTTTTTTGTGCCCTTCGAACTGGGCGTCCACCCACATCTCGAACAGTTCTTCCACCGTGCCGATGCCGCCTGGCATGGCGAGAAATCCGTCCGATACTTCGGCCATACGGATCTTGCGCAGCGAACGTGTCGCAACGATCTCCGGCACCGTCAGGTTTGGATATTGCTGCCCCTTGTCGACCAAACCTTGCGTGATAATGCCGTGCACCGACCCAGCGTTCTCCAGGACGGTGTCGGCAATGACCTTCATCAGGCCCTTGCTGGTGCCGCCGAATACAAGCTGGATTTTTTCAGCTGCCAGTGCTCGGCCAAGCGCAGCGGCGGCATCTCGGTAGACCCCGGACGCGCCGAAGTTCGAACCGCAGAACACCGCCATTTTCATCATGCGAGGATCTCGCGTTTGCCGCTATCAGCGATCAATAGCCGGCGCGGGAACGCGGTCAACGGCCGCAGTTCAGTCGAAGGTCTTGGCGCCTGCGAGCGCGTGCAGCGCGGCCTTGGCGACCTCGAGATCCTCCTCGCCGGTCTGCGAGCCCACGCCGATGCCGCCGATCGAAATATTATCGACGATGACAGGCAGGCCGCCCTTGAGATTGACGAGCCGGCCCGACGTCGCATGCGCCAGGCGGAATTCGAGATCGCCCTGAATGCCGCCGGTCGGTCCGCGACCGGAGGCCGCGGTCTGCGCCTTGCGGATCGAGGAACTCGATGCTCAGCACTTTGCCGCCATCCATGCGCGTGAACGCGAGCAGGTTGCCGCCCTCGTCCACGACCGCAATGCATTGCGGCTTCTTCATCTCGACCGCTTTCTTGACGCCCGCCTCGATGAGCTTCATCGCGCCGGCTTGCGTCAGGCGCAGGTGCTTCTCGACATCCATGTGCTGTCTCCGAACTATTTCGCTTCAGCGATGACGCAGATGAGGTTGGCGCCGGGCGGACCCTGATGCTCCGCGCCAGCCGAGGCAAGGAACAAGGTATCGCCGACGATCGTCCCGACGATCGCATGTGCGACGGCCTTGGCCTGGATGCCGGAGAATGGCGACAAGGAAGTCCGAATGCAGGACGTGACGGCGGCCACGTACGTTGGTGACGTAATCGGCGCCGGCGTTCACCAGCACGCCGGCGATGCGCTTGCGGTCAGCCTTCGGTCACGACGCCATCCTTCATTTCAAGGCCGGCCTGCGCGAAGGCCTTGCGTGCCCCGACGATGTCCAACTGGTCCTGCATCACGCCGTGGGTGGCGACCAGCCTGCCCGGCGCGCCTTCGACGTTGCCGATCACCATGACGCGGCAAGCAACCTGCTCGCCGCCCGCCGAGGTCGAGGCCACCGATGAGTACAGCGATTTCTCGATATTGATCATCCCGTCCTTGAGCTTTCCGCGCTCCACCTCGCCGGTCGCAACCGCGACGCCGAGCGCGCAGGCCCCTTTCGCGAACGAGGAAGCCACCGCCGGGTTGCCGGCGACGACCCTTTGGCCGCGCTTCTCGGCATCGGCGATGCGCGCCGGTGTCATCGCCGGGCATTTGATTTCGACGCATTCGACCTGCGAGGGATCGGTGATGCCGGCGTCTTTCATGGCCTGACGCACCGCGTCGGCCACGAGGTCGACCTGAATCATGGTGCCGTATTCTTCTGGCTTCAGTTCACGCGAGTTCGCGACGCCGATCGCGAGCCGCTTGCCCTTGCCCGGCGCTCCGCCCGGCTTCTTGATGAACAGATAGATGTGCGGCGTCATGATACCGCCGACACCGCCGATCATCATCATGGGAATGGTGTCGAATACCTGCTTGCGCGAAACTCCGAGCCGCTCCGAAAGCAGCACTTCCATCGCCAGTGTCGCGTAGCCGCGCGCATAGGCATCGCCTTCGGTCTGCTCCATGATCGCGACGACGTGCGTCGGATCGACCTTTTTGCTGTCGAACAGTGCGACGACTTGCGACACGTCGCCCGGCGAGCTCATCGGTACGCAAATCACATCGGCTTCAAACGTCCCACTGGCCATGAAGTCACTTCTCCTGTCCCGATCACACCGCGCGGCAAACTGGCCTGTAGCGGCCGGCAGCAATATATCTGGCGCCCGGCCCTTTGCCAATAATTTCGAAAATCTGGTTGATCTATGAGATCGCGGTTGTTATCGTTTTCATGCCGACCAATGCCTGTTGCGAGCGAATCGGCGTTGTTGTGGCCGGTATACAGGGAACGCAAAGCATGTCGCAACAGCAGGAAACCGAGACCGACAAACTGCTGAAGTCGGACGTGCGCGTGGTCAACGTTGGCCTGCGCGAATTCGCGCGCGACCTCGCCGCCTGCAAAATCCAGGTCGTCCACGTCGATTGGTCGCCTCCAGCCGTCACCAATCCAAAGATCGCCAGTCTGCTCGCCAAGCTCGGTGGCTGAAATGGCCGGGTCGAGCCTCAGCGACAAGATCACCGCTGCCAACGCCGAAGCGCATCGGCGGCTGCTCAGTGGCGATCCCGTTCTGGTCGACGTCCAACTTGCGCGCGAGGCATTACCGACACTGCCAGACCGCACCATTTTACATGCAGGCCCGCCTATCCAATGGGACCGTATGTGCGGACCGATGCGCGGCGCAGTAGCCGGCGCCATCGTGTTCGAAGGCTGGGCGCGCAATCTGGCGGATGCGGAAAAGCTCGCAGCTTCCGGTGAGATCCGGTTCGAGCCGAACCACCACTATGACGGCGTCGGGCCGATGACGGGCATGACCACGCGCAATATGGCGGTGCTGGTGGTGGAAAACCGAACATTCGGAAACCGCGCCTTCTGCACCGTCAACGAAGGCATGGGCAACGTCATGCGCTTCGGCGGCAATGATCAGGAGGTCGTGGACCGCCTCAAGTGGATCGCGACCGTCGCCGGCCCGGCGCTCGGCGCCGCAATCCGGCACCGCAAGGGCATCCCGCTCAAGAACGTCATCGCACGCGGGCTTTCGATGGGCGACGAGATGCACATGCGTAACACCGCGTGCTCGAGCCTGATCGTCCGCGAGCTTGCCGCCGACCTCGCGGAGACCGCGCCTCAGAACCTTTCCCGCATCCTGCGCTTCATCTCCGGCAACGACATGTTCTTCCTCAACATCGTGATGGCAATGGCGAAATCGATCGCCATGGGCGCACACGGCATCGCGCATTCGACGGTCGTCACCACGATGGCGCGCAACGGAACCGATTTCGGCATTCGCGTGAGTTCGACCGGAGATGCCTGGTTCACCGGGCCGGCGCAGATGGCGCGCGGGCTTTTGTTTGCGGGGTTCACTGAAGCTGATGGTAATGCCGATATCGGTGATTCCTGCATCACCGAGACCGTCGGCCTTGGCGGTTTTGCGATGGCCGCGGCCCCTGCCGTGGTCGGCTTCGTCGGCGCGGGAACGCTCACCGACGCGATCAACTACACCAGGAGCATGACGGAGATTACCGTCGGCCCCAACCCGGAATGGACGCTGCCGACGCTGGCCATGATGGGAGTGCCGACCGGGATCGACATCCTCAAGGTCGTGTCTTCGGGCATTTTACCCGTCATCAACACGGCAATCGCCAACAAGCTGCCGGGCCGCGGCCAGATTGGCGCCGGCGTCGTGTCACCGCCGATGATCTGTTTCGAGCAGGCACTGATGAAGTTCGGCGAAATAAATGGAGCGCTGTGAGCATGAGCGCGGTCGTCAATAAGGTCCGGCGCACGTTCTATATGGATTCCGTCGCGCTGATGCGCATTTCACGCGCGGTGTCCTCCCTCGCCGGCATCGAAACTGCGGCGCTGATGATCGGCTCGACCACCAACAAGAAGCTGATGCGCGATGCCGGGCTGCTCAATTCAGACAGCGACAGCGCCGGTGCCAACGACCTCATCATCGCCGTACGGGCCGACAACGAGGGCGCGGCGGGAGAAGCGATCAAGGAAGCAGAGAAGCTTGCTCGATGCGCCGGCCGTGTCCGGCGCAGGTGGCACCGAATGGAATCCGAAAACGCTGGCGACAGCGCTGCAGCAGCTTCCCGGCGCCAATCTCGCGCTGATCTCGGTGCCGGGCGAATTCGCAGCGGCGGAGGCGCGCCGCGCACTCAACAGCGGCCTGCACGTGATGATGTTCAGCGACAACGTTCCGCTCGAGGACGAAGTCGCACTCAAGCGCGAAGCGAAGCAACGCGGCCTGCTGATGATGGGGCCTGATTGCGGCACCGCGATTATCGGCGGCGCGCCGCTCGCATTCGCCAACGTCGTTCCGCGCGGAAAAATCGGCATTGTTGCGGCGTCCGGCACCGGCTTGCAGGAGATTTCCACGCTCGTTGCGCGCAACGGCCAGGGCATTTCGCATGCGATCGGCGTCGGCGGCCGTGACCTCAAGGAAGCGGTCGGCGGCATCACAACACTCATGGGCATCGACGCGCTCGACCGTGATCCCGGCACCGAGCAGATCGTGCTCATCTCGAAGCCGCCCGAGCCTTCGGTCGCCAAGGCGGTGCTCGAGCGCGTCGGCAAGAGCAAAAAGAAATTCTCGATCTGCTTCATCGGCGTCGAGGACATGCAGGTTCCCGCGAACGCCTCGCTGTCGGCCGAACTGCGCACGACCGCGGAAACCGCGCTCGGCGGCAAGAAAATCGCATGGAGCGGTGCTCCGCCGCCCGCCGCCGATCTCGCGAGACGCGTGGAGCGTGGGCGCAATCAAATAAAGGGCCTGTTCTCGGGCGGCACGATGTGCGCGGAAGCGCAGGTTTTCCTGCGCCGCGCCGGCGTTCCGGTCGCGTCGAACGTGCCGATCCCCGGCGTGAAGAAGCCGGCTGCCGGTGCGAGCGACGCGCATGCGCTGCTCGACCTCGGCGATGATGAATACACGGTCGGCCGCCCGCACCCGATGATCGATCCGACGCTGCGCAACCAGATGATCGGCGAAGCGCTCAAGGACGGGAAGACCGCCGTGATCCTGCTCGACGTCGTGCTCGGTTACGGCGCCAATGCCGACCCGGCGGGAGAACTGATCGCGCAACTGCCGGCGGAGAAGGATCGGAAAGCGCTGCTGATCACGTCGGTGTGCGGCACCGAGGAGGATCCGCAGAGCTATTCACGGCAGGTGCAGGCGCTCAAGGCCGCAGGCATCATCGTCGCGCCCTCGAACGCCCACGCTGCCGAGCTTGCGATCGCGGTCCAGCGGCAGATTGGGTCCTAGAGCATGATTGAGGTTGAGACTCAACGCCGTCATGGCCGGGCTTGTCCCGGCAAGTCGGGTTTACCCGACTTGCGGCAAGTATTTATGCGGAAGTCGGGCAGGCCCGACTTCCGATGCCATCCACGTCTTTGAGTTTTCGCGATCTTTAAGACGTGGATGCCCGCGACATAGGCGTGCGAAAAGCACGCCGTTCTCCGAACGGCTATGCACGGGCATGACGATTCAATTTGACTCGATCCTGCTCTAGCCGGCGTTTATGGACAGCGCCGTTTGCTGTGCCAGCGCGGCGCACACGCTCGCGGCGCCCACAAGACTGTCCCAACCGGAGGTGTGGCCAACCGCGTGCACGGCATCGAGCCGCGCCTCCAGATCGCGGCCGCCGCTCAGAACACTTTCAAGCGCCTCGTAAAGCACGGCCGATGCGTGCCCTTCGGCCGCACAACGCAGATAAGCCGCGCTGATGAGGCTCGTCTCCCGTTCCGCAACCGGCAGCACCGACGCGGCAAGCCGCGCCGCAATATCGCGGTGGCCAAGGTAATTCAGCGCCGCCATGACGCCGCACAGAAAATCATCGCACGACGGCGTCAGGCCCGGCCCCAGGGCAACGAGACCTTCGGTCGGCGGCGGTGCTTCAGGCGAACCTGCCAGCGCGGCACCAAGCCATTGCCAGACAGCGGCGATGGGCCAAAGTGCGGCCTGCAACAAGGCATCGTCTTTTGATCCGGGCGGCAATGACGGTTTGTCCAACGTCGTCAGAAGCGCACCCAGGCCGCCCGGCACGCGACGCCGCGCCAACTCCGCAAGCAAACGCAAACCTTCCTGCAAATCCGGTCGAGAAAATTCACCCGGCAGCGGCGGCCGCCATACATCGGCTCCGTTCAAATCGAAATGCAGATGTCCGCCGACGCTCAGAATCGACCCGGACCGCGACACATTCTGCTGGAGTGCCAGACCGAACGCTGGCCACTCCAGGCTGGCCGGCACAACCGCCAGGACATTCAGCGGCCCCTTCCCGAGTCCCGGCGGACCAACACACACGACGTCGTTACCAAACTGGACGTAGAAGCTCCGGCGGAACACCGCGATAACCGTGCCTTTGGAGTGAGCGCGCAGGATTGCGTGCGCGATTTCACCGAGCACGACGACAGTAATCGTATTGTTGTGCGCGACCGCGGTTTCCGATTTGAGCAACCCGCTCTCCGCTATCCGGCGACGATATGTGTTCCGGTCTGTCCGTGCAGGACGGGAAGCACATCTTCCAGGCGTCCGATCATCACCCGCTTGCCGCCGCCTGCGAGGAACTGGATCGCCGCGTCGATTTTCGGTCCCATGCTGCCGGGCGGAAAATGCCCCTCCGCGTGATATTTCTTGATTTCCGACAGCGTCACATGCTCAAGCGCCGTCTGGTTCGGCTTTCCGAAATTGATCGCGACGCGCGGCACCGCCGTCAAAATCATCAGGTCATCGATGCGCAGCACGTTCGCCATCAGCGCCGAGGTGCGGTCCTTGTCGATCACCGCCTCGACGCCATGCCGTTGCCGTTTGCCGGTACGTACAACCGGAACGCCGCCGCCACCGCCGGCAATCACGACTGCGCCGCTCTTGGCGACAACCTGTATGAGCGAGATATCACAAATATGCTTGGGTTGCGGTGATGGAACGACGTGGCGCCAGCCGCGGCCGGAATCTTCGCGCATGTCCCAACCGAGTTCGGCGGTCAGCGCCTGTGCTTCTTCTTTGCTGTAAAAGTACCCGATTGGCTTCGATGGATTTTTGAAAGCGGGGTCGTTCGGGTCGACTTCGACCTGCGTGAGAAGGCAGACGACGTGGCGCGGGTTGTCGACAGCGCGTAGCGCGTTCTCTAGGGCCTGCATCAGCAGATAGGCGATGCCCCCCTGGCTGTGCGCGACGCAGATATCGAGCGTCATCGGCTCGACGCGCTGGCGCGCCAACGACTGGCGCATGAGGATCTTGCCGACGACCGGGCCATTGCCGTGCGTGATGATGAGCTCCGTGTTGAGCTGCATCAGCGGCAGCAGCGCCCTGCCGAGGCCCGCGGCAACGTCCGCCTGCTCGCTCGGCGTGCCACGGATACCTTCCGGATGCGTGGCGTTGCCGCCAATTGCAATGACAAGGCGGCTCGGAATCTCGTCTCTGATGGGCATAGCCGAATCCCTGGATCACCCGGCTGCAAAGGCAAAGTCTAGGCGATCAATTCCAGCTTTGCAAATTTTTTCGAAATTCCTGGCCTTCGACTCTATAACGACATTCTTCGATCTTCTTGCCGAAATCTGGTCGATCCAATATGGTGCAGCACCACCACAAACACTCGGTCTACGCGGCGCGGGAGAGTTGACGTTGGAGAAAATCGAGCTCGCAAACAAGGAAACAGTACGAAGAATTTTACAGGGCGAGCCGGTTCTTATTGACGTACAGCCCGCCGGCGAGGTCATCAAAGGCCTCGCCAAGCACATGATCCTGCACGCCGGGCCCCCGATCACGTGGGATCGCATGTGCGGTCCGATGCGCGGCGCGATCTGCGGCATCGCTGTGTTCGAGGGCTGGGCGAAGGAGCTTGGCGAAGCAGAGGCCGCGGCTGCCGGCGGCAAATACGCATTCCATCCCAACCATCACTTCGGCGCCGTCGGGCCAATGACCGGCATGACGACGATGAGCCAGCCAGTGATGATCGTCGAGAACAAGGCCTTCGGCAATCGCGCCTACTGCACCATCAACGAAGGTTTGGGCAAGGTGATGCGCTTCGGCGGCAATGACGCCGAGGTGCTCAACCGCTTGCGCATGATCGCGACCGTGCTCGGCCCTGCTCTGTCCGCGGCGCTGAAAGCAAGCGGCGGAATTCCCCTTAAAAGCATCATCGCGCGCGGACTTGCGATGGGCGACGAAATGCATCAGCGCAACGTTGCATGTTCGGCGCTGTTCCTGCGTGAGATCGCGCCATTCCTGGCGCAAACCTCGACCGACTCCAAGAAACTTGTCGACGTCCTGAGCTTCATTGGCAGGAACGACCAGTTCTTCCTCAACATCGCGATGGCGATGGGCAAGGCGATGACTGACCCGGCAAACGGAATTGAAGGCTCCTCGATCGTCACCGCAATGTGCCGTAACGGCACGGATTTCGGCGTACGGGTGAGCGGCACCGGCGAACGGTGGTACACCGCGCCCGTCGAAATGCCGACCGGGCTCTATTTCCCCGGTTATTCCGAGAAGGACGCCAATCCCGACATGGGCGATTCCGCGATCGTCGAAACCGTCGGACTCGGCGGCTTCGCGATGGCGACCGCAACGGCGGTGGCGGGCTTCGTCGGCGCCGGATCGGCGAGCGAAGCCGCGAACTTCACCAAGGCGATGTACGAGATCACGGTCGCGCGCAATCCCGACTGGACCATGCCCAACCTCGACTACGCCGGCGTTCCGACGGGAATTGATATCCGCAAGGTGCTGCAAACGGGCACCGCGCCGGTCATCAACACCGGCATCGCGCACAAGCAGCCGGGCGTCGGTCAGGTCGGTGCTGGCGTCGTGCGGGCGCCGCTTGCCTGCTTCGAGCGCGGCCTCGAAGGGCTCGCAGAGACCTTGGGATAGCGTCCGGAATTTACGCGCTGCAGGCTCTAGGTTCGGTAAAATAAGTGTGCCTGGATGAAGAAAGCCAACGTGCAGGACCGGACAGCGAGCATGAAGCACTCTCCCAGCAACGACGCACCAACCTATCCGCCGCGCGAGCCGCAGTCGCGCACGCTGGCCAATGACGTCTTCGAGAAGCTGCGTGCCGACATCCTGAGCAACTCGTTGCCACCGGGCATGAAGTTGCGCTTCGACGACTTGCGCGAGGCCTACAAGGTCGGCTTGAGCCCTCTGCGCGAAGCGCTGTCTCGACTTGCGGAGAACCGGTTGGTCGTCGCCACCGGGCAGCGCGGCTTTCGTGTGCCGTCCGTGTCGGTGCGCGACATCCTGGACATCGCGATGGTGCGCAAGGAAGTAGAAGGGCTGGCGCTGCGCCTGTCTATCCAGAACGGTGACGATGCCTGGGAAGCGCGGGTGGTCGCAGCTCGTCACAAGGTGACTTTGCTCGAAAAGGCTGGGAAGAGCGTCGCAGAAGATATCTGGGAAAGCCGCCACCGCGAATTCCACTACACGCTCGTGTCCGCGTGCCAGTCCGAATGCCTGCTGCACCTGTATGGCCTGCTCAGCGACCAGTTCGACCGCTACCGCCGCCTGTCGGCGCAAAGCCGGCTGCCCAACTCGCCGCGCCCGCTGATCCACCAGCAGATCCTTGAAGCCGCGCTCAAGCGCGATGCCGATCTTGCAGTTCGCTTGCTCGGCGATCACATCGACAAAGCGGCGCGATCGATTGTTGCCGGCCTGTCGCCGCCCGAAGAGCGCCGCAGTCCGGAAAAAAGGCAGAAGAGCAACAAGCGCGCCTGATTCTCCGCGTATCTGTGCCGTCGGGAACTGGACAATTCATGGCTCAGTCAGAGGCATTCAGCGGCCGGCTTCTCAATTTGTCCGAGCGTGACCGGCACTCGTGCTTCGGCGCGGAATTAAAAGTTTCAGGAACAAGGTTTTCTGAAATTTTGCCGCAGCAGAAACATGGGCAGCACGACAGTCTCATCATGCCGCCTTTCAGCAACGCGCATGATCACGTCCGGGGAACACGTCCCATTTCGATCGGCGCGTTCGATCTGCCGCTCGAGCTGTGGCTGGTTTACATGACCAAACTCCCGCCGGTGGATCCATATCTGGTCGCGGCTGCCGCGCTGGGCCGCCAGGCGCTGGGTGGTATCGGCACCATCATGATCCATTACACGCGGCCGCAGAATCCCAATGCACTCGGCGAAGAATTGGAAGTCGTCGCCAAAGCCGCGACCGACATTGGCGTTCGTGTCTCCATAGCCGTCGCCATGCGAGATCAAAATCCGCTGGGCTACGGCCCGGTTGAACAATTGCTCGACGGCCTGGAGCCGGCCGATAAGGACGCTATTCGCGCCAAGCTGTTGTCGGCGCCACGATCGCCGCAAGATACGGTTCAATTCGTCGATGACCTGGCGGCAAAGATCGAATCCCCGCTTGTGACGGTTCAATACGGCCCTTACGGAGCCGAATGGTGCTCCAGGCCCCTGCTGGAGTTGATAGCCAAGAAATCGGCGCTCACCGGGCGCCGCGTGCATATGCATCTGCTCGAGTCGCGCGTTCAGCGCGAATTTCTCGACCATATCTATCCGGACGGAGTCGTTAAATATTTCGACAGCATTGGTCTGCTGTCGAGAACGGTTGTCGGTGGCGCACGGCGTGTGGCTGCGGCCGGACGAACTGGAACTGTTGGGTGAGCGCGGCGTGACGATAAGCGTGAACTCGAGTTCGAATTTATCAATACGATCCGGCATATCGCCGATGCGAAAAATGCACGAGTTGGGCGTTCCATTCGCGATGGGACTGGATGGCTTCAGTGTAGACGACGATGACGACGCATTTCGCGAATTGCGGCTGAACTACCTTCTGCATCAAGGGCTCAGTCTGGAAGACGGTGTTCCGCTTTCGAAGCTGCTTCACTCGAGTTGCTATGGTGGGCGCTTCAGTGTCACAGGGATCGCGGCAAGCGCCGGAATTGCGGCAGGCGAACCGGCCGACTTCATGGTTGTCGATTATTCCAAGATCAGTAATGACGTCTTCATGCCTCTCGACGAAGCGGCCTTGTTGGTTCGGCGCGCGACATCAAACCATCTTAAGCAGCTTGTTGTGGCAGGCCGGATGGTCGTCAGCGATGGGGCCTTGACCGGCATTGCGCTCGATCAAGTTCAAAGCGAATTGAATGCGCAGGTGCGCGACGGCATGTCACGCAACAGGCCCTGGCAACAGGTCTCGGACCGGCTCAGAGAGAACCTAAAAGCGTTCTATTCCGGTGGACTGCACCGGTGCGGCTGACCGCGCGATAGCGTCCATCGCGGTCAGAACCGGTGTCAGTTCGTCAGCTTCGGCAGTCTCCGGTCCGCGATCGGCGGCAAGAAAGACCGATTGAAGACTTCCGAAACGGTTGGTGTGCGCGGCAGACTGTAGGACGAGACAATAACGCCGATGGCATCGGTCATGCGCTTGTCGTTGATGTCGCCGACACCGATTTCACGGCTCTCCGGCGTGTCGATCAGCGTCCTCGTCACGTACAGCAGCCGCCGTTTTTCGATATCTTTATTGATCAACGGTTGTGACTTCGCCAGGAGCTCGATCGCGGCGTCAGGGTTCGCAAGAGTTTCTTGCATAGACTTCGCAATCGCGCGCAGCAGGCCTTTGACCGCTTCCGGCTTGTCTTTGATGAGCCGCTTGGAGACCATCACGCCGTTCGAATAAAGGTCGAGCCCCAGATCGCTGTAATAAAGCCAGCGGAATTCCTTTTCGGGATCCAGATTGAGCGCAACGAGATTCATATAGCTGGTCGCCGTGAAGACCGCCGAGGCATCAACCTCGCCACGCAGCAACATCGGTTCTTGAAGTGCTGGCGTCATGTTCAGGATCGTTACCGCAGCCGGATCGAGACCGTTTTTCTTCGCGAGCGGGGGAAAGAGGGTGAGCGCAGCCGAGCCTGCCGGAGCACCGAGCTTTAATCCCTTTAAATCCCCGACGGCTTTGATCGGGCTGCTTGCCTTCGTCAGCAGGGCAAAGGGAGCCTTGTGGTAGATCATGTAGACCATGACCGGCGCGACTTCGGGCCGCTGCGCGGTGTTCTGAATGATCGCGTTCACGTCACCAAATCCGGCGTCGTACGTACCGGACATGATCCGCGTGACCGTGTAAGCGGAGCCGTCGCCCTGGTCGATTGTCACATCGAGATTTTCGTTGGCGAAGTAGCCTTTATCCTTGGCCCAGAAATACCAGGCATGAATACCCTGCAGCTTCCAATCGAGCGTGAAGCGGATCTTGGTCTTCTCCTGCGCAGTTGCAGGCGCGAGCAACACGACAACACTGAGAATGACACCGATGGCGCGAGACAAATACCGCATCTGACTCTCCTGTGGAGATGGACTGCCTGGCTAAGGCCTCTGCACGATTTTGCTCATTGACGAACCGTCACCGATCCCTCCCATCGTGCATTCGATACCATGCTGGACAAGAATTATGAACTGCACGCACGCCGGGTGAGCGCGGCATTTGCACTTCTTTGAGAGATCAACCAGCGGAGACAGTCGCAATTGATCGGACCCGACGTCATTTGGCATCGGTGGACGCGCAAAACGGCGCAGCCACGGTCGCCTGAACTTTCAAAGAACCAAGCGGTTCGTTCTCCGCCTTCGTATCTGGGGGTCATGGGAGAACGGTGGCGCACCGCCCTAGGGCAGTCGACCGCCGCATCAACGCCGTATTTGCTCCGCCGCGGTTTGTCCCGTCAGGCAGCCAAGCACGGTGGCGGTCAAAAGACCGGATTTCGCGTCGTCCCCGAGCGCGTTCGAATGAATTCACTAGACGCCAGCGGCGGCAGTCTATTCGTTCCAGAGCTGACGAATGAATGGAGGGGCCACCAGTTGGTCGTAGGGGACCGGCTGCGAAATCAATCCGTTTGCGCCAGCGAACTTGTTCAGTCCTTCGACGGCTTCCGGCGAAATATTTGCATCATAGAAAGGCGCGTCTCGCGCCACCAAACCGCCGATCAGCGAGGCCTCTTCCTCCGGAAAAAGCCGGGTCCCGACCTTCGTGGCGAGAGACGGATCCGCCTTGAGCGCCCTTTGGGTCTTTACGATTGCCCGCACCGCGGCGGCGGCAACTTGCGGCTGCTCGTTGATGAGCTGGTCGGTCGTTGTCAGCGCCGCGAAATTATACAGGCGCGCTCCCGACGGGCCATCGCCTCGCCGCAGATCAAGATGGATTTTTGCAACACCGAGCTTCTCGCCGATTGCGGCGCGCATGCCGTTGCCCCAATAGGCATCCGCCCCTCGCTCGATCGCATCGACGCCATCGTGGCCGCGCCACAGTTCGTTTTTGCCGGTGGTCGGGCTTGGAACGATCTGAACCTTGTCCCGCTCGAGATCGATTCCCGCTTCGGCCAACATGTGCTTGAGAGCCATGTTGGGAAATGCCGTCGATGACGAAATCCGCAGCCCTTTGACGGCATTCATGTCGCCGCGCTTGACGTCGAGATCGGCGCGAACGGCCATGAACCAGTAGGAGTACTGAGCGAGCGCGCACAAAAGCCTGGCGCCCTTCCAGGCCGGAAACGCTCGGGTCGCGGCGTAGGCCGGACCACCGAAAAAATGCAGCGTTCCCTCGCGCAGACGTTCGGGCCCGCTTCTCGCGCCGTACACCAGCTCAAGCTCGATATCGAGCCCCTATTCCTTGAAGAAACCGAGCTCGACCGCGGCGGTGGCCACGAAATACGACGGCGAATCCACGTCAGCAACCATCAACCGAAGCATTCGACACACCTCAAAACACGAAGTGGAAAGATCGCATCACAGTCATCGAAGGCTTCAGTTGGCTTCGCGACGATCTTCTCGTAAGGTACGTCGCCCGACAGAATTCCGACATCCCGCGCGAACCGGTTCATTCCGGCAACGAAGTCCGGTGAAATCGTGGTGTCGTAATAGGGAAGATCGCGCCTGATCAGCTCGGCGATCAACTCCGCTTCCGCCGGCGGAAAGAGCTTGCGTCCGATCTTGGTCGCAAGCGTAACGTCTTTTTTCAATGCGGCGTGGGTCCCGGCAATCGCCCGAACGGCCGCAGGCGCAGCGGTTGACGAGCGTTCGATCAGGCGATCGCTCGTCGCTATCGACGCCATGGTGTAGTTAAAACAGGATTTCGGGCCATCGCCGCGGCGCACATCGAGCACGACCGTTCCGACGCCGCGGCGCACGGCCACCTCCGCACCCATGCCGTTGGCCCAGAACCCGTCGATCTTGCGATCCTCGAGCGCTCTTGCCGCAGTGAGACCGAAGTTGACACTATGACCGGTCGCGCCCGGAACCGGCGCGATCTTCACGCGATCCCTATCAAGATCAAAGCCGGCCTCAATGAGAAGCCGGCGAAGCCCCATGTCGACCCAAGGCGCTGCTCCGATATTGCGGCCCTTGACCACCTCGAGGTCCCCTCGTCGGGCCTCCAGGTCCTTATGCATGACAAGAAACCAGTACATGCCCTGGGCCTGCGCGCAGAGCAGCTTGACGCCCTCCCACTGCGGAAAGGCGGCGAGCGCCGAATGAGCGGATCCGCCAACGAAGTCGACCGCGCCCGAGCGCAACGCGGCGTAGGCCTTGTCGACCGGAAAGATCAGCTCAAGCTCGACGTCGAGCCCCTCCTTCCGGAAGAATCCAAGTTCGATGGCGGCGATGGCCGGGAAGTACGAGTTCGAAATCATGTCCGGCACGGCGAGCTTCATCGCGCTAACCCATCACTCGCCTGATCTCGGCGAACCAGCAAAAACATAATGGAAACGCGAGTCGACCCCGCCTTGTCCCACCCGCCTCGTTTGACTGCTACTTGGCTGACTTGTAGCGCCTTCGTTCTGACATCGGCATCGACAAATGCGTCGAGATCGATCGGCTTGGTGAGGTTGCCCGTCGTCACCAGCAGATCGCGCAACCAGGCGAGCTTGTTCATTGGTATCGGCATATCCGGATCGACGGCCGAAAATCGTTTCACTTCATCGTAGGTGAAAGCGGGCAGCGGATTGTCCGGTTTGGCAAGCGTGATCTCGCGTGTCAGCGCGATTGTCTGGTCGCGGTTCGCCAAGGCATGACGAAATCCAGCCATCTCGGCGGCAAGGAAGCGCGCGGCGTCGTCCTTGCGCGCAGCGAGCGTCTTTCCGCTCGAATAGATGCAGAAACGAACGTAGTTCGGAACGGCGTCGATCGCGTGAACGAGCATCTTGACGCCGGCCTTCTCGGCCGCCGGCGCGAACCCACTGGATGCCGCCGCCGCATCGACGATGCCGGCCGTCACTGCCTTGAAACGATCGGCATCGCTGCCCATGACGGTGAACTTCACATCGGCCGCCGGCACATTGTTCTGCGCCAGAACCGCGCGCGCGACGAGATCAGGCAGCGCACCGGGCGCCGAGATGGCGAACGTCTTGCCTTTGAGGTCGGCGGGGCTGTTGATGCCCGCCTTGGAATAGATGGCGTAGGTCAAACCCGGCCAATAGCACCCGATGAGCTTGATATCGGCGCCCCGCGAGGCCGCAACCATCGGCGAGCCCGGATTGCCTTCGTAACTGTCCAGTTCGCCGGCGAGCAGCGCCTTCAGCGCCAAAGTGTCGCCCTTGAATTGCATGATCTCGATCTTCAGGCCCTGTTTTTCCGCAAATCCGCCTTTGCTCGCCCATGAAGACAATGCCGGCGTCGCTCTTGGCTTCCACGATGCCGTGCCGCCACAGCTTCATGTCCTCTGCGTTCGCGGGAACGACGACGAGCGCCGTCAGTGCCGTCAAGGCTAGAATCCACTCGACGTCCCTTGATTGTTGTCCGCATGACTTCCTCCTCGTCATTCGTTGCAGTCATTCGCGCGCAGCTCGGCCTACAAGTGTTTTTTCTATCCAGCCGGCGATCGCGGCGGCGGCGCGTCCTTCCCGTTAAATCCGGTCACCTGAAGTCCGAGCGGCAGACCTTGCTCGTGCAGTAACGGCAGCGAAATTGCCGGCACGCCAAGCAATGAGAATGGCACTGCAAACACCGGATCGCCAGTCGAGCCAAGGCCGATCGGTGCGGCTGCCGGAGCCGCCAGCGTCACGCAGGCATCGCATTGCGCGGCCAGGCTGTTGTAGAGAGCGCGAACACGGATCCGTTCGTCGAGATCGGCGCGATATTCGTCGAGGCCCATTGCCTCCGCTTGCGCGAGACGCGTGAGCATCGCGCGGCTCAGCTTGCCGGCATCGCGGTTGCGATAGGTGTTGAGCGGCCAGCGCGATTCCCAGGCATTGATCCGGACCGACAGCGGGCGGGCATTGGCTATCGCGTCCTCCACGGCACCGACCAGTCTGTCCGACCGTCGGGTGACGATGTCGACGCCGTCACGCGACAAGCGTGCCATTGACTTCCTGGAGAGCCTGTTTCGCCTCCGGGCTGGCCACCTGCCAACCCGCCGTTTCGAGAAAGACGAGCCGCTGCGGCTTGGCTGCCGGCGGCACGCGGAGCGGCCCGACCAGGCCCGGATAGCCCGGATCGCCGCCGGCGCGCGCGGCAATTTCGGAGGCGACCTGCCAGGCGTCCTCAAGCGTTGCAGCCAGAACGCCCATGCAGCTCTGGCTCAAGTCATCATGGCTGCCACCGCGGTTAATGCCGCCGACACTCGGCTTGAACCCCACGCAGCCGCAGTAGCTGGCCGGCCGGACGATCGACCCCATCACCTGCGTGCCGAGCGCAGCGCTGACAAGACCGGTTGCAACGGCGGCGGCCGAACCGCTGCTGGACCCTCCCGGAGTGCGAGCAAGATCCCAGGGATTGCGGGTGCCGCGCGGCTCAGTCGCCGCGAACTCGGTCGTCACTGTCTTTCCGAGAATGACCGCTCCCGCTTCGCGCAAAGCCGCGACCGCCGCAGCGTCGCGCCCTGAGCGACCAACCGTCGAACAACGGTGAGCCCATCTCGGTGGGCATGTCGGCCGTCTCGATGATGTCCTTGATGCCGATCGGCATGCCGTCGATTGCCGACAATGGTTTGTTGTCACGCCACCGCCTGGACGACGCGTCGGCGGCAGCTCGCGCCCCATCGAGATTGGTATGAACAAACGCGCCGATTTTCGGCTCCCAGACGGCGAGCGCATCAAGGCAGCGTTCGAGATAGGCGCGCGGTGTATCGTGTCCGCCGGCGAATTGCGCAGCGGCGGCAAGAAACGGCTTTGCTTGCGGCACGGCGCGATATCGGGAGACAACATCGTCAGGCCTCGGTCAGCGTCATGGCAGCAACGCGCCGCTGGCTCGCGATCATCGAGGTTCGCAGCAGGAACTGGCGGGCGCGTGCCGGATCCGCCGCCATTTCACGAAGCTCGTCGAGATTGCGCCGGCGGGTTTCCGGATCGCGCGCCTCCAGGCGTTTCTTGTTCGCGATTGACTGCTCCTGCACGTATTCGGTCGCCACCGTGCGACGTTGCAAGCTGTAAAGGTCAAGAAGAGCATCGGGCGCCTTGTCTAGCAAGACCGCCGTAAGCTTTTCTGCGAGGTTCGCAGCATCCTGAATGCCTCCATTCAATCCCATGCCGCCGATCGGATTGTTGACGTGGGCGGAATCGCCGGCGAGCAGCACACGGCCCTTGCGGAAGGTTTCCGCGACACGCTGATGGGTGACATAGAGGTTGCGATGAACAATCTCGTAGGGTTGCGACGCCGGAAAGAATTTTTGCATCCGCGCCTGGACGGCCGCATCGCTCATTAACTGCTCCTCGGACTGATCGGGACTGGCCGGATAAACCGTACGCCACAACCCCGGCGGTCCTTCAGCCGACACCTTGAAGCAATTGCACCATTCGTCCGGGTCGGCGAAGTAGCTGCGGAAACACAATCCATGAGCCGCTTCGAAATCGAACGGCGTGGTGAGCACGATGAATCGTTCCGGCCAGGTAAATCCCTCGAACTCGATATCGCTCTGCTTGCGTACGACGCTGCGTCCGCCGTCGGCGCCAATCAGATAAGCGCCCGAATGCGCTCTTGACTCCGTCGGGGCCGCGCACATCGACGCTAGACCAGGCCGTCGGTCTGCGCGACCCCCACCACCTCGTGCGCAAACAGCACATCGACGTTGGACAGCTTTCGCAGGCGATCGAGAATGAAGCTTGGCGGTTTTGAACTGCTCGCACTGAACGACGAATGGATGACTGGTGTCGTCCTTGAGAACAATGTGATCGAACTCGGCGACTTTCTCGCGGCTTGGCCGATCCCAGAACTGGAAGATGGGCGCCACCAGCCCGACGCGCGCCATGTCGTCCGCAAGACCGTCATCGGCCAGCAAATCGAGCGTGGCGGGATGGGTCGTGGCAGCCCGCGGATCCGCTTGCACGGTTTTGTTGACGTCGAACAGCCGAACCGGCAGACCGCGACGCCCGAGCAGCCACGCGCACAACAAGGCCGACCGGGCCACCTCCAGCAATCAGTATCCGCCGTTCGTCAAACCCATTTCGGAAAACTGCTGTTTACTTATTTCCGCGACGCCAGCTATCCCGACTGCAATTCGCTACAACAGTTCTGACATTTAAGGTAGCAAGAAAAGAGCGGCGGGTTCTTGCCGCACCTGAAGAATTGAAATTCCTTGTCCCAAAATTCGCAGTCTCGTTGGCCGGTCATTAGCGGACAACCGGCAATGACATCGATGTTGTATTCGCAGCTCATCTCGCGGCCGAGGATCGGATCCTCAAGCACAGCCGTAAATTGCGCGGCGGGGCGAATGCCCCCGATGGCGCCGAGCGTTCCGCAGAACATGATCGTGCCCGTCGCAAATTTTGCCGCACCGCCGGCGCGTGACATCAGGTCGGAGGGATTGCGCATCGTCGAGAGCGGCCCCTCCTGATATTTCAGGCGCTTACCGTCGATGGTCACGTAGCGCGCGCAAGATCAATCGGTCCCAATGGCGGCGCAACCTCATCGAGACGCCAGAGGGTTTTGCCGACAACCTTCGCGCAAAGTTGCTTCGACAGCGCGATGCCCATCGTTTCCGCTTTACGGTCGGTGTGATCGGAGCCGACGCCAAGCCACAATCCATCCTGCATCGCGACGACCACGGGTTCCGCCTCGCCCGAGGTGTCGGGCCCAAGAACTTCCAGACGCGTGGTTTGCGTGAGATTTGCCGTGCTGATGCGGTAAAATACCGGCACCGACGACGGGCGGGGCACGCCGATCGCCGCGAGCTCCTCGATATGATGATGCAGCGACTTTTCATCGCGGCCGGTCCAGCCCGCAACGATCAGTGCTTTCGGCACAAGTTCGGCACGATCGGTTTCATGGCTTGCATGACGCTCGAAGGCGAGCATGGCTTGTTCCTTGATTGGCGACTGGCACTTGGTACATGATCGCCGAAGAAAATTCACCGGCGGAATGCTGTGTTGGACACTCGACGTTTCCGTGACGCACTTGGTCAGTTTCCGACCGGCGTCACCATTATCACAACTGTGACGCGGGCCGGCGAGCGCCTCGGCATGACCATCAGCTCCTTCAATTCGCTTTCGCTTGAGCCACCGCTCGTCCTGTTCAGCATCCACCGGAAGGCCAATAGCTTCGTCGCCTGGCAGCAGGCCGAGCGTTACGCAATCAACGTGCTGAGCGAGAACCAGGAGGAGTTGTCCAACAAGTTCGCTTCCCCCAAGGGCGAGAAATGGATCGGGCAGACGGTGTTGAGCGGCAAGACCGGCGTGCCATTGTTACCGAATGCCGTGATTGCATTTGAGTGCGAAGCCTACGACCGCCACGACGGCGGTGATCACGAAATCTTTGTCGGACGCGTGATCGAGCTGCATGAAAATCAGGGTAAGCGCGGCCACCCGCTGGTGTTTTCCGGCGGCCAGTACCGGCGCCTGGGCCCCGTCGAGGCGAATCCGCCAGCGGACATCGTCAATTTCCTGCACGGATGGTGATACATTATGCCCGTCAACAAAAAGCACGACGAATTCCACACCCTCGACCTGAATGTCGGCTGGGAAACGCCGCCCGGCTACCCGAAAGGCATCGAGCAGAAGATCCTGTCGGGCGCGCTCGATGAGACAAACAACCGCGGCACGCGCACGCGGCTCCTGCGTTTCGCGCCCGGCGTGTTCACGACGAAGCCCTTCGTGCACGATTACTGGGAGGAGGTCTTCCTCGTATCGGGCGACCTGACAGTAGGAAACGACGTACAAGGAAATGGCGGAAAATCATTTCCGCCCAACACCTATGCCGTTCGTCCACCTGGCGCCTATCATGGGCCGTTCAAGTCGAACGGTGGCTGTACGCTCCTGGAAATCCACTACTTCGATCCGGTCTGAACGATGCCGGCGAGGTGCCGGGCGCGCGCTTTCTTTTCCTCGATCTTCATGCCGCGCGCGATCTGGATGCGTTGCGCCTGCGGCGAGCCGGCGCCATGCAGGCTTTCGGTCAGATAGCCGACGGCGTTGCGGCCGATGGTCATATTCTCGATCAGCCGCAGGATACGCATGCGGTCGGTGACCTCGACGCCGTCGCGCCCTTGCAGGAATTTGCGGATCAGCGGACCGATCTCGTTGTTCTGCAGGTCCTTCTCTGACGGCATCGTGACGACGAGACCGCCGGCGATGTCCTGCGCCAGCCGCGCGATCTCGTAGGGAAAGCGCGTGACATTGTGTTTCGCAACGTTCGACAGCATTTCGTCGTTGATGTAGGCGCCGGAGGCGACGGGCTTTGCCTGATGCGCCGCCGCCATACAGCTTGAATAGATGGTCTCGTTGAGATGTGTCATCTCGACAAGCTTGTCCTTGATATGCGAGGCGGTTTCGACGCCGTTGTGCTCGGCCGCGGACGCCGCGGCGCCAATCAGCACATCGCCAAGTCCCGTTTTGCAGACATAAGATGAGCGGTGATAGGTGGTGAAGCGCTCGACCAGCGAGGTCGCGTATTCCCATTCGCCGTCCATGAACACATGCGCGTGCGGCACGAACACATTTTCGAACACGATCAGCGACTCCTGGCCGGCGAACTGCGCGTTGCCGGCGTCCATCGCGCCACCGTCGACCAGGCGGGTATCGTTGGTCTGTCGGCCGACGATGTATGTGAGGCCGGGCGCGTCGACACGGACCGCGCCAACCACCGACCAGGCGCGGTCCTTCTCGGTCATCCGCATGGTCGGCATGAAAATGAGCCAGTGCGAATTGACCGCGCCGGTCTGGTGCATCTTGGCGCCGGAGACGTAAATGCCTTTCTCGTCGCGCTTCGTGACGTGAAGGAAGAGATCGATGTCCTTCTGCTGGTGCGGCGCCTTGGAGCGGTCGCCCTTCGGATCGGTCATAGCGCCGCCGATCACGACATTCGCCGCCTGCGCACGCTTCAAAAAGGCAAGAAAGCGCTTGTGGTAGTCGGTGCCGGCCTTGGCGTCGATGTCGAATGTCACCGAATGACATGTGCCGATGGCATCGAGCCCGACGCAGCGCTGGAAGCACGTGCCCGTGCGCCGCCCAAGCTCGCGCTGCATCTCGTGCTTGGCAACAAGCTCCCCGGGCGCGACCGGCACGTGCAGGAAGCGGTTGATCTGCCGATCGCTGATGTCCGAATGCACCGTGCCGAGGTCCGGCCGCTCGGTGGCGACGCGGAATGTTTCCGCCATCGCGTTGACCGACGGCCGGATCACCGGATGGTCGACCGGCTCCGGCACACGCTCGCCCATGAAATAGACGCTCATGCGGCGGCCGCGCAGCGAATTAAAGTAGTCGTCCGCGGTCTTGATGGGAGTTGCGAAGTCCGCCCATAGTGTCTCGACGTCCTGCATCACACCATCTCCTTCAAACGCGCCCTGCCTCACGCCCTCATCGTTTCCTTAAGCTTGTAACGTATGATCTTGCCCGAGCCCGTGCGAGGGATCTCGGCGATCAATTGCACGCTATGTGGGACCTTGTACGCAGATAGATGCGTGCGACAATGGGCGATCAACGCATCGTGTTCGACAGTCTTGCCCGGCCGCGGCACCACGAACAGCGCCGGAACCTCGCCCAGATGCTCATGCGGCATGCCGACCACGGCGCAATCGAGCACCGCCTCAAAGGTGTTCACGACTTCTTCGATCTCCGCCGGGGCGATGTTCTGTCCACCGCGGATGATCAGCTCTTTCAAACGGCCGGTGATGGTGAGGAAACCGTTCTCGTCGCTCTTGGCGAGGTCGCCGGTGTGATACCAGCCTTCACGCAGCGCATTGCGCGTTTCTTCGGGCTTGTTGTGATAGCCGGGCATAACGTTGGGTCCGCGCACGATCAGCTCGCCCTCCTGGCCCGGCTCGCAATCCATGCCACTCGCCGGATCGACGACACGCACGGCAAGCCCCGGCAGCGGTAGCCCGCATGACCCGAGAGTGCGTCCGCCGGAGGGCCAGTTCATCGTTACCATGGTCGAGGTTTCGGTGATGCCGTAGCCGTCGAGCAGCGGCACGCCGAGATGCGCCTCGAATTCGCGGTTGAGCGTCGCCGGCATAATGGCACCCGCCGACACGCACAGCCGCAGGTTCGGGAAACGCACGTCCTTTTCGGCACGCGTTGCCTGCAACAGGTAATGAAACATCGTCGGCACGCCGGGGAAGTAGGTGAACTCGCCGGTCTTGAGCAGGCGCACAGCCTCATTGGTGGAAAACTTCTCCATGATGTACTCGCTCGCGCCGGTCGCGAGGATCGTCATCACGGACAAATTCAACGCGTAGGAATGGAAAAGCGGCAGCGGCGACAGGACCGTGTCCTTTTCGGACAGCCCGGTGATCGGCGCCCAGCAGGCCGCGGCAATCCACAACATGCCGTGCACGGTAAGCTGCACGCCTTTGGCGCGGCCGGTGGTGCCGGAGGTATAGAGAATGTACATCGGTTCATGCAGCGAAGCCGGATCGCGCGGCGCCGATTTTGCCGCTGAGGCGACCAGCTTGGCATAGCGCAACCCGTCCGCGCTGCATTGGCCGCGATCGGTCACGATCAGGATCTTCAGATTGGACGCCTGGCCTTTGAGCTTTGCGAACAGGTCGCTGCGCTCGCCGGTGGTGAACACGGCCTTGCAGTTCGCGTCGGTCAGACGATAGGCGACCTCGCTTTCGGTCGCATCGTAACTGATCGGAACGCCCACCGCGCCCGCGCGGGTGATGGCAAAGCAGGCCTCGACCCACTGCACGGAGTTCGGCAGCATGATCGCAACGGTGTCGTTCGCCGCGATCCCGTTATCGGCAAGATGTCCCGCGAGCTTGCCGGTGCGGTCGAGCAGCTCGGCATAGGTGACCGACGACTGCGCATCGCGATAGGCCGTCTTGCTGCCGCGCGCTGCGGCGTGCCGCCTCAGTAACTCCGGAATGGGCGCGATCAGATCCGTGTGCAGCATCTTCAGTCCTCGTCAGACCATACTAAACCCGCCACTTATGCTGATCACCTGCCCAGTGATCCAGCCGCTATGCGGCGAAGCGAGCAGCGTCACCATCGGTGCGACGTCTCCGGGCTGGCCGAGCCGGCGTACGGGATAAAGCTTCACCAGCTTTTCGCGGTTGGCCTCGACCCAATCCTTGTCGTGCGCGGTCTCGACCAGGCCGAGCGAAACCGTGTTTGCCGTCGTGCCGGAGCGGCCGAATTCGCGTGCCAGCGATTTCATCAGCGCCACCACGCCGGCGCGCGCTGCCGCTACAATGGCGAGCCCGGATTCGCCGACGCGCGAGGAATCGCCGATGACGCTGACGATGCGGCCGTTTTTCGCCGCGTCGAGGTGCGGCGCGGCAGCATAGCAACAATGGATGGCACCGTAGAGACAGGCGTCGATCTGGCGATGCCAGTCGTCCGGCTTCGTTTCGATGAAGCGCTGGCGCCGCGCGATGCCGGCATTGTTGATGAGGATATTGAGTCCGCCGAAATCCTTGACGATCCCGTCGACCATCGTCTTCACAGCGGCAAAATCGGCCACGTCGGCCTGGTAGGACTTCGCCTTTGCGCCTTTCGCCGTGATCTCGGAAACCAGCGTTTCGGCCTCCTTACCTGAGTTGTGATAATTGACCGCGACGTGCGCCCCCTCTGCCGCCAGGCTGAGCGCGATCTCGCGCCCGACGCCGCGCGCCGCGCCCGTCACCAAAGCAATCTTGCCCTTGAGCCCGAAATCCATGATCGCCCTTTCAGGTTTTGCCGCGCGCCTGCGCCGCCTCGATCAGGCGGAACAGGCGCTCCGGTGTTACGGGAAGCTCGTTGATCTCAATCCCCAGCGGCGACAGCGCGTCGCTGACCGCGTTCGCAACCGCGGCCAGGGAGCCGATGGTGCCGCCCTCGCCCATGCCGCGAAAGCCGCCGAGCGTGGTCGGCGATTCCGATTCCAGATGCACCACCTGCATCGGTGGAACTTCGCACGCCGTCGGCACCAGATAGTCGACAAGGCTCGCGGTGTTGATCTGGCCCTGGTCGTCGTAGACGACTTCTTCGTAGAGCGCCGCACCGATGCCTTGCGCGACGCCGCCATGCACCTGACCGTCCACGATCAAAGGGTTGACGAGGCGGCCGCAATCTTCCGCAACGGCAAAGCGACCCACTTTGATTTCAAACGTTTCTGGATCAATCTCGACCGTCGCTATGTGTGTGGCCGACGTGGTTGTGCCGAATACCGGATCGTAGGTCTTGGTGGCGGCGAGTTCGTCGCGTGCATCCGGCGGCAGACGCCCCATCTCGGAGTAGACCGCCCGCGCAACCTCGCGGAACGTCACCGAACGATCGGTGCCGGCGACTGACACCTTTCCATCTTCAGCGACAAGATCGGCCGCCGACGCTTCGAGCAGATGCGAGGCCGCATTGAACACCTTCTCGCGCACCGCGCGCGCCGCAAGCGTTGCCGCACCGCCGGCGAGCACGAGGCTCCGGCTTGCATAAGTGCCGGTGCCACCCGGCACCGCGGCGCTGTCGCCCTGCACGATGCGGACATCCTCGAAGCGCACGCCAAGGTGCTCGGCAACGATCTGCGCCAGTGTCGTCTCCAGTCCCTGTCCGTGCGAAGCGACGCCGAACGCGGCGGTGATCGCGCCGGTCGAGTCGATGCGAATGTTGGCCGTTTCGGTGCCAGTATTGATCGGCATGCCGGGCGCGACCGAGATGCGCGAGCCGATGCCGGTCAGCTCCGCGTAAGACGCAACGCCGATTCCGGACCAGCGGCCTTTCGCGCGCGCTTTTTTTTGCGCCGCACGCAACGCGTCGTAGCCGATCGCGTCGCAAGCGGCATTGAGACATTCCTGGAAGCCGGATTTATCCCACACGATGCCTGAAGCGACCTTGTAGGGGAACTCAGCGGCGCCGACGAGATTGCGCAGGCGGATTTCCTTCGCATCGAGCCCAAGCTTCGCGGCAGCCATATCCATCAGCCGCTCCATGACGAAAGTCGAGGTCGGACGGCCGACGCCGCGGTAGGGTCCGGTCGGTGCTTTAGAGGTCGCGACCGCCCGCACACGGCCGCGATAATGCTCGATGCGATACGGCCCCGGCAGGAAGCTTACGACCTGCACCGGCTCGAGCGCCGCAGTCCACGGATAGATCGAATAGGCGCCGACGTCGCCGATCACATCCGCGCGCAGCGCCATGATGCGGCCGTCGCCGTTGAGACCGAGTTCGGCATCGATGATCTCGTCGAAGCCCTGGCTGTTGCAGGTCAAATCCTCCATGCGGTCGCTGGTCCACTTGACCGGACGCGCGAGCCGACGCGCGGCGGCACAGACGAAAATCTCCTCGGGATAGAGCGAGCCCTTACCACCGAAGCCGCCGCCGACATCGGGCGCTACCACACGGATCTGGTGGCCGGGCATGTCGAGAGCGGCGGATAGAGCATCGCGCACGATCCCGGGGACCTGCGTCGCCGAGTGCAGAGTCAGCGCGTCGCGGCCGGCGTCGTATTCGGCAAGGCATGCGCGAGGCTCCATCGCCACCGGAGTCTTGCGGTGCATGCGGAAACGGCCTTTGACGCGCACCGGCGCCACTTCAATCGCGGCATCGACGTCACCGCGCTTGAACTCACGGCTCACAAGTACATTGGTGCGCGCCTCCTCGTGCAGAAGCGGCGCGCCGTCGTCAGCCGCCGTTTCCGCATCGATGACAACAGGCAGCTGTGCATAATCGACGCCGATGAGTTCGAGCGCATCTTCCGCCTGATACCGGCTTTCGGCGATGACGCCCACGACGGGCTCGCCGACGTAACGCACCTTGCCCCGTGCCAGCGGCAAAATCGGCGTCGCGCAATAGTTCGCCATGCGCGACGTGGCGATCAGCGGCTTCACGGCATCGGCGAGGTCCTCCGCCGTGAGTACGGCGATGACGCCGGGTGCGGTACGGGCGGCTTCACAGTCAATGGCAAGGATGCGCGCGTGCGATTGGTCGCTCCGGCGGAAGGCAACATGCAGCACGCGTGCCACTTGCCGGTCGTCGGTATAGCTGCCGAGGCCGGTGAGCAGACGCGGATCCTCGGTGCGTTTGACCCGTGCCCCGACGATCTTCGGCCGGGCGTGGATTTCGGGAACGTCAGTCATAGGCGTCCGCACCTTTTTTTAAACTTTGCCATTGCGCGGCGTCGTGACCGCACAGCACCGTCGCGCCCTGCTTCTGGATGCGCTTGATCTCGGTAAGCGATTTCACCAGTGCGTCAACATTCCAGGTGTTGCGCGGAATGACATCGCGATCGAGCGTTTCGCGCACGCTCACGGCGTCGGAGGCGAGCAGGAATTTTCCGGACCGATCGAGCGCGACCAGCGCGCCGGTCGTGCCCGGCGTATGACCGGGCAGCGGTATCAGCACGATGCGCCCGTCGCCGAACAGGTCGCGCTCGCCATCAAGTTCGTCGGTCGGCGCCGACTGCTCCCATTCGCCTGCGAGATAGCCGGCGTTTTTAGCGTTCGGCGCGCGCGCTGCCTCGATCTCCCTTTTGTGAATGATGAAGCTCGCGCGCGCGAACAGGGTGTTGCAGCCACAATGGTCGGGATGCAGGTGTGAGCAAACGACGACGTCGATATCGTCGCAGGTGAGGCCCAGAGCGGCGAGACCGGTCACCACGTTGTCGCCGCGCGGCATGACGGGCACCATGATTCTGGCAAGCCCGCCCCAGCGCGCTGTTGGGTCCTCCGGTACCGAAGGATGACAGCCGGTATCGAACAGCACATTGCCTTGCGGATGGCGCAAAAGGGCGCAGGACACCGGGATGTCCATGGTCTCGCTGCTATCCGCATCCGGGAAATAGACGCTCTTCCGCATGCGCAACCGGCCGCCGGAGAGAAGATGCATCTTCATCGCGCGGCTCCCGCTTTCACCGCCCGGATCGCCTTGACGATGTGCTCATAGCCCGTGCAGCGGCAGAGGTTGCCCGAGAGCCCGTCGCGGATATCGTCGTCGGTTGCGAGCGGATATTTCTTCAGGAGATCGGTCGCGGTCATCAGCATGCCGGGGGTGCAGAAGCCGCATTGCAACGCGTGGTGTTCGTGGAAGGATTGCTGCAAGGGGTTGAGTTTGCCGATCCGGCCGAGGCCTTCGACAGTCTCCACAGTGCAGCCGTCCGCCTGCACCGCGAACATCAGGCACGAGCGCGCGCTGTCGCCATCGACCAGCACCGTGCAGGCACCGCAGACGCCATGCTCGCAGCCGACATGCGTGCCGGTAAGGCCGAGCGTGTGGCGCAGGAAATCGGCCAGCAGCAGGCGCGGCTCGACCGCGCGCTCGTAAGCCACGCCGTTGACCGTGACACGTATGTCGCGCCGGTTGCTCATGTCGCGCCTGCGCGCTGCAACGCGGTGGCCAACGCACGGCCTGCGAGAGCTCCCGCGAGCTGCCGCCTGTAATCCGCCGAGGCGTGCAGGTCGGTTGCCGGCTCGATCGCGGCGCGCACCGCCTCGATCACCCGCGCCATCAATTTCGGTTCGGGCTTTTGGCCCACGAGCAAGGCCTCGGCTTCGCTTGCGCGCAGCGGTGTCGGGCCGACGCCCGTGAGCGCGATGCGCGCTTCTTTCGTCGCACCACCCGACATCGTGATCGTCGCGGCAACAGCAGCCAGCGCGAAATCACCCGCGCGGCGCGCGACTTCCTCGAAGCCCCAACCGGTCCGCGGCGGCAATTTCGGCAGGTGGATTTCCGTCAGCAATTCGTCTTCCGCGAGATCGACGGTGAGCGCATCGCGGAAGAACGCCCGCGCTTCGACGGAGCGCTCATCCCTGCCCGAGACAATGTGAAGCTTTGCACCGAGCAGCAGCGCCATCATCGGCAGTTCGGCGGCGGGATCAGCGTGCGACAGGCTGCCGCCGATGGTGCCACGGTTACGGATCGCAAGATGGGCGACATGCGTCATCGCGCACGACAGCACCGGAAAGTGTTTCGCGATGATCGGCGAGGTTTCGAGCTGGTGATGCCGCGTCAATGCGCCAATTTTGACCGCATCGCCCGCATCTTCGATGAAAGCGAGGCCGGGGATACGGTTGATGTCGACGAGAATCGCCGGGCGCAGCAACCGGAAATTCAGCATCGGCACCAGGCTCTGCCCGCCGGCAAGGATTTTCGCCTCACCGCCGGCTTGCGCTAGCGCGGCGACCGCCTGCTCGATGCTGTTGGCAACCACGTACTCGAACGCTGCCGGCTTCATGACTGCGAGAGGCCCCGCACCGTCCCCGCGACTAATGACTTTCATAATTAGACTATGTAGGTTGTCGTCAAGTCAAGCAGCCGCGCGCGTTCGACAGGCGCTGCGTTCGGGGTGGCGATGGGTCAGGTTGTGAGTTTGCGGCGCCGCGCACCGGCGCAGCGTAGTACGCGACGGTCACGAGCAAAGCATGTACGCGTCATCCACGAGCGCAACTGCTCGGTCGGCCGTACCGTCGCGATCCTGAGCGACAGCTGGGCGTTTCTCGTGCTGCGTGAATGCTATTTCACTGCCACGCGCTTCGAGACGTTTCAGGCAGCGCTTGGAATTCCGCGCGCGACGCTCGCGCAGCGGCTGCGCGATCTCGCCGCCGGCAGGCTGTTGCGTCGCGTGCAGTACTCGCAACGGCCGAAACGCTTCGAGTACCGCCTTACGCGGATGGGCATCGAGCTTTATCCCGTGATGCTGGCGCTGCTCGCGTTCGGCGACAAGTGGCTGAAGAAGACCGCCAAGCCGCCGATCTATCTCGTTCACAATCTTTGCGGTGAAATATGCCGGCCGATGGTGGCCTGCTCGCATTGCAAGGAAGAGGTCGACAACAAAAACGTGACCTATCGGAACGGACCGGGCGCGGGCATCACGCCGGTCATTGACGCCAAGCGCAACCGGCGCCCGTCCGATCCCGCCGTGTTGGACCGCGGCCGTCCAAGTTCGGTGGCGCAAACGCTGAAAGTGATCGGCGACCGCTGGAGTTTCATGGTCATTCGTGAAGCGTTCTTCGGCATACGCCGGTTCGACGATCTTCAGAACAAACTCGGTATCGCGCCCAACATCCTGACCGACCGTCTCGACCGGCTGGTCGCGGAAGGAATCTTCGTGCGCCGCAAGTATCAGGATCTGCCCGAGCGTTACGAGTATCCGCTGACTGAAAAGGGCAAAGATCTCTTCGGGCCGCTGATAGCGATGCTGCGCTGGGGCGACGATTGGCTCGGACGCGGCAAGCCGCCGCTGATCCTCAAACACAACGAATGCGGCCACGATTTCAATCCAACGGTCGTGTGTGACCATTGCCGCGAGCCTCTGCGCGCACAGGAGATGAGCTACCGCCTCAACTATCGCCCGCGCAGCGACAGCCGCCCGCGCAAGCCCGGCCGGCCGCTCATCGTCGAGGACATCTGACATCACGGAAACGCCGCTGCCATGCGCCGCTATTGACATGCATTACTAGACTGACCCATCATTTTGCCAACAAACAAGAAGAGTGCCGGAGGGAATTATCGATGCACATCAAGCGCACGCTGACCTTCATCGAGGAAATCGCGGAGGAAGCCGGGCAGCGCGTCGATCCGCCGCTGCGCAAGGTCGCGGTCGCTGCCGTCATCGACAATCCGTTCGCCGGCCGCTTCGAACGCGACCTTAAGCCGCTGACAGATGCCAGCGCCGAGATTGGCCGCACCATCTGCACGCTCGCCATTTCCCTGCTCGCGCCGCACAAGGCGCAAAGCTACGGCAAGGCCGCCATCATCGGCGTCGACGGCGAGCAGGAGCACGGCGTATCCATGCTCACCACCGTGTTCGGCAACGTGATGCGCGAGGCCGCCAGCGGCGGCAAAGCCTGGATCTCCTCGATCACCAAGCGCGCCGCAGCGGGCGCCACCATCGACATCCCGCTTGCACACAAGGATGCACTCTACGTCCGCTCTCACTACGACGGCATCACCATCACGCTGCAGGACGCGCCGCTGCCGAACGAAATCGCGATCATCTGCGTGTACGCCAACCGCGGCCGCCCCAATCATCGCGTTGGCGGCCTTGCGGCGGGCGAGATCAAAGGCGTCGATGGGTTGACGTGACGTCGGCGCAAGCGCGCGCAACGGAAGAAGGAACCGGCCATGGCGGACTGCAAAACAGGGGCAGAGCACATCAAGTCGCTCAAGGACGGCCGCACAGTTTACATCGACGGCAAGCTCGTGCCCGACGTCACCGAGCACCCTGCATTTCGCAATTCGGTCAAGTCAGCGGCGCTGCTCTATGACTATCAGGCGCGGCCGGAAAACATCGAGCTGATGACGTTCCTGCCGCACGGCTCGAACCGGCGCATCAACCGCGCCTGGCAGATGCCGCGCAACTACGCCGAGATGATCCAGCGCCGCAAGGCGATGCAGGCTTGGGCCTCCCTCTCCTACGGCTTCATGGGACGCTCGCCGGATCACCTCGCCTCTGCTCTCGTCGGCCAACGCATGGGCATCGAGGTGTTTGAAAAGCACGGACCCAAACGCGCGCAGGCCTTGCGTGATTACTTCGAGGAGGCGAGCCGTAACGACTACTTTCTCACTTACGTGATCATAAATCCGCAGGCCGAGCGCGCCAAAGACTGGGGCGAACAGAAGGAGGAGTTGGTCGCGCGCATCGTGGACGAGGATTCAGGCGGGGTCACCATCCGCGGCGCCAAAATGTTGGGCACGAGCTCCATCATGGCGAACGAAGTGTTCGTCGCCAATCTGCAGCCGCTGAAGCCCGGCGAGGAAGACCTCGCCTTTTCCTGCGCGCTGCCGATGAGCGCCAAGGGCTTGCGCGTGTTGTCGCGCAAATCCTACGAGGCGGCGGCCGTTTCGATTTTCGACAACCCGATCTCCTCGCGCTTCGACGAAAACGACGCGCTTATTTATTTCGACGACGTCAAGGTGCCGTGGGAGCGCCTGTTCGTGCACCGCGACCCCGACATGTGCCGCGCCCAGTTTCATGACACCGCTGGGCATAACTACCAGAACTACCAGTCGCAAATCCGCTTGTCGGTAAAGATCAAGTTCCTGCTCGGGCTTGCCCACCGCATTACCGAGGCGATCGGCACCACCAACATTCCGTCGGTGCGCGAGCAGCTCGGCTATCTCGCCGCGAACAGCAGCATGGTCAACGCCATGATGGCCGGCATGGAAGCGGAAGGCTCGATGCGCGGCGAATGGTACGTGCCGAACAAGCATTTCATGTATTCCGCACAGGTGCTGACGCAGGATCTCTACCCGCGCATCGTCAACACGCTGCGCGAGCTGTCCGGCGGCGCGCTTATCATGCTGCCCTCCTCGATCCACGACTTCGAGGACCCGAAACTCAAGCGCATCATCGACGTGACGCAACGCGCGGCGAAGATGGGCCCGGAAGAAAAAGTGAAATTCCTGAAGGCCGCGTGGGACGCGGTCGGCTCCGAGTTCGGCTCGCGCCATACGCAATATGAGATGTTCTATGCAGGGGCGCGGTTTGTCACCACCGGCCACAGCTACCGCACATTCGACTGGGACGGCGCCACCGGCCTCGTCGACAGCCTGATGGAATCCTACCGGCTCGAAGACGAGCTCGGCCGCAAGTCAAACTGAGGACGGAGCGGCTGAGCCCATGAAAGTCGCGATCGTCAACCTCGGTCAGATCGTCTCCGGCGATTGGCGCAAGCCGTTTACCGGAGGCGACACGATCCTCCTTGACGGCGAGACGATCGTCTCGGTCGGAACCGCATCGGCGGGCATGACGGAGACCGCCGACGTCGTAATCGACGCTGATCGCATGACTGCGATCCCCGGCCTCATCGATTCGCACGTCCACATCACTTTTGGCGACTACACGCCGCGCCAGCGCACCGTGGGTTATTTGGAGAGCTACCTGCACGGCGGCACTACGACCGCGATCTCCGCCTCGGAAGTGCATGTGCCGGGACGGCCGCGCGATGTCGAAGGCGTGAAAGCGCTGGCGCTTGCCGCGCAGCGCTGCTTCGCCGACTACCGGCCGGGTGGCATGCGCGTCCTCGCCGGCTCGGTCATCCTTGAGCCCGGCCTGAAGGAATCGGATTTCCGCGAGCTCGCGCAAAAAGGCGTGAAGCTGGCGAAAGCCGGTTTTGGCGCGGTCAAGACCGCATATGATTACGTTCCCCTCGTTGCCGACGCGAAGGCGGCAGGCCTGATCACGACCTGCCACACCGGTGGCTCGTCGATCCCCGGGTCGGGGGCGATCACCGGCGATCATCTTCTGAAAATGCATCCGCATGTGTCGTTCCACATCAACGGCGGACCAACCGCGATGCCCGACGCTGACTTCGAGCGCGTGATCACGGAATCGACGATCGCCCTTCAGGTCTGTACTGCCGGCAACCTGCGCACGACCCTCCTGTGCGCGAAGCTGGCCGAGGCAAAAGGCGCGTTCGACCGATTCATCATCGCGACCGACACGCCAACCGGCAGCGGCATCATGCCGCTCGGCATGCTCTACACCATCGCGCACCTTTCGAGCCTGACCGACATGCCGCCCGAACGTTTCATCTGCGCGGCAACGGGCAGCAACGCACGCGTCTATGGTCTCGACAGTGGACTGCTCGCGCCGGGCAAAGCGGCCGACCTCGTGCTTATCGACGCCCCTGACGGCGGCACGCAGAAGACCGCTCTCGCTGCCATCAAGCACGGCGACATCGCAGCGATCGGCGCGGTCGTGACCGCCGGCGTGCCGCGATTTGTCGGCCGCAGCCGCAACACACCGGGAACGACGCGCAAGGCACGCGTCGCGCTCTCGCGCGTCGCGCAAGATTTTTCCGGAGCGACGCATTGACCATGCAGGCCGCTCAAACATCCGGAAACTTCGCGGTGCCGCGCTGGAGAATGGCGGCCGTCATCTTGCTGCCGACTGATCCGACGCTGCTTCGTCAGCAAACAACCGCGCCGGCCTGAAGGACCGACATGCTTTACCAGCAACTCATCAATGGCCTGATGCTTGGCGCTTCCTATTCGTTGGTGGCGATCGGCTACACGCTGATTTTCGGCGTACTCAACCTCCTCTATTTCGCGCACGGCGAAGTGTTCATGGTCGGCGCCTTCGTCGGGCTGTTCCTGGTCCTGTACGCCGGTACCAATATCTATGTCGCGCTGCTCGGTGCCATGATCGCCTGTGCGGTCCTCGGCGCGCTGGCGTTCTTTGTCGCGGTGCGTCCGGTGCCGAAGGACCGTCCGCTCGCGCCGCTGATCAGCACGATCGGCCTCACCATCGTCCTGCAAAATTTTGCCATCTATGTTTTCGGCGGTCGGCAGTTCTCTTTTCCCGAAACGATCCACCAGGAGCTCTATCACTTCGGGCCGGTCACCATCAGCTCGGTGCAGATCTTCATCCTGGGCATCGCGATCGCATTGATGGTCGCGCTCTGGCTGTTCATCGAGCGCACCAAGCTCGGCCGCGCCATGCGCGCGGTGGCTGAAAATCACGAAACCGCCGCGCTGCTCGGCGTCAATGTCAACCGCGTGGTGCTGATCACGTTCGTCATCGGCTCCGGTATCGCCGGCATCGCGGGCGTGCTCGACGGGCTGAAAAACAGCAGCGTGTCCCCGTTCATGGGCCTCGGCGCCGCGGTGAAAGGCCTGATTGTGATGCTGCTCGGAGGCCTGGGCAATGTGCCGGGCGCGATGATCGCCGGGCTGTTGCTGGGCATGATCGAGATTCTGTCGGCCGCCTATATCGGCACCACGGAGCGCGACTTCTTCTCATTCCTCATCCTCATCCTCATCCTGCTTTATCGGCCGACCGGATTGTTCGGCACGCGCACAGCCGAACAAAAATAGCCATGTTCACCGGTCTCATCGACAACTACACGCAATCCGTTCTCGTCTTCGCCGCCATTCACATCATTGCCGCGTACAGCTTCTTTGCGCCGTTCAAGACCGGACAGGTGTCGCTCGGGCAAGCCGGCTTCATGGCGATCGGAGCCTACGCCTCCGCGATCCTCACCCAGAAGATGGGCCTGCCTTTCGCGGTCGCGCTGCCGTTCGGCGGCGCGGTTGCCGGCATCATCGGCGTCGTGGTCGGATTTCCCGCGTTGCGCATCAAGGGCGTCTATCTGCTGCTGCTGACGCTCGGCTTTTCCGAGATCGTCCAGGTCATCATCCTGAGCTGGGACTACACCGGCGGCGCGCAGGGTTTCCGCAACATCCCGTTCAACCCGCGCACGCTGGAATGGTGCGTCGGGCTTATCGCGCTGCTGCTGATCTTTTTCGCGCGTCTCGAGCGCTCCAGCCTCGGGCGCTCGATGGACTCGATCGAGCAGGACGAGACCGCCGCTGAAGTGATGGGCATCGATGTCGTGCGCACCAAGCTGCTTGCGTTCGGCATTGGCGCGATGATCGCAGGGCTCGCCGGCGCACTTTTTGCGCACCACACGACTTACGTCGAACTCCACCACGTTCAACATCATGCTCGCGGTCGAGATCCTGACCTACGTCGTCGTCGGTGGCGCCAGTACATTCTGGGGGCCCGCGCTCGGCGCCTTCGTGCTCACTCTGCTGCCGGAATTCCTGCGCACACTGCGCGAGTGGCTGGAGCTGATGCCGGTCGAATGGACCGACTTCGTTCCCCATGAACCGGGTGTACGATTTCCTGCACGGATTCCTCGACTTCGAGAATGCGAAACGGCTGATCGCCTACGGCATCATCCTCATCGTGATGATGATCGTGCGGCCCGACGGCCTGCTCACCCGCGACTCCATGCGGTGGGCTTCGTTGAGGCGATGGAGAAACGGCCGTGGCTGACACGCGCACCATCTGTCTTTCGATCGACGGCCTCACCAAACGGTTCGGCGGCTTCTACGCCCTCAACGAGGTGAGCATGGACGTGGCCAGCGGCGACATCCATGCGCTGATCGGTCCCAACGGCGCGGGCAAGACGACGTTCTTCAATCTCGTCACCGGCGTGCTGTCCGCCGATTCCGGGCGCATCGTGTTCGAAGGCGAGCCAGTCGACGATGCGCGGCCCTCGAAGCGCACGATCAGGGGTATTGCGCGCACGTTCCAGAACATCCGCCTGTTCCCGCATCTCACCGTGCTGGAAACGATCATGGTCGGCGAGCATTGCCGCTTCTATCCGTCGGTCACCGGGGCGCTGATGGACGTCATGCTGCAGCGGCCCTTCGGCGAGGCGGACGAAGAGCGCAAGATGCGCGCGAACGCGATGGAGCTTCTGGATTTCCTTGGGCTCGCCGACAAGCGCGCGGCCAAATCGTCCGACCTTTCTTACGGCGACCAGCGGCGGCTTGAGCTCGCGCGCGCGCTTGCGACCCGGCCGCGGCTGCTGCTGCTCGACGAACCGGCCGCCGGAATGAACCCGCACGAGACCGAGGAGCTCGACGAGGTCATCACGCGTATCCGTGATCGCGGCATCACCATCGTTCTGGTCGAGCACGACATGCGGCTCGTCATGGATATTTCCGACCGTATCACCGTGCTCAACTTCGGCACCAAGATCGCCGACGGCGCGCCGCGCGACATCCAGAACGACCCCAAAGTGATCGAAGCCTATCTCGGTGAGGACGCAAAGCTATGACGACGCTTTCCGTGCATGGGCTGCGCGCGGGTTACGGCAAGATCGAGGTTTTGCGCGATGTGAGCATTGCCGTCGAGCAGGGTCAGATCGTGACGCTGATCGGCGCGAACGGAGCCGGTAAGACCACCCTGCTGAAGACTATTTCAGGGTTGATCCGCCCGAGCGCCGGAACGATCGAGTTCGAAAGCGAAAACATTGCGCGCATGGCAGCCCACAAAATCACCGCCCGCGGCATGAGCCACGTGCCGGAAGGCCGCGCCATCCTCAAGCGCATGACGGTGATCGACAACCTGCGCATGGGCGCCTACGTGCGCAACGACAAGGACATCGATCGCGACATCGGTGCGGTGTTCGAGCGCTTCCCGGTCCTGTCGGAGCGGCGTGACCAGATCGCGGCAACGCTGAGCGGCGGTGAGCAACAGATGCTGGCGATCGGCCGCGCGCTGGTGGCGCGCCCGCGCCTGCTGCTGCTCGACGAGCCCTCGCTTGGGCTCGCGCCCAAGTTCGTCACGCTGATATTCCAGGCGCTGCGCGAGCTCAAAGCCGAAGGCAAAACCATCCTTCTGGTCGAGCAGAACGCGCGCAAGGCCCTCCAGGTCGCCGACTACGCTTACGTCATGGAACGGGGACGTATCGCGCTCAGCGGAACGGGCCAGGAGCTTTTGAACATGCCGGAGGTCCAGCGCACATATTTGGGGCAGACCGCCGCATGAAACACGCAACGTCTCGCGGGGTATCATTTTCCTGCTGTCGGGATAAGATATTCCAAAATAAGAATTCGTGGGCGCTGCGCGATCGGACGAGAAGGCAATTCGATCAAGCAACTAATGGGAGGGTAATGCGATGAAACGTCTTGTAAGACTGCTGACATCACTGGCCGCGGCCGCGACGATATTCGCCCTGCTGCCGGTGCATCATGCCGACGCGGCCAAGCTCGCCGGCCGCAACGTCAAGATCGGCTGCCTCGTGCCGTTGACCGGCAAGGGCGCCGAGTGGGGCCAGGGGGCGAAACCCTCGATCGACCTTGCCGTCGAAGAGATCAACGCCAAAGGCGGCATCGGCGGCCTGCCGATCGAGATGATCTGCTACGACGACCAGACGCTTGAATCCGAAGCCCTCAATGCGATGAACCGCCTCGTCGACCGCGACAAGGTGCTCGCCGTCATCGGCCCCTGCTTCAGCGGCCCGTTCGAGACCATCGCGCCGCAACTCGACTCGCGTTTCAAGACCGCGATCAATTCCTACTGTTCGGCGAAACCCGGCCTGTCGGCCATGAGCAAGTGGGCGTTCCGCAACACGCTTACCAGCGACAAGCAGCTCAAGCCGGTCGTCGACGCCTGGCTCAGGGACTACAAGATCAAGAAGGTCGTCATCATCTATGACGCCGAAGACGCGGTCTCGAAGGGCGAAGGCGCTGCCGTGTTGCCGAAGCTCTTGAAGGACCATGGCATCGAAATTCTCGACAGCCTGACCTACCGCACCAAGGACACCGACTATTCGGCGCAGGTGACGAAAGCGAAATCGCTCGGCGCCGAAGGCATCGCGCTCGGCGCCTGCTATCAGAACGCCGCGGCGATCGCCAAGGAGATGGCGAAGCAGGGCTTGAAGGTTCCGATCATCGGCGGCGCTTGCGCCGGCGCGCCGGGCTACATCGATATCGCCGGCAAGGCCGCGGAAGGCACCTACATGTCGACCGCCGCCTGGCTCGATGATCCACGCCCGGAGGTCCAGGCCTACGTGAAGAAGATCAAGCCGCGGCTCAATGGCCAGTTGCCGCCCTACAGCGGCCCGCGCTCTTACGACATCGTCTACTCGTTCAAATATTGTTTCGAGAAGGCGGGCATCACCAACAAGCCGGAAGATCTCGAGAGCGACCGCGACAAGATCCGTCAGTGCCTCGGCACGCTCAAGGATTTCCCAGGTGTTGCCGGACCGATCACCATGGATGCGGTGCGCGACGGCACCGGCATCACCGCGATCCTCAAGGTGGTCAACGGAAAGTACGTCAACATCGCCAAGTAAGCGTGCGATAGCACGCGCAAGACGGCGCCCCGCTCGCGGGCGCCGTTTTCACTCTTTCCGGCGCGCGCAAGATCCCTGCTTGCGCACATCGGCGATTTGCGCGGGAATAGTGGTCGGGAAGCGTCGCGGATGACCGGAGTAGCGACAAGCTGGTGTGGCCAGTCGGTTGAGCGCGTCGAAGACGGCCCGTTGCTCACCGGGCGCGGCCGTTTTATCGACGACCTCGGCGTTCGGCCCGGCACGCTGCATGCCGCGATCCTGCGCTCGCCGCACGCGCATGCGAAAATCCGCGCCGCCGACGTTGAGGCGGCGCGCAAGGCGCCGGGCGTCGCCGCCGTCATCACGGGCGCCGAGGTCACCGCGCTGTCGGCGAGCCTCGTCGCCGGCGTGAAGGCGCCGATCGAATGCTGGCCGATCGCCGTCGACCGCGTGCGCTATGCCGGCGAGCCGGTCGCGGTCGTTGTGGCCGCCAACCGCTACCTTGCCGAAGATGCTTTGGAACTCATCGAGGTCGAATACGAGCCGCTGCCCGCCGTCGTCGACCCCCTCGCCGCGCTCGATTCGAAGCAGCCGGCGCTGCATGAGGGCCTCGGTTCGAACATCGCCAGTGAACGCTCGTTCCGCTATGGCGATCCCGAGCGTGCCTTCGCGCGAGCTGCGCATCGCGTGTCGGTGGCGGTCCGCTATCCGCGCAATTCCTGCACGCCAATCGAAACCTACGGCCTCGTCGTCGAATACGATGCGACCGAAGACGGCTACGACGTGCTCTCCAATTTCATGGGGCCGTTCAGCCTGCACGCCGTCATGGCGCGCGCGCTGAAAGTGCCGGGAAATCGCCTTCGTCTGCGCACGCCGCCGGACTCCGGCGGCAGTTTCGGCGTCAAGCAGGGTGTGTTTCCCTACATCGTGCTGATGGGTGTCGCCGCGCGCGTCGCCGGTCGCCCCGTGAAATGGATCGAGGACCGACTCGAGCATCTCGCAGCGTCGGTATCGGCCACCAATCGCATCACTACGCTCGAGGCGGCAGTCGACAACGATGGGCGTGTGCAGGCGCTGGCATGGGACCAGCTCGAGGACGTCGGTGCGCACATCCGCGCTCCCGAGCCGGCGACGCTCTACCGTATGCACGGAAACCTCACCGGCGCCTACGACATCCACCATGTTTCGGTGCGCAACCGCGTCGTACTCACGAACAAGACGCCGTCCGGACTCAATCGCGGTTTTGGCGGACCGCAGATGTACTATGCGCTTGAGCGGCTGATGCAACGCGTCGCAGTCGAGCTCGAGCTCGATCCGCTCGACGTGATCCGCAAAAACCTGGTGCCGTCCGACGGCTTTCCCTATCGCACGGCGACGGGCGCCACGCTCGATTCCGGCGACTATGCGAAAGCGCTGCAAATCGCGCTGGCGCAAGGAGATTTCGCACAACTGCGCGAGCGGCAGAAGGTGGCGCGCGCGCAAGGCCGCATCTACGGCATCGGCTTGACCGCCGCAGTCGAGCCCAGCGTCTCCAACATGGGCTACATCACCACCGTGCTCACGCCGGAAGAGCGCCGCAAGGCAGGTGCGAAGAACGGCGCCCAGGCAACCGCGACCGTTTCGCTCGATCCACTCGGTGGTGTTTCAGTGCATGTCGCCTCGGTGCCACAGGGCCAGGGCCATCGCACGGTGCTGGCGCAGATCGTCGCCGACGCCCTCGGCCTCAAGCCATCCGACATCCGCGTCATCGCCGAGCTCGACACCGCAAAAGATGCCTGGTCGATCGCGTCCGGTAACTACTCGAGCCGCTTCGCTGCTGCAGTTGGCGGCGCCGCCCATCTTGCGGCTGAAAAGGTCAAGGCGAAGCTTGCGCGCGCGGCCGCGTCCCAGCTCAACGTCGCAGCGCAAGACATCGAATTCACCGGCGGGCAGGCCCGCGCCCGCGACAATCCCGACAACGCCATTCCGTTTTCAAGGCTTGCTGCCGCCAGCCACTGGTCGCCCGGCCTGGTCGCAGAGGAAAACCAGACGCTGCGCGAGACCGTCTTCTGGACGCCGCCCGAGCTCACGGCGCCGACCGAGAATGATGAGATCAATTCATCGCTCTGCCACGGTTTCATTTTCGATTTCTGCGGCGTCGAGATCGACCGGGTGACCGGCGCCGTGCGCATCGACAAATACGTGACCATGCATGACTGCGGCCGCGTGCTGCATCCGGGCATGGTTGCGGGCCAGATCACCGGCGGTTTCGCGCAGGCGCTCGGCGCCGCGCTTTATGAGGAATATGCGTACTCGCCGGATGGCGCCTTCCTGAGCGGTACGTTTGCCGACTATTTGCTGCCAACGACCATGGAAGTGCCGACACCGCTGATCCTGCATATCGAGACCCCTTCGCCCTATACGCCACTCGGCGCCAAGGGTGTCGGCGAAGGTAACTGCATGAGCACGCCGGTGTGCCTCGCCAACGCCGTCGCCGATGCGCTCGGGCTAGCCGCCATCGACCTGCCGATGACGCCGGCAAAGCTCGCCGCACATATCCACGCCGGCGAGAACTCCCCGAGGCGCACATGAAGCCTGGGCGTTTCGATTACATCCGGACCGGGACGCTTGCAGAGGCACACGCCGCGCTCGCCAAAGACGGTGACGACGCGCGCATCATCGCCGGCGGGCAAAGCCTCGTGCCGATGCTGTCCATGCGGATGGCTCGTCCGGCCGTGCTGGTCGACATCATGCATCTGAGCGAGTTGGCGAAGATTGCGGTCAAAGACAACGCCATCCGCGTCGGCGCGGGCGTCCGTCAGGCGGCGCTTCTAGCGTGGCCCGAACTGGCCGCGCGCCAGCCGCTTTTCGCCGCCGCCCTGCCCTGGGTCGGCCACGCGCAGACCCGCAGCCGCGGCACGGTTTGCGGCTCCGTCGCGCACGCCGATCCGAGCGCAGAGATTCCGCTGGTGCTGCTCGCGCTCAAGGGCAGCGTCGAACTGTCGTCGCAGCGAGAGCAGCGGCGCGTTCCAGCGGAAGAGTTTTACACCGGCCTGCTGTCGACCGCGCGCAAGGACAACGAGCTAATCGAGGCGGTCGACATCCCCTGCCGCGCGGCGGGCCATGGCTACGCGTTCCGCGAGTTTGCCCGCCGCCACGGCGATTTCGCCATCGTCGCCTGTGCCGCCGTCGCGCACGCGGACGGAGTGCGGCTGGCGATCGGCGGCGTTGCCGATGTTCCCACCGCACGTGATTTTCCGGACATCGGCGGTGACGCGCTTGACGACGCGCTCGATGAATTTGCCGGCGAGCTCGAGCCGCGTGACGATTTGCATGCCACCGCTGATTATCGCCGCGCGCTGGTCCGCCGGCTCGGCCGTGCCACCGTCGAGGAGGCCCGCCGATGCCGCGCCTGAGCGCCGACGCGCGCCACCGTGTCCGTTTTGAGCTCAATGGCCGCACGGTCGAGGGCGACGCCGAGCCGCGCATGCTGCTCACCGACTTCCTGCGCCACGACCTCGGCATGACCGGCACGCATGTCGGCTGCGAGCACGGCGTCTGCGGCGCCTGCACCGTCGAGATCGACGGCGTGCCGGCGCGCGCTTGCCTCACGCTGGCGGTCCAGGCCGACGGCGCCAAAATCCGTACCGTCGAGGGCCTGGCGCCCGCGCCCGGCCGGCTGTCGGTATTGCAGGAAGCTTTTCGGAGGAATCATGCGCTGCAATGCGGCTTCTGCACCGCCGGCATCCTGATGTCGCTCGACTATTATCTGCGGCATCATCCCGATCCGGACGAAGCCGAACTACGCGATTTTCTCAGCGGACATTTGTGCCGCTGCACCGGCTACGCTCCGATCCTGGCGGCGGCGCTCGAAGCCGCCGGGAAGCTCCGTGAGGCGCGTGCGCATGCTTGATCTCGGTACCAGTTTCATCGCCAGCGTAGAGCGCGACCCCAATGCGCTCGCGATCGTCGACGGAGCGACACGCCTGACCTATGCGGAATGGTATCGCAGCATTTCAAGCGTGGTCGCGGCGCTCGATGAGATCGGCCTCAAGCCCGGCGATCACCTGCTCACCGCAGCACAAAACCGCTGGCAAGCCGCAACCATTCACTGGGCGTGCCAGTTCGCGGGTATCATCATCACGCCGGTGAACTGGCGCGCGACCGCCGATGAGCTCGATTTCCTGATCGAGAACGCAGACGGACGAGCCGTCGTCTATGAGGACGCGACCGCCGAGGCGGTCGCGCAATCGAAAGCCGCGCAATCGCGTCCGCGCATCGCGCTGGGCAAGGCGCAATCCGGCGACACCCCATGGAGCACGTTGCACGGGCAACACGCAGCCGACGCCGCGCCGCGCGTCGGGCCCGATGCCTGGTCGGTGATGCTCTATACGTCGGGCACCACGGCGCGGCCGAAGGGTGTGCCGCGCCGTCAGAGCGTCGAACGCGCCGCCGCGCTGGCGCACGTCGCCCAAAACAAGTACGGCAATGGCGAGCGAACGCTCGGAGTCATGCCGCTCTACCACACCATGGGCGTGCGCTCGTTGCTCGCGATGTCGCTGATCGGCGGCGCATTCATCTGCTTGCCGCGCTTCGACGTCCTCCGTGCGCTTGAGCTGATCGCAGCCGAGAAAATCACCAATCTTTATCTCGTCCCGACGCTCTACCATGATCTCGTCCATCATGCGGCGTTCGCGAACACCAACGTACGCTCCGTCCGCAAGCTCGGCTTTGCAGGCGCGCCGATGACCGACGGCCTGCTCAAGGAATTGCAGGCGGCATTCAAGCCGGAGCTGTTCGTCAATCACTACGGCTCCTCGGAAATCTATACCTTCACTATCAATCAAAACGCGCCGGCGAAGCCGGGCTCCGCCGGCAAGGCAGGCATCAACCAGCGCGTCCGCGTGATGAAACTCGGCGCGTCGCCGGACCAGATCGCCGCCCCCGGCGAAGAAGGCGAGATCATTGCTTATCTCGCGGGCGATAAGTCGTTCGAGGGCTACTGGCGGCGGCCCGAGTCCGACGCCAAGGCATTGCGCGACGGCTGGTACCTGACCGGCGACACCGGCTATTTCGATGCGGATGGCGATTTGTTCGTCACCGGGCGTGTCGATGACATGATCATCACGGGCGGCGAGAATGTCTCGCCGGTCGAGATCGAGAGCTGCCTGTCACTGCACCCGTCGGTGTCGGAAGTGGCGGTCGTGGGGCTTGCCGACGAGCGCTGGGGCAAGGTCATTGCCGCATTTATCAAGCGCAGCAAGCCGGTGAACGACGTCGAACTCGACCAATTCTGCCGCAAGTCGGGCCTGGCCAATTTCAAGCGCCCGCGCCGCTACGTCTTTGTCAACGACATTCCAAAGTCACCCGTCGGCAAGCTCCTGCGCCGCAAGCTGGTGGCAGGCGAATACGAAACCGAAAAAGCGGGCGCAGGCTCGCACCAGGATGGAACCGCAGCATGACGGCAATGACATTTCCCGACCCGCGCCTGGCGAAACTCAACGGCTTCCGCGTGGAACTGAATGCCGAAAAACAACGAGCCGACATCGTTCTCGACCGTCCACCGCTCAACGTGATCGAGATGCCGCAGCGCGACCAGCTGCGGCTGGTATTCGAGGCGCTCGATGAAGACGACCGCGTGCGCGTGATCGTGCTGCGCGCGGTCGGCGAACACTTCTCCAGCGGAGGCAACATCAAGGGCTTCCTGGAAGCGACACCGGAGCATGTCTCCAAACTCGCCTGGAACATCGCCGCGCCGGCGCGCTGCTCGAAACCGGTAATCGCCGCAAACCGCGGCTATTGCTTCGGGGTCGGCTTCGAGATTTCGCTTGCCTGCGATTTTCGAATTGTTTCGGAGACCTGCTTCTACGCGTTGCCCGAACAAAAGCTCGGCCAAATTCCTGGCTCCGGAGGTTCGGCGCGCTTGCAGAAGATCGTTGGCATCACCCGCACCAAAGACATCGTAATGCGCTCGCGGCGCATCCCCGGCAAGCAGGCACTCGACTGGGGCATCGCGACCGAATGCGTGCCCGACGACAAGCTTGAGGCAGCGACGGATGCCCTTGTCGATGAACTGAGAATGTTCTCGCCGATCGCCCAGCGCACGGCAAAAAAGCTGCTCAACGACACTGAGGATTCAACGCTTGCGATCGCGATCGAGCTGGAAGGGCATTGCTACAGCCGGTTGCGTCAATCAGACGATTTCCGGGAGGGAGTCGAAGCGTTCCACGCCAAAAGACCGCCCACATTCAAGGGCCGATAAACGCGCGACTGTGCGTCGCGGCGGCGGTCGTAACGTCAGCCCGCGCCGTCGCGGGCTCCAGTGGTCGGGCGGCCTCGCTGAGGCCAGGACATGCTCTAGGGTCGGGCTCGGGTAGGAAATGCCGTGGACGACGAAATCCGCAGCACCTTGGCAACAATTGGCGTTATCGATTTTTCCTTATTCGCTTGGGACCAAATTTGGATGGCCATTCAAAGAACGCTTCATCATGGCACTCGCTTAGAAATAAGCTGAGTGCTTTCCTTCCGGCGCGATTGGTCTCCGCTACCGTGCTGAAATAGACCTCGGACTGTTTGACCGGGCTATTCCTACCCGCGCGATAGATCTCCCATTTCCACGGGCTCGGGGGGCGGCCCCTGTTTTTCACCACAACGGAAAAATCGGAATGATCTGTCATTGATCTCTCTGGATAGCCACGCATTGGTTTCACAGCAGTGGTCGGCCCGGACGTTGTCCGGGCTTCTTTTCGTCCAGCAACTTCTTCTTGCGGGTGTCGGGAATGAGCCCGTCGCGCTGCGCTTTCTTGCGCGCCAGCTTGCGTGAGCGGCGGATCGCCTCCGACTTTTCCCGGTTTTTGCGCTCCGATGGCTTTTCATAGGAGCGGCGCTGCCTCATTTCGCGGAACACGCCTTCACGCTGCATTTTCTTTTTCAAAACACGGAGGGCCTGATCGACATTGTTGTCGCGCACAAAAACCTGCAATTGATGTTCCTTTGGCTGGAGGAGTGGCGCATTCACGCAAGGGCATGCGGCTTGAGCCGCGTGCACCGCACGTGAGAAGACATCGAAAAGAATTATGCGAGCGTGATCGTGAGTTGGTATTCCTCGGCGGTGCGCTCGAATGCTTCCACCGGGTTCTTGATTCGATAAATGACCTTGTCTTTCTCGATCGGCATCAAGCTAACGATCGTGTATTGGCCATGCGCAGCGTTGTCACGCCCGAGTTACTCGCGCTTTCGCTTGACGCAGTTGTATTGCGTTCCCCTTTGAGCACTCGCGATATCAAACGTAACCGTCGTATTGAGGCAGCTGCCGGTCACTTGTAAAATTTCATTTGCCGGACACGTATTATTATCAACCAGCACTTTCTGTCCGCACGATAGCTGGTTGGCCTCCGGCTCTTTCTTAATGGTCTGAGCCTCTACTGACATCGGACACGCGCCAACCGCGATAATGACCGCTAGCTTTCTCAGCCAAGAATCCATCACAAGCGGGCTTATGCGCCCTTTGTCCGAATGAGTCCATTAAAACCGACAGCCACTTCGTAGCGGGGCCGCAGCAGCCTCCGATTGTCGATCTATCCTCGACGCGAGCGCCTGGACCGATCACGCCGCAACGGGTGATCGACGCGGTTTGGCTCTATCTCAATATAGGTTAATCCCGGCAGACGGGCTTTTTGCAGGCTTTGGAAAAACCGGATTTGCCGGAGTTACCCCTCGAATTGGCGCGCTGCTAAAACAGCGTTCAATCCGCCAAAGGCGAAGGAATTGTTCAAGATCGCTCGAACGCGCATGCGCCGCGCTTCGTTCGGGACGTAGTCGAGGTCGCAGTCAGGGTCCGCCCCGAGGTAATTCATGGTCGGCGGCACGATACCGTCACGAATTGCCATGATGGCTGCGACAAATTCCAGCGCGCCCGCGGCGCCAAGCGTATGACCGACAACGGACTTCGTAGACGAAACCGCAAGTTGCCGCGCATGGACGCCGAAACTTCGATGCAAGGCCACCGTTTCGGCATGATCGTTGGCGGTCGTGCCCGTTCCGTGAGCGTTGACATAATCAATCATATTCGGCGACAAGGCTGCATCGGCCAGTGTCGCAGTGATGGCCCGCGCCATTCCATTTGCATCGGGAGCAGTTAGATCTTTCGAAGTCGGCGCTCATTCCAAATCCGACGATCTCAGCCAGGATATCCGCACCCCTGCCGCGCGCGTGATCCAGCGCCTCAAGCACGACCACGGCGGCTCCTTCGCCGATCACCATCCCCTTTCGGTCCTTTGAGAAGGGCCGGCAGGTGTCGGGCGACATGATGCGCATGCCTTCCCAACCCTTCATCGCACCGAAAGTAATGCTCGCCTCCGTGCCGCCGGTCACGGCACAGGTCACGCTGCCGCTTCGCACCATATGGAATGCCTGGCCGATGGCATGCGTTGCTGACGCGCAAGCAGATGAAACCGCAAAAATCGGACCTTTGATGCCGCAGTACAACGAAACCTGGCTCGCCGGCGCGCTGATCATGGCCTTGGGGATAGTCAGGGGATGCAGGCGCGCGGCGCCTTCCGCGTAGAGACGGTGGAAGCTGTCATCAACAGTCGTATGTCCGCCCGATCCAGTTCCGATGATCGCGGCAGTTCGCTCGGCGAGCTCATCTTGCAGCGCAAGTCCCGATTGGCTCACTGCTTGTCGCGCCGCAACGACGGCGAATTGCGAAACCCGGTCAAGAAGCAGGATTTGTGACAACTCAAAATGAGTGGCCGGCTCAAAACTTTTGACTTCGCCGACGAGCTTGCCGGTGGCCTGCGCAGCGGTTCCAAGGGTTGGCAGTGCGAAGCCCGAGCGGCCCGCAACCAAAGAGTCCCAATAGTCCCGCGTCGATTGTCCAATCGATGAGACAACGCCGAGGCCGGTAATAACAACCCTGTTCAATTCGATTTTACTTTAGCGGCAACAAGCTGATCGACCGCTTGGATGAGATCCGCCACGGTCTTGCTTTCAATATCCATGTTCGCGTTGAGCGGAATCTGTATATCGAATTTTTCCTCAATATCAAAAATCAATGAGACCACTTCCATAAAGTCCAGTCCTAGATTGTCGAGCGATTCCGACAACTGAAGCGCGCCGCCGGTGTGTTTGGATCTATCCGTGATCATTGCGACAATATCATCAGCAGCACTCACCATAACTCGTTTTCTCCTTTATCCGACATTTCGGATGGCGACCGACGATAGCAGACCGCGGGATTCGCGGGAAGCCAAAGGCGGTCTGTGCAACTCTCTGTTATTAGGAGATAAGCGTGGTTTAAAGTGGACATTACATGACGGCCGTTAAGGGGCCGACCTGAGGTGGATACCGTGAAGATCAATTCCGTGAGGCAATTCAGCGCAACTTCGCCCGGCGCTGCGTGATCCATTTTCGGATTCATTGCTATGGGGATTTGTGACGATCGCGGGGGATTACCACGTGCGTCTGTTGTCCAATACTACTTCGGCGGTTCATCCGCGAGGGCACGCTGCGAGTCCGCGACGCCGACGGCAAGGTGCATGTATTCGGCGATCGCCTGCCCGGACCCGACGTCGCCATCCATCTGCATGATCGCAAGCTTTACACCAAGCTGTTCATCAATCCGGAGCTATATGCCGCCGAAGCCTATATGGACGGCAGGCTAACTCTGGAGGATGGTGCTGCAATCCATGACTTTCTGCTGTTGTTCTCGGTCAATCGCGCCGGGCTTTATTCGTACGGCTCACAGAAGTTGATGCGGCGGGTGTGGCGCGGCTCTGCGCCGCTGGCATCAGGCCAATCCGATCGGGATTGCCGCCGCTCATGCCCGCCACCATTACGACATCTCGACTGAACTCTACCGCCTGTTCCTCGACGATCAGATGCAATATTCCTGCGCTTATTTTCGCGATCCCGAGCATGACACTCTCGAACAGGCACAGCGCAACAAGCTGATCCACGCCACCAGCAAGTTGCAATTAAAGCCCGGCATGACCGTCGCCGAGATCGGCTCTGGCTGGGGCGGCTTCGCCATTCATCTTGCGCGCGAAACGGGCGCCCATGTCACCGGGGTCAATGTTTCGCCCGAGCAGATCAAGGTCGCACGCGCCCATGCCGAGGCTGCCGGCGTTTCCGACCGTGTCGAGTTTCGCGAATTGGACTATCGGCAGTTCACCGGCCAGTTTGACCGCGTAGTCTCGGTCGGCATGATGGAAGCTGTCGGCATCGGACATTTCGACGAGTATTTCCTAAAGATCCGCGAGCTACTGACGCCTGACGGCTATGCCTTCATCCACTGCATCGGCCGGATGTCGCAGCCCGGCACCACCGGCCCATTCATCCGCAAATACATCTTTCCCGGCGGTTATGTACCCGCGCTGTCGGAGACCTTTGCCGCCACTGAGCGTTGCGGTCTGTGGTGCGACGACATGGAAGTGCTGCGGCTGCATTATCGTTACACAGTGAAACATTGGCGCGAGCGCTTCGCCAAAAATCGAGCCCAGGCGGCGGCGATCTACGACGAAAGGTTCTGTCGGATGTGGGAATTCTATCTCGCCGCCGTCGAACTCGAATTCCTTCACGGCTCGCACATGGTGTTCCAATTGCTGCTTTCGACCAAGCGTGATGCGGTGCCGATCACGCGCGATTTCATGATCGATGTCGAACGGGCGGCACACGCGAAGACGCCACAACGGAAGGCGATGTAGGCAACACCTCATTGCCGTGCGGAGCGCACCTGCTCTGCCCCGTTTCCCTGTGACGGGCAGTTTTACAGGGAATTTTCAAAAAAGCACCGAAGGCGTATCGGTACGACTTGCCGCTGGCGCTCGCCGCCGTTTGGCTTTCGGAACTCTCACTTCGCGCAAGCAGCGCCAGATCTTTTCCGGCGTCACCGGCAGACCGATTGCACTTGAGGCAACAGTTGCGGCACCGGCGCGTATGAGGGCGTCGTTGACCGCATTCAGCACGGCCGGAATGGATCCGGTGACGCCGCACTCGCCCGAACCCTTGACGCCGATCGGATTCTTTGTCGAAGGCGTCGGGTGGAAATCCACGCTCAGCGCCGGAAGATTGTCCGCGCGTGGCAAGCCATAGTCCATCAGCGATCCCGTGATCAGTTGACCGTCATCGTCATAGGCAATCCGTTCGAGCAGGACCTGCCCGATTCCCTGCGCGACCCCGCCATGGATCTGACCGTGCACAATGAGCGGGTTAATGATGGTTCCCACGTCGTCGACGGCGCAATAGGCAACGACGTCTACCTTCCCGGTCTCGGGATCGATCTCGACTTCGCACACGTGATGATCCATTCGGATGATGAAGACCGGGGGCGGTGAATTCGCCGGTCGAATCGAGTGTCGTGGGAAGATCCGGCGGCAGATTGCGCAAAGATCGCACCCGCATCGCAAGGTCGAGCAACCCGATCGAAATATCGGTGCCGCGCACGCAAAACGATCCGTCGCAGAATTCGAGATCGGCCTTGCTGACCTCAAGAACATGCGACGCCAGCGACCGTCCCTTCTCGATCACCGCGTCGCCGGCGATCGCGATCGCCGACCCCGCCATGATCATCGATCGCGAACCGACACTCGCCAGGCCTTTCGGCAAGTCGGAACTGTCGTTTTCCTTGATGCGCACCTTGTCGAAGGGGACGCCAAGACGCTCCGAGGCAAGTTGCGCAAAGCTTGTCTCGTGCCCCTGGCCCGACGACTGGGTCGCGGTGACCACGGTCACGGTCCCGTCCGGCCCGAAGCGGATGTCCGCACCTTCAAACGGATAGGCGCCCACACACTCGACGAAACAGGACAATCCACGGCCCCTGACACGGCCGTTTTCGCTCGACGCACGCGCCCGATCGTCAAATCCATCCCAGTCGGCAAGCGCCAAAGCCTTGTCCAGCAGGCCTTCGAAATCGCCACTGTCGTAGGTCTGGCCGGATGCTGACTTGTAGGGGATCGATGTCGTCGAAATGAGATTGCGCCGGCGCAGATCGACCGAATCGATGCCGAGCTCCCGCGCCGCCTGTTCGACCAGGCGCTCTGTGATGTAGGACGCCTGCTCGCGTCCGGCGCCGCGATAGGGACCGATCGGCGCGGTGTTGGTCAGCACCAGCCTGATCTCTACGTCGATCAACGGAACGTCATACATCAACGGAAGTCCGTTGGTCGTATTGCGTATGGAAATATGCGCCCCATGGCACGAGCAGTAAGCGCCGATGCCATCGAGAATTGTTGCCTTGATGGCGAGGAACCTGCCGCTTGCGTCAAGGGCGAGTGCGGCCTCGATGACAGCGTCTCGTGCATGATTGTCGGAGAGGAAATGTTCCGCACGCGTTCCAGACCACTTCACCGGCCTTCCGAGCAGTCTCGCCGCATGAAGCACGGCGATGTCTTCCGGATAAGGCTGCTCCTTGCATCCGAATGCTCCCCCGACATCGGATGTCCGGATCCGCATCTTCTCTCGCGGCATGCGGAAGACGTGATCGCACAGGACGCGGTGAAAGAAGTGCGCCCCCTGACTGGGGGCAATCAGCGTGAAGCTCGCGTCGCCGGGATTGTAAGAGCCGATGCAGCTACGCGGCTCGATTGGATTGGCGAGAACCCGGTTATTGACAAGCTTCAGCGTCGTCACATGCGCGGCCTGGGTGAAGGCCTGCTCCACGGCAGCGCGATCGCCGTAACGCCAGATCGACGCCATGTTGTTCGGGGCGTCCGGCCACAGCGCCAGGGCGCCTTGCGCGACGGCACGTTCGACGTCCGTCACGGCCGGCAGCGGCTCAATCTCGACCCGGACTTTCTCGCAGGCATCGGTTGCCTGCGCGACCGTTTCCGCGACGACCATGACGATTGGCTCGCCGACATGACGCACCCGATCCTGGGCAAGCGCGGGACGCGGCGTGTCTGTGGGAGGATCCATCGTAAATCCGCCAAGCGCGAGATACGGGATGTAACCAACGCCGGCAGCGCGCAGGTCTTCTCCGGTCAACACGGCGAGCACGCCGGGCGCGTTGAGCGCCTCGCCCGCATCGATGGCGCGGAGCAACCCGTGGCCATGACTGGAACGAAGAAAGACCGCACGGGCCTGACCGGACACATTGATGTCGTCGGCGAATGATCCCGTTCCGGTAACAAGTCGTCGCGTCTTCACTGCGTCGCACCGGTTGGGAAATTCCGAAACTGTTTGGCACGGCGCCTGGCACGACTATGACGAGTGCGAAGTTGGTTGGCTGGGGCAGCAGTGCAGTAGAGTTCTGCTCTGCTCGCTTTCGCTGCTAACAGGGAATTTTCCGAAATCGCGGCGTTCTGGCATTTTGGATACGTCAATTTGTGAAATGGCACGGAACGTTTGTTCGAAATTCCCTAGCCACCAAAACAGGGAAATTAATTCGGGGCAGCAGGGAAATTGGCTGCGGTAACAAGGAATGATCAAGTCCGCTTTACTCCCGATGTGTTGCAAAACTATTTTGAGCGGCCGCCGACGAAACATTAATTCAACACCAGATGAAAATGCGCAATGTTAATTCGTCGCGCCGTCCTGTAGGATTCGATTGTTGCGCGTTCGCAGTGCAGCAAAGAGTTTTGCAACACATTCCTCCCAAGAGCGGACATTCATCGGCGGCGTCGAAATGTCCACTAAGTGCGGTGGTCTCAACTGGTCGACGCAACACTCTATCCTGAAAGGGAAAGGAGTGTCTGGCGATGGTTCGAGGATATTTTCGAGGCTTCACTACGGCAGAGAAAACGGAGCTTTGGGATCGCTGGCAGCGGGGCGAGTCGCTCAAGGCGATCGGGCGAGCGTTTGGTAAGCCGTCATCGTCCATCTATTTTCAGCTAGCACCGCACGGGGGAATTCGTCCCGCGCCACGGCGCCGCTCGAGACTGGCGTTGACGCTTTCGGAGCGCGAGGAGATATCCAGGGGTATCGCGCTCTACCAATCAGCACGATCGATCGCCAGGTTGCTTGGCCGTTCACCCTCGACGGTAAGCAGGGAGATCAACCGGAATGGCGGCCATGATCGATATCGAGCGGCGCTGGCTGATGACAAGGGCTGGGACCGAACCCGTCGCGCGAAACGGTGTAAACTGGCGAACAATTCACGACTGCGACGGGTCGTGGCAAGGAAACTGAGATTGAATTGGTCGCCCGAGCAGATCGCCGGTTGGCTGAAGAGAACGTATCCTGAAGACAAGTCTTTCCAGGTGTCGCACGAGACGATCTATCGCAGCCTATTCGTCCAGGCCCGTGGCGTGCTGAAGAAGGCTGCTGCGCCATCTGCGATCGAAGCGGACGATCCGTCGATCAAGGCAAGCAGGGCTGCACAAGGATCGACGCGGGCAAATCGTGGATCCCGTTTCGATAAGGCAACGGCCGGCAGCGGTCGAAGATCGCGCGGTTCCAGGTCATTGGGAAGGCGATCTGCTGTCAGGGTCGAAAAACAGCTATGTCGCGACCCTGGTCGAACGGCATACGCGCTACGTGATGTTGGCGAAGGTCGCCAACAAGGACACACAGGCGATTGTCACTGCTCTCATCAAGCAGGCCAAGATGCTGCCGACGGAGCTCTAGTCGCTAACCTGGGACCGCGGAAAGGAGCTTGCCGACCACCGACGGTTCACGTTAGCAACCAACATCAATGTGTACTTCTGCGACCCGCAAAGTCCGTGGCAGCGGGGTTCCAATGAGAACACCAATGGTCTTTTGCGACAGTACTTTCCGAAGGGAACGGACCTGTCGGTGTACTCGCAGGCTCATCTGAACAAAGTGGCACGCCAGCTAAACGAGCGGCCACGCAACACCTTGGATTTCAAACCCCAGCAGAAAGAATGAAGATAAGTGTTGCGTCGACCGGTTGAGACCCCGAAAGCGGCCATCAGATCATCTCGTTGGCGCGGGCAAGACGGACATGGGTCAATTGTTAGGCCAGCGCTGCGAGTTGCGGGGCAATATGGGTCAGGAGCTCGATCGGCTCTCCCATCATTGCCTCGGTCTTCTCCTCGAAGGCTTCGCGCAGCGCGCACCAGGCCACTGCAACACGCGCGATGATAGCTGACTTGCGGCGGCGCAGCGCGGCGGTGGCCTGTTCGGTCAGCAGCATGGGATTGTCATGCTCGAACAGCACGCGGCCGGCGCCGTCTTCGATCACGTACAGCCCGCCCAGTCGCGAGATGCTCAGGATGCAATCGTAGTCCGGCGGGGGGCCGACCAGAAACAATTGCGGATCGCCGCGCTCGGTGACGCCCACATCCCAACCGCTCGCCTCTCCCGCCGCGATTGCACCGGAGGACACCGCCAGAAACTGCTGAAGCTCAGCCGATTGCCAGCCATCGGAGGCTTGCATCGCCGCGGGACGGAACTTCACCACATTCATCGCTTCACCTCGAAAAGAAGCCGATGCAACTCGGGTTCATAGTAGGACAGAAGCTCGCGCGCGAACGACGACGGATCAACACCCAGCGCGCGCGCCCACTCCTCCAGGCTTTCGGTTGGAACCCGACCGAAGCCGTTCTCCACCTGGGAAATGAACGTGTAGTACTTGAAGCCCAGACGCCCTGCGAGTTCGATCTGCGACAAACCCGCGCGCGTCCGCAGATCCTTGAGCCACGTCCCAGCCTTTTTGCGCAGCTTTTTGGCCAGCGGCTCTGCCTTGGCCACTTGCAACGGGCCCCCCGCGACGTTGGAACCAGCTTGCTTTCCCGTACGTTTCATGTTTGCTAAACTATCTGAAAATATATAGAGTTCGACTAGACTATCGATAGCACAATTGGTCACGCGAAAACAGCTCGCAGGCCTTTGGAAATGAGGAATTCGCCATAACGACCACCAACCCCATCGAACGGCTGCGGGTAGGGTCGCCGCCCTCAACGAGCGGCCCCCAGATCGTTTTCGTCGGAGCACTCGCGGCGGTTGCGACCGCGGCCGTACTGGTCCAATCGGTGTCCAAAGACCACGTGCTGCCGACGGCTAGCACGCTGCTATTCGTGGGGGCCGCGGCCGTCGCGCTGATCGCGTGGCGACGTCCGACGCGGGGATCGGGCCTGTCCTACTGGGACGTGGCCGGCATCCTCACTTTCATTGGCATCTGCGTCGCGGCTGCAATCGAGCCAGACCAGATGGTGCGTTTGGTGGCTGGCACCGGTCAAAGCCATTAGTGCCGCCCGCACCGGCTAGGCCTCCGGTTCTCCGACCGACGCACCGGAACGATCTCCCCTTTCGGTGAATTCGAGCGAGGATAGTGTGGACCTCTATCAGCATTTCATCGCCCTATCGCAGATCATCATTATCGACTTCGTGCTCGCAGGCGACAACGCCATTGTGGTCGGAATGACGGCGTCTCGCGTGCATCCCTCAATGCGCGCCCGTGTGATCTTGTGGGGAATCGGAGGCGCAGTCGTGCTGCGCATCCTGTTCGCCACCATCGCCATGCAATTGCTCGCCATCGTCGGGCTCTCCCTCGCGGGCGGCATTCTATTGCTCTGGGTTTGCTGGAAGATGTACCGCGAGATCAAGTTGCCCGCGCCGGTCAGGACCGCGCTCGCGGGTCACTCAACTGACGTTGGCTTGGGCGCAGCAAAAACCATGACCTTCGGTGCCGCGCTGACTCAGATCGTCGTGGCAGACGTGTCGATGTCGCTCGACAACGTGCTCGCTGTGGCTGGGGCGGCGAAAGGTCAAATCTGGGTGCTGGCGGTCGGCCTGACAGTGGCGGTGGGGTTCATGGCCCTGCTGTCGACTTACATCGCCAAACTGCTGGCGCGTTTCCACTGGATCACCTGGATCGGACTTGCGATCGTGCTCTACGTCGCGATGGAAATGATATGGACCGGCACGCACCAAATCGGCTGCCAGTTCGTTAGCAAAACGGTCTGCGATGGCGGCGCGCTGCGGACGCTGAGCATTCTGCTATCGTAAGTCGGAGATGTTCCCTCCGCCAGGCAGCACCTCCATTGCAGGTTAAAAACATGCGACGCTGCAGGGTGCTTGCCAGGCTTAGTGGCGGTTCGCGGACGCGCGGCCCGTGGCCTCTCCCTCCGGCTCCTCACTGAGCCACCGATAAATAAATCCGCCGACCGCGCCGCCAACCAACGGTGCCACCCAGAACAACCAAAGTTGCGCGAGCGCCCAGCCGCCGACGAAAAGCGCGGGGCCTGTGCTACGGGCGGGGTTCACCGATGTGTTGGTCACGGGAATGCTGATCAAATGAATAAGCGTCAGCGCCAGGCCGATGGCGATTGGCGCGAATCCCGCCGGGGCCTTGCCGTGTGTTGCGCCCATGATGACGAAAAGAAACATCATCGTCAGGACGATTTCGGAAATGAGACTGGCAACCAGCCCATATTTGCCAGGCGAGTGCTCCGCATAGCCGTTGGCAGCAAATCCATTGGTGACGCTGAAGTCCGGCGAGCCGCTGGCAATAGCGTACAACACCGCAGCGCCGACGATCGCACCCGCCAACTGCGCCGCCACGTAGGGGAGGACGAGATTGGATGGGAAACGACCTCCGCATGTCAGCCCAACGGTCACCGCCGGATTGAGGTGGCATCCCGACACATGCCCAATGGCGTACGCCATCGTAAGCACTGTGAGACCGAAAGCGATGGCCACGCCGAGCAATCCAACACCCACATGCGGAAACCCCGCTGAAATCACCGCAGTGCCGCAACCACCGAAGGTCAGCCAAAAAGTACCGATTGCTTCAGCTGCAAGTTTCTTCCCCTTCATCACAATGCTCCCGCTTCATGGAATCCGTCGTGCCAAGGCTCTGTCGAAAAACGAAACGATGTCGTGGCAAGACGCCCTCGCCTCGCCTCGCCTCGGTTTAGAGTGCGCTACTTTGAAGTCAGATCAGTGGTAATTGGCTCAAGGTTCCAACGACATCGTGATTTCTCGCTGGTTCCAATAGCAGCCGTCTCTGCGATCGAATGGAGTGTCCGTTTTGAGTTGCCGGCTCAACCGGTCGCTGCAACACAAACATTGAATCTCTCTGCTGGAGTTTCAAATCCCAGGGTCTTACGTGGGCGCCCGTTGAGCTGGCGCGCCGCTTTGTTCAGATGAGCTTGCGAGTATACCGACAAGTCCGCTCCCTTCGGAAAATACTGTCTCAGCAGACCATTGGTGTTCTCGTTGGAGCCGCGCTGCCACGGACTTTGCGGATCGCAGAAGTAAACATCGATGTTGGTCGCCAACGTGAACCGTCGATGATCGGCAAGCTCCATGCCGCGGTCCCAGGTCAGTGACTTATAGAACTCAGTCGGTAGCATTTTGGCCTGCTTGATGAGCGCAGAAACGATCGTCTGCGTATCCTTGTTGGCCACCTTTGCTAGGCTGCATACTCATAAACGGTAGGCAAATCATCTGAAAGATGAATTCAAGCTCTGCAAAGGAGCTTGCCATGGCGCGCTACGAACTGACCGAGTTTGAGTGGAAGATGATCCAGCCTTTGTTGCCGAACAAGTCGCGCGGGGTGCCTCGTGTCGAGGACCGCAGGGTGCTGAACGGGATCTTCTGGATTTTGCGGTCTGGTTCGCCGTGGGCTGATTTGCCTGAGCGTTATGGGCCTCCGACGACGGTGTACAACCGCTTCAACCGATGGCGGAAAGCCGGCATCTGGGACACGTTGATGGATACCATCATGGCGGCCCATGACGGCAAGGTACAGATGATCGACTCCAGCATCGTGCGCGTCCACCAGCAGGCCGCCGCCCAAAAAAACAGGCTGGAGACGCTTGTATCGGTCGAAGTCGTGGAGGGCTGACAACCAAGCTGCATCTGCGGGTGATCGGCAACGGCCTGCCGGTTCAGATCGAGCTGTCGGCGGGCCAGATGAACGACCAGCCGATGGCCGAATTCCTGCTTCATGACCTGCCGGCGGGTGCCGACGTCATCGCCGACAAAGGCTATGATGCAGATTGGATCAGAGATCTGATCGAGGATCAGGACTGCACGCCGCACATCCCCCCGAAATCAAATCGTTATGACGGCATCACCTACAGCAAGACGAAATACAAGAAACGCAACCTGATCGAGCGCTGCTTCAACAAACTCAAGCAGTTCAGGCATGTCGCAACCCGCTACGACCGCAACGCCTTGAACTACCTGGCAATGATCAAAATCGCTTGCCTCCGCCTGTGGCTTCGATTTTATAAGTCCGCAGCCTAGCTGTACTCGTCGAACCGCTGCTCGTCGTCCGGCGTGTGCTGCGCGAACAGGTTGCCGTCCTGCACCGCCGCTTGCTGACCCTCGTTCGGGACGACGAGGTGTGCCGGCGGCTGATGACGGTCCCCGGGGTCGGGCCGGTGGTGGCGCTGACCTTCCGCGCCACGGTCGATGTGCCGGCGCGCTTTCGCAACTCGAGGGCTGTCGGGGCGGTGTTTGGGCTGACACCCTCCAAACACCAATCGGGCGAGTGCGACCGCACCGGCGCCATATCAAAGTGCGGCGACGAGATGATGCGGGTCATGCTCTACGAAGCGGCCCACATCCTGCTGGTGCGCTCGACGAAATGGTCCTGGCTCAAGGCCTGGGCGATGCAGATCGCCAGGCGCCGCGGACTGAAGAAGGCAATCGTGGCGCTGGCGCGCCGGCTGGCTGTGATCATGCACCGTATCTGGGTTGACGGCACCGAGTTCCGCTGGACCAGGGAGGTCGCAGCGGCATGAGAGTCACACAACTTTAAACAGGAGAACACGCGAGCTCCACCCAACGGTGGCATGATGTCCCTCGCGGGACGATGGATGAGGTGAGATCGTATGTCCGCTTGGACCTGCCGTTACTCTGACGGCAAGGCCGTCCAATAGATTGTTCCGCCTCGTTCTCGAATCCCATGATGGAACGGCCTGGTGCCGATTCCGAAGAGAAGCACGAGCCCGTGAGCGACATTGACACCGTACCAGTGGATAGTCTGAAAGCGCTTGACCCAAACCGGCTGATTAGAGAAGCGGACATGTGCGGTCGGCAGTCCGCGCCGGGGAGTTTGACCTCGGACCGGCTAGATCTGGAAAATTTCGCCGGACACAATCATCAAACCAATAATGAGCGACTAGACGCTCGACGAATCCCGAGATCGACCTCGCGCGCCCTTCCGTTGTTTCGCAAGTATATGCCAAGCTCAGGTCGCTTGGTGAGTTGCGCCGCATAGAGTCCGCCCAAAGCCGATACGAAGCGACCTGCACGCGCGAGCAAATTGTCGGCAAGCTCGACCATGAGTGAATTGGGCCAAGCGTGGGGGCGTGTCTCAAGCACGCGCGAAAAAATCGTTTCCTCATCCTCATCGGGGTGACAAATTGCAAGAAGGATTGCCATGGCAGCTGTCGACCGCGAGATACCCATGTGGCAATGGACGAGGAGATGTGGCCTGCTCTCCCCGCTGTCCTCGACTATGGATTCACCTAGCGCCAGGATTTTGCGGACATCCTTTATTTCCGGAAGAACGATGTTGGGACCAGCATCGATTTCATCGTGGAAATACAAAATCATGCGCCCGTGCGGCGGATACTTGCTGAATGCATCGGGCTCGGGATTGCCGGGATCCAGTATCGACAGAACATGCGTAACGTCGCTTGCGCTATAGCGATCGAGTTCGCTTAGCCCACAAATTGTCGTGAAAAATTCCGTTGAATTTGCAATCATCCCCTAGAACAACCCCGCGCTCGTCCCGTGGTAGTCACCATCTGCACGCTCAAAGCCCTCTCGCACGACGCGTATATAAGGATGGTCCGGAGTTAGTTGATGCACAGGATTCACCTTATGCCGCCGCTCGTCCGAGGGCAAAGAGTGATATTTCAATGGAGAGTCGAACCTCACTCTCCCCTGTATAAGCAAACTCATTTCTCCATCCAATTTCCATCTTTTCTCAACCTGACAAAAGTTCCCGACCGCCTCTGGTGGGATTTACTCATCATGTGTCTGCAGCCGCACTGGCTGCTATTGCGTCCGTGTGAAGTCCATCTTCCACTCAAGTTGGGCAAACCCCTGATACAGTTCTGGCTTCAAATGCTGCGCAACGCCGCAGACACACTCGATGCTTATGGACCTCCCAACAGCATATCGGATCTCGGAGTTGTTATTGTCGACGGCGATGTTCGAATTCCGCACGCGGCTGTTGCCGGATCAGGCTATGGAACGGCCTTCAGCGGAGGGAAAGACAGCCTCCTTCAGGCGGCGCTACTTTTTGAATTGACAGAGCGACCTCTGCTAGTCGCGACCACCTCTCCGATGCCGCCCCTTGCTGACCATGTAACGGCGCGGCGACGCCAGGTGCTCGCGGCCATACAGGCGCGCCGAAATCCCCTTTTTGTCGAGACAATCAGTGATTTTCGCAGTGCCTGGGATAATTCTTTTGCTGGCCAGCTCGGTTATCGCCTTGCGGTCAATGAACTCACTGACACGTTTCTTTATACAGGTAGCCTCTTAGCCTCAGGAGCGACGCTCGGATTTACGCATCTTTTTGTAGCCTCGGAAACCGAGATTCAGGAAAGCGCCGTGATCGATGGGAAGATTGTTCAACATAGTCATTTCATGTACTCGGCCGCCACGCAGCGTGCGCTCGCGGGGATTTTCTCGCCCTATGGGCTTAAGTTTGGCTCGCTAACGTGGCCCCTTCATTCAAAGCAGGTCCAGCAGCTCCTTTGGCGTCGATATCCTGACCTATGCGATCTGCAATATTCCTGCTGGCGTGTCGGCGCCGACCAAGAAACCTGCAGCGAGTGCGAGCAGTGTCTTCGGGTCGCTGTCACAGCGTTGGAAATGGGAGATGACCCGCAACGTATGGGCATCGATCTGTGCAAGTTACTCAAATTTGCGAGCACGTGGCAGCCGACGACACCTCGGTACACTTCTTATAGTCTCCCCCAGGATGACGCCGCCGATTTGGTGGGCGCTCGAGTGGTCGATAGCATTCACCGCACATCGATTGCGCACGTCGGAAAGACAATCACAAATTCACGTGCTGGACGTATGCCCCTGCTCAATGTCATTAAGACCATGTGGCGTTTTCGCAACCTTCAAAGACGCTTTCGCCATTTTCCAGAACCCCGTCGCATGGGCGTTCGAGAGGCATTTTTCGACTGGCTGGATGACAACCTGCGCAGCTCTTTGGTTACAATTTACAAATCCTATTTCCCCGTTGAGCCGCGTCACGAACACCAGTTAACTTTTGAACGAAGCCGCACACTCACCGCACGCGCTGTATCTCTATTGGAATGATCACATGCAGGAGCCATCAGTAATTGCCAGTGCAGATCTCGCTCTCATTAGGGACTTCATACCGGGCAAGGAACCAATTCTGTCTTGTTGCAAGAGCGGACCTCGCAAGTCAAAAGTCTACAGCGTTGCGGAAACCAGCCTGCGCGGAAACGAACGCATCTATCTGAACGAATGCGTCGACTCGAACTGGATATCGTCCAAGGGGCCTTTCGTCCGTAAATTCGAGGAGCAATTCGCGCGGCAGGCGGGATGTGAATTTGCGGTCGCATGTGCCAACGGGACCGCAGCTCTACATCTCGCACTTGCAACCCTCGGCATCGGTCCGGGAGACGAGGTCATTTTGCCGACATTCACAATGATCGCAACAGCCAACGCAGTGCGTTATACCGGCGCGACCGTCAAACTCGTCGACGCCGAACCAAAATATCTCAATATTGACGTCGAGCAACTTGAGGCTGCCATCACGCCCCAAACCAAGGCGATCATCGTAGTCCATACTTACGGTCATCCCGCTCCGATGCGCCGGCTGCAGAGGATCGCACGTGAACGGAACCTGCATTTGATAGAAGATGCGGCCGAGGCGCACGGGGCGGAGATTCTTGGTCAACGCGTCGGCAGCTTTGGTGTCGCGGGTACCTTCTCTTTCTATGGAAATAAGATCGTGACCACAGGCGAAGGCGGCATGGTGACAACAAATGACCGCCAATTTGCAGACCTGGCGCGGCGGCTGTGCAATCATGCCTTTCATCCAGAGCAGCATTTCTGGCATGAATATATGGGGTTCAACTACCGCATGACAAACATGCAGGCTGCTATCGGCCTGGCACAAACAGAGCGCTTCGACGAAATCGTGAACGCAAGGCGACGCGTGCGCACATGGTACGATAAACGATTAAAATTGATTCCCGGCATCCAGACGCCACTCGAGTCAAATGACTGTAAATGCGTTTTCTGGATGTACTCCGTCAGGATCGATTCAAAGTTCGGATGCCCAAGTCACGAGTTGCGCACCCTGCTGGCACAGCGAGGAATTGAAACGCGATCATTTTTCGTTCCAATGCATCTTCAACCGATCTATTACAATCAGTTTCGGGGCCGTCGTTTCCCAGTTGCCGAAGATCTTTGCCGCTCAGGATTTTATTTGCCCACACACGAGAGTCTTGAAGAATCCGATATTGAATGGATTGTTCAGCAAATTGCGGACATTCACGGCGAACAAACAGGGTGATCGAGATAAGCCGATGCCCTCCAGATTTCGAACCTGACATTGCTTGAATTTCCACCAGTCGACGTTGCGCTTTTATGTCAATAGCTGGCAGGAGATTGAATGTATTCGGTGCGGTCCTTGCCGTAGCGGCGGTTCTTCTTTTGCTGGTTCGAGCGCTAAGCCGTTTTGACGACTCTTGGGATGGCACCCAGTATCATCTTGTGTTCTCGGCATTTCGCGCACGCATCCTGACGTTCGAGACCTTCCAGCCTCTTCCGTTCATCGCCTCGTTCTACAACTCATTTCCGCCGCTGCTTGATATCGTCCGCGGATATGTTTGGCGGATCACGGGATCAATTCTGATACTGCAGAGCTTCAATCTCGCCGCAATCGCGGCTCTGGTGACCTTCTGGAAACGTCGCTTTGGCCTGAGCATTCGGTGGAGCATTGTTGCCATCTTATCGGTGCCCCTGATTCAGATCAGCGCTACCGCTCTCTACGTCGACACGTTCGTCAATTGTATTTTCACAATACCACTGTCGGCTCTGTCCGTCGCCTTTATCGATCGGAGGCCACTCAGCAGGAACGAAGCCATCTTATCCTTGGTCGCTCTTGCCGTTTGCGGCAACGTCAAGCCCCAATTTATTGTTCTGGGTACCGTCCTTTTGACTGTCCTATGTATTTTTCAAACTTGGTACTTATCGCAGCAAGGTAGCCGCAAGGAGTTAGGCTGTTTCCTCGGGCTTGCCGCGATCTCGTACCTTGTCGTTCCTGCGACGGGAATCCATAACCTGCTTGTATACGGCAATCCGGTTTATCCTTTGGCGATTTCAATCTTCGGTAAAAGTTTGCCGGGAATGTTCCCGCCTGAGGCAACGTGGAAAGCGCCCGACTACCTCGCACATGTCTCGCAGCCCGTAAGGTGGCTTGCGTCCATCCTTGAATTTCGCGCATTTGAGGGAGCTGAAATCCCATACACGATTGATCAGTTCAATCCGATCCCGATCGGAACCATGCCGGATATCGTTTCGCGACCGCCGTCCATGCGGATGGGTGGTTATTTTTTTCCACTGGTACTCACTCTGTTTATGTGGCTCGTGGTTTTTACCCGGCACTACACCGCGAACGAGCGCTTGCGCTGGTTTATTCCGTTGATTTGCGTTTCATTTATTGCGTTCGTGCCCGGATCAAATGAACTACGATACTATTCTTTTTGGATGCTAATTTTGATCTTCTTGTGTTTTTTAGCGGCAAACAGGGCCAACGAATATGTCGGGCTGTTTCGTGGGTCCCTGGTCGTGGCATTTATTTCTGTCGGCATGATAACGGGTTGGCGTTATTTTGATCCCCGGCCATACAGCGTACAGGATCATATACGAAAACACGGCATGGATCGTGTGGTGACCGGCCAAGATTTATGTTTCGAAAATCGTAGCCGTGACACAATTCTTTTCACTTGGATTTTTCACAACAAGGGGCATTATCGGGTCGTTGACCTAAGCCCCGGAGAGCACTGTCCCCAAAAGTAACCTGGGACAATGTGCCCGCAACTTTGCGCACGGTATGAACCTTCGGGATCAATCACGTCTTCCTCCTGCCAGTGTCGATGCTTTTCTCATTAGGCCAAGCGGGGGAAACACAGGGGATTCGCTCATCTTCGATGCTTGTGAACGATACATGCGAGACCGCGGCATTGATGTCTGGCGATCAGATGGCAGTCTCGAGGACGCTGCTCGCGCGAGCGACACTGAATATCTCGGAGCGGCACTGGCGCCTTTTCGGGGAATGTTGATGTTTCCCGGGGGAGGAAATATCGGCATCTACCCGGACAACGACGCCGTTCGCGCTGCGGTATTAAGGCAAGCCCGGCCACGGCATCGTTGTCTTGTATTTTCACAGTCGGCGGTCGGACCTGAGCCAGCCTTAATCGATGCGCGGGTCACGGTTTGGTGCCGGGATAGTGTATCTTTTTCGATCCTGCGAGAGGCGGGCACCCGGGTAGAGCTTGTCCCGGACATGGCGTTGTACATGGACGACATGATTGAAAAACATCCTGATGGACAGGGAACGTTTTTCATCAAGCGCGCTCCTGGCGGAGATACGGAGACCATCGATCACGGCATCACCTTCGATAGCCCGTCGGGCGATTTGACGTTTCGCAATTCGCTCAGCGACATCGTCACGACGCTAAAGCCATTTGATACTGTGATTAGCGACCGGCTCCACGGCGGCCTGATCGCTCTTATGATGCGGAAGAAAGTTGTCTTCCTGCCGACAGGCTACCACAAGATACGCGCCTTTTATGATACATGGCTGTCGCCGCTGGCGGGCGCAGCCTTCGTCGATACTCCGGACGATCTTCATCCACGCATGGTGGCGTTGCAAAGCATGACCTGTGATCCTCGTGGTCTCTTTTGCAAATACGCGGACCCTGCTTTGGCGCGTTTCCTGTCAGCCGCTTAGGATCGATCGCCGGGGAAAGCACTATCTTGGCTCTTTACTCGCGAATCCAAGCGCGGTGTAGATCCGCCGTAGATCCAGCGTGAAAGCCTCCGCTGAGAACCGCTTGAGATATTGCCTGTGAGCCTCAGCAGCTACTCGCCTGCGCAAAGTGGAATCTGTGAGAAAATGGCGCAGTGCCGCCGCCAGGGCTGCGACGTTGTTCGGTTCTACCAGCAACGCGCTTTGCCCATCAATTACGTCTTCGGGAAGACCATCAACCTTAGTTACTACAGGAGCCGCGCCGGCCTGCATGGCTTCCAGTAACGAAACTGAGCCGCTGCCCTCCTCCAAAGACGGCAAAACGAATACGTCCGCCTGTTCAAGATAAGGGTAGACATCGGGCACTCGTCCCGGCACCGCGACACAATGCAAAAGGCCAAGCCGCTTCACCAGAGAGCGATGCCTTTCGAGAAGTATGCCGCCGCCAATTAGGCAGGCGCGAAATTCAATACCGTCTTTTTGGAGATGCGCCAGTGCACGGATCAGGATGGTGAGTCCTTTCCGGGGGTCGTGACGCGAGACAGCAACCAAAAGAGGAGAATCCGCCGGCTCCAGGCGCGCTATCGCTTCAGGTATCTCGCCGGGGCTTGATTCAGACTTCAGGAAAGCCGCTTCAGAAGCATAGGTCATCTTACCGAAAGATATCCCATCGCCGAACTGGCGAAGGATGATCTCGCGTACTAAATCATAGTTTACGAGAACGATGTCCGATCCCCGGTAACCTTTGCGCTCGCTCGGATCGACGGCCACGCATGTCCAGAAAAGCTCCCACTCGTGTTGGAGCCTCATCCACGACATCGGCTCCGTCCGAAGCCCACGCAACTTTCCCCGCGTTTCGTGGTTGTAGGTGCCAAATGCCGTAGCAGCAGTCACCGCTTGAACACCCCGTCGGCGCAACCGCCGAGCGACGGCGACACCGACTCCACTCCAGGGCCCGATAGTATGAACCAAATGCGGACCCTCGTGCTGCCCGACGAAACGGTCGACGGAATTTACAACATAGCGCCCGTGTGCGGCGACCATCAGCCCCCTGAAAGGTCGAAACGGCGAGCGTGCGCGATGAATGATGCCAAATTCCGTTTCTTCCACGTCGCTTCGGGTACTGACGCAGAAATAGTGCGGGTCATAGCCCGCGCGAATTGCGGCGCGTCCATAGGCGCGAATATAAGATTCTGAACCCCCGTCGATAAGTGCCGGGTCCTTGCCTGTAACGACAATCACTTTGTGTCGCATTCGCCTGGTTCTTCGCACAACGTATCTAACGGGCGTTGTATGCTAGCCCAGGCAGGCCGCGTAATATACTGTGGCCGGTATTCTCGTCCGCCGCTCTGCGGCTGGTTCGGCATTTAGTAATGACTAATCTCAAGATTGAAATTGCAAAGGACTTCTCTCCCGCCCTCTTGCAAGCCATTGCCTTGCTCCTTCCTCAACTGACGTCTTCAGGACGTGCCATGACTGCGGCAGAGCTCAAGGCAATGATCGCGTCACCATTGACTACGCTTTTCATAGCGAAAGATGACGACAGAATTGTCGGCACAATCTCTCTCGCGGTCGTACAGATGCCGACTGGCCTTCGAGCCTATCTTGAGGATCTGGTCGTCGAGGCTTCGTATCGGAACCGCGGCGCGGCCACAGCTTTGTTGCAAGCCGCAATTGATCTGGCAAGGAACTCTGGCGCCCGAACGCTTGACATGACGTCACGTGCTTCCCGCGAAAACGCTATCCGCATTTATGAGCGGCTCGGCTTTCGCCGACGTGACACGAATGCTTTCCGATACCCGTTCAAATACTGATTGCTCTATGATAGGTCATAGGGTTGAGGGTATATTATTTTGTTTGTGACTGGCAGCAAGTATGCATGGATTATTAGCTCCCGCGGAAAGGGCCCAAAATCGCACTCGCGGCAAAACTTTTTACGTGTGCTACGGGCCACACCCGAACGACTCAATCTACGCCGAAAACCTGGTAGAGTTTTTTCACAAGGCCGGTACCGCCGCCGAGGCCATCAGGCTGCAGCCGCAAAACCCGCAACGTGAACTGCTCCGCTGTCTGAGACGAATTCAACGCTCGGCGTCATTGGCCTGAATACTCAACTTGACCATTCGTGGATCGATTCCGATAACTTCCTCAACCTTGCCTCCGCGGCCGGCATCCCCGTGATTCATTGGATTCTTGACCACACCAGCTCAAGGTGGCGCCAGTTCACAAAGGCAACTGCGCAAAACTCGCGGTTTGTTTTTCTATCTCCTTTTGCGGAGCAATATTTTCAACGCTACGCCTTGCCCGGCAGCCTCTCAACCTACACCGTGGGCACCGCGCCAAGTCATCGCTCGCGCATTCCACAACTCACACGCGACGATTTTCTTGCGCGTGACATCGCGTGTCTCATTCCAATGAACCTGCGGCGCGTCGGCGGCTCGTTTGAGGACGCGATACTACGGCGACAGGCACTCGACCGAAAGATCGCGCGGGCGGTGGATATTGCCTGCGAGCAGGCCTATTACGACATGGATGGCCCGCTCGAACGTCACTTGGAAAATGCGCTGGCTGATGCCAACCTTGCTGCGGACAACAGCCTCTTCAACGACGCATTCGAGATCGTTGAGGACGTCGTCCAGATCCGGCGGCGGCAAAGGATTTTCGAGGTCGCGCGCGCGTTTCCTGTTTTGATCCAATCCGACGAGTCGGCCGCAGCGTTTGCCACTGGTGGCAAGGCCCGCTTCGAAACCAATGTCAGCATGCAGACCACGTTTGCCCGGATGAAGTCGGCGCGCGCGGTCTTGAGTGCAAGCCGTGTCAACGACGAAATCCACGATCGCATTCAGAATGGCCTGAACGCGGGCTGCGTCAACATCATCGAGGGCAATGCCGTGAACCGGTCTGTTCTCACAGCCGGCACGAATGCTCTGCTTTTCGACTATCGGGACGACATGCTGCGCGAGCATCTCGACCTCGTTTGCAGCAATCCGCGACGTGCCTACGAACTGGCGCAAGCCGGTCTAGCGCTCCGCGACGAGGCACCATTCCGGTTCGGTGCATTTCACAACATTCTTGAGTTGGCGCGGATGCCATCTCCGACCGGTAAAGACTCGGAATTCGCGTGGCCGCCTTCCTTGGCGCTATGATCGCCGGCATGTGCTTCATTGATGCGACCTTGATGACATCGCTGCTCGTCACCGGCTCCGCGTGCTCGCTATTCTCGCGACCGCAAACCGTGTTGATTTAGATCAAAAATATCAGTGAATTACGTGTGAACCGGCCGATTAGAGAAGCGGACATGCTATTCACTCGATTATCTCGTCGGCGCGAGCAACAATGGTGGCTCGCTCAGACCGCGTGCCTTAGCCACTTGAGATTGAATCAAATTGAGCCCGTCAACGTTAAGTGCAAGTGTCAGCGCGCTACCACGGCCAGCACACATCGGTAATGTTCCGTTCAACAATGGTGGGAGACCAAGGGAGTGGATGATGGAACATCATCTGCAAGCGTTAGCTTTCATAATCTATTTCGTCGTCACCATCCTCGTGCTCTATGATGTTCACCAGTCGCGTCTTTAGAATCCGTCGACTGAACGTTTGTCAGCATGTCTGCTTTGTCCCGATACTGTTGAAAAAGTCGAAAATGAGATGGCGACAAAATTTCACGTGAAGTCCGCCGAAGACGAAAGGCCGTAATCGAATGCCTCGTAAAGAGCTTACGAAGGCTGCCCGTTGGAAATCGGATCGATGATGTGGTCCCCCACATAATTATCGGATAAGCGCATCAGCGCCTCTGGGAAATTTTGATCGTTCGTGAGAATGGGGTTTTTCAACACAATCTCCCAATCGCGGACAAGTATTTCTTTCAATGCAATTTAGAGTTTTTTGTTTAAGCAGTAAAAAACGCTGTGAAGCGACGGCCGACCGCACTGTACGGGACTACCCCTCACATTTCCGAATGTGCCGTATTTAGATACGGGGGGCTCTGAGGTGCCCTGATGAAATCCTCGGTCGTTAAACGTTCCATCGTAATTAATGGACACAAGACCAGCGTCAGCCTTGAAGATGCCTTCTGGACTGACCTGAAAACAATCGCGCATGCCCAGCAAGTAACGCTGTCGGAATTGGTCACCAAGATCGACGGTGCGCGCGAACAGAACAATCTATCCTCGGCGATCCGCCTGTTTGTTCTTCGCCACTTCCGTAGTGAAGACAGGCGAATGGACGTAGCGAAAGCTCATCTTTCCACGGTGGGTGCTGAAAGAACACCAGCAAGCAAGCCTTAGCCGAGCGGACATCACACCTTCAATCGGCGCGGGCAATCGGCGGCGGCGTGCTGCCGTAAGAAATACCAGAGCTGCCTTTCGGTTTCGGCTCGGAAACTCACTGAAACCGGCCGTTTTCCCCACAGTGCCAACAGTTTCGTCTGGTGCTAAACTGACGAGCACAATGAGTGAAAAAGTAGAACAACGAGTTCCTGTGAGCGTTGTAGCGTTGAGGGCCGAAAGTTACTCAGCCGCTGACGACAGTGTCGTTATTTCATTACGCACAAAATATTCGACCGCTGAAAGAATATATTCTGTTCCTGTCGAATGCTTGCGAGACTTAATCGTCGATTTGCGACGACTGAGTTTTTCTGCACCTGCTGCGCCGTGCGAAAAGGCAGACAGCCAGACCGAGCCGCTACTCCCGCTCGAACTGCCGGTAGCAGCCGAATAGACTTCGGCACGTCGTACGTACTTCATTCTTGGAGGTTCAGGAGAGCGAGCTGCCGTCAATTCGGCGGCAGTGGCTTGCCGACGTAAAGGCCACGCAATTTTTCGCTTCCGACAGGATGATAGTCGCACTCGCAGTCGGCACGCACGCACTGGGCGAGCGGCAAACGGGGTATGGCATTGCCCAGGTACTCGACGCCGCGTTGGGACCGCGCTGCTTCGCATGCGTTCGGTCCGGGTGCAACACGTACGCAACGCAACAAACCCATTCGGTACGCGTTTCGGAATGCCCTTAGTGATCGCGCGATTTGTTTTGGACTTTTGTGCATTGCGGCTGCAGTACGTCACCTCCCCGGAGCGGGATGTTTTCGGAGGTTGCTACCGAAGACGATTGTCTGGCAATTGGCCTTAGGGGCAGCAATGTCTGCTTCTCTAATCGGCCGGTTTGGGTCAAGCGCTTTCAGACTATCCACTGGTACGGTGTCAATGTCGCTCACGGGCTCGTGCTTCAGGCGCACCATAGCGTGTGGTTCATCATCAGGCACGTGATCGAGACGTTGCAGGCGCGCCTCCTCAATCTGTCGGATCTGATCCCTGACCAACCGTCGCCGCTCCATGTCGCGACGCAGCTCAGCCAGCATGTTCGGCGGTATTGGCTCGTCCTCGGGCGTGCGTAAATCTGTAAGGCGCCCGGCGGCCCTTTTCAGCTTGGGATTGAAGCCGCGGATGCCGAGCCGGATCAACGCTGCTTTCATGCGGTTGATGCACCGACTTTGCTCGCTAACAAGGTTCTCGCGCTCGCGGTTGGGCCGCTTGGCATCTTCGTCCTTTATTGACGGGATCGCCGCCATCCTGCAGTGATCACGTTCGCCGCGCAGCCAGCCGAGAAACGCGCGTTTGAGCACCTCGGTGTCGAGACGATCGGTCTTGGCTCGCCGATGCTCGCGCGACACCGCCACACTCGCGGCGTGAATGACGTGGGCCTCGATGCTGCGTGCCTTGAGCCAGCGCGCCAGCCAGAAGCCGTCACGGCCGGCCTCGAAGGCGACGGCAATGCGCTCGATCCTGCGTCCTGCTTTCTCCGCTTCCTCCCGCCAGCGATGCAGCAGCTTGAGTAACGCACTCTCGTCTGCCGCAAGCTTCTTCAACGGCTGGCGCTCGACGCCAGGCACGATGCCGGCAACGAGCCAGCTCGACAGGCTCATCTCGATCACAGCGACCAGCGTGCTGTCTGGTTCGAGGGCAACGAGGGATCGGCTAAAGTCGTTCAACTTCTGCATGGGGCGCTCCATCGGTTCATATCAGCGACGATGGATGCAATATCCTCGCCGCTGCCCCATAGCATCTTCCATCATGGGATTCGAGAACGAGGCGGACCAATCTAAGGGGCGGCCTTGCTGTCAGAGCGACGGTGGGTCCAAGCGGACATACGATCTCACCTCATCCATCGTCCCGCGAGGGACATCATGCCACCGTTGGGTGGAGCTCGCGTGTTCTCCTGTTAGGTTAGATCCTGTGCGGTTCTCATGCGGCTGCGACCTCTCGGGTCCAGCGGAACTCGGTGCCGTCAACCCAGATGCGGTGCATGATCACGGCTAACCGGCGCGCCAATGCGACGATCGCCTTCTTCATGCCGCGGTGCCTGGCGATCCTCATCGCCCAGGCCTTGAGCCAGGACCATTTTGTCGAACGCAGCATACTTTGCGCCGCTTCGTAGAGCATGACCCGCATCATCTCGTCGCCGCACTTTGATATCGCGCCGGTGCGGTCGCTCTCACCCGATTGATACTTGGCAGGCGTCAGTCCAAACACGGCGCCGACCGCCTTCGAGTTGCGAAAGCGCGTCGGCACGTCGACGGTGACGCGGTAGGTCAGCGCCACCACCGGCCCGACACCGGGGATCGTCATCAGACGCCGGCACACCGCATCGTCGCGGACGATGGCCAGCAAGCGGCGGTGCAGCACGGCAACCTGTTCGCGCAGCACCCGCCGGACAATGAGCAGCGGTTCGACCAGCGCGGCCAGGTCGGGGAGGTTCTCGGCCAGCTCCCGGATGCGCGCCTCGAACCTGGCGGTCCCGACCATGCCTACCTTGAGCCCGAAGTTGCGCAAGGTTCCGCGCAGGTCGTTCTCGATGGCAATGGCCTTCGACTGCAGCAGCTTGCGGTGGGTCAGCAGCGTGCGCAGCTTCTGGCTGCGCAACGTCTTCACATGCACCGGACGGTAAAGTCCCGCCCGCATCATCTGCGCCATGCCGCGGGCATCGTTACGGTCGGTCTTGTTGATCTGCGCCTTCAATACCGCCCGCATGTGCCGCGTCTCGACACAGATCACCGGTAGCCCCGCTTCGGCAAGAGCGCTGTAAAGCCACTGTGACAGCGGCCCGGCTTCCAGTCCGATGCGCTTGAAGTGATAGGCACCGTTCTTCAGTACCGCCAGCAGAGCGTCAGGTTCGCTCGCCACCTTGGCTTCGCGAACGATCCTGCCTGTCTCATCCACAATGCAGACGCTCGTCTCCTTGACTGACACGTCCAGTCCGGCAAAATAGCTCCATGCTGCGCTTCTCCTTCTGATGCTTGGGGCCCGTAACAACGGTGACCCCGTTTCACCATCAGCCTGAAGCGCAGCACCCAAAATCTTTCAGCTATCCACAACAACGCCGGCCGATTACCCCATCTAAGTGCCAATAGGGGGGACATCGTGAGCGACACGGCTCAACAAAAAAACCCCCGAGCATTTCGCCCGAGGATTTCCCGGCCACGTACCAAATTGATCAGGCGGCTTGCTTTGCGCTTCCTCCGCCAGCCAAGCAGACCAAACACGCCAAGGCCGGTGGCGAATGGGAAATACGAATTAGGATTCCCCAATCTTGCAAGCACGCCTAACGCGCCAAGTTTTGAAAGCAAAAGCTAGGTTGGACCACACGCCTGCCGTATTCCAGTTGCCGCTGCGGAAATGACGACTTGCCACCAAGTCCGGCAGAAATACCCTGCGACTAGTGCAGGCAAGGCCGCAAATGGATCAATAAGTTTCGTGACAAAAATTACTAAAGCGACCTTTAAAGCGAACTCTGGCATTGCTTCTGTCCTCTGCCATGAACCATGGGGGATCATTGAGCGCAAATTTTTCGATTGTGCAAGTTCTGCAATCAGTCGTCGATATGCGACGCGGGCGAGCAGCGAAGGTGGCTCGCTGAGACCGAGTGCCTTGCCGCTTGAGATTGAATCAAATTGAATCAGTCAACGTTAAGCGCAGGTGCCAGCGCGCTACCGCAGGAACGACGCATCGTGATGTACGTTCAACGACGGTGGGAGACCGAAGGAGGACGTCATGCCAAAGTTTTATTTTCACTTGTCAAACTGTGACGAGTGTTTCCCAGATGACATCGGGTACGATCTCCCCGACATTGCTGCCGCGCACACGAGAGCCAAGCGGCTTGCGAATCTGGTGATGACGACCTCCCGTTTGGCCAGCCACCCATTTGACTGGCGTCGTTGGACCGTGACGGTCACCAATGATTCACAAGGCGCAATCCTGATCATGCCGTTCGGTGCCTTCGGGAACGCCACTCGAGCAGCATTGTCCACGTTCGTTCCAGCCGATCGCCTCGGCACTGTCCGCGTCCGGTCATAAGGGGCATTTAATGATCAGATGACACCTTCACGGACGTGCGCGACCGTTGCCGAACATCGCATCACTCAACCGCGGTCTATATCGCGATTTCAAGCGCTGCTAACGCGGAAATAGATTGGACCTAGGTACCATGCGGCGGTGAGACACGAGGCCCGGATGTCCGCTTTGTTGCCGGCTCAACCGGTCGACGCAAGACTTGCGTAACGCTTACCAAACGCTGGCCTAATCGCTTTCAAGATCCCCGGTGCCAGCGATGCCAAAGCTCCGGTTTCTCGGCCGCAGTTAGCCCTCGATGACATTTTTCGCTCATCAGCACACACACTCTATCTCTTTTGTTCAAGATAGGTGTTGCGTCGACCGGTTGATCTGGCACCGAAAGCGCACAAGAATGCGTACCTGAAATTTGGACTACCGCGACTGCCTGGTCCGGCGCGCAGTTCAAGATCGAACCAGTCTCCACCTGCCGGCTCCGCAAAACGGGGATTTTCCAAATACCAAGCAGAGACTTTCGGCAAAAATTTTGGCTTTCGAGACAATATTGAACGCACCAGAGACTCGGTGACTCCGAAAAAGCGCCGGACGTGCGGGCTTTCTTGCGCACTTTAGGCACCCGTATGAGGAGAGCGGACTTGGGAGCTGGGGCGCCAGGATTCGAACCTGGGAATGGCGGAATCAAAATCCGCTGCCTTACCACTTGGCTACGCCCCAACAGGTACCGGAAAGCCGCGCCGAAGCGATTTCATGCGCGGCGGCCGGACCATAGCGGCGCGGCCCTACCCGATCAATGTCCGCAACCCGCATATTATGTATGTCCATGCGTTGACCGGCCCTGCTCGGGCACTAGATTAGCCAGCCATGACCTACCGCGCGCCGGTCGCCGATATCGCATTCACCCTCAAACACGCCGCCGGCCTGAAGGCCGCGCTGGCTGAAGGTCTTTATGGCGATCTTGACGAAGAGACGGTCGACTCCATTCTTGCGGAGGCCGGGCGTTACGCCACCGACGTCATCGCGCCGCTCAATCGCGTCGGCGACAAGTTTGGAACGCCGTTCAAGGACGGCCACGTCACGACGCCCCCCGGCTGGAAAGAGGCCTACACGGAATGGGCCGCGGCCGGATGGAATGGCCTCGCCTCCCCGTCCGATTGGGGCGGCCAAGGCCTGCCGCAGGCGCTGAACGCAGCCTGCGTCGAGATGTGGAACTCGGCGTCCATGGCGTTCGGCATTGGGCCAGTGCTGACCATGGCGGCAATCGACGCGCTGCATGCCTACGGCAGCGAGACACTCAAGAAGCAATATCTCGGCAAGCTCGTCAGTGGCGAATGGATGGGCACGATGCAGCTCACCGAGCCGCAGGCCGGCTCCGATGTCGGCGCGCTGCGCAGCAAGGCCGAACGCGTCGGTGACGGGACCTACCGCATCGCAGGCTCGAAAATATTCATCACCTACGGCGAGCACGACCTGACCGACAACATCATTCATTTCGTGCTGGCCCGGCTGCCCGACGCGCCACCCGGCACCAAAGGGATTTCGCTTTTCCTGATCCCCAAGATCATGCCGGACGGCTCGCGCAACGACGTCCGCGCGCATTCGGTCGAGCACAAGCTCGGGATTCATGCTTCGCCAACCTGCACCATGATCTACGGCGACCAGGGTGGCGCCAAGGCATTCCTCATCGGCGAGGAAAACAAAGGCATGCTCTGCATGTTCACGATGATGAACCGCGCACGCCTTGCCGTTGGCCTGCAAGGCGTCGGCATTGCCGAGCGCGCCACTCAACAAGCGCTCGATTATGCCCGCGAGCGCAAGCAGGGCGCCGCCGGCGCGATCATCGCCTATCCCGACGTAAAGCGCATGTTGCTCACGATGCGCGGCCTGACAGCCGCGGCACGGACGCTGTGTTACGCGACCGGCATTGCGATCGACCGATCTCTACGGGGAAAGTCCGACGCGGTCCGCAAGGCGGCACACGAACGTGCATCACTGCTGACGCCCGTTGCCAAGGCTTTTTCGACCGACATCGGGATCGAGGTCGCCTCGCTCGGCGTGCAGGTGCACGGCGGCATGGGGTACATCGAGGAAACAGGCGCGGCGCAGCACTTCCGCGATGCGCGCATCGCGGCGATTTACGAAGGCACCAACGGCATCCAGGCGATTGACCTGGTCGCGCGCAAGGTGCCGCTTGAAGGCGGCAAGACCATCGCGCTTTATGTTGATGAACTGCGCCGGACTGTTGAGGCGATACGCGCAAGCAACGCACCAATCCTGGGCGAGACCGCGGCGCGCCTCGGTGAAGCGGTCGACAGTCTCGATCGTTCGACGCGCTGGCTGCTCTCGCAGAAGTCGTCCGACATGGCCCTCGCCGGTGCCACGCCATATCTGCGTCTGTTCGGCAACGCGGCCGGCGGCTGCATGCTCGCCGAAGACGCGTTAGCAGCGTTGCGCGCCGGCGATGGAAACGCCCGCGCCTCACTTGCGCGCTTTTTTGCCGAAAACATTGCTGTTCAGGCCGGCGGGTTCGAGCGCACAATCATCGAAGGCGGTGACAGCATCAATGGCGCCCAGGCGGCGCTCGCTGAATAAGGACACTTACGCCGATGTCGCTGAAGGGAAAAACGCTGTTCATCACCGGCGGTTCGCGCGGCATCGGACTTGCGATTGCGCTGAAGGCTGCCTCACAGGGTGCCAATATCGCCATCGCTGCCAAGACTGTCGAGCCTCACCCGAAGCTTGAGGGCACCATTCACACCGCCGCGGCCGAGGTCGCCAAAGCCGGCGGCCGCGCGCTGCCGCTCGCCGTCGACGTCCGCGACGAGAGTGCTGTGCAGGCTGCAATCGACGAGGCCGCTGAAAAGTTCGGCGGCATCGACATCGTGGTGAACAATGCCAGCGCCATCCAGCTCACCTCGGTCGCAGCGACCGATATGCGCCGCTACGACCTGATGCAGCAGATCAATGCGCGCGGCACATTCATGGTGTCGAAATTCGCGATCCCCTATCTGGTGCGCGCCGCGAACCCGCACATCCTGATGCTTTCGCCGCCGCTCGACATGTCGGAGAAATGGTTCGCTCCCCACACCGCCTATTCGATCGCAAAATTCGGCATGAGCCTGGTGGTCCTCGGGCTCGCCGGCGAATTGCGCGGCAAGGTCGCAGTCAATGCACTGTGGCCACGCACCACGATTGCGACCGCGGCGATCCGAAACCTGCTCGGCGGGGAGACCATGATACGCCGCTCACGCAAGCCGGAGATTCTGGCCGAAGCCGCGTGCCGCGTCTTCGAAAAGCCGAAGAGCTTTACTGGGAACTTTCTCATCGACGACACATTTCTTGCCGAAGAAGGCGTGACGAATTTCGACCAGTATCGTGTCGATCCCAGCCAGCCATTGCAGATCGATTTTTTCGTGCCGGACAGCAGCGTGCCGCCCGGCGGCGTCAGCCTGAGCGCAAAATCGCGATAAGCACTTCCACTCAGGCATCTGAGCGTTTAAGTCTAGGCAATGTCCACGCTTCTCCTTAGTCATCCCGCCTGCCTGAATCACCTCACGCCTGCCGGCCACCCGGAGCGGCCGGACCGGCTGCGCGCGATCGAGCAAGTCCTGGAGGATGAAAAGTTTCAGGCGCTGGCGCGCGCAGAGGCGCCGCGCGGCCCTCTCGATATTATCGCGCTCTGCCACCCGACCGATTACATCGATGCGATCCGCGATGCCTCCCCTACCGAGGGCCTCGTGCGCCTGGACGCCGACACCGCAATGTCGCCGGGCAGTTTCGAGGCGGCGTTGCGTGCCGTCGGCGGAGCGAAATTTGCAGTCGATGAAGTGATGGCCGGCAAGGCATCGAATGCGTTCGTTGCGACACGCCCGCCCGGACACCATACCGAGACGGCGCGCCCAATGGGCTTCTGCCTCTTCAACAACGCGGCCATCGCGGCGCGTTACGCGCAAAAAACACACGGTATCGAAAAAGCCGCGATCATCGATTTCGACGTCCACCACGGCAACGGCTCGCAGGACATCTTTTGGTCCGACAAAAGCGTGATGTACTGCTCCACCCACGAGATGCCGCTCTATCCCGGCACGGGCGCCGTCGGCGAGCGGGGCGAATTCAACACCATCGTCAACGCGCCGCTATCGGCCGGTGACGGCGGCAGCGCTTTCAAGGAAGCGTTTGAGACCGTCATTCTCCCGCGTCTGCGCGAGTTCAAGCCGGACATCCTGATCATTTCGGCCGGATTCGACGCGCACACACGCGATCCACTTGCGAATCTCAATCTGGTGGAAGCTGACTACACGTGGGTCACCAAGAAGCTGATGGACGTCGCCGATGTTAGCGCCAAAGGCCGCGTCGTGTCGTTGCTCGAGGGCGGCTATGATCTGCAGGGGCTTTCGCGTTCGGTTGCCGCCCACGTGACTGCCTTGATGCACGGATAGAGAATCCGGGTTATCCTTCACCCCGTTGCACGACTGAAGAAGCGCTGGACAGCGACATGGCCGAGAACAACGTCGACGTGAAGAAAATGCCCTTCGAGCGGGCAATCGAGGAGCTCGAGTCGATCGTCAAGCGCCTGGAAGAAGGCAAGGTGCCACTTGAGGAATCCGTCGCCATTTATGAGCGCGGTGAGGCATTGAAGGCGCGCTGCGAGGAATTGTTGCGCCAGGCGGAGGCCCGGGTTGAAAAAATCACCCTAAACAGCAGCGGAAAACCGACCGGCAGCGAGCCGCTCGACGTCGATTGACGCCTGTTGGCCTGAGGGCCAATTGCCCAGAGAAGCCGAAGTGGTGTAAGGCAAGGCCGAATCTGGGGAATTGCCGCCAATAATCTGGGGAATTTGCCGCCAATCAATCTGCCGTTGAATCAGGTCAGTTGGAGTTTGTGCTTGTCCGAAGTGTCCAAAACGCCGTTGCTTGATCGTGTCAATCTACCCCGCGATCTCAAGAATTTGTCAGTAGAGCAGCTCAGGCAGCTCGCCGACGAACTGCGCCATGAGACGATCGACGCCGTTGCCAAAACCGGCGGCCATCTTGGCGCAGGACTTGGCGTCGTCGAGCTTACGGTCGCACTTCACTATGTCTTTGACACGCCCGCCGACAGGCTGATCTGGGACGTTGGCCACCAGGCCTATCCCCACAAGATCCTCACCGGCCGGCGCGATCGCATCCGTACGCTGCGGCAAGGCGGCGGCCTGTCCGGCTTCACCAAACGCGCCGAAAGTGAGTATGACCCGTTCGGCGCCGCGCATTCGTCGACGTCGATTTCGGCCGCGCTCGGCATGGCGGTTGCCCGCGATATCCAGGGCAAGAACAACAACGTCATCGCCGTGATCGGCGACGGCGCAATGTCGGCCGGCATGGCCTATGAGGCGATGAACAATGCCGGCGCTCGCAACGAGCGGCTGATCGTCATTCTCAACGACAACGACATGTCAATTGCGCCGCCGGTCGGCGCGATGTCGGCCTATCTTTCGCGGCTCCTGTCCGGGCGCACATATTTGAAACTGCGCGACGTCGGCAAGCAGCTCACCGCGCGCCTGCCGAAGCGGCTCGACGAATTCATCACGCGCGGCGTCGAGCATGCGCGCGGATTCTGGACGGGTGGAACGCTGTTCGAAGAGCTCGGCTTCTACTACGTCGGCCCGATCGACGGCCACAACCTCGATCACCTGCTTCCCGTTCTGCGCAACGTGCGCGATACCGAAACAGGGCCGATCCTCGTGCACGTCGTGACCCAGAAGGGCAAAGGCTATGCGCCGGCGGAATCGTCCGCCGACAAGTATCACGGCGTCGTCAAGTTTGACGTCGCGACCGGCGCGCAGGTGAAGTCGAAGCCGGGCGCGCCTCAGTACACGAAGGTGTTCGCACAGAGCCTGATCAAGGAAGCCCGTAAGGACGATAAGATCATCGCGATCACCGCAGCGATGCCGTCGGGCACCGGACTCGACCTTTTTGAAAAAGAATTTCCGAACCGCTGCTTCGATGTCGGCATCGCCGAGCAGCATGCGATCACCTTCGCGGGCGGCCTTGCCACGGAAGGGCTCAAGCCCTTTGCCGCGATCTACTCGACTTTCCTGCAGCGCGCCTACGATCAGGTCGTGCATGACATCGCGATCCAGAAGTCTGCCTGTCCGGTTTGCACTCGATCGCGCCGGGCTGGTCGGCGCGGACGGGCCCACGCACGCGGGAGCCTTCGACGTCACCTATCTCGGCTGCCTGCCCAACTTCGTGCTGATGGCTGCCGCCGACGAGGCCGAGCTTGTGCACATGGTCGCAACCGCTGCCGCGATCGACGACCGTCCTTCGGCGCTCCGTTATCCGCGCGGCGAAGGTCTTGGCGTACCGATGCCCGAAGAGGGTAAACCGCTTGAAATCGGAAAAGGCCGTATCGTGCAGGAAGGCCATAAAGTGGCGCTTCTGTCATATGGCGGCCGGCTCGGCGAATGTCTGGCGGCGGCCAAGGAACTCAAGGCCCTCGGCCTGTCGGCTACGGTCGCAGATGCCCGCTTTGCCAAGCCGCTCGACGTCGAACTGCTGACGCGCCTCGTACGGGACCACGAAGTGCTGGTGACAGTCGAGGAAGGCGCCATCGGCGGCTTCGGCGCCTACGTTCTGCAGGCCCTGGCTGAGCATGGGTTGATCGAACGCGGTCTGCGCGTCCGCTGCATGGTGCTTCCCGACCAGTTCATCGATCAGGACAGCCCGAACGCGATGTATGCCCAGGCCGGACTCGATGCAAAAGGGATCGTTGCGAAGGTCTTCGAGGCGCTCGGCAAGGATGCCGCGGCGGAAACGGTGCGACTCGCTTAGGCTTACAGCTTTTTCTTCCTTCGCGGCACCTTCTTTCCTTTCTGTCGTGCTTCAGACAGACCGATCGCTATTGCCTGCTTTCGGCTCTTAACTTTTTTACCGCTGCGGCCGCTTCTCAGCGAGCCTTTCCTGCGTTTCTTCATCACGCGTTCGACATCCCTTGAAGCGCTTCTTGAATATTTACGTGCCATACTGTTTCTCCTGGAGCTAACCCATGGTGGCCGACAAACGCCTGCGGCCTAAAACTGCTAACTGCTTTGTACGGACCATGGTTCCTGATCCAAACGATTGCGGTCTCGAAAGGAGCGCGCCGTGAGAGCGCCGCGCCAGCGCGCCGATCGCCTTCTCGTTGAGCGCGGCCTGTTCGAAAGCCGCGCCAAAGCCCAGGCGGCGATTGAAGCCGGGCTTGTATTCGCCGACGACCAACCGGTGCGTAAGGCCTCCGAGGAATTGGCAACGGACGCAGTCGTTCGCGCGAGCGCCGCGCATCCCTACGTTTCGCGAGGCGGTATCAAACTCGCAGCCGCCCTCAAGCATTTTGGCTTTGACCCGAAAGGACGGGTCTGTCTCGACGTCGGCGCCTCCACCGGCGGATTTGCGCAGGTCCTCCTCGAGCACGGGGCAAAACGCGTTTATGCCGTCGACGTCGGCCATGGCCAATTGCATGATTCCTTGCGGCTGCGGCCCGAGATTATCTTGTTCGAAGCGACCGATATCCGCTCACTTTCCCCTCACCTGCTCGACGAAGCGCCGGATTTTGTCACTGTCGACGTCAGCTTCACGTCGCTCAAGAACGTGTTGCCGCCGGCACTCCTGCTCGTCGAAGCGCCCGCACGGCTCGTTGCATTGATCAAGCCGCAATTCGAGGCCGGACGCGCTGCGTTGAAAAAAGGCATCGTCCGTGACGGTGCCGTGCACGCCGCAGTCTGCGGTGACATTGAGAAATTTGTCACGGCGCTCGACTGGCGTGTCGTGGAAACGATCGAATCGCCGATCACCGGTGGAGACGGAAATATCGAATTCCTGCTTGGAGCTACGCGTGACTGAGCAGCTCGTCATTTCGCGGCTTGGCCACCGCGGCGACGGGGTCGCCGAGACTCCCGATGGTGCGATCTATGTGCCTTATACGCTTCCCGGCGAGGACGTTACCGTGGAACGCGTCGCTGGCCATCCCGACCGGCGCCATCTGTTGCATGTCGACAAACCCAGCCACGAGCGCGCTACGCCGGTCTGCAAGCATTTCGCCACCTGCGGCGGCTGCGCAATGCAGCACTGGTCGCGGGCCGAATATTACCTCTGGAAACGCTCGCTCGTGGTTGAGGCTCTAACACAAGCGAGCGTCGTCGCGCCGGTCGCCGACCTGATCGACGCACACGGCGCGGGCCGCCGGCGCGCGGTATTTCATTCGCGGCGCGGAAACCACGGCGTTCTGGAGGTCGGTTTCACGGCCCCGCGCGCGCACCACATCGTCCCCATCGACGATTGCCCAATTCTGGCGCCCGGGCTTGCAGGCGCCTTGCCCGCTGCTTGGGCGATCGCGGACGCGCTCAAAAACACCGGAAAACCGCTCGATATCCAGGCAACCGCAACCGACACCGGGCTCGATATCGATGTGCGCGGATCAGGAACGGTCAACGCGGAGCGGCTGGCCGCCCTCGCGAAAGTCGCCGAGGCACACGGGCTCGCCCGTCTCACCCGTCACGGCGAGCTGGTAGCGCAACGTGCACAACCTTTGCTGCGCGTGGGACGCGCCGACGTGCCTTTGCCCGCAGGCGCATTTCTGCAGGCGACCGCCGAAGGCGAAGAAACACTCGCGCGGCTTGTGACCGAACATGCCGGCAAGGCTCGGCGCGTTGCCGATCTTTTTACAGGCATCGGCACATTTGCCCTTCGTCTCGCGGAAAGCGGCCGGATTGCGGCCTTCGATAGCGAGCCCGCCGCAATCAAGGCTCTACAGCAGGCAGCAGGCAAAGTGAGCGGCCTCAAGCCGATCGAGGCCCAGACGCGCGATCTGTTCCGGCGTCCGTTCATGGCGATCGAACTCAAGAATTTCGACGCGGTCGTATTCGATCCGCCGCGGCAAGGCGCCGAAGCCCAGGCGCGCGAACTCGGCAAAAGCGCGGTGCCGGTGGTCATTGCCGTGTCCTGCGATGCCAATACATTCGCGCGCGACGCGAAAATTCTGGTCAGCGGCGGCTACCGGCTCGCAGCCGTCACGCCAATTGACCAGTTTCGCTATTCACACCACGTGGAAATCGTGGCGAAGTTTGCGCGGTAGATTGCAATCCATCCTCCGCTCATTCCCGCGTAAGCGAGAATCCAGGGCCATTTGCTCGAATCCTTCATTCTGCGCCCTGGGTCCCCGCTTTCGCGGGGACGAGCGGATAACGAATTGCTTTCAGTTCAACAGACTCTAGAAGATGACCGTTGAGGTTGACACTCTCCACGGTCATGGCCGGGCTTGTCCCGGCCATCCACGTCTTTGAAGGACAACATTTAAGACGTGGATGCCCGCGACAAGCGCGGGCATGACGAATTCTGATTCGATTCCAAATGAATCAAGTTCTGGCTACTGATAGCCGCCCCAGCGCTCCTGCCACAACTTCTCGCCAATCGTGCAGGAGACGCGCGGTGAACGCGATGAGACAGGCACGGCGCGCCGCTCCGGTTGCCGCCCGGCGACTTCAAGCACGAGCTTGGTGCGTGTCGCCTCGATAAACTTTTCACGCTCGCGGATCGGGATAACGAAAGATCCCGGCCCGCCGATCACACAGTCCTCGTAGTAGACATCGAGCTCCTCGACATCCATCGTTCCGGCGTAGGGCCGCTTGAGCATGATGGGCAGTCCGTTGATCGTGATGCCGGCCGCAAGGACATCGTCTCGCGTAAGATCGACGAGCGGACCGGCATTGTTGGCTCCGTCTCCGGACACATCGATCACGCGCCGCAGGCCTTTGTAGCCGCTGTCGTCGAACAGCGGTTTGGCGAAACGCAGCGCGCCGGAAATTGACGTTCGTGATGCGCGGCGGTACGGGGCGCGCGCAATCTCGGCGGCAACCGCATCGGCGGATTCAGGTCCGTCAATCACCCGCCACGGCATCAGGATCTTCTGGTCGGATTGCCCTGCCCATTCAAAATAAGTGATCGCGATCTTGCCATGCGCGCCCTGACGAAGCGCCTGCAGAAATTCCTTCGACGTGAGCGCCAGGACGTATCCTTCGCGCTGCAGCGCCTGCTCGTCGGGATCCATGGAATAGGAGACGTCGACAGCGATCACGAGCTCGACGTCGACAGGAATGGCACTCGCGCGCGTATCGGCAAATCTCGATACCGTCGGCGCTGCCGATGCCGCAAGCGCGAGGCCGGCTGCCGCACGGCAGCAACGACCGCAAGATTACGAAACCATCGCCCCATGCGTGAATGCTGGCATGCGGCACCGGCGAAAAAAAGACCGGTTGTTCAGCTTTCCAGCGTTTCCGTCGTCACGATTTCGATGCCGAAGCCACCCAGGCCGACATAGGTGCGCTTGGTCGACGCCAGCAGGCGGATCGAGGAAATGCCGAGATCCTTGAGGATTTGCGCGCCCAAGCCGATCTCGCGCCATTGTTGCGAGCGCGCTGCATCAGTCTCGGTATCGCCATGCGGAATATCAGCAACCGGAACGCCAGCCGTGCCGTCGCGCAAGTACACGATCACGCCTCGCCCGGCTTTCTTGAAGGTCGCCAAAGATGCCCGAATCGATTTGGCGCCGCCGAAGACGTCGCCGATCACATCGGCACGATGCAGTCTGGCCGGGATGTCCTTTCCGCCCGCGATATTGCCGAAGACGAAGGCCATATGATGCACGCGATCAAATGGCGTGACATAGGCATATCCCTGAAGCGCGCCAATCTCGGACGCAACCTGGAATTCACCGACGCGCTCGACCAGCTTGTCACGGCTCTGACGGTAGGCAATCAGGTCCGCGATCGAAAGCTGCGTCAGGTTGTGCTTTTTCGCGAAGGCTGCAACTTCCGGCCCCCGCATCACCGACCCATTGTCGTTCATCAATTCGGCCAGCACGCCGACCGGCGGCAACGAAGCGAGACGGCAGAGATCGACACAAGCCTCGGTATGGCCGGATCGCATCAGCACCCCGCCCTGCCGCGCGACCAGCGGAAACACGTGGCCAGGCCTGACGAAGTCGGCGGCACCGCTGTTGTCATTGGCCAGCGCACGCACCGTGTTGCAACGTTCCTCGGCCGAAATTCCCGTGGTTAGCCCATGACGGACGTCAACCGACACCGTAAATGCCGTGCCGAGCGGAGCCTCGTTGTCCGCCACCATCAGGTCGAGATGCAGATGGCGCGCCTGCTCGGCGCCAAGCGGCGCGCAGACGATTCCCGAAGTATTGCGGATGATAAACGCCATCTTGTCCGACGTGCAGTGCGAGGCCGCGACGAAAAGATCGCCTTCGTTCTCGCGATCGTCGTCATCGGTCACGACGACAATCTCGCCCCTGGCAAAGGCCTTAATCGCGGCTTCAACGCGCTGGTGGTTGTCAGACACTGCTTTACCTCGAAGTCGGTGTCAGGGCTTGAACGGCCACGCCGTCCCCTCACCGACCTGGCCGCGGTGCATCAAATAGTGATCAGCCAACACGCACGCCATCATGGCCTCGCCGATCGGGACCGCGCGAATGCCGACACAGGGATCGTGGCGGCCCTTGGTGACGACATCGGTGTCGCGTCCATAGCGATCGACCGTCTTGCGCGGGGTCAGAATCGAGGATGTCGGCTTGACCGCGAACCGCGCGACGATGGCCTGGCCGGTGGAGATTCCACCGAGAATGCCGCCGGCGTGGTTCGACAGAAAGACCGGCTTGCCGTCGTTGCCCATGCGCATTTCGTCGGCATTCTCGACACCGCTCAAGGCCGCGGTCGCAAAACCATCGCCGATCTCCACGCCTTTGACCGCATTGATCCCCATCAGCGCGGCGGCGAGGTCGCCGTCAAGCTTGGCGTAGACCGGCGCACCGAGTCCCGCCGGAACGCCTTCGGCAACAATTTCGATGACCGCACCGCATGACAAGCCCGCCTTGCGGACACCGTCGAGATACTCCTCGTAAAATTTCGCCTGTTTGGCATCGGGGCAGAAAAATGGATTTTGACCGATCTCGTTCCAATCCCAGCGCGACCGGTCGACCTTGTGCGGACCCATCTGCACCAGTGCACCGCGCACCGTGAGCCCGGGCACGATCTTGCGCGCAATCGCACCTGCGGCGACCCGCGCGGCCGTCTCGCGTGCGGAAGCGCGTCCGCCCCCGCGATAATCGTGAATGCCGTATTTGACGTCGTAGGTGTAACCGGCGTGGCCAGGACGATATTTGTCCTTGATCTCGGAATAATCCTTCGAGCGCTGGTCGACGTTCTCGATCATCAGCATGATCGGCGTCCCGGTCGTGACCTGCTCGCCGGTCTTTTCGTCAGTGAAAACACCCGACATGATCTTGACCGCGTCAGGTTCCTGCCGCTGCGTCGTAAAGCGCGATTGCCCCGGCCGCCGGCGGTCGAGCTCGCGCTGGATATCCTCAGCGCTGAGGGAAATCCGGGGCGGGCAACCATCGACCACGCAACCGATCGCCGCTCCGTGGCTTTCGCCGAAGCTGGTGAACCGGAAGAGATGGCCGAAAGTGTTGAATGACATGGGATTCTGCGCTGCGCGGTTTGGTAGCCCGCGACTCTGCGGCGGTCAAATAAGCGCAGCCGTCGGTGAAAATGCGCCTGCAGCGGCGATCCCGCTCGCCCGATTTTGCAAACTTTTCAGCCGCAGCTGAATGGATATTCACCTCGCTGAACGGGGATTAATGGCAAGCTGAACGTCCATTAAGCTACGGAAAAATAAGGAGTTTTCCCGTTTTCGAGATTGCAGACCGTGCACCCTTCGACTATCGTTTTCGTCGGTTGGGGGGAAGCTCGGAATTCCGCGCTGGTCAACACTATCGCTCCAGCCAGTCAATGGATCGATCCTAGAGGACAAACACAATGCGCAAGATCACTGCTATCGCCATCGCGCTCGGCTTCCTCACTTCGGTGAGCCTGCCGGCGTTCGCGACCCCGGCCGTTCATGGCGTCGTGAAGAGCGACGACCTGTCGGCCGCCAAAAAGAAGAAAAAGAAGAAGGACAGCATGGAGAAGAAGTCCGATAACTTCGTAATCGGCACCGACCTTTCCGCTGCCAAGAAGAAAAAGAAGAAGAAGGACAGCATGGAGAAGAAGTCCGAGAACACCGTGCTCGGCACCGATCTCTCCGCTGCCAAGAAGAAAAAGAAGAAGAAGGACAGCATGGAGAAGAAGTCCGATAACTTCGTAATCGGCACCGATCTCTCCGCTGCCAAGAAGAAAAAGAAGAAGAAGGACGAGAAGAAGTCCGAGATCTTCTATCGCATCGCGGCTTAATTCAGATTTGCAAGCGCGATCATCCTCGCGCTTTGCAACGAACGGCCGGGCCATCGCGCCCGGCCGTTTTGTATTCCCGGTCAGGCGTAGCGTGTCATCCGGTCGTCTTCAAAAACGTAAACGACGCCTTGCGCGATATCGACAAGCGGAGCGGATGCCGGCTTCGCAATTCCGAAATAAGCAACGAGCCCGCGCGCGGTGCCGCCGTGCGCAACAGCAACCGTATCGCGCGCAAGCCCCTCGTACCATTCGCGCATTCGTGCCGATACCGCCTCGTAACTTTCACCGTCTGGCGGAACAAAATGCCACTTGTCCTGTTCACGCGCAGCGATGCGCTGCGGATCGTGCGAATGCAGCTGAGCGATCGTGAATCCCTCCCACTCGCCAAAAGCGATTTCGGCGAGCTGTGGCTCGATGCGATAGCCGTCCGCGGGAAGCCCGAGTGGCGCGCGCGCCAGCTCCATCGTCGTGCGGGCGCGACCGAGCGGACTCGACACGAAGTCCAGTTCAGACACGCTTCGGCCGTCACGCGCAAATAGTTCCCGGAGAATCTCGCCGCAATGCACGGCCTGCGCGCGTCCGCGCGCATTGAGCGGCACGTCACGGCGGCCTTGCAGGCGCCCCGTCACGTTCCAATCGGTCTCACCGTGGCGAATATAGTAGACGGTCGGATGCCGTTTTGCCGGCTCGGCCATCAGTCGGTTTTGCCGACGGCAATGTCCGGCGCGTCGGGATGCTTGATACCGACGATATGGTAGCCGGCATCGACGTGGTGGATCTCGCCTGTGACACCGCTCGACATATCGGAAAGGAAGTAGACGCCGGCCTTGCCTACTTCCTCCAAAGCAAGGTTGCGTCGCAAAGGCGTGTTATACTCGTTCCACTTCAGGATATAGCGGAAGTCGCCGATGCCCGATGCGGCAAGGGTCTTCAGGGGGCCCGCTGATATCGCGTTCACGCGGATATTTTTGACGCCGAGATCGGCCGCAAGATACCGCACCGAGGATTCCAGCGCCGCCTTGGCAAGCCCCATCACGTTGTAGTGCGGCATCCACTTTTCGGCGCCGTAGTAGGTCATCGTCAGGAGCGAGCCGCCGTTCGTCATCAGCTTTTCCGCGCGCTGAGCGAGCGCGGTGAACGAGTAGCAGCTCACGACCATGGTCTTGATGAAATTGTCTTCCGTCGTATCGACGTAGCGCCCGTCGAGCTGATCCTTGTCCGAGAAAGCGATGGCGTGCACCAGGAAATCGAGCGAACCCCATGCCGATTTCACATTGGCGAAAACGGCGTCCATGGAGGCAGGGTCCGTGACATCGCATTGACCTGCGACCAGGCCGTCCACTTCCTCGGCCAGCGGTTCCACCCGCTTCTTCAGTGCATCGCCCTGATATGTGAATGCGAGGTCGGCGCCGTGGTCGCGGCAGGCGCGAGCAATGCCCCAGGCGATCGAGCGATTATTGGCCACGCCCATGATCAACCCGCGCTTGCCGCGCATCAGACCCGAGATTTCCGGCATGATCCTCCCGTATTGCCGGTGAGCGCCGGCGATTTCCTATGACACAGGCGTTTTGGACCAGCAAGCAAAGCACCTGCAGCGGGATTTGTACTGTTAATTCAATTCGATTTCGGGAATATGATTGGACGGGCGGGGTTTTTCTGACTGATCCGTACCCGCGCCGATGCCGGATTTATCCGATATCGGCTGCGTTGTACGCGCAAGTCGGCTAAAGCCGACTTGCGATGTCGGCGGCGTGGCAGGCAAGCGGCCCTCAAAGGCGCTTGGTCAGCATACAACGAAAGTCAACGGAGGCCCGGTTTGCCCACGTTTCGGCAAAACGTCGAAGCAACCATCCCTGCCCTGCGCCGCTACGCGCGTGCGCTGACGCGGAATGCCGACATCGCCGACGATCTCGTGCAGGACACGCTCGTGCGCGCACTGCGCTCCGAGCACCTGTTTCACGGTGGCGACGTGCGTAGCTGGCTGTACACGATCCTGACCAATCTCAACCGCAACCGGTTGCGTTCGCTGGCCAGGCGGCCGGTGTTGTCACCGATTGAGGACAACGACGCTCCGGACCTTGCCGGTCCGGAAGCCGGCGGGCGCGACATTGAACGTGCGCTCGCAACGCTGGTCGAAGACCAGCGCAACGCCTTACTGCTCGTGGTGCTCGAAGGGTTGAGCTACCGCGAAGTTGCCGAGGTGCAGGGCGTTCCGATCGGTACCGTCATGTCGCGTCTGGCGCGTGCGCGCGTACAGATCAAAACCTATCTCGACGGCGGGCGCCCGGCGCTGCGCCGCGTGAAATGAGAAAGAAGGTGAACCCATGATCGATCGCGATTCACCCGTGACCGAGGATGAACTGCACGCCTATATCGACGGCGAATTGCCGGCCGACCGCATGGAGGCCGTCACTGCCTGGCTTGCCGCTCATCCGGAGCAGGCCGTAACGGTCGCCTCCTGGCGGGCGCAGTCCGAGCGGATTCGCGCGCGCTACGGCACCATTCTCGAGGAAGTGGTTCCGAAGCGGCTCAATCTCGACCAGATCATCCGCAACGACCGCGCCAACGGAAAGTCACGGTTTGCGTGGGCGGCGGCTGCCGCGGTTGTCGCATTCCTTGCTGGCGGCGCGGGTGGCTGGTTTGCACATGGCGCCTCCGTCGGCAACCGCACGAGCTCGTTTGCTCTGGCAAGCGAGGCGCTCGATGCCTACAGGCTCTACGTCGTCGAAGTGCGCCATCCGGTCGAAGTGCCGGGCACCGAGCGCCAACACATGACGCAGTGGTTGTCGAAGAGGCTCGGCGAGGACCTGCGCGTTCCTGACCTGCAGTCGATCGGCTTGAAACTCGTCGGCGGCCGGCTGCTCCCGGGTCCGACCGGCGCAGCCGCCTTCTATATGTATGAAGGCACATCAGGCGAGCGGTTCACGATCTACTGCGCGAAGGCGAGCGCGCCGGCAAGCGCGTTCCGCTACACGGCCGGCGAGCGCGCCGCCGCGTTCTACTGGGCCGACGGCAAGGTTGCGTATGTGGTGAGCGGGCCGGCCGACCGCGAAAAGCTCGAGAAAGTGGCGAAGGCCGCCTACGAGCAGATGGAAAAGGACGACGCAAAGAGGTCGTAGCTGGAACCGTCATTCCGGGGTCGCGAACTTGCGCTCGCGCCGGAATGACGGCGAATTCATTCCATCCCGCCGCGTGGATCGTAGGGCTTCTTGTCGCGCCAGGATTTCATCATCTCCTTGAACGCATCGTCGGTGCGTTCCGGCAGCACGATGCGCACCGTCGCGAGCAGATCGCCGCTGCCGCTTTTCACTTTCAGCCCCTTGCCCTTGAGACGAAACGTGCGCCCCGAATTCGTCCCCGCGGGAATTGCCAGCTCGACCGCGCCATCGAGCGTCGGAACGCGGACTTTGCCACCGAGCGCCGCCTCATAGAGCGTGATCGGCAACTCGAGCCGCAGGTCGTTGCCGTCCGGCTTGAACAGCGGGTGCGGGGCCACGTTGACTGTGATCAGAGCATCGCCTGCCCGTCCGCTTGCGCTCGGCCAGCCCTGCCCTTTCAGCCGGATCTGCTGGCCACTCGCAATGCCGGCCGGGATTTTGACCTCGATGTCTTTTCCGGTCGGCAAATGGACACGGGTCTTTGTGCCGCTTGCAGCGTCCTTCAGCGCGATGGTGAGCGAGGCATGCAGGTCCTGCCCCGCGCCGGTGCCCGCACTGAAATCCTCGCCCTCGAACGGCGTGCCGGACCCGTGCTGCGCGCCGCCACGCGCGGCACCGCCAAACATGCCACGCAAAAGTTCGTCGATGCCGCCGCCGCCGAACCCGCGGCCCCCACTACCTGAGCGGCGGAAGCCGTCGGGACCGAAACTAAAACTCTCGAATTGCGCCCCGCCGCCCGGATTGAAACCACCGCCCGGCTGCGCACCGAAGCCCTGGAAGCGCGGCTTACCTTCCGCGTCGATCTCGCCGCGGTCGAACGCCTTGCGTTTGTCGGCATCGCCGACGATCTCGTAGGCGGCGTTGAGTTCGGCAAAACGCGAGGCCGCCTTCGGGTCGTGCTTGTTGGCGTCCGGATGCAATTTCTTCGCAAGCCGGCGATAGGCGCTTTTGATGTCGCCTTCGCTCGCACCTTTTGAAACCCCCAGAACGTCATAGGGGTCGCGCATCTGATCCAAACTCCCGTAAATTCCCCTGCCCGCGGACTGAACGCCTGCGTTTGATCATATCAATGTGGGGTTCCACAAGCGTAGATGCAACGCGCACCGCAGCAAGCGTGTAATTTACGACCGCTTCCAGGGCTTGAACGAGCGAACCTGCCAATCACCCTGCTGCTGCTTGCAGGCTTCGCCCTGCACCCAGTTTTGCGAGTTGCCCGAGACAAAGCTCGCGAGGAAATCTCGGCAAGTCTGTCCGTCCTGCGTATAGGCTGAGGCGATCGGCGTGACCGTGCCGCGCGTTCCGGTGCGCGGATTTTCCCACGGCATACTTGAGTCCTTCTCGCCGCGGCTGAGCACTGCGCTTGCAGCAGCCCGCGCATAGGCAAGGTCGGCGGGTGGCGGCAGCTGCGCCTCCTCTTTCGCACTCGATGATGCGACGGTGCCGGTACGGTCAGACTTGTCGCTGGAGGGAAAGAAAGAGTCTAACTGGCCGGACAAACTGCATCCGCCGAGGGGAATTGCGAGCGTGGCGGCAATAGCCACCTTCCGCCATAGGCGCGGGCAAGCGCATCCACTATAAACACCAGAGATTTGACGGGTTTTAGTCCCGGCCACGTGAAGCACCCCAGCAGATGTCCGACACCACACCAATTGAACACCCGAGTTGGTTAACGACTGGTGATTTCACCGCCGCCGACGAGCCTTTGCGGCTGTTTGCCGCCTGGCTGACCGACGCAACCGCTTCCGAACCGCGTGACCCCACCGCCATGACCCTCGCCACCGTCGATGCCGACGGCCTTCCGAATGCCCGGATGGTCCTGTTGAAAGGCGCCGATGAGCAGGGATTCGTCTTCTATACCAATATGGACAGCCAAAAAGGGCAGGAGTTGGGTGCCCACCCGCAGGCGGCGCTGGTTTTTTATTGGAAGTCCTCAAACCGGCAGGTTCGGGTGCGCGGCATCGTGGAACAGGTGAGCGATGCCGAGGCCGATGCCTATTTCGCTTCGCGCCCCAAGCAGGCCCAGATCGGGGCCTGGGCCAGCAAGCAGTCCGCCCCGCTGGAGAGCCGGCTCGCCTTCGAGAAAGCGATCGCGGTCTATGCCGCAAAATTCGCTATCGGCACGGTGCCGCGTCCGACCAACTGGTCGGGCTACCGCATCGTGCCGCTGTCGATCGAGTTCTGGCAGGAGCGGCCGTTTCGCCTGCATGACCGCATTGCGTTCACCCGCGATCATCCAGGCGCTGCGTGGAGCAAGACGCGGCTCTATCCGTGAGTTAGCATCGTCGAACGATTGCTACGGTAGAACCATTCCAGGAACGGCATGCCGAACTCGCAGACAAACCAGCCGCGCCGTACGCTGCTCCTGACCGGAGCAAGCCGCGGCATCGGGCATGCGACGGTGAAACGGTTTTCGGCCGCCGGCTGGCGCGTCATCACCTGCTCGCGGCACCCGTTTCCGGAAAATTGCCCGTGGGAAGCGGGACCCGAAGATCACATCCAGGTCGATCTCGCCGACGAAGCCAACACAAACGAGGCGATTGCAGAAATCAAACGGCGGCTCGACAACAGGGAGCTGCACGCGCTGGTCAACAACGCCGCGATCTCGCCGAAGGCCGACGACGGCAAGCGACTCTCGACGCTCAACACCAGCAACGATGACTGGCACCATGTCTTCCAGGTGAACTTCTTTGCGCCGATCATGCTAGCGCGCGGGCTGATGGAAGAGCTGAGGACCGCCAAGGGCTCGGTGGTGAACGTGTCGTCGATCGCCGGCTCGCGCGTGCATCCGTTCGCCGGCGCGGCCTATTCGACATCGAAGGCCGCGCTTGCGGCGCTCACCCGCGAGATGGCGAGCGACTTTGGCCGGCTCGGCATCCGTGTGAATGCCATCGCGCCTGGCGAGATCGACACCGCGATTCTGTCACCCGGCACCGAAAAGATCGTCGAGCAGATTCCGATGCAGCGGCTCGGCACGACCGATGAGGTCGCCAAGATCATCTACGTGCTCTGCACCGACACGAGCTCCTACGTAAACGGCGCCGAGATCCACATCAACGGCGGCCAGCACGTCTGAGTGACTCGCCACGCGCTGTTTCGTTAAAATGCGCGCGATGCGTTTTCCTAACGTTCACCTTTTAGGGCAGATTTGGAATGCCGACTGTAGGCTAGCTCACACAGCATGACGGCTCAGTGCGCGCATATTGCGCACAGGCGGTGACATCGGTCACCGGCACAAGGATGGAGCATCGTCATGCAGAAGATCATCGGCATTGCCATCGTCATTGCCACGACGGCCCTTGCCTCGCCGGCAAACGCGCAATCCTTCGACCCGGAGAATGGAACGGCAAACATCGCCGCTGCTTACGCATCCCCCAAGCGCTTCGAAACAAGGACGGTCCCGGAGTATCTCGGCGCCGACGCCTACGCGATGTCCTTGCGTCGCAAGGACATCCGGGATGGCTGGGGCAACGCCGACGTTACGACCGGCGGTGGCAGCCCCGGTTACAACGAAATGCTGCGCAACTGGTGATTTATTGCAAGAGACGTAGGGTGGGCTAAGGCGCATCGAAGACGCGCCGAGCCCACCGAAACAAATCGAGTCAACCGGTGGGCTTCGCTTCGCTCAGCCCACCCTACGGGGTTCCAAGGCTACGTAGACTACAGCCACTTCCGCCACTTGAAATACAGGTACGGAAGCGCGGCCGCCAGCAGCATCAGAAACAGCGCCAAGGGATAGCCGCCGACCCATTCGAGCTCCGGCATGTGCTTGAAATTCATGCCATAGATCGAGGCAACCAGCGTCGGCGGCATCAGCACCACGGCCGCCACCGAGAAGATCTTGATGATGTTGTTCTGCTGGATGTTGACCACGCCCAGCATCGCATCGAGCAGGAACGTGATCTTGTTGGTCAGATAGGTTGCGTGATCCGAGAGCGACCCGACGTCGCGCTGCATCGACTGCAATTGCGCGCGCATGTCCTTAGGCCATTTCATGCTGTCGGCCTCGTTGGCGAGAAACAGAAGCAGGCGCCCGATCGATACCAGGCTCTCGCGCACCTTCGAGGTGAGGTCCCCCTTGCGGCCGAGCGCCTTGAGCACGTCGTTGTAGGACGGCGGCTTGACCTCCGCCTCCGGCTCGAAAATCGAATGCGAGACCTGGTCAACCTCGGCGCCGATACGCTCAAGGATATCGGCGGAGCGGTCGATAACGGCATCGAGCAGATCCATCAGCACGCTTTCCCCGGACACTTTCGGGGGACATGTGCGCGCGAGCTTGTGCTCGACGATAGCGAAGGGCCGCGGGTCGTCGTACCGCACGGTCGCCAAACGATGGCTGGAGAGAATAAAGGTGACCGCCGTCGTCTTCGGCGTCGGCGTGTCCGACTGGCACATCAGCGTGGCCGTCATATAGCGCGCGCCGTTCTCGACATACAGACGGCTGGAGACTTCGATCTCCTGCATCTCCTCGCGCGTGGGCACCGCGATGCCGAGCATTTGCTCGACGATCTTGTCTTCCTGCACGGTCGGCGTGACCATGTCGATCCACACCGCGTTGTCCGGCGGCGGCGAGCCGGGCTCGACGGCAATGCGCTCGAGCGTCGTGCCGTGCGGGACGTAGACCGAAAGCATGCAGCCACCATCTTGCGCGCGATTCGCTTCCGCGATCACGCGGCGGTCGGATCACCTCTCATGACCCGATCGCGCGGATTTGCGCAAGATATAAATGCTACTTCGGCGCAGCCGCTCCGGCGGCCGCGCACGCAATTGTCGTGGCGGTGTGAAGAACGAGAGCCGTCCGGCTAACTGGCGGCCGGCGCACGCGACGCGTCAGTCGCGATCGTAAGGCTCAAGATGCGCTTCAGTCGTGTGGCGCTGTCCACCTTGGTGGCACACCGCCGCCGCAACGGCCGAAATCCCGATCTTGCCGTAACGGTTGTCGAGGTTTGTGAATTTGCGTCCGGAGTCTTGCTTCTGCTCCGTTGCATTGGTCATTTCCATAATCCTGAACTCCAGTCCGTCCTTGCGTTTGTCCCCAAGCCCCCAAGATGGTGTATGAGTGGGGCGGAATTGCGCGGCAAATCGTATGGTCTCGTGACATTTGCGGCGCCCCGCATTATAGGCGCGGCCTTGGTAAACCCAGCCTTAAGCTGTTGCGGCCAAGGTCATTTTGTGTGTTCCGCCACATTGGTGCACTGCGACATTCCTGCAACAGGTCCACAGGAAGGTGATCACAAACCCGCCAGAAACGTAGCAACGGCGCAGTTTTTTCGGTTAATTGCAGCATAGGCACTATGGTGCGGGCGCCGAATGGCGACCGGAAATACGACAACGAGGAAGACAATGGCGATCAGGGGGTTGGCGGCCGTTCTGCTGGGTGGCCTGTTGCTCGGCGGATGCATGCAGTCCACGATCGAGGTGGCCTCGGACGCGAATTTGACGCCGCGCGACAAAAAGCTGCTCGCGGCTGCGCCTTACGAAAAGGCGATGATCCCCGAACCGTACAAGCGCCACATCGTCGCCTATCACCGCAAGGAAGCGCCCGGCACCATCCTCATCGATTCCGATGCGCGCTATCTTTATTACGTGCTGCCCGAGGGCAAGGCGATCCGCTACGGCGTCACCGTTGGCGAGGAAGCGCTGGCATTTTCGGGCGTGGCCAAGATTGGTCGCATGACCGAATGGCCGACCTGGACGCCGACTGAAGACATCAAGAAGCGCATGGACGTGCCAAACTTTGTGGGCCCGGGCCCGCAAAACCCGATGGGCGCGCGGGCGCTGTACCTGTTCGAGGGCAACAAGGACACGCTCTACCGCATCCATGGCACCAATCAGCCGGAATATATCGGCCAGGCGATCTCCTCGGGCTGCATCCGCCTGACCAACGAGGACGTCATCGACCTCTACAAGCGCGTAAAGCAAGGAACGGTGGTCGTTGTGCTGGCGCCGAACCAGGGCGATTCACCGGCCAATCCGCGCGTGGCCTCGGTCAATCCGTTCCGCGGCAACTGAGCTGATCGAATCCGGTTCGAAAACGGCGCCCACCCGGGCGCCGTTTTCGCTGGGCGCACAGGTCTGCGCGGGCGGAAATGCAGCCCCGTTCGAAATAAGGCCGCCCGGCAAGGATTCGTTAACCACGAATCTGGCCTGATGGCGGCACTCGCCTACCGAATTCGCGTGTTGCCTGTCGCGTCACGATTGCGTCTGCGCAGATCGTCAGTCCGCGAAGGCTCCCGCTCGGGCCATCACGACATCCAGGAGATGACACGATGAAACGCTTCATACTTGCCGCGGGTGCGTGCGCCTTGGCCTTCGCATCGGTCTTGCCGTCATTCGCGGCCGACATGCCGCGTGGTCGATATGCGGAGCCTGCTCCCTCTTACTTCAGCTGGAGCGGATTTTATGTTGGACTCAACGCCGGATACGGTTGGGGCACATCCGACTGGAGCGGCGGCGTGACGTCGGGTTCAACTGATCCGGCTGGCGGCCTCTTTGGCGGCACCGTCGGGTTCAACGTACAAAACTGGGGCCTGATCTTCGGCGTTGAAGGCGACGTTGCCGGCAACTGGATGCGCAACAATACCAGTTCGGGAACGGGGATCTGCGCGGTGCCAGGTTGCCAGGTGCAGACCAGCTGGTTCGGCACTGCGCGCGGGCGCGTCGGCTACGCCTTCGATCGCGCGTTGTTCTACGTCACCGCGGGCGGCGCCTTCGGCGATGTTCAGATGACCGCCGGCGGCGCAACCGCGACGGTCGAGCGGGCCGGCTGGACCGCCGGCGTCGGCCTTGAATATGGAATCCTCGGTCCGTGGTCGGCGAAGATCGAATATCTTTATGTTGATCTCGGCAACGCGACGTGCGGCGCCGTCGCCTGCGGCGTTGATACAAACGTGAGCTTCAAAACCAGCATCGTGCGGCTTGGTGTGAACTACCGCTTCTGGTAGCGCCAGACAGGTCAGACGCCCAACGTTATCCGCACGATCTCCGGAGGCACGCCGAGACGCAGCGGCACACCACTGCAGCCGAGGCCACCCGAGACAATCATGTGACGGCCGTTTTCGATGATGTGTCCGTAAGCGAAACGCGCGCCGTATGCCGACGGTACCCAAAGCGGCGGCCCGAAAGGCAGGCGGATCTGGCCGCCATGCGTGTGACCGGCGATCGTCAGCGCGACGCGCGCGGGGACTTTGACAAAAATATCGGGCTCGTGCGCCAGCAGAATGACGGGATCGTCGGTGGTGATGCGCGCAACGGTGCCCGGCAGATCATCCTCGCCACGGAAGCGGCGTGGACCGAGCCGGTGCGCAATCTGGTCGTCGAGGCCGGCCAACCAGAAGCGCTGATCGGCCGAGGCAATGTGAACGGCGTCATTCTGCAACAGTGGCACACCGACATTGCGCAACGCGTTCCGCACGCCGTCAACGTCGTGCCACCAGTCGTGATTGCCCAGGATCGCGTAGACGCCAAATCGTGCGCGCAGACGCGCGAGCTCAGCCGCCCAAGCGGGCGGTGGGACGTGCTCGGTGACAAAACGGTGCGTGGCGAAATAATCGCCCAGCACCACGATCAGGTCACTGTTGAGTGCATTGCCGGCGTCAACCACCTCCCGCACACGGCCTATGCCCATATTGGGCCCGCCCGCATGTAAGTCGGTGATGACAGTAATCGTGAGACGCCGCCCATTCGGCCAGTTCGGCGGTGAAAGCCGGTAGTCCGTGATAACCAGATTGTTCGCCGCTTGCGACGCCGCGTAGGCTCCGGTCGAGGTCAGCATCAGCCCGGCAACGCCGGCCAGACCGATACCGCCCTTGATCAGGCCGCGGCGCGTAAGCAGGCGCGGCTCGGTGTCACCGCGTGAGTTGGGATCCGGCGTGGTCATGGACTTGATAGGCGGCAACTTATGAATTGGGCAAGGATTTGCAATCGGAACTTCGGCGCATGGTTTATCGGGCGATCGGAACCGCGGGACGCGGCGGCGGCAGCGGAACCTGTGCGGCAACTTCCGTTTTGGGCGGTTCACGCACATCCCATTGGCACATCCGATAGCCTTGCTTGCGCTCGATCAAATCGAGATGGATATGCGATTCATGCTGTGCATCGGCGCCGGGACCAAGCACCGTCGTGAAGCGATGGCAGGCGCTGTCGCGGATCTCATCGCGGAAATCCTTTGCAACCGAAACGTCGGTCAGTCCGAACGAACGGCCGTCCGCCAATATGAATGAGCGCAGGTCAACTGCGTTGCCCTTGCCGTGCTCGCTCAGCTTTGCACCGGCGACGCGGTTGCGGCCACGACACTCGAAGTCGTCATAGGTTTCAACCGCGCGCAGTGGGGCGCCGAGCTTGTCGACGCGGGGCGCGGCCTCGTCGCGCAGCCATGCGGCGACGGATTCGGCAAATTCACAGCGCAGCACCGGCGCCGGTCTGATCTCGATCCGCGTACCATCGGACCGCAGCGCCGCCGCGAGCCGCAGCATGTCGCTGCCGCCGCAGGCATCCGGACCGATCAGGCGTGGCAGCGGCTCGGCGACGGCGATCACATGGATGCGCTTGTCGCACTCGGTCGGTTCGCTGGTGACATCGGCGGAACTAAAATCGGGGCCGGCGGCGTCGCGGAAGGATTGCGGCTCGACCCAAATCGGCGGACGCGGGCGTGGCAGGGGCACGTCCTCGGCGACGGCAATTCCGCCGCCAGACCCGGCCAGCCACAGAAGTGCAAACAAAAGCCGCATGCGATGGATGTCCGCCGGGATTGAGGCATTTGTACGGGAAAAGGCGCGACCAAAACCGCCAGCCCTCCGTATCTCATCACGAAACCGTTGCGTCGCCCAATCCGGTGGCTAACCTTAAGCCCGGCTGGCGAGAGGCGCCGGCCCAAAAGACGAATAACCAGGAGGGGAATGCCATGCACGGCCTGATGCAGGATTGGCCACTGCTATGCCATCGCATCATCGACCATGCCGCCACGTTCCATGGTGAGCGCACGGTCATCTCGCGCTCGGTGGAAGGCCCGATCCACACCACCACCTACGCGGAGGTCCGCGCCCGCGCGCTGAAGGTCGCAAAGCGGCTGGAGAAGGACGGCATCAAGCTCGGCGACCGGGTGGCGACGCTCGCATGGAATACCTGGCGGCATCTTGAGGCCTGGTACGGCATCCTCGGGATCGGCGCCATCTATCACACCGTCAATCCGCGCCTGTTTCCGGAGCAAATCGCCTGGATCGTCAATCACGCCGGCGACCGGATGATGATGACCGACCTCACCTTCGTGCCGCTGCTCGAAAAGATCGCCGACAGGCTGCCGACCATCGAGCGTTACATTATCCTCACCGATGCGGCGCATATGCCGAAGACGACGTTGAAGAACGCAGTCGCATACGAAGACTGGATCGGCGAAGTCGACGGTGACTTCGCCTGGAAGAGCTTCGACGAAAATACCGCGGCCGGCATGTGCTACACGTCTGGCACGACCGGACATCCGAAGGGCGTGCTTTATTCACACCGCTCGAACGTGCTGCATGCCTTCATGGCGTCGCTGCCCGATTGCAAAGGCCTTTCCTCACGCGACGTCGTGTTGCCGGTGGTGCCGCTGTTCCACGCCAACGGCTGGTCGCTCGCGTTTTCCACGCCGATGGTCGGCGCCTCCATGGTCATGCCGGGGGCAAAGCTCGACGGCGCTTCCATCTACGAATTGCTCAACACCTACCAGGTCACATTCACCGCTGCGGTGCCGACGGTGTGGCTGATGCTGCTGCAGGATCTGGAGAAGACCGGCGGCAAGCTGCCTCACCTCAAGCGTGTGGTGATCGGCGGCTCGGCCTGTCCGCGCGCCATAACCCAGACCTTCCAGGACAAATATGGCGTCGAGGTCGTGCATGCCTGGGGCATGACGGAAATGAGCCCACTCGGCTCGCTCTGCACCATGAAGCCGGAATATGCCGAGCTGACCGGCGAGGCAAAGCTGGACATTGAAATGAAGCAGGGCCACCCGCCTTTCGGCGTCGAGATGAAGATCACCAACGACAGCGGCAAGGACCTTCCGTGGGACGGCAAAACCTTCGGCCGGCTCAAAGTGCGCGGCCCGGCGGTTGCGAGGAGCTACTACAAAGTCGACGGCGACGTGGTGTTCGAGGATGACGGCTGGTTCGACACGGGCGATGTCGCGACGATGGACCGATACGGTTATATGCAGATCACCGATCGCGCCAAGGACGTGATCAAGTCGGGCGGCGAATGGATTTCGTCGATCGATCTTGAAAATCTCGCGGTCGGCCACCCGAAAGTAGCGGAAGCCGCCGTCATCGGCGTTTCGCATCCCAAGTGGGACGAGCGGCCGTTGCTCGTGATCGTGCTCAAAAAGGGCGAGACCGCCACCAAGGATGACATCCTCAGCTTCATGCAGGGCAAGATCGCGAAGTGGTGGATTCCGGACGACGTGGCTTTCGTCGACGAGATTCCACACACGGCGACCGGCAAGATCCAGAAGCTCACGCTGCGACAGCAATTCAAGGATTACCGACTGCCGACCGCGCAGGCCGCCGCGGAGTAGCCTCGCCGCAATCCAAACAATTTGAATTTATTTTTTAAGGCTCCTGAAGGAACCACTCGCCTACAGGTTGAAATCCGGTGGGAGGCCGGCGCCGCCATGGCGCTGCAATCCGCGTATTCCACGACGTTCAACGGCGGCCCCACAGTCCTGCTGTGGGGTGACGCTGCCGGACTGCACGCGCTCAGCCATTTTCTGCACAAGATGCTGACCGCCTCCAGCGCCGTGACGCTCGGCGAATTTTGCGAAGCGGTCGACGGCAAGACCGTCAGCGTCAGGATGCGGGCAAACCGCCGTGACACCGGAATGCGGCTCAATCACGAAGGTCTGGAATGGACCTTGCGTCCCCAATCGGCCGACGATTTCGCCGAACTGGTGGCCGCGCTTGCCGCTTCGGGAAAGTCCGGGCATCAGTACCTCACCTGCGGGGTCACCGACGAAATCACGGTGATGGTGTCGCACGGCGAATATCCCGAAAATCTGCGCCCGTAGCGCTTTCCCGCCCGCGCCAGCGGCTTGCAGGCTTTGTCACGATCGCCTACCTATATTGTCAATAATGACATCTGGTTTATGGCCGCAACCGTAACGATTTTCGCTCCGCACGCACCCAACGGAGTGAGAGACAATGAAACGCTATGTGATCGAACGCGACGTACCCGGCATCGGGGGCATGAACGGCGCGCAATACAAGGACGTGGCGAAAACATCCAACGGCGCGCTGGCGAAGCTCGCCGGCAAGTGCCAGTGGGAGCATTCCTACGTCGTCGACAACAAGACCTTCTGCATTTACCTCGCCGAGAGCGAAGCGGCGGTGAAAGAGCACGCCAAGCTCAGCGGCTTTCCGGCGACAAAGATCACCGAGGTGCGCACCGTTCTCGATCCGATGACGGAAGCAGCCTGATCGACCGGTGCCGCCCTTCCGTTCTCCGCGAAGGGCGGCACTCTCGGGTTGCAAGGCAGGAGACTTGCGCCGTGGTACATTTTGGCAAAGCGGATGCCGGACGGTTTTGCTGGCTCGACCTCGCTGCCACCGACGCCGACGGCGCAAAGACGTTTTATCGCAATCTGTTCGGCTGGACCTCGCATGAGCAACTGGCGAACGGCGGCAGCTTCACGCGTCTGCGCCTATCCGATCACGACGTCGGCTCGATATACCAGCTCAGAGAGACCCTTCTCGACAACGGGATGACGTCGCATTGGACACCCTATGTGCGCGTAAACGACATCGAACACGCCGCGGGACGGGCGACGCAATTTGGCGGCACGGTCGTAGTCGACCCATTCCTGGTGTCTGGCGTTGCGCGCATCGCGCTTATCCTGGATTCGGTGGGTGCGGTGGTCGGTCTCTGGGAACCGATCGCGGCTGACAGAAAGGCGAACGGGCATGGCTAAAAAAGCGACGCCCAGACTACACGCGTCGAAGCCGCAGTCTGCGGATCGCTTGCTCGACGTGACCGTCGTTCTTCTTGAGCACGGGTACGCATCCACAGCCATCGCCCCGATTGAAATCTTCCATTCCGCCGGCGTGGTCTGGAATTGGCTGCATGGCGAAGCCGAGAAGCCACGATTTCGGGTGCGCACCGCTTCAGTCGATGGACGCAAAGTCAGCGCGGCCGGATCGCTTTCGCTGACCCCGGACTGCGCGATCAACGACATCAAGCACGCCGACATCATTCTTGTCGCCGCGCCTGGCTGGGACGAGCTCGATCGGATCGCGAAAAGTACGCCCCTCGTGCCGTGGTTGCGCAAGTGGCACGCGCGTGGCGCGTTTATCGCCGCAGCCTGCACCGGCGTCGCCTATCTTGCCGAGGCCGGACTTCTGGACGGCCACCAGGCGACGACGCATTGGGGCGTCGCGGACATCTACCGCCAGCGCTATCCTAAGGTTCGCTGGCGGACCGAGCAATTCGTGACGGAAGACGGCCGTATTTTCTGCAGCGGCGGTGTCTACGCCTCGATCGATCTAAGCCTCTATTTGGTCGAGAAATTCTGTGGTCACGAGATCGCGCTGAAGGTCGCCAAATCGCTGCTGTTAAGCATGCCACGCGGCCGTCAGTCGGGATATTCGATGGTGCAACTCTCCCGCCCCCATTCCGACGAGAAGATCCGCCAGACCGAAGAATATCTGCAGCAGCATTTCGACAGCGATATCTCGATCGAGCATCTCGCCGAGCGGGCCGGAATGGGCCCGCGTAATTTCATCCGCCGTTTCAAGGCGGCAACGGGCCGCGTGCCTGGCGCCTATATCCAGACGCTGCGGGTCTCGGCAGCCAAGGAATTGCTCGAGACCGGCGCCTCTTCGATCCAGGCCGTCTGCGCGAAAATCGGCTACGAGGACATCGGCTTTTTTCGCAATTTGTTCAAACGCCACACCGGAATGACGCCGGGTGAGTACCGCCAACGATTTTCGCAAATGAGTTTCGATCGCGGTGAGCTAATGTCCGGACGGCTGAACGCCTGACGCGCTTGTGCATTGCAGTCATGCGCCAATTGTTGTTCGAAACTTCACGCCGATTTTAACGCGGCTCGGCTTAGAACGACGGGGATTTCCAGATGCGCGGGTGCAAAGCCGCACAAAACAAGCACCCGCACGCAGTTAATAGGAAGTTTTTTATTACAAGTTGAAGCAATGTCCCTCCAATCGCTTAATGAGCGACTGCGTAGGGTCCGTTGTCCGGTGGAGCAGTTTTTTGCTCGGGGCCGCAGCAGACCTGGGACGCAATGGTGCAAATTGTAATCCTCGACGACCGAGAAACTAACCGGAAGATCTTCTCGAAACTCGCCGGCTCGATCGAGCCCGGCGTAGCCGTTCACAGCTTTGGCAATCCGGTCGAACTCCTTGCCTGGCTTGAACATAATACGCCTGATCTGGTCGTCACTGATTTCAAAATGCCGTCGATGGACGGTGCGGAATTTATCTGGCGCCTGCGCGCTCTGCCGCACTGCGGCGAGATCCCGGTCATCGTGATCACCGTCTACGAGGAGCGCGAATTCAGATTGCGCGCGCTCGAGGCCGGCGCGACCGACTTCCTTAACAGCCCGGTCGATCACCAGGAGTTCGTGACTCGCGCGCGCAATCTCCTGAAGTTGCGCAAGCAACAAATTCAACTCGCCGCGCGCGCCGAAAACCTCGCGCAGGAACTCAAGGATTCGGAACGCTCGCGCGAGGAAGCGCTGCGCGATTCGAGCGAACGGCTGGCGCAGGTCATCGACACCGTTCCGGCCATGATCAGCGCGACCGACAGCCAGGGGCGCGTCCTGTTCATGAACGCCTATCTGGCCTCGCTTGCCGGCATCGGTCCGACCGAAGCGGTCGGTTTCGATATACGTCCTGTGTTCGGCGAGGATCATGCCGCGCGCAGCAAGACCCTCGATCGCAAGGTCATTAGCACGCAAGGCGCGCTGCCCAGCTTCGAAGAAGACATCATCGACTGCAACGGCACCAAGCGCGTCTTCCTCACCACAAAAACCCCGTTGCGCGACGGCTCAAACGCCGTGGTCGGCGTGCTCACCTCTTCGCTCGACATCACCGACCGCAAGCGGGCGGAGAATCACCTGTTCTACATGGCGCACCACGACGTGCTGACAAACCTGGCGAACCGCGCGCTGCTGTCCGACCGCTTGCGCCGCGAGATCGCCCGCACGCGCCGCGGCGACAGCCCGTTTGCGCTCCATCTCATCGATCTCGACGGCTTCAAGGACATCAACGACGGGCTGGGTCACCAGGTCGGCGACCAGTTCCTCGTCGAGGTCGCCAACCGGTTGCGCTCGGTCGTGCGTGACACCGATACGGTCGCCCGCCTTGGCGGCGATGAGTTTGCAGTCCTGCAGACACGCGTCACGCGCAACGAAGACACCGTCGACATGGCCAACCGCATTCTGGATGCGGTCAACAAGCCCTGGTCACACGCCGGCGAGGAGGTCACGCTCAGCGCAAGCATCGGCATCACGGTGCACCCGACCGACGGCACCGACGTGCAGGAGCTTCTGCGCAACAGCGACCTGGCGATGTACCGGGCAAAGCACGACGGCGGCAAGGTCTTCCGCTTCTACGCTTCCGACATGGACCGGCGCGCACGCGCGAGCCTGCTCCTCGACTCCGATCTGCGCACCGCGATCGACAAGAACCAGTTCGTCCTGCACTACCAGCCGCAAATCGCGCTGCGGACCGGGCGCGTTACCGGCGCGGAGGCGCTCTTGCGCTGGCAGCGTCCAGGGCACGGCCTCATCGGTCCGAGCGAATTCCTGGCGCGCGCGGAGGAAAACGGCCTCATCATTCCGATCAATGAATGGGCGATGCGCGAGGCCTGCCGGCAGGCGAAGCTCTGGCAGCAGCGGGGCCACCCGCCGACCCGCGTTGGCGTCAACCTGTCGTCGATCCAGTTCTTCAAGCAGAACGTGCCGCTGTTGGTGGCAAAGATCCTGGCCGAGACCGGTCTCGATCCGTGGCTGCTCGACCTCGAGCTCACGGAAAGCATCGTGATGCACAATACTGATGCCGTGTCCAAGGACCTCAAGCAGTTGCGCGATCTCGGCGTCGGTATCTCCATCGACGACTTCGGTACCCGCTATTCGACGCTCGCCTACGTCAAGCATTTCCCGGTCGACCGGCTGAAAATCGACCAGTGCTTCGTGCGCGACATCGCGACCAACCCAAGTGACGCTGCGATCGTGCGCGCGATCGTGAGCCTCGGGCACAGCCTGGACCTTGAGATCGTCGCCGAGGGCGTCGAGACGGTACAGCAAGCGACGATGCTGCGTGCCGAAGGCTGCGATGAGGTCCAGGGCTTTTATTTCGGTGGACCGATGAGCGCCGAAGATTTGATCGCTTTTGTCCAGGACAATCGCGCACGGGCACGCAGCGCTTGAGGCTGACGATGAACATGGGCTTCCTCAGAAAAGCCTTTGTGCCCGGGATGCCCGCTCTGCGCATCCGCAGCCGCCTTTCGTGGATCGCAAGCCGGCTGCGCAATCGTCCCGATTCCGAACATGAGCTGACGGTCAACCGCCTCGCGCTCAGCGGCACTGCTTTCATTTACCTGATTGTTGCGGCGGGGTTCGGCCGGGCTGACGCCGCACAGATGCTGCGCGAGCAGTGGGTGTATTTCGCGCTTTACGAGATCGTTTCAATTTCCCTTTTTGTCCATCTTCTCTATCACCCGGGTATCTCCGTCGGCCGCCGCCTGATCGGCATGGTCTCGGATCTCGGCCTTTTCTCCTACGGCATGTATGTCGGTGGCGAGGCGTTTGCGCCGCTCTATCCGATCTACCTGTGGACCATTTTCGGAAACGGTTTCCGCTTCGGCGTGCCGTATCTGTTCGCCGCCACCGCGACCAGCGTTGTGGGCTTCGGAATCGCCATCGTCAGCGCGCCGTTTTGGCACGAGCACCGCGGGCTGGCTGCCGGCTTGATGGCGGGCCTGATCCTGTTGCCGCTTTATGTCTCGACCCTGATCCGCAAGCTCTCGCAGGCCAAGCGTCAGGCAGAGGAGGCAAACCGCGCCAAGAGCGCCTTCCTCGCAAGCATCAGCCACGAGTTCCGCACCCCGCTCAACGCCATCATCGGTCTGAGCGACTTGCTCGGCAAAACCAAGCTCGATTCCGAGCAGGAGGAGATGTCTGAAACGATCGGCAAGTCGGGCCATCAGCTGTTGGCGCTGATCAACTCGATCCTCGACTTCTCACGTGCTGAATCCGGCCGCATCACGGTCAAGGCGGCCGACTTCGACCTCGTCTCTATGCTCAGTGAAATCCGCAGCATGCTTGCGCTGGAAGCGCAGCGCAAAAATGTGGGGCTCACATTCCATTGCACCGCGCGGACGCCACAACTTCTCATTGGTGACAAAAACCACCTCGAGGAAGTGCTCACCAATCTTGCCGGCAACGCCGTCAAGTTCACCGAGCAGGGTTACGTGACCATCGCGGTCGATGCCGTTGCGCACGCTTCCGACAGCGTGCGGCTGCGTTTCGAGGTCACGGACACCGGCATCGGCATCAGTCCCGACGCCCAGAGCCGCATCTTCGATCGCTTCACCCAGGCCGACGAGACGATCATCGACCGGTTTGGCGGTACGGGCCTCGGCCTTGCCATTGCCAAGCAACTCGTCGAGTTGCAGGGCGGCAGCATCGGCGTCGAAAGCATCCTCGAAAAAGGCAGCACGTTTTGGGTCGAGATCGACTTCAAGACCCAGGCCCAGGACCAGACGCAGTTCCATATGGCACCGACACCAGTCGTGGTGGTCGGCGGAGATGAAGATCTCCGCAAGGTCGTGAGCGGCTGTGCGCCGATCGCCAAGGCGGTCGCCGATATGGACGAAGCGGCCGTTGCGCTTACCTCGCTGCGTGCCGATGGTGTGCGCCGGCCGATTGCCGTCGTTCATCGGCAGGCCTGTGTCAACACGGACGAAGCAGTGTTTCGGCGCATCGCAGGTGACAACCTCGGGTGTGCGCCTGCGCTGATCCTGGTAACCGACGAGCCGGCCACGGGGCTGCCAGCCCCTGTTATACGCAACCGCTTCGTCACTATGCTTGTCGAGCCCGTCGATCCGGCAAAGCTGGCCGCTGCCTTGCGCATTGCGCGCGGTAACATGGCCGGTGATCGGCCGGAAGAATCCCGAAGCATGGACATCACCCGTGCCGAGCGTTCGCTCTCGGTTCTGGTCGCTGAAGACAAGCGCACCAACCAGATCGTGATCGCCAAGATCCTCGACCGCGCCGGCCACCGTGTCACGCTTGTGGACAACGGAGAAGCGGCGCTCGACATGCTGGAGATGCAGGAATTCGACCTGGTGTTGATGGACGTCAACATGCCGGTGATGAACGGCATCGAGGCGACCAAGCTTTATCGTTTCGCCGCGCTTGGCAGGCCGCACGTGCCGGTCGTGGCGCTCACGGCGGACGCGACCGAAGAAGTAGCGCGCCGCTGCGAGGAGGCAGGCATGGATGCCTGCATCACCAAGCCAATCGAGCCCAATCGCCTGCTCGAAGTCATCGCAACGCTCGTGCCTGACGAAGGTAAGCCTGCGCAAGAAACGCCAAGCAGCGCCGAGATCGCCAGCTATCCGGCGGCGCGGCCTCGGCTGCGCACGGCCACGTCTTCGGCCGTCGATGCGCAGACACTCGATGCCCTCGAGCAGCTCGGTGGCAAGGAATTCGTCGACGAACTGGCCTCGCAATTCATCCAGGATGGCGCCGAAATCCTCGACGTCCTTGCCGAAGCCGCTGCCTCAGGCGACCTCAAGGTTTTCCGCGAGCAGCTGCACGCCCTACGCAGCGCCGCAGCAAACATCGGCGCGCGCGGTATTTACGAAATGTGTCTGGGGTGGCGCCACATCGCGCCCGAGGACCTTGCGATCCGCGGCGAAGCTCACCTCAAGAAGCTGAGCGAAGAATTTGAGCGCGTGCGCATGGCATTACGTGGGCGGCTTTCGGATCACACCGCCGCCGCCTGACGAACAGTCGGCCTATGAATTAACGCGCTGCACGCGGCGCAGTTGCGCGCTGGCAAGCCGTTCCATGTTGCGCAGGTCCGTCTCCTGAAGCTTCATCGCATGCTCGGCCCAGATGTCGGTAACGTCACGCAATTCATCAAGCGACAGCGGGTTGACCCGCATGCCGACCTCGCGCACCCGGCGGTGCACGGCGTGGTGGCGGCGATTTTGCGAAATATAGTCCCGAACAGCCTCTTCCCCGCGCCCGTCCTCGGCCAGGATATCGATCAGCCCCAGCTCATAGAGCTCCGGCGCGCTGAAGACGCGGCCGCTGAGGATCATCTTGTGTGCGCGCGTCACGTCCAGTTTGCGCGACAGAAAACTGAACGCACCCATGCCGGGAAACAGATTGAACAGGATTTCCGGTAACCCGAACTTCGCCCGCTTTTCCGCAACCAGCACGTTAAACGATAGCGCGCCTTCGAATCCGCCGCCCAGCGCATCGCCCTGCGCAAGCGCGATGGTGATCACCGGCAGATGGAATCCCATCATCATGTGATAGGCAACATCTACACAGTCGTGCGCATAGTTGCGCAGCGCGTCGATATCACGCGCGCGTATGCTCTTGATGAAAAAATTGAGATCGCCGCCGAGATTGTACATCCCGGGAATACGCGATCCGCCGACAAAATATTTCACCGGCGCGGCTTCGCCCGGGCGCAAGCTGGCGAACAGGCGCTGCAGCAGGCGCCGCATCGAAATCAACTCATGCAACAGTGTCGGCGTGAAGCTCGGCGGCCCGCTTGGCCGCATGTAGCACCAGATTGCTTCTTCGTGGGCGCTGACCGTCAGATCGAGTTCGTTGAACTTTGCACCGGCCAGTTCGGCGCTGAAGTCGACGCGGGCACGAGCGACGGCACCCTGCTCACGTGCGGGCACAAGATTGTTATTGGACCAAAGTTCCAGTTGCGTCGGCGTTTTGGGATCCGTGGCCTGAGCCAAACGTCCCAAAGGCGTAACGTTCTTGGGTATAGCCGGGCGCAAACTATTTCCCGTTTTCATTGACCAATCTGTCCCATCCAGACAGGGTTCCGCCCGCCAAGGGCAGACATTAATCAATTATTAACCTTTGCGGTATGGTTGTTCCGCAGGATGGTTAATCAGGACTGTGATAGCCGTCACAAAATCTGCGATTTATTGTCAGCCATGCGCAAAGTGCCGCAGTGCTTCGCCGCAATCGCATGCGACACCGGTATTCCCCCACCAGGTCAAAACTCCGAAAGGCCGCGGTCGAAGCGACAATCCGGCCACCCTCGCGCACCGTGGACTGCCGATCCATTCGGCCCGCAGCCGCGCACAGATTATTCAATGCACAATATGAAATCGGCCCCGACGACAGCGACGTTGCGCGGTCTTGCGCCACCCATTATCCCTGCTGGCCGATGAGCCTCGATGCGGGCGGGATCACCACGGGCGGCGGCGTGCAATTCCTCGGGCAGCGCCGATCCTATTGGCGGTTGCTCATCCGAGGTGCCGCGCTGCTTATGCTCACGCTCGGCATTTACCGCTTCTGGCTGGCCACTGACGTGCGGCGTTTCCTCTGGTCGAACACCGAGATTGCCGGCGAACCGCTGGAATATACCGGCACGCCGCTCGAGCTCCTGCTTGGCTTCCTCATCGCGATTGCGATCCTGATCCCGGTCTATACCGGAATTTTCCTGGCCGCTCTCGGCCTCGGCACAATCGGCAAACTGTCCGGCGCTGCCGGTTTTGCGGCGCTCGCAATCCTTGGCCAATACGCGATCTACCGCGCGCGGCGCTACCGGCTGACGCGTACGATCTATCGCGGTCTGCGCTTTCATCAGAAGGGCTCCGCGTGGGGCTTCGCTTTCCGTGCGGTGACCTGGTGGATTGTCACCGCCCTCACCTTCGGCCTCGCCTACCCGTTCCAGGTCGCGAGCCTCGAGCGCTACAAAATGCGCCACACTTACTATGGAGATCTCGCGGGACGCTTTGATGCTTCCGCTTTGCGGCTGCTGCTGCGCGGCTTCCTGATGTGGATTCTCGTGATCGGCCCGCTCGCCTTCGCCGTCGTTGTCTTCACCAGCACTATCGACTGGGTTGCGCTTGCCGACGTGCTGGCCCAGGGCGGCGATGACATGATGAGCAAGATCGAAGGCAGCAACCCCAACCTCGCAGGCGCCCTCGTCTTTGGCATGTTGATGAGCGGCATCAGTGTGACCATGGCCGCCCTGCTTTATCCGGCATTCCAGGCTGTCGTTTTGCGCTGGTGGTCGTCCGGGCTGCGCTTTGGCACGATTGAAGTGCAGTCACATCTGCGCATGCGCAACGTCTACGGCGCCTATGCCCGCTTCGTCGGCTACGCAATCCTGTTCAGCATGGCGATGGGCATCGTCGCGGCAATCGTGATTGGCATGATCGGGGCTACCTCCATCATCGGCAAAATGGGCACGGCTGGCGAAATCACCACAACGCTTGCGGCATTGATCGCCTACGTGATCGCCGCGCTTGGCTATTCGACCATCTATCGCGCCACAGTATTATTGTCTTTGTGGCAACTGGGCATGGAATCTCTGCAATTGTCCGGTCTTTCGGCGCTCGAGCGGGTGAAGGCCACGGGGCAACCGAGCTCGGCGATCGGAGAAGGCCTCGCCGACGCGCTCAATGTGGGTAGTTATTGATGAACGCTCCCATGGCGTCCGGCGCCGGCGTTTATTTCGACGGCGTGACCAGCGCCCGGCATGACGTGCTCGTCATTCTCAGTTCAGCCGGCCTTCAGATCTCCAACCATGACGGCCACCCGCTAAGCGAATGGCCCTATGACGAGCTGGAGGAACTGTCTGCGCCGGACAACCTTCTGCGCCTTGGACGTCTTAACAGCGCGGTTCTGGAACGGCTGGAAATTTCCGACACGGCCTTTGCGGCCGAGATCGACGTGCGAGCCGCCCTGGTCGACCGCACTGGCGCCCAGCAGCGCAGCCAGCGCCTGAGCGTGATCGCGTGGAGTATTGGGGCTACCATATCTCTGCTGCTGGTCGCCTGGTTCGGCGTCCCAGCCATTGCCGAGCGCCTGACGCCGCTTCTGCCGGCCGCGATCGAGCGCAGACTGGGTGATGCCGTCGACATCCAGATTTGCGGCATGCTCGACCCGCGCCACTCGGGCGCGTCCTTCGATTGCGGGAAAACCGCAGCAGGGGCGCCCGGGCGGGCAGCCCTCGAAAAAATCGTGCGCCGGTTGGAGGCCGCCGCCGCGCTGCCGTTCGCCTTGCGCGCCGAAGTGGTGCGGCGCGACGAAGCCAACGCCATCGCATTACCGGGCGGACAAGTCTATGTTTTCCGCGGACTGATCGACAAAGCCAGCAACGCCGACGAGGTCGCCGGGGTGATCGCGCACGAAATCGGCCACGTGGCTCACCGGGACGGCACCAAGGCCATGCTGCAGGGCGCCGGCCTGTCTTTTTTGTTCGGCATGCTGCTCGGCGACTTCGTCGGCGGGGGTGCCGTTGTCATTGCGGCGAAAACCGTGCTGCAATCAAGTTATACGCGCGAGGCCGAAACGACCGCCGACGCTTATGGCGCCGGTCTCATGAACAAGGCAGGAGGCGACGCACGCGCGCTGGCGGTGATCCTCGACAAGATCGGCGGCGCCACTGAGCCGGGCATGAAAATTCTGTTGGATCATCCGGAAACCAAGGCGCGCGTCGCCGCAATCAACAAACTCGCTGCCGCCCATGCGCCTTCCGCCTTTCTCGGTCCGGCAGAATGGTCGGCGCTCAAGCAAATCTGCGGGTCATAGGCATGTCGCGCCGTTCCTTGCATGAGCTGCCGATGTCGAGGGCCGCCGCCTGGGCGGCGCGGATCGCCTTCTTTGCGCTGGCTGTGGCGGCGCTGTCGATCATCATCGTGCGCTCGCAACTCCTGGAAATCGTGCCGGCACTCGCGACGTTTGGCGCTGCGCTGGTTCTCGCCGGTATCGCGATTCTGTTCGCCTTCGCGGCCTTCGTCGTGATCTGGCGGCAAGGTTATGCCGGTCTCGGCCGGGCGTTGCTCGCTTTGTTTATCGGTATCACACTGCTCGCCTATCCCGCCTATCTCGGGCTGCGCGCACAGAGCCTGCCGGCGATTTCCGACATCAGCACCGACACATCCAATCCTCCGCGGTTCGACACGCTGGCGCGCCAGCGTCCGCGCGATCGCATCAGCTATCCCGGACCCGACACCGCCGTGCTGCAGCGCAGAGGTTATCCGGACATTGCACCGCTCGACCTCGAAGTGCCGTCCCGAACGGCCTATGACGCCGCGCTCGCGCTCGTGACCAAGCGCAAATGGGCAATCAGCGATGCGCGCGCTCCCACGCTCGCGCGTCGCGACGGCGTGATCGAAGCGACCGCGCGCAGCCCGATCATGGGTTTCCGCGACGACGTTGTGATCCGCATAACCCCCATGAACCAGGCCACGCGTGTGGACGTGCGCTCGGCATCACGCGTCGGCACGCACGACCTGGGCGCCAATGCCTCGCGCATTCGCAGCCTGCTCGAGGATATCGACGACGTCGTGAGTTCGGCGCCGGAGCCGCGGCAGCAGCCACAGGTGAAGACGCCTCCTTCGCAGAAAGGCCGCCAACCCGACAAGCGTCAGCCGGCCAAACGATAGACGCCGTCGATCGCTGGCTGGCCATCGGTGGCGACGATCCCGCGCGCGACCAGATCCTCCAGATGCGCGAGTACCGAGAGGCCGGCGGCGCCGGTCAGGCGCGGGTCGATTCCGATATAGATGGCCCGCACGATGGTGGGGATGTCCGTCGCGCCCTTTGACAGGCGGTGCAGGATCGACTCTTCGCGCGCTTTGCGGTGGAGGATGTAGTAGTTGACGAAGCGCAGTGCGTCGGTGATCGCCGGGCCGTGACCGGGGAAATAGACCGTCTCCTTACGCTGCGCGAGCTTGTACAGCGAGGTCATGTAATCGCTCATGGCGCCGTCGGGCGGCGCAACAATCGAGGTCGCCCAAGCCATCACGTGATCGCCGGCGAACATCAAGTTTCTCTCCGTGACGGCATACGCCATGTGATTGGCAGTATGCCCCGGCGTCGTTACCGCTTCGACGGTCCAGCCATCGCCGCTGACATGCTCCCCATCCTTGAGGGCAACATCAGGACGGAAATCGCGGTCAGCGCTGGCATCAAGTGGGTTGAGCTCGCCGATGTGCAGGGGCCGCGCCGCACGATGCGGCCCTTCCGCATAGACGGTCGCACCTGTTGCCGCTTTGATGGCCGGCACGGCCGGTGAATGATCGCGATGAGTGTGGGTGACGAAAATATGCGTCACCGTTTCGTCGCGCACGGCGCCAAGCAGCGCACGGATATGAGCCGGATCGTCTGGGCCGGGATCGACGATCGCGACTTTACCGCGGCCGAGTATGTAGCTCACGGTTCCTTTGAAGGTGAACGGACCGGGATTGTTGGCCATAATTCGCCGCACGCCCGGCATCGGCTCATCGACCACGTCCGGCGCAAGCGCAAGATTTTTGTCAAAGGGAATTTCGTCGCTCATCTTTCCGATCATCCAATGGCGGGAACCGGCCTACCACTATTTCGGCCATACTTGCACCCTGGCGGTCGGCAGATGCGGGGCAACCGGTCAGTGGATTTCCGGCTCGGGAACCGCGCCGAGTGGGGCAAGGAAATCGAAATCGCAACCCTCATCGGCTTGCCCGATGTGTTCCGAATAGAGCGCGCCATAGCCGCGCGGATAGCGTGGCGCAGGCTGTGTCCAGCCGGCACGGCGGCGGGCGATCTCCTCGTCCGGCACGTGCAGATGGATGCGGCGCGCCGGCACATCAACCTCTATCTCGTCGCCCGTCTTCACGAAGGCGAGAGGCCCGCCGACGAAACTCTCTGGCGCGACATGCAGAATGCAGGCGCCATAGCTGGTACCGCTCATGCGCGCGTCGGAAATACGCAGCATGTCGCGCACCCCCTGTTTCACCAGCTTTTTCGGGATCGGGAGCATACCCCACTCGGGCATACCTGGGCCGCCCTTCGGGCCACCGTTCTTGAGCACGAGGATGTGGTCGGGTGTCACGTCGAGGTCGTCGCGCTCGACCTCGCGCGCCATGTGGTTGTAGTCCTCGAAGGCGATCACCTTGCCGCGGTGCTTGAGCAGCCGCTTTTCGGCCGCGGACGGCTTCATCACGCAGCCACGCGGCGCCAGATTGCCGGTCAGCACGGCGGTTGCGCCCTCGCGCGACACAGGATTGCCGAGCGGGTGGATCACCTCGCGCTTGTAGACCTCGGCGCCAGCGATATTCTCGCCAACGCTCTTTCCGGTCACGGTCAGGCAGGACAGATCGAGGGCGCTCTTTAATTCGCCCATCAACGCGCGCAATCCGCCGGCATAGAAGAAGTCCTCCATCAGGAACTTTCCGGACGGCCGCACATTGGCGAGCACGGGGATTTCACGCGAGATTTCGTCGAAGCGCTTCATGTCGAGCTTGAGCCCCGCGCGACGCGCCATCGCCACGACGTGAATGATGGCATTGGTCGAGCCGCCCATCGCCATGTGGACGCGGATGGCGTTATCGAAGGCAGGCGAGGTCATGATTTTCTCTGGCGTCAGGTCTTCCCAAACCATCTCGACAATGCGGCGGCCGGCGGCCGCCGACATACGCGGATGCGCGGCGTCAGCCGCGGGGATCGAGGAAGCGCCCGGCAGCGCAAACCCCAAAGCTTCGGTAATCGCCATCATTGTTGCCGCCGTGCCCATTACCATGCAGGTCCCGAAGGAGCGCGCGATGCCGCCCTCGAGCTCGGCCCAGTCGGCCTCGCTGATACGCCCGGCGCGCTTCTCGTCCCAGTATTTCCAGGCATCGGATCCCGAGCCGAGCTCGAGCCCGCGCCAGTTGCCGCGCAGCTGAGGACCTGCAGGCACATAGATCGCGGGCAGCCCCATGCTGACCGCGCCCATAATCAGTGCCGGCGTCGTCTTGTCGCAACCGCCCATCAGCACGGCGCCGTCGATCGGATGGCTTCGCAACAGCTCCTCCGTCTCCATCGCCAGGAGATTGCGATAGAGCATCGTCGAAGGCTTCACGAAGGGCTCCGACAGCGACATCGCCGGCAGCTCGATCGGGAAGCCGCCGGCCTGCAGCACGCCGCGTTTGACGTCCTCGGCGCGGGCGCGCAGATGCGTGTGACAGAAGTTGATGTCGCTCCAGGTATTGACGATGCCGATCACCGGCTTGCCGCGAAAATCGGCGGCATCGAAGCCGCCTTGCCGCAAGCGGGAACGATGCCCGAAGGCGCGCAGGTCGTTGACGCCGAGCCAGCGATGGCTGCGCAGATCTTCGGGACGTTTACGTGCCTTCATTCCACCGCTATCTCAGCCCTGAGAGCGCGTCTGGCCACAACTTGCGTGACAATCACGACAGCGGTCATAGCCGCGCCGACCACGCTGGTCATGACATGCGGATCGATGAGCAGCAAGCCGGCGACCGCCAGCGTGGCGCTTTGCCAGTGCGCCGAGTGGGTCACGAAGTAGCCGTGCAACCCGGCCGCGAACACGATGACGCCGACTGCCGCGGTGAAACTTGCCCATATGATATTGGACCAGTCGCCGATCATCAGCAGCGCGGGTTCATAAACGAACATGAACGGGACGATGAAACCCGTCGCGGCAATGCGTACCGCGGCCCAGCCGGTGGCCCAGAGGTCCGACTTGGCAAGGCCGGCTGCCGCGTATACCGCAAGCGCAACAGGTGGCGTGATCGCCGAAAGGATCGCGAAATAGAAGGCGAACATATGCGCCGCCGGGATGACCACGCCGAATTTCACGATGGCCGGCACCAGGAGCGCGGTCATGATGATGTAAGCCGGCGTGGTCGGCATGCCCATGCCGAGCACGATGCCGGCAATCATGGTGAAAATCAGCGCCAACAGCAGGAAGTTTTGCGAGAGATGCACAACGTATTGGGTGAACACGATGCCGAGCCCGGTCAACGTCACTACAGCGATCACCACGCCGGCGGCGGCGCAGGCGAGTGCGACGGGCAGTGCATTGCGCGCGCCATCGACACAAGCAGCTACGACGTTCTCGAAAGTGACGTAGTGTCGCGTGGATTTGCGCAACGCTGCCACCGGGAAGCAGGCCAGAACGCCGGCGAGCGCGGCGAGCGGTGCGCTATAGCCGGAATACATGACCAGCAGGATCGCCACCACCGGCAAGAACATGTGACCGCGCTCGCGCATGACCTGACCAAGCTTTGGCAGATCCGCGCGCGCCACGCCGACCAGACCGCGCCGCTTGGCTTCAAAGTGCACGGCGGAAAAACAGGCGATGTAATAGAGCACCGACGGAATGATCGCCCAGATCACCACTTGGGCGTAGGACACGCCGAGAAACTCGGCCATGACGAACGCGGCAGCACCCATGATGGGCGGCATCAACTGGCCGCCGGTGGAGGCCACCGCCTCGACGCCGGCGGCGAAATGCGGCGGAAAACCGGAGCGCTTCATCAATGGAATTGTGATTGGTCCATCGACCATGACATTGGCCACCGCGCTGCCCGAGATCGTACCGAATAGCGCCGAAGATACGCACGAAACCTTGCCGGGACCGCCCGCGGTATGGCCGGTCAGACTCATCGCGAAATCCATGAACAGCTGGCCGGTGCCGGTGCGCTCCATGAATGAGCCGAACAGCACGAAAATCATGACATAGGCAGCCGACACCGACAGCGGGATGCCGAAGATGCCTTCCACCGTCATGTACAGCTGATCGACCATGTTCTGCGGCGTAACCCGCGCGACGAAAAACGCGTAGAGCAGAAACACGATCGCGGTGATAGGCAATGCCAGGCCGATGACCCGCCGCGTTGCTTCAAGGACGAGCGCCGTGAGCAACACGCCCATCACCATGTCCGACCAGCTGAGCTCGTCGACATAGAAGATGCGGTCGATGAAGTAGTTGTAGTTGACGAACAGATATAGGATCGGCGCGACGCCGAGCACGAGCAGGATATAGTCGAGCGGGGCGGGCAGCCCCTCGGCCTGACCGGAGCGGCGATAAAGCAGAAATACCAGCGTCATCGCGAACAGAAGATGCGTGCCGCGGAAATGGAAGGCTTCAGGTGAGCCGAACGCGATGGCGTAGACGTGATATATCACCATCGCGACGGAAATCAGCGTCACGGCCGGGCGGAACAGACTGGCGTACGACAGGTCGACCTTGATCGTCATGCGCTTGCCCCTCGATTAGCGCCGAAGAGATGATGGCGCGGGCGCCCCTTCGCCCGCGCCATCATGGTCAGTGGGTCGGCACCGTCAGGCCAACCTCCTTGTAGAATTTTGCCGCGCCGGGATGGAACGGCACGCCGATGTCCGCGCCCATCTCGGCCGTCTGCAGTTTCGCAATATCCTTGGCAACGGTCGCCAATGTCTTGGTGTTCGCGGCGACCGTCTTTGTCATCGTGTAGACTTCGTCGGCCGGCAATTTGCACGAAACCACGATGTGCGTATAGAAGCCGATCACCTTCACGTCGTGGTCCTGCTTCGGATAGCTGCCTTTCGGGATCGTGATCAGTTTATAGCCGGGATTGATCTTCTTCATTTTCTCGTAGCTGTCAGATTGATCGATCAGCTTGATGTCGCGAGCGGCTGCGAGATCCATGATGGCGCCTGCCGGCACTTGGGTGTTGAGCCCGAATGCCACGGCGTGGCCATCTTTCATCTGGTTCGACCGAGTCGGTATAGCCGACAAAGCTGATCTTGACGTCGTTGTAGCTGAGTCCGTTCACCTCCAGCAGCTGGCGCGTGATCAATTCGCCGGTGTTGCCCTTCTGCTGCGTCGTGATGCTCTTGCCTTTGAGATCGCCGATCTTGTTCACGCCCGCGTCCGTGTTGACGACAAACTGATAGTACTGCGGATAAAGCGTCGCGACGTTACATACGTTGCCGTGGGGCTTGTTAAACGGCGCCTTGCCGGCAATCGCATCGACTGCCGAGATCGAATTCGAGAGCCCGATGTCGGCCTTGCCCTCCTCCACCGCGCGCACATTGGCGATGCCCGCGCCGGGCGATTGCTGCACGGCCAGACCGGGAATAGCCTTCTCCCAGAGATCCTTGAGCTGTCCGCCCAGCGGGATCCACGATCCACCCTGAGGGCCGGTCATCATCTTCAGTTCCGCGGCAGCGGCCGGTACAGCCGCCGCCAGAGCCAGGCCCAATCCGAGGCCGAGCATTTTTGCCGATCCTTTCATGGCGCTTCCCTCCTCACGCCCTGCGCTTGCCGCGCGGGCTTTTGCTGTTCAATTTTGGGTGGCGAGCTTCGTTACCCGGCGCCAAGCGTACGCGGCGCCGCCCGCCCTGCACAAGTCCTCGCGCACGCAAGACCAACGGCTTTAAAGCTGCAATTACAGACGTTGCGACGCCAATTGACCCGCGATTTGCTGCTGAGGCGGGGCTAGTTTATCGAGAGTTTGGCGGCGTGAACCACCTTTTCCCACTTGGCGGTTTCGTCGCCAACGAGTTTGCCGAACTCGGCGGGCGATCCGGGAATGGGAGTGCCACCGAGATCCTTGAGCTTTGCAAGTATCGCCGGATCCTTGAGCGCAAGATTTATTTCCGCATTGAGACGATCGACGATCTCCTTCGGCGTTCCATGCGGCACGCCGAAGCCGAAGAATGCGCTCGCCTCATAAGCCTGGCACCGTTTCGGCAACGGTCGGAATGTCAGGCAGTTCGTCGGAGCGCTTCGCGGTGGTCACCGCAAGCGCGCGCAGCTTGCCGGCCTTGATGTGCGCTATCGATGACGGCAGGTTGTCGAATGTGACCTGCACCTGACCACCCAGCAGGTCCGTAAGCATCGGCGCCGAGCCTTTGTACGGTATGTGGGTCATCTTGAGCCCGGACATCATCTTGAACAGCTCTCCGGACAGATGAATCGACGTCGCCGTTGCCCGACGACGCGACATTTACCTTGTCGGGATTGGCTTTAACGTAGGCGATGAACTCGGCAACTGTTTTCGCCGGCACCGACGGATGGACCTCCATTACGTTCGGCACGCGGATGACCCCGGCGACCGGATCGATGTCGCGCAGAAATACGAAATTGAGATTCTTGTACAGCGATGCATTGATCGTGTTGGCCGGGTTGACCAGGATTAGCGTGTAACCGTCGGGCGCCGCTTTGCGACGGCTTCCGTCGCGAGATTGTTGCCCGCGCCGGGGCGATTCTCGACAATGAACTGCTGGCCGAGGCGCTTGCCCAACCAGTCGCCAATCATGCGCGCCACGATGTCGGTCGAACCGCCCGCCGGATATCCCACGATGATGTGAGGTGGCCGGGTCGGATAGTCGGCAGCCCAGGCGCCGGCGGCCTGAACGAGCAGACATGCCCGCGGTCAGCAAGACCCGCTCCAAAAACTGACGTGAATAAACGTTGCATAAATTGTATCCTTCCCGGTTAGAGCGGGCGCAACGTTACGCGGGGGCGCCAGCATCCGGCAAGTAGCGCGGTCAGCGTCGCGTAATCTGCCGACGACGGCATGACTGAACGATGTATTAACGCGCAGTCTTTGGCGCGCCGCGGATGCGACTGCACGCACGAAGTCAGAGCTCGTTACGATGGCACCTTGGACTCGCCGATGCTATGCCCTCGCGTAAGTCTTCCCACCGTCACTGGATGTTGCGCGATATTCCGCGCACTTACGTGCTGCTCGTCTGGCTCGCCTTCGGCGTTGCGCTTCTCATTTATTCCAGCGACTGGCATCCGAGCGGCTGGACCGCGTTGCGGCGCGAGGCCGACCGCCCCGAAACCGCCGATCTCCGTGACCGAGCAATACACAGGTTCGATCATCATCGTCCCGTCGCGCGGCGAGGACTGCCGCCAGATGATGCTCGACAATCGCACCGGAAGAATGTGGGACAAAGGGTTCGTCAATTGCTACGAGGCGGTGTCCCGCTCGGAGCGGGATCAGCGCAGCGGCATGAGCTCACTGCGCATGAATGCGATCGGCAAGGCATTTAATCGCCGCGACGAATAAGCGCGGACGTCATACCTTTAAAAACCGGCCCTATGTGGCCCGTTTCACATTTAACCAGAGCGCAGTATCATTAAGTGCGCGGTACGGTTTCACAAAAGCGGATTGCCTCCGGGGGGCAAATGTCGCGCGAAAACGACGGTTTCGAATTTCATTCGACACGGCTGCAGCGATTTCTGGACGCGGCCTATCGCATCATCAACGTCTTCGTGCGGTGGGATCGGCTTCCGATGCTCATGGCAGCGATCAATATTGCCGTCTTTCGCGACAGGCTGCGCGCGCGCAATAACTTCACCATACCGGCTACGGCGTCCCATCGGCGGACAAGTGGAAACCTGGTTACGAGCGCTGGCGATCTGCCGACGGTTCATACAACTGCCTTGCACATCCGCGCATGGGAATGGCGGGAACGCGGTTTGCGCGCAACATTCCCCTGACCGAAGGCGTGCCCGAGACCGACGACGCTGCTGCTCGAGCCGAGTCCCGCGGCTGATATCGCGCGAGCTGCTCGCGCGGCACGAATTCATTCCCGCGACCACGCTCAATCTTTTCGCGGCCGCCTGGATTCAGTTCGAGATCCATAATTGGTTCAGTCACGGCGCGCCTGAGACAGGAAACGAATTCAAGATCCCGCTGCCGCCCGGCGATAACTGGCCGGAGAAATTTAACGGCTGCATGCACATTCAGCGCACGAGCGCCGGACACGTCGAAACGCGAGCCATGGCTGGGTGCTACGCCGACATTCCGAAACTTCAATTCCCACTGGTGGGATGGAGGGCAAATCTACGGCCACGACCATCCCACGCAGATGAAAATCCGCTCCAAGCGGGACGGCAAGATCAAGTTCGACGGCGACATGCTTCCGGAGGATCTACCGGATCGCCCCGGGAGTCGATTTCACCGGCTTCAACGACAACTGGTGGATCGGGCTAGCGTGCTGCACACGATGTTTGCGCGCGAGCACAACACGATCTGCGACGGCTTGAAGCTGATCTATCCGGAGTGGGATGACGAGGAGCTGTTCCAGCGCGCGCGGCTCATCAACGGCGCACTTATTGCAAAGATCCACACGACGGAATGGACACCGGGAATCCTCGGCGCACCCGGCGCTCGATTTCGGCATGCATGCCCAGTGGTCGGGCGTCCCCTACCGCTGGATGCAGCTGGTGCTGGGCGAGGACAACGAGGTCGCGCACGGCATTCCCGGCTCGGAAACCGACCAGCACAGCGCGCCATACGCGATGACCGAGGAGTTCACCGCCGTCTACCGTATGCATCCGCTGCTTCCGGACACCGTCCGGATTCATTCGCTCGATGAACGCAAGACAAATCGAAAACTCTCGATTTCGTCAAGGTGCAGGGCAAGGAGACACGTGCGCTGATGAAAGACTCACGGATTTGCGGACGTGCTCTACTCTCTCGGCGTCGCAAACCCGGGCGCGATGCGCATCCGGAATTACCCGAACTTCCTGCGCCAATTCCGTAAGGACGTGCAGCCAAAGAAAGCCAACCGGTCGCATTCGCACAAGGTGGAGCAGCCGCTCCTGGACATGGCAGCGATCGATATCATGCGCGACCGCGAGCGGGGACGTTCCCCGCTACAACCGTTTCCGCGAACTGGTCGGCAAGAAGCGGGTGACCTCGTTCGAGGAAATCACCAGCATCCCGGGCATCGCCCAAAAGATGCGCGAAATCTACAAAGATGACGTCGATCGCGTCGATCTGCTGGTCGGACTTCTTTCGGAGGACTTGCCCGAGGGATTCGGCTTCAGCGATACCGCGTTCCGCGTCTTTATTCTGATGGCGTCGCGGCGCCTGAAGAGCGACCGCTTCTTCACCGATGACTACCGGCCGGAAATCTACACCGAGTTCGGCATGGACTGGATTCGCAACAACTCGATGAAGTCGGTGCTGCTCAGGCATTTTCCGCAACTCGGACCGGCACTCGAAGGCGTCAAGAACAGCTTCGCACCCTGGAACGTCGTGGCTTGAGCGATTGGCATGGCGATCAGAATCACAATTCCCGGCATTATTCGGCTCGCCTGGTTGACGGACGCCGGACGAGGTCATCGCCGCCAATGACAGCGGCCTCGTACAGCGCTCGCTCTCCGGACTTGGAGGGCTGGTGCAACGCTCCATCGCCGCAAAATTGGCGGTGTTCCGGACCGCCGACGGCGATATCTGGCCGGCTTTTCGAGACCGGTCGGACCCTTTACGCACGACGCGCCAGAACGAGCTCGAGGCGGCGCTCTCCGATACGCGAGGGCTGCTCAAGCGCCTTGCGCTCGAAACCGGCACGCTTGCGACTTACGTCCGCAGCGGCAGTGCCAACCGCCCTCCCGAGATCATCGTCCAGCAGATGGTCGGCCGGCTTTTCTTTCCCGACTATGCGGCCAGCGAGGAATCCTACGACGCGGCGCGGACGCTGCAGACCTGGGTGTCGAGCGGACCGATAAAGTCGTACCTGTTGAAGTGCAGCGGTGAGCTGGAGCGCGCGCGTGATCTGATCGTCACCCTTGCACGCGGCAACACGTCATGCGCGCATGCAACCGCAATCGCGATGGAGAACATCGTCAATGCGATCGAGCGAATGCGCCGGCTCGCACAAACAGGTGACAATCTCCAAAAACTCAGCCCACAGGAAGCAATTGCATCGACGTTACGCGCGCCGAAGCAGGTCGTTCGCGAGACGCGCGACGGCGGCCGGGTTTACGGCACGCATCTTGGCGCACGCACGCTCGTCATTCTTCGTCTCGAGACCGCGCGGCGGAAAAAACCCGAGGCAGGCATCGAGTTCTTCGCGAAAGGCTGGAATCAAGTGCCCCGCCCACGCCATCGTGCCTGCACTGCTCGCCGAGGTCTGGAAAAAGGCAAAAGGCGGTGCAAAGACTGCCTAGTCGGAATGCATAGGCGATAGAAATCCGACGTCCATCGTGGAGCATGAGACAAAGTTTGCCCGCCCTTCCATTATGGTAGGCTAAATCGATACGATGCCCTTTCGTGAAGCTCGGGACAGCAATGAGACATCACAAGTTTCTGGCGTTTCTAGGCGGCGCGGCGCTGGCGGCGGTTTCTATCGTCACGCCCATACATGCGCAGGTTCTCAAGGCCGTTAAGGACCGCGGCGTACTCAACTGCGGCGTGAGTGAAGGCCTGAACGGGTTTTCCGCTCGGGACAGCAACGGTAACTGGAGCGGGTTCGATGTCGATACGTGCCGGGCGATCGCCGCGGCGATCTTCAACGATGCCAGCAAGGTCAAATACGTTCCTCTGGACGCCAACCGACGATTTGAGGCGCTTCAGTCCGGCGACATCGATGTCCTTTCGCGCAACACCACATGGACGATATCGCGGGAAGTCGATCTCGGTCTGATCTTTGCAGCGACGAACTACTACGACGGCCAGGGATTCCTTGTTCCCAAATCCATGAACAAGGAAACCGCGCTCGACCTCGACGGCGTAAAAGCATGCGTGCAGACCGGAACGACGACCGAGCTCAATCTCGCCGACTATTTCCGTGTCAACAACATGAAATACGAGGTGATCGCTTCGCCGACACTCGAGGCAGCGATCAAAGGTTATGATTCCGGCCAATGCAACGCTCTCACGGCAGACGTATCGGCGCTTTGGGGGATTCGACTTTTGCTGTCGAAACCGGGTGAACACGTCATTCTGCCGGATGTCATTTCCAAGGAACCGCTTGGCCCTGCGGTACGCCAAGGAGACATGCAATGGCTAAATATCGTGAAGTGGGTGAGCTTCGCTCTGGTCAACGCCGACGAACTCGGTGTGACCTCAAAGAATATTGACGAGGCCCTCAAGTCTGAAAAGCCGGACGTCAAACGACTTGTCGGAATCGAAGGCAGTTACGGCGAGCGAATGGGCCTTACCAATGACTGGGCCGCCCGCATTATCAGGCTTGTCGGAAACTATGGAGAAATATTCGAGCGAAACGTCGGCGTTGGCTCGGCGCTCGGCATTCCGCGCGGCATCAATCAGCTGTGGAACAAAGGCGGTATCCTTTACGCTCCCCCCATCCGCTGATTGTGATCGTGACGGATGGCCGGGAATGATAAGTTCGTCGGTGGAGGACCGATGGTCGATTATGTTCAGCTGATCAGTCGTGCGGTTGCAACACTTAGCCCGAACACCCGCGAAGCGCGTCAGGCACTCTATCAGCGGGCTCGGCAAACGCTGGTCGACAAGCTCCGCAGCATCGACCCGACATTGTCCCATACCGACCTGAACGCGGAACGAACCGCACTCGAATCGGCGATCCAGCAGGTCGAAAGAGATGCGGTACGCCGCACCGCGCCCCCTCAACGACAACCCACCCAAGAGCCCACCCAAGATCGCGCCCATGAGCGCACCCATGAGCGTCGCACCCACGAGCGCTACGACTATCGCGACAGACCGCCGTTGAAGGATACCGGAAAGTGGCTGCGCCCCGCCGCGATCGCACTCGGGGTCGTGCTCGTTTTCGCTGCCGGCGCGGCCATCTATTCATTCTGGCCGCGCAGTCTGGATGATGTGCGCAACATGGCGAAGCAGCGAAGCGTCGCTTCGGTTTCCGAGCCGGAAGAGATCAAGTCAGACTATGTGCGATTGCGTCAGCTGGTCTATTACCGCACCAATCAGCCAGCGGGAACGATCGTGGTCGATAAGTCGCAAACCTTCCTCTATGTCGTACGGCCCAATCTCTCAGCGTTGCGCTACAGCATTGGCGTCGGCACCGAATGCACCGCGTTGTCCGGCCTCTACCACGTTGCGCGAAAGGAGGAATTGCCCGGCGGGAAACCATCAGGCCAGCAATCGGCCGGTTCGCCCGTCCTCTATCTGGACAAGGCAGATTATCGCATCCACGGTTTCGACGGATCGGCCAGGATATCTCTGCCTGAGGGATGCATCCGCCTCATCAAGGACGATGTGATCTACCTCTACAACCATACGCCTCTGGAGACGCGCGTCGTCGTGGCGAACTAGCCGTCCTCATTCCGCAGTGATATTTCCCGCCTCGACCACTTTTTTCCAGCGCTGCGTTTCGCCGGTCAAAAATTCGGTGAATTGCGCTCCGTTACTGGCCACCACATCGAAGCCGATATCGTTGAATTGTTTTTTCACGTCCGGCGAATTGAGGGACGCCGCGATTTCGGACTCAAGTTTAGTCCGCACGTCTGCAGGCAATCCTTTTGGTGCCGCCGCGGCCTGCCAGGAATAGACCACAAGATCGGCAATGCCCGCTTCGGTGGCGGTCGGGACATCCGGCAGTGCCGCAGCGCGTTTATCGCCCGTGACCGCCAGGGCTTTCAGCTTTCCAGCTCGGATATGCTGAGCAACGGCGCCGAGATTTTGAAACGAAACGTTGGCGTGACCGCCGATCAGGTCATTGATCGCAGGGCCACCGCCTTTGTACGGCACGTGCACGCCGGTGGTGCCGGTCTTTTGCCAGAACAGCGCTGCGGTCAAATGGTCGGACGAGCCGATGCCGGACGACGCAAAGGTTACCTGATTGGGATTTTTCTTGAGGTGCGCAATCAAGTCCGCAGCGGAATTGACCGGAAAATTCGGATTCGCGACGAGCACGTTCGGAGTGCGCACCAGCAAGGATAGCAGATCGAAATCCTTGAGCGGATCATATTTCAGGTTCTTGTACAGAACCGGATTGATGGCATAGACGCCGATCGATCCGATCAGCAGCGTGTAACCGTCGGGCGCAACCGATTTCACTCCGGCCGCCCCGATGCTGCCGTTGGCTCCGGCGCGGTTCTCAATGATCACGGATTTTCCGATCCGCTCGCTGAGCTTGTTGCCGGTGAGCCGCGCCGTCACGTCGGATGCGCCGCCGGGCGGAAACGGCACCACAACGGTGACATTCCGTTCCGGATAGTCGGCCGCGGAAAGGGGTTGTGTGAAAACGCTCGCGAACGTCAGAAGCGCTAGCGCGCAGATTACCCGAGATCTCATCGTCTATACCCCCGACTTTTCCGCGTCCGCCTGCGGATACGACCATTGTAAAGCCCGGGCCAGTGTTGCGAAAGCTCTGTTTGCCGCCACACGCTGCGGCCTTTCGTAGGGCAATCATCGATATAATCAGTTGCCGGCTATCGATTTTTCCGATTTTACCGCCTCTGTTCGGAAAACCGCCCCACGCTCGGTCACATTAAGAACTTTAAATCCACAAGACAGGTCGCCGTAATGCGCTCGCCCTATCTTTGGTGATGGCTATCACAGAAACCTTGCAGAACACGCGTTACATACGGTCAAGCTGAAATCGAACCAAAAGAGCCAATGGTGCGACTAAGCATTGAGCCAGGATGGCCAATGGGGCGGTCACTATGGGACGTAAAATTCTAACCAAGGCAGTTCTCGCCACCATTCCGGAGATGGTCGAGCGGGGCGGCATGGGAGCGGACGACATAGCGGAGAAGCTTGGGTGCAACCTCGGCACACTTAAGGTGCGATGTTGCCAGGCGAGGATCAGCCTGCGACGGCCAGGAAGCCGTCGTGGCAGACCCAAAAGCGACGAGCGCACTGTCCGGCTAAGCAGTGCCACTCTGGCTCTGCTGCAAAAGCGTGCTGCCGCGAGTGGAAAAACCGAAGCGGCCCTCGCGCAGGAGTTGATCGAAACGATCGCAAGAGACAATCTTTACGACGCCGTGCTGGACGTTGATTAATCGCACATACCCCACGCATCGTCTTTTTGCAGCGGAACCCTTGATTGCACCGGGGGGCGTAGCTGCGGGCTGCTTGCCCCGTTCCTAAACGTCATCAAAGCCCGGTCTCGCTATGACTCAAGGGTGCACCAACCTGTTACCACTTATGAGGTCATTTTATCTGTGTCACAATTCCAACTTGCCACCATGGAACTCGAAACCTAAAGTGGCAATTCTGGACGTTAGCCAAATAGGGAGGGCTTAACAGTGGGCATTCGAAAGAAGGTGAAAAAGGGCAAACACGGCACTGAAACAGACGTGACGATACCAGCCTTTTCCTACGACCCCAGCAAGCTCGCACCAGTAATCGTCAGCATTTGGAGCGATACCAATCCGACCCCAGCCGTCCTGGAGCGGGATGCAAAAGGCAGGCCGACGACAGCGGCCATCAATGCCGCCAAAGGCCTGATCAATACTTCGGCGACGAATTTTAAATTGGCGCGCCCCGTCGTGATCACGGAAGACGAGCATGATGATGACTACACCATGTCAGATCCCGATGAAATCGTGTTTGTGCTGCCGAACAAACCCCGGGTAGCAAACGGCGCCAACGCAACGGAGCTTCTCGAAACGGCCAAGCTGCTGATGGCCTGTACGCCGAACGGAATCTAGCGCGGGCGTGCCTCGCCGGAGGTCAGGCGGCGAGTCTCCGGCTTGAAGCGTGTCTCGGCGCATCTCCGCATCGAGCAGTTGAAAAGGGGGAATTTCGAATGACACAGTTGGTCACGGAGTGGGTCAACGTCACCGCCGACATTTCGATCATCGCCCGCGAGTCAGGAGAGGTTTGGTTTCACACTCGGAGGGGCGCGGAACGAGGGCGAGACCCATTCGCGGCGCCCATGAAGGGGGCAGGCACGTCAGGCAGCACGGTGGGTCTTCTCGACGGCGCGATAAATCTTGCATTTACCGGAATTGAGAACCGCCTCGCGCGCCCGGAGCCCACTATCGCCGGTTACATTCTCGCTCTGATCGGCGCCTATCACACGTCTGTCGACACGCCTCGAAACCTCCGACGTGCCGCCGGTCGCTTCGAAGAATTGGGCAGGCCGGAGGTTGCAGCTTACCTTGAACTGCGGGCGCGCGAGGAGACAGGTCACGATCGGCTCGCGCTCAAGGATTTGCGTGCGCTGGGCGTCCCCGGCGAGCAATTGGTTGCGAATTTCATTCCGGAGGGTATCAAGCCGCTCTGCAAACGGTTCGACGACCTCTGTGCCGAGGACTATCCGATCGGCTCTATTGGATATTCGTACTGTCTGGAACGCATCGCCGCGCTCAAGGAGCAGGCCGATATCGATAAGGTTCAATCCATATGCCCGGAGGGCATTGATGCGACGCGCTTCCTCAGAAGCCACAGCTCACTTGGAAGCGAGGCGTCGCACGTCGCAGAAACGATCGAGTTCGTGGCCTCCCTTCCCGCAGATGATCGCATCAAGGTTGTTCAGGAGACGTATGAATTGGCATTGATTTTGGCGGCGGGATATAATCACGAGCTCCTTAAACCTGAGGCGGAGATCCTGCAGGAACTGCAGGAAGCTCTTGGGGAGACTCCTCTATATCCTCACCATGCAAGCGCTTCGCACGAAAGCGAGCGCGACGCTCAATCCGTGGCATGATTGGAACGCCATCGATCGCAGTTTCGGACGTGCGTTTTGTGAACTCCGGTCGTAGTTAGGTTCTCGACAATGGCGAGGCCGCCTACTGACTTGGCAGAGTGGCTGGGTAGACACGGTCTAGGTCAGCACGCCGAGCTGTTCGCAGACAACAACATCGATTTTTCGGTCCTTCCGGATTTGACCGAAAATGATCTCGAAAAACTCGGTATCTCATTAGGCCACCGCAAAAAATTGCTGAGGGCCATCGCCTCAATGGGGGCAGAGAGCCAAGCGAGCGGCATAACCGACATTTCGCAAATCGGCTCGGAGGCAATAGCGCCTGCGCAACATCGCGGGGCTGAATTCCGTCAGCTCACGGTTATGTTCTGTGACCTCGTGGGATCTACGCAGCTATCCGAGAAGTTGGACCCTGAGGACCTCCAAAAACTGATTGACGCGTATCGCCGCGAGTGCAGTACGGCGATCAAGCGCTATGGTGGCGAGGTCGCCCGCTATTTCGGGGACGGCGTGATGGCATTCTTCGGTTGGCCCGTCACTTATGAAGATAGCGCGCTTCGTGCTGTTCACGCGTCGCTGGAGATTGCTTCTAAGGTTGCGAAGATCTCAGGGCCAGTCACCCTGGCTTGCCGCATGGGGGTTTGCTCCGGGTCGGTTGTGGTCGGTGACAGTGGAAACAGCACGAGCTCTTGGTCGATGGATGCTGTGGGGGAAACGCCCAATATTGCCGCACGTCTACAGGCCCTCGCCCCTAACAACACGGTACTGATTTCGGAATCGACAAGGCGTTTGGTTTCAACTGCTTTCGATTTACAGGACTTTGGACGTCAAGAAATTAAAGGCATAAGCGAACCGCTTCATGTGTACCGAGTGCTTGCGGCGAAAACTGCCATTACGCGGTTCGAGGCGGCGCATGCCGGATCTCTGAGTCCGCTGGTTGGACGACAAAATGAACTAAGCTTGCTGCTCGACAGGTGGGAAAAAGTCAAAGAAGGTGACGGCCAAGTCATACTTCTTTCGGGCATCCCTGGTGCCGGGAAATCGCGGCTTCTTCACGAATTGAAATCTCGTATTCAGGAAGAACAACACCTCCTGTTAGACCACCAATGTTCGCCTTATCATACTCAGAGCGCCTTCTATCCCATCATCGCGCAGATCCAGCAGGCGGCTCGACTTAGCACTCGCGAACCCAACCCCGACAAGATTGCAAAGCTTCGGGCCTATCTTCCTCGTTTGACGGATAGTTCGCTACAGCCGCTTGTTCCCATAGCCAATTTATTGTCAATCATTACAGAGCATCACGAACTGTCGGGGCTTACTCCGCAACAAATAAAAAATAGAACTATCGGCGCGCTTGTCGACACGATCTTGGCATTTTCTTTGCAACGCCCAACACTCTGCATCTTCGAGGATGCGCATTGGCTGGATCCATCGACGCTAGAACTTCTTGAACTGATCATTACCCGGATAAGCCGCGCGCGCGTGTTGCTTATTGTGTCGTGCCGTCCCGAATTCCGTCCCGCGTGGCTAGCTCATGCGAGCATCACCATGCACTCGCTGACTCGGCTGTCGCATACTGAAGTGAAAACCATGATCCGGGACCTTTCACGGGGCGGGACCATTCCCCAACAGCTCATTGACCAGATCATCGAAAAGGCCGACGGCGTCCCGCTGTTCATAGAGGAGCTAACAAGCAGCACGTTGAGTGCGCCGATACGGTCTCGTGATGCCGTCGAGCGAACAACACAACCGGAGCAACTCAGGGTTCCAGAGACGTTGAGTGACGCGTTAATGGAACGACTCGATCGCGTCGAGCCAAGTCGCAGAGTTGCACAAACTGCGGCAGTGATTGGACGCGAGTTCTCGTATGAACTCTTGTCGGCTGCATCGCAAATTGATGAAGACGAAATGCAGTCAGCCCTATCATTGCTCGAACATGCTGACATCATTTATCGCGTGGGTGTTTCGCCTTCGGTCCGTTTTGCCTTTAAACACGTGTTGTTGCGTGATGCTATTTACGACTCTTTGCTTAAGAGCAGGAGGCACCAGATCCACGCGGACATCGCGGCGATTTTGGAGCGCGACTTTAAAGAAGTGGCCGAAAATCAGCCTGAAGTCCTGGCCTATCACTATCAGGAAGCAGGCAATCACCAACTGGCCATTCGTTGCTGGCTTGAGGCTGGTCATCGCTCACAGGCGCATTCGGCCAACATCGAAGCGATCGCTAATTTGCGAAAGGCCCTTCAGCTCCTGAACGCTTGGCCCGAGACGCCCGAGCGGAACAGGCGAGAAATTGAGATTCAATTGGCGTTGGGAATCTCGCTTATCGCTGTTCAAGGGTACGCCTCCCCGGAAACTCGCGAAGCATTTTCGCGGGCCCGTACCTTGTGCCAGCGATTGGGCGACATTCCCGAATATTTCCAAGCCTTGTTTGGCTTGTGGGGGCACGCTTGGATGAGCGGACAGAATCACGAAGCGATTCATATGGCGGATGAATTTCTATCGCGTTCACAAGCTTTATCCGATCCCGTGCTGCAAATGGTGGCACACAGAGCGATGGGCAGCACGTTGCTCACTGTCGGGGACTTCCAATCGTCGCGAAAACATTTTGAGGAGACGATTAGCCTTTCAAGCAGCAGGCCAAAGCAGCCACTGTACAACCTCTATATGGTAGAACCTCAAGTCGCTTCACTGCTGTTGCTGTCCTGGGACTTGTGGTTCCTGGGTTATCCGGATCAATCTCTTGCTCGCGTGTCGGAGGCGCTTAGCCTCGCTAGAAAAGTCCGCCACCCATATACCGTGGCATTCGCCCATTACATGACGTCTGTCGTGCACCTTCTCCGCGGGGACGCTGGTCGTGCCTTTGAAAGCGCCGAAAGCAGCTTGGAGATGTCACGCGAACAGCGGTTTTCGCTATATGTGATCTTATCGAGAATTTCGCGAGGACGGGCGTTGGGCGAGCTTCGCCGACTTGAAGAGGCCCGAGCCGAAATAGCAAAAGGAATTGAGGAAGCAGGTCGCAACTCAATCGGTTTTATGCTTCCGATGATGGAGAGTTGGTTAGCGGATGTGCATGCCAAGATGGGTGAAAATGAACGCGGGCTATCGATGGTCGAGCGGGCATTGGCGAATACAAGTGACGCAACAGGGCGATCATGGGAAGCGGAATTGCATCATCAAAGAGCGCAAATTCTTTTTGCACTCAACCCGTCGGACGTTAGAGAAGCTGAGGCTCACCTTAAGAAATCTATACAAGTTGCGCGTGCTCAAAATGCCAAGGGCCTTGAACTACGTGCGGCCACAACTCTTTCAGAACTCTGGCGGATGCAAGGAAACCATGATGAAGCCCGTGCGGTGCTGGAGCCAATTTACGGTTGGTTTCACGAAGGGGCTGAAACGTCTGACCTCAGGCGGGCGCGGGACGTCCGAAGCGCACTGCGCTGACTTTCGCAGAGCGATTGCGAATGCGCCAATTCCTGATGCGGTGACGTTTTTCGCGGCGGTCACGCTACACGGCTCCTATCGCGCAGGATCACTGGAAACCGCCGTCATGACGACACGGAGCCTGCCGATCATCCCAAGAAGTTCGCAGGCCTTTTCTGTGTACTGCTCGTCGGTCAGTTCACCGGAGGCATGTTTGGCATTCAGTGCTTTGTGGAAGGCGTCCAAGGGGCCAAGGCTGTCACCAATTACCAAGCCGCCCATCAAAACGCTACGTCTGGCGGCTGCGAAAGTCCTATCCAGTTCGGTCGCTATGGCGCGTGTTTTCATCTGCCGCTTCGCTTCACTGGTTAAGTTTTTCCGCCGCCATCCGCATGGCGTACCAGCCAGCCATGAAGGCGGCGAAGGCGATGGCAAACTCCAGAAGTGCGTTGGTCATGCTGGACGGCGGCGACTATCGCGCAGGGTCGCTGCACGCCGTATCGAGCACGGCATCAAAGACGCCGTCTTGCACCATCATCTCAAACAGGTCGCTGGCGAGTTTGGCCTCGTCCACGCTGAGGGCTTTCGCGTGTTCGCGCAGCAGTGACTTGGTCCTTGGTGAGAGCAGCTTGATGGCTTCTGCGTTGGTCATGCTGCTTTTACAGCACAGCAGCACCGGCCCGGTCTTGTGATTTCAGGCCATAGTTTTGTGAAACAGCGCACGGCGGTTATCGCGGCGGCTTTCTGCTCATGTTCTGCTGGCTGAAAAGTGACACAACGGTACTGCCAAGCATCTCCAAAAGTTCTTGGGCCTTCTCTGTGTATTGCTCGTCTGTCAGTTCACCAGAGGCATGGCTGGCCTTGAGTGCTTTGTGGATGGCGGACAATGGGTCAATCGTGTTGCCAAGGTCCACGCCACCCATCAGCGCCTTAACTCTGGCGGCTGCGAAGGCCCTGTTCAGTTCGGTTGCTATGGCGTGTGTTTTCATGTGCTCGCCGCTAAAAATGTGCGGTAGCGCCCAATAAAAGCATTGCCGCCCGCGCGATGCTGACGATGCCAAGGCCAGCGACGCTGGCGAAAATGACGCCCACAACGCCAGCCTTCACGAATGTTCCGATGTTTTGTTTGCTCACGCGGCAGCTTTTGCCGTGTCGAGCACGGCGTCGTAGAGGTCGTCCTGCGCGATCACTTCAACGAGCATCGTGACAAGGTCGGCTTCGGTCGTGCCCATTGCTTCCGCTCGCTGGCGCAGCCGGGACATGGAAACTTTGCTGAGTTGCAGTGTGGTCGGTAGGGCAAATGCAAAGCACCGCTTCTGCTTTGGCGGCTTGGGCGACATGGGTTTTGGCACCAGTGGCACCACCTTGACCTCTTTGGGTAAGCGCAGGCTGATCTGAGCCTGTGAGCAGCGCACCTTGAGTGTGCCCGCTGTACAGCCAAGTTGGGCCGCGATGGCTTCGGCATTCAGGCCTTGCTGGACCAGCACCGGGATGCCAGCCATTACGTCCTTGGTCAGAATAGAAGGCCGTCCGCCACGTTTTCTTTCAGTGACTGAACTCGTTGCTTCTGCGTTGATCATGCCGCTGTCTCCTTCTGCACGGACGCGGTTAAACCAGCGGGGCCGTCGTTTGTGGCTTGCCGACGACCCCGCCATGCCAAGCATTCGCGCTCAACACCAAGCTGCTGGTTAAAGGGACTGAACCAATCGGTCTTGTGATTTCAGGCCAATCTCTTGGGCATCGCGGTCGCGGTGGTTCAGGTGAGCCCCTGCGTTAGATGACGCGTCTAGCCAAGCACGGGGGCGACCATCCGCAACAAATTCGGCGCGTATCTGTCGCCATAACTGTCGCCCTTGATTTCAAGGACAACCTGGCCGAAATAATAAGTCGCTGAATTGTTGGGGAAAAATCTGGTCGGAGTGGCAGGATTTGAACCTGCGACCCCCACGTCCCGAACGTGGTGCGCTACCAGACTGCGCTACACTCCGACTGATGGCCGGTCTTATAACCCCGGCGTCCTTAAAGGCAAGCTTGAGACAGAGACATGACCGCCGAGCCCGGAACACGCGTTTTATCCGCCGACGACACGGCGATCGAAGCCGCGGCGCGTTGTCTTTCCGCCGGCGGCCTGGTCGCGTTCCCGACCGAAACCGTCTACGGGCTGGGCGCTGATGCCGGTAACGGCGAGGCTATTGCGCGCCTTTATGCGGCCAAGGGACGGCCGGCTTTCAATCCGCTGATTGCCCACGTCGCCGGAATCGATGCCGCGCGCGCTGCCGGCGTCTTCACTGACGCCGCAGAAAAGCTGGCGGCTGTGTTCTGGCCGGGGCCGCTCACGCTCGTGCTCGCAAAGCAGCCCGATTGCCGCATCGCCGATCTTGCACTGGCCGGGCTCGACACTGTCGCGGTGCGCGTGCCCGCACATCCGGTCGCGCACGCATTGCTCGCCGCCTTCGGCGGACCGATCGTTGCACCCTCGGCAAATCGCTCCGGCCACGTGTCGCCGACAAGTGGCGCCCATGTGCTCGCCGATTTGCGCGGCCGGATCGAGTTCATCGTCGATGCGGGCCCATGCAAGGTCGGCCTGGAGTCGACGATCGTCTCCTGCGCCAACGAGCCGACGCTGCTCCGTCCTGGCGGGCTCCCGCGCGACGCGATCGAACGGGTTCTGGGCAGCCCGCTGACAGTTTCCTCGACCGACGAAGAGGCGCCGCCCGCGCCGGGCATGCTGGCGTCCCACTATGCACCTAAGGCGTTGCTGCGCCTCGAGGCCGATGGCGCACAGCCGGGCGAGGCTTTGCTCGCTTTCGGGCGGTCTCCGGATTTTTCCGGTCCTACGCTCAACCTGTCGCCACGCGGCAACCTGATCGAGGCTGCCACCAACCTGTTCTCGCATTTGCGCGCGCTGGACGCTTCCGGTGCGAAGCGCATCGCGGTAATGAAGGTGCCGCACGGTGGCCTCGGCGAGGCGCTCAACGATCGCCTCAAGCGTGCCGCGGCACCTCGGCAAGGATAGCCAGTAGAATGAATGAGCAGTTACGACGCGCGCCCTCACCTGACCTGCTGCCGCGCTTCGCGGCCATCGTCGGTGACAGATACGCTATCACCGACCAGGCTGCGCTCGAGCCCTATCTGGTTGAGGGCCGCGGCATTTACCACGGCCGCTCGTCGATGGTGTTGCGTCCCGGCTCGGTCGCCGAGGTGCAGGCAATTCTCAAGCTCGCGAACGAGACCAAGACGCCGCTGGTCCCGCAGGGCGGCAATACCGGGCTGGTCGGTGGGCAAATCCCGTTCGACGGCGAGCTTATTCTTTCGCTCACGCGCCTCGACAAAATTCGCGAAGTGGACGCCGCATCGAACACGATGACGTGCGAAGCCGGCGTCGTGCTGGCGAAAGCGCAGGACGCCGCAACTGCCGTCGACCGGCTGTTTCCGCTCTCGCTCGGCGCGGAAGGCAGCTGCACAATCGGGGGCAATCTCTCCACCAATGCCGGCGGCACCGGCGCCGTCGCCTACGGCATCGCGCGCGACCTGGTGATGGGGATTGAGGTGGTTCTGGCCGACGGCCGCATCATGAATTTGCTGTCGAAGCTGAAGAAGAACAACACCGGGTACGACCTGCGGCACATTTTCGTCGGCGCCGAAGGCACGCTCGGCATCATCACCGCCGCCGTGGTCAAGCTGTTCCCGCGCCCGCGCGCGGTCGAAACGGCCTTCATCGGCGTGCCCTCCCCGGCTGCCGCGGTGACGCTGCTCAATCAGGCGCAGGCGCGGGTCGGCGGAACGGTGACGAGCTTCGAGCTGATCGTGCATGACGTCATCGAGTTCGCACTCAAGCACGCGCACGGGACGCGCGACCCGCTCGCGGCCAAGCACCCATGGTACGTGCTGATGGAGGTCTCGTCGCAACACAGCGACGGCCTGCGCGAGAGCGTCGAGCAACTGCTCGCCGATGCGAGTGCGGAAGGCCTGGTCCGGGATGCAGCGATCGCCGCCAGCCTCGACCAGGCAAAGGCCTTCTGGCACCTGCGTCACGTGCTTCCCGAAGCGCAGAAGCCGGAAGGTGGATCGATCAAGGCCGACGTGTCGGTGCCGGTCGCATCGGTGCCGCAATTCCTGGAGGAAGCCACCGCCTCGGCGAAAGCCATCGTTCCGGGCTGCCGCCCGGTGCCCTTCGGGCACCTCGGAGACGGCAACGTGCATTTCAATGTGAGCCAGCCCTTGGGCGCCGACGCCGCGCAGTTTCTCGCGCGCTGGGGCGAGATCAACGACGCGATCAACAAGATCGTGCTTAAATACCACGGTTCGATTTCAGCCGAGCATGGCATCGGCAAGCTCAAGCGCGATTCCCTTCCGAAGGTGAAGGACCCGGTCGCGCTCGAGCTGATGCGCGGGCTCAAACGCATGCTTGATCCGAACGGCATCCTCAATCCGGGCAAGGTGCTCTAGCCGGGGTGATCAGAAGAGCGAAGACTGGCCGTCGTCCTTTTTTGGTCTGACGCGCTGACGTGACGCAACGTCCTGCCTGGGTTCGGCATCGGCGAGCGCCGACGATCTCTCGATTAGATTCGGATTGTCGTTCGCTGTGCGGTTGACGGCAGTCGACACCTCGTAGGCTTCGAGCATGTCCTCCGGCGCCGGCGCGACCAGGGTCATGGCGGTCTCGACATCGACATTCGCGCAATTGAGCCACAGGTCAAAGGCGTCTGGTGGAACGATCACCGGCATCCGTTCGTGGATGTCGGCAAGCGCACGGTTGGCGCGGGTGGTTACAATTGCTGCCGTCTCGAGCTCCTCGCCGTTCGGCCCCATCCAGGTCTCCCACAATCCGGCAAACGCGATCGGGCCCCCAGACCTCGCGCGCACGAAGTAAGGCTGCTTGCTCGCCCTGCTTGCCTTCCACTCGTAAAAACCGTCGGCCGGGACGAGGCAACGCCGACGTTTCACGGCAGCGCTGAAGGCGGGCTTGTCCGTTAACAATTCCCCCCTTGCATTGATCAGCAGCGAGAAATTTTGCGGGTCCTTGACCCAGGGTGGCAGCAGTCCCCACCGCACCAGCGCAAACTGCCGCTTGCCGTCGACGAGTCGGACGATTGCGATCGGTTGCGTGGGCGCAATGTTGTAGCGTGGCGGGAAATTGGGCCGCTCGGGGTAACCGAACAGGGCCCGGATCGCTTCCGGTGCCGACGTCACGGCATAGCGGCCGCACATCAACTAAACCCTAAGTATCGGGAGCTTAAGCGCAATTTAACCCCGCACCGTGACACTGCGGCCCGATCCGTTGCCGGGGAAGGGGCTCGATGAAATATCAGAACTGCGCCGCCGTGGCGCAAGCTCCGGACGAGCCGCTTGATCTCGATGCAGGCCTGCGGCTCTTGGATGCCAATATCAATCCCTCGACGGGTCTCGCGACCGACTACCTCAATCGTTTCAACGAAGCAGTGATGCTGCTCGACATGCTGGCGACCTGTCCCGAATTCCGCGACGATTTTCTGTCTTGGGAGCCGATGAGCTATCGCGACCACTTTCGCGCCTCCCATTCGCGGACACGTGCTCTCGCCATTGCCGCCTACGAGACCGCCGATCCGAACGTGCGCAGCGGCCTCGACACGCTAGCCGCGACGATGACCGTCGTGCTAGAGGCGACACGAGCGGCGATGACCTCCGATCTCAAGCCGGAAACGATCGCTGCGCTTGCAGGCAATGCCGTCGGCTGGATGAAGCCGTTGATCGCGCGAGCCGGCTCGATCATCAACGGCGATGAAGAGGTCACGGACGCGCCGTCGCCGCAGGCGGTCGTCGATCAACTGATGAAACGATAGAACGCGTGGCTGACGAGCGAACCTATCCGCAGCGCCCCTTCCTGGCGGTGAGCGCAGCCATCATCCGCGACGGCAAGGTGCTGATCGTGCGGCGCGCGCGCAAGCCGGCGCTTAACCTTTACTCCTTGCCTGGCGGGGTCGTTGAGGTCGGAGAACAGCTTGCCGATGCGGTTGTTCGCGAGGTGCGCGAGGAAACCGCGCTTGACATCGAGCCGGTTGCGCTCGCGGGACACCGCGAAGCGATCATGCGCGACAAAGAAGGCCGGATCGAGCGCCATTTCGTCATCCTTTGTTTTGCTGCGCGGTGGCTCAAGGGCGAACCCACCCTCAACAGCGAACTCGACGATGCGCGCTGGATCGACCCGGCCGAGATTTCCGCCTACAAGACGACCGATGGTCTGGCCGAAATCGTCACGGCCGCGGCAGCGCTGGTCTCTTCGAAGAGCTGATCTGCCTGCCTTGCGCATGGCGTCGTGTCGGCGCATATCTTCGGCAACTCACACCGGCTGTTTCCGTGAAAAAGCTGCTCGCCATCGCCTCGATTTTCTTTTGTCTCGCCGTGCCGGCCCGGGCGCAAAGCGAAGCGCCGGCACCGTTTGACGGCGACCTTGCTCGGCTTGGCGAAATCCTCGGCGCCCTGCACTATCTTCGCGCGGTCTGTGGCGCCAATGACGGCGCGAAGTGGCGCAACGAGATGCAGGCGCTTATCGACGCCGAGGCGCCGAGCGGCGATCGCCGGCGCAAGATCATCGCGAGCTTCAATCGTGGTTACCGCGGATTTCAGCAGACGTACCGGACCTGCACGCCTGCCGCCGACCTCGCCATTCGACGCTACCTCGATGAAGGCGCGAAAATCGCCCGCGATATCACGGCGCGGTACGCCAACTAGTTCGCGCGATTAACCTTCTCTTAATTGTTGGCTATTGCCGCCCGATCCCCGTGCTAGCGTCGTTTTTAGGACGTATTGGGCGTCCGCCTGGACGCCTGGGGACTTATTATGTCGGTTACCGAAAATCCTGTTCACGCGCGCGAGCCTATTTCCGACCGCGAACAGAAAATGATGGCACTGGGTTACCTCCAGGAAGCCTGGGCGGAAGCGCGCCACGATGGCATTGACGGCGACTGTCTTGCGCAGGCGTGCTTATTCGCTGCGCTCGCTGAGTTCGTGACCACTTATGGCGAAGAAGCCGCCGCAACGTTCACCAATGGCCTGAGCGCCCGCATCCGCAACGGTGAGTTCACGCTCGAGCAGCCCCGGCAATAACAGCTCGACGCGCTTCAACTCGCCAGCGTTTCCAGAAATCTGACGCGCTCGCCCTGGGCCGGCGTCACAAGCGCGCCCTGCCACATCACCTTGCGGCCGCGCACGAAGGTCCCGACCGGCCAGCCCGTCACGGTCACGCCGTCATAAGGTGTCCAACCCGCGCGCGAGGCCATCCACTTGTCGGTGATTGTTTCGCGCCGTTTGAGATCAACGACGGTCAGATCAGCATCGTAGCCTGCAGCGATGCGCCCCTTTGTAGCTATCCCGAACAGGCGTGCCGGACCGGCGCTGGTGAGATCGACCAAGCGTAACAACGACAGCCGGCCCGCGTTCACGTGGTCGAGCATGATGGGCACCAGCGTCTGCACGCCGGTCATGCCCGACGGACTTGCCGGATAGACCTTGGCCTTTTCCTCGCGCGTATGCGGCGCATGGTCCGAGCCAAGGACATCGACGACGCCTTGCGCAATGCCGCTCCAGATTCCGGCGCGGTGCGCTGCATCGCGCACCGGCGGATTCATTTGCGCGCGGGTCCCAAGCCGTTCGTAACAGCCCGGCGCTTCCAGCGTGAGGTGATGGGGCGTCGTCTCGACCGAGGCTACATCCCTGTGGGCGGCGAGATATTCCATCTCCTGCGCCGTCGAAATATGCAGCACGTGCACGCGCGCGCCGGTTTCGTGCGCGATTGTGACCAGGCGTTGCGTCGCTTTCAGAGCGGCAATTTCGTCGCGCCATATGGGGTGCGAGCGTGCGTCGCCCTCGATCCGCAGGTTCTTGCGCTCGTTTAGGCGTGGCTCGTCTTCGGCGTGGAACGACGCGCGGCGGCGGATGACCTTGAGCACCGCACGCAGGCCGGCATCGTCTGCGACAAGCAGCGAGCCGGTGGACGAGCCCATGAACACCTTGATGCCCGCGCAGCCGGGTAGCCGTTCCAGCTCGGCGAGGTGCTTGGTGTTGTCGACGGTCGCGCCCACAAAGAAGGCAAAGTCGCAATGCATGCGATGCTGCCCGCGCTTGACCTTGTCGGCGAGCGTCTCGGCGCTCACGGTCAGTGGGTCGGTGTTGGGCATTTCGAACACTGCGGTGACGCCGCCCATCACCGCGGACAGCGAGCCGCTCTCAAGATCTTCCTTATGCGTGAGGCCCGGCTCACGAAAATGGACCTGGGTGTCGATCACGCCCGGCAGGAGATGCAGCCCCCGGCAGTCGATCACCTCGGCCGCAGACGCGCGCAAAAGGTCGCCGATCGCCTGAAAACGGCCGCCGCGAACGCCGAGATCGCGCACCCCCTCACCGTCATGGTTGACGACCGTGCCGCCTTTGAGGATCAGATCGTAGGTGTCAGCCATGCGCGAAGGTGCCGGGGCCGGACTTGAGGCCTGTCCGACAGCGCTTACGTTCCGCCGTGACTTCTGGCAAGAGACTATCGCAAGAGACCCCAGAGAACCGGCATGCAGGCAGCACTTCTCCCCGATCGCGGCGTCGTCAAGGTCGTTGGCGATACCGCGCGCCACTTTCTCAACGGCCTGGTGACGGGCGATATGGCCAAGGTCGCGGTAGCCAGCCCGCGCTTTGCGGCGCTGCTCACGCCACAGGGCAAGATCATCGTCGACTTCATCATCGCGGAGGCGCCGGCCGAGGACGGCGGCGGCTTCTTCCTTGACTGCCCGCGGGCACTCGCGCCAATGCTCGTGGAAAAACTGAATTTCTACAAACTGCGCGCCAAAGTGATCTGCGAAGACCTCTCGGAAGTGCTCGGGGTAATGGCGGTTTGGGATGGAGCGGCCGACAGCGAATACGGCCTGAGTTATCAGGACCCGCGGCTGCCGGCGCTCGGCTCACGCATCATGCTGCCCCCGCATCTGGCTACCGCCGCCGCTACTGATATCGACGCCGATTTCAGGGATGCCGACGGCTATGAAACGCATCGCATCGCGCTCGGCGTGCCACGCGGCGGCCTCGACTTCGTCTACGGCAACACATTTCCGCACGAAGCCGATATGGACCAACTCAATGGCGTCGACTTCGACAAGGGGTGCTATGTCGGCCAGGAGGTCGTCTCGCGGGTCGAGCACCGCGCCAGCGCCCGCAGCCGCGTTGTGCCGATTGCTTACGACGAGTTCGCGCCAACCTCGGGCCTGCCGATCATGGCCGGCGCAAAGCAGGTCGGCACGCTCGGCTCGACCGCGAAAGGTCGCGGCCTCGCACTCGTGCGGCTCGACAGAATCGAGGATGCTCTCGCCGCAAAGACCACGCTGGAAGCGGGTGGTGTCACCGTCCGCACGGTGAAGCCATCCTGGGCCAAATTCAACTGGCCGGGCGAAGCAAAGACAGTCTCATGAGCAAATCCATCCTTCACCCCGACGGGCTCGCACGCTGTCCTTGGCCAAAACAGGATCCGCTCTACGTCGCCTATCACGACGACGAATGGGGCGTTCCGGAATATGACGACCGCGCGCTCTTTGAAAAACTCGTGCTCGACGGCTTTCAGGCCGGCCTGTCGTGGATCACGATTCTGCGTAAGCGCGACAATTTCCGCCGTGCATTCAACGATTTTGAGCCGGAAAAAATCGCGCGCTACCCAAAGCGCAAGGTCGAGTCGCTGATGAAGGACGCCGGCATCGTGCGCAACCGGGCGAAGATCGAAGGCGCGGTGTCGTCCGCGCGCGCGTGGCTCAAAATCATGGAAAGCAGCCCCGGCTTTTCGAATTTCCTGTGGGACCACCTCGACGGCAGGCCGCAGCAAAACGGTTTCAAGATCGACCAGGCAGGTCCCGGCGGATACCGCACTTTCGAAAAAGATATCGAAGGAGCTCGTCGCACAAGGTTTCAAGTTCGTTGGCCCGACAATCGTCTACGCATTCATGCAGGCCGTCGGCATGGTCAACGATCATCTCGTGACCTGCCATCGCCATGCCGCCGTCTCGAAACTCGCCCGAAAACGATGAGCCGATCAACCATCGCGCGAGGCTCGAAGGCGCTGCCGCGCGCGTGGCAACGGATGCTGTCGGGACGGCGCCTTGACCTGCTCGACCCCTCCCCGCTCGACGTCGAAGTCGACGACATTGCGCATGGGCTCGCACGCGTTGCCCGCTGGAACGGGCAGACGCAAGGCGGTCACATTTTTTCCGTTGCGCAACACTCGTTGCTGGTCGAAGCGCTGGCACGCGCCAAAGTTCCGCGGCTCGACCACCGGGGCCGCCTCGCAATTCTGCTGCACGACGCGCCCGAATATGTCATCGGCGACATGATCTCGCCGTTTAAGGCGGTGATCGGCGACAGCTACAAAGCGGTCGAGAAGCGGCTGCTCGCCGCCATCCATTTGCGCTTCGGGCTGCCGGTAAAGCTGCCGGAATCGCTGCAGGCGCTTGTCAAATCCTCCGACAGAAGTGCTGCCTATCTCGAGGCGACGCGGCTCGCGGGTTTCGCAGAAGCCGAGGCCCGGAAATTTTTCGGACCGCCTCCAAAATTTTCCGCAACGCTCGAACGTGATTATCTCAAGCCCTGGCCCGCCGGAACCGCGCAGGCCCGCTACCGGGAGCGCTTCGAAAAGCTGCTCGGCAGCTGAGCCTTTCCATGATGCATTTCAAGACCTAAATAAGAGCCAAGAATCGCACGGACGCCCATGATCCACGTCTGCTCACTTTCGCGCTTGCACACCACGGTCGATGAGACCGGCGCGCGTCACATTGTGACTTTGCTACGGCTTGTCGACAGGGTTCAAAGGCCAACCCATATCGCGCCTGAGAACCACCTTGTGCTCGCCGTCGACGACATCACCATGCCGCTCGACGGCTATACCGCGCCGGCGCACGAGCACGTGCAGCGGCTCATCAATTTCGTCACCGCCTGGGATCGCAAAACCCCTATGGTGATGCACTGCTTCGCGGGGATAAGCCGGTCGACTGCTGCGGCCTATGTGGCCGCCTGCGCGCTCAACCCCCAGCGTGACGAAATGCAGATTGCCTGGGATATCAGGCGTTCTTCGCACACCGCGCAGCCGAATTCACGCATCGTCTCGATCGCGGACCGCCTGCTCAAGCGCGACGGCCGCATGATCCGCGCAATCGACGCCATCGGCCTCGGCGATGCCGCCGCCGAAGGCCACCCGTTCCGGCTCGATTTGCTTTAAGCGCGCCGCCCACAGGGCCGCACGGCTGCTATCCGACTCCCTCCCGGCAAAGTAGCATTGCCGCAACTCATCCATCCGGGGGGACGGGCGATGCTGGTCGGACTTGCACTTCTGGTCCTGGCGATCCCGGTTATCGCCATCATCGCATTGGTGTTGGCGTTGAACGCCCGCGATGGCGTCCGGCGGCTGCAACTTCGTGTCGTTGAGCTGGAGGCGACGCGAGCCGGTCAGCCAAGCGCGGCCGCAGAGCCTGCGCCTGCGACCCCGATACAAGCCACTGAGCCGCAGCCCTTCATTGTCGAACCGGTGGCCGCTGCCGAAACTCCGGAGCCGGCCGCATCTGCACCGACTACACCCACGCCGGCGCCAGCGCGCGCGACCCTGGAGGAACGGTTCGGCACACAATGGGTCGTCTGGATCGGCGGGCTTGCGCTCGCGCTTGGCGGCATTTTCCTCGTTCGCTACACCGTCGAGATGGGACTGCTCGGTCCCGGCGTCCGAATTTTCCTCGCCGCGATTTTCTCGGCGCTTTTGATTGCCGCCGGTGAATGGGCGCGGCGGAACGAGATCACCTCCGGCATCGTCCCCGTTCCAACCCGGTATATTCCGGGCACGCTCACCGCCGCCGGTACGGTCGCGGCCTACGCAACCGTCTATGCGGCCTTCGCGCTCTACAATTTCCTGTCACCGGGCATCGCGTTCGTTTTGTTGGGCCTGGTGGCATTGGCAACATTGGCAGCCGCACTCCTGCACGGCCCGGCGCTCGCCGGGCTAGGCGTGGTCGGTGCTTTCGTCACGCCAGCACTCGTCAGTACAGGTTCGGCGGACTACTGGGCGCTCTATTTTTATCTCGCCGTTGTCATGGCCGCCGCCTTCGCGCTGGCTCGCATGAGACTTTGGCGGTGGCTTGCGGTTACCGCGACAGCGATGGGCGTGCTCTGGACGTGGGCGGGCGCCGGGCCCGACCACATCGAGTCGTTGACGGCACATTTGTTTCACGTCGTTGCGGGCTTTGCGCTTGCGGCCACGCTTATCGTGTCCGGACTAAAATACGGCCCACCCGCCGAGCCTGGAAAAATTGACGGGGTGTCCTCCGGCTCGATCGGCGCTTTTTTGTTCGCCGCAGCGTTTCTGGTCATCAACAGTGACCACGACGCGTCGGCGCTTGCGATCTTCACGCTGCTCGCCGCCGCAACCGTCGCTATCGCATGGCGCACAGAGGCGGCACTTTGGGCCCTGCCCGTAGCCGGCGTCCTGGTCGCCGCAGTGATGATCCAATGGGCCGCACCGGAATTCGTCGAGACGCTCTTGCTTTCACCCGGGGTGACGCAGGGTGCCATTCCGGGTCCACCGACAGGGACGACTTTGCATCTGGCGTTCGGCGCTGCCCTCGCGGTGATCTTCGGATTGCCGGCCTTCGCCGCGCAGGGCCGCACCGGGACGGCCCTCAACGCACAGTTATGGAGCCTGACCGGTGTCGTAGTCCCGATCGTCATCCTGATCGCGCTCTATCTGCGAATTGCCAGTCTCGACCGCTCGATCCCGTTTGCCACGCTGGCGCTCGCCTTGGCCGCACTCTACGGCTACGCGACCGAATATCTGGGCAGACGGCAGCCGCAGCCAGGCTTGGCGTCGGCAGCTGCCATTTACGCGGCAGGCGCGGTTGCCTCGCTCGCGCTGGCGCTGACATTTGCGCTCGACAAAGGCTGGCTCACCGTAGGGCTCGCATTGATGGTCCCCGGCATCGCATGGATTTCGGAACGGCGGCCCTTGCCCGCGCTGCGCTATCTGGCGGCCGCCGTCGTCGTCATCGTGCTGACGCGCGTGGGTTACGAACCGCGCATCGTCGGTCACGACGTCGGCACCACGCCGATTTTCAACTGGCTTCTTTATGGATATGGCGTACCGGCCGCGTCGTTCTGGTACGCGGGCTATCTGCTACGCCGGCGTGCCGACGATATGCCCACGCGCATGGCCGAAGCGGCCGCGATCCTGTTCACGGTTCTGCTCGTGCTGCTCCAAATTCGCCACTACATGAACAACGGAGACGTCTTCCGGCAATCGACGGCGTTAGCGGAAGTCGCCATGCAGGTTTGCGTCGGGCTCGCGATGACGATCGGGCTTGAGCGCCTGCGCATGCGGACCAATAGCGTCGTGCACAATGCCGGCGCGCTGCTGATCTTTGCTGCGACGATGCTGGCGACGCTGTTCGGCCTGGTCGTGGGCGTCAATCCGCTGTTCACAGGTCGGCCGGTCGGCGGAAATTTCTTCAACCTGGTCCTGCTCGGCTATGGCATCCCGGCGCTGCTGACGGCCATCCTGGCACTCGTCGCACGGCACGGCAGACCGCTCGCCTACCGCGCGGTCGCCGCAACTGCAGCGGTCGGTCTGGCTCTGATGTATCTCGGGCTCGAAGTGCGGACGCTTTTCCACGGCGAGGTTCTCACGCGCGGGACAACGACCGACGCCGAACAGTATACTTATTCCGCGGTCTGGCTCATCTTCGGCGTATTGCTGCTGATTGCCGGGTTCCGGCTGCAATCGCAGCCTGCGCGCCTCGCCTCTGCCGCGGTTGTCGCCCTGACAATCGGCAAGGTGTTTCTGGTCGATATGTCGGACCTGACCGGTATTTTCCGCGCGCTTTCCTTCATCGGCCTCGGCGCGGTCCTGGTCGGCATCGGCTGGATCTACCAGCGCATGCTTTTCCCCGCGCGCAGGAACGCTATAACGTCGGGCTAACCGACGCGAGGAGTCACATGCACAAGAGCGCGAAGACTTATGGCGTCGCTTCGCCGGACGTCCTGAAATCGTACGACGGCCTCTCGTTTCTCAAGGCGATCATCGCCGGCGAACTGCCCAATCCGCCGATCAGCGAGTTGATGGGCTTTCACCTGGCCGAGGTGGAAGACGGCCGTGCGGTCTTCGAAGGCTTGCCAGACTTTCATCATTACAACCCGATCGGGACAGTGCACGCCGGATTTGCCGCAACGCTTCTCGACTCGGCGCTCGGCTGCGCGATCTTTTCGACGATCGCGAAGGGCGACACCTGGACCACGCTCGAACTGAAAATCAATCTTGTCCGTCCGGTGAGCAAGGACACGGGCCTCGTTCGCGCGGAAGGCCGCATCGTGCATCGGGGGCGCACGGTCGCGACATCGGAAGGCGATCTCAAGGACCGCGCGGGCAAGCTTTATGCGCACGCCACCACGACGTGCATGATCTTCCCGGCGAAAGGTTGAAGCTCAGTTGTTGTTGTCAGCGGCGAGCGAGGGGCGCAAGCCAAGCGGCTGCGCGGTCTGCGTACGCTGCACGCTGTGCGCAACCGTCGTCCGGCCAGGGCGCGTGAAGTCGCAATAGGCAAAGCCCAGCCCCGATACCGATCCGCGGAAGCTGCTCGCGCTTGTGCGCTGCAGATAGAAACAGGGCTGCATCGGCAGGCCACGCAGCGAGGCGCAGACCGACTCGCCTTTGACTTGCAGTGTATTGGCCGGCAGGTGCGCGTGGCGTACCTCGCCTGAACCCTGGAATTGGATGGAGCCGGTCACCGAGCCGTCGGCATTCACGCGGCCCTGTCCGCGCGTGCCCTCGAAGCAGGTGTAGCTGAATATCTTTCCTATGACGAAGCGGCGGGCTTCCTCGGCGGACATCTCGCCTGCGGCCGCCGGCACCGCGGCCAACAGGCCGACCGTCAATGCAAAACTACGCACCATCCCCCGTACTCCAACTCACGCAACAGTTTACTGCACCCTTTGGCCGAATTTCAGGCCTAACAAATTATGCACGGCTTTCGTCGACAAATCCTGAACGTATTTACCCGATTTTGACTACGATCCTACCCCGGACCGCCCCCGAAACGATCTCGGACGCTGCCCCGAATACGTCCGAAAGGCCTATTTCCCGGCTCATCGAGGCCAGTTTTTGACGATCCAGGTCGGTTTCCAGCCGTTTCCAGGCTTCCCGGCGCCGGTCGACGGGGCACATCACCGAGTCGATGCCGTAAAGACACACCCCGCGTAGAATGAATGGAGCAACCGACCCGGGCAGATCCATACCGCCGGCAAGCCCGCACGCAGCGACCGCCCCACCGTAGCGGGTCATCGACAGCAGATTGGCTAGGGTGGTCGAACCAACGGCATCGATCGCACCCGCCCAGCGCTCTTTCGCCAGCAGCTTGGCGGGACCGGCCAATTCCTTGCGCTCGACGATCTCTGTGGCGCCCAGGCCTTTCAGGTACTCAGCCTCGTGCGGACGGCCGGTCACCGCGTGGACGGCAAACCCGCGTTCGGACAGAACTGCAATTGCGACGGACCCGACGCCGCCGGCCGCCCCGGTCACCGCGATCGGTCCGCTTGCCGGGGTCACGCCGTGGCGCTCAATCGCCATCACCGCCAGCATCGCCGTGTACCCGGCGGTACCGATCGCCATCGCCTCGCGCGCGCTCATCGTCTTCGGCAGGGGTACGAGCCAATCCCCCTTCACGCGCGCCTTTTCAGCGTAGGCGCCGAGATGCGTCTCACCGCAACCCCAGCCGTTGAGGATGACCTTGTCGCCAGGTTTCCAAGCTGAATTGGCGGACGATTCCACTGTTCCGGCAAAATCGATACCCGCGATCATCGGGAAACGCCGCACCACCGGCGCCTTGCCGGTAATGGCGAGACCATCCTTGTAGTTGATCGTCGAATATTCGACGCGGACGGTGACATCGCCGTCCATCAGGTTGGCATCGTCGAAGTCGGCGAGAACGGCGTTCGTGCCGCTCACTTCTTTCTCAATCACAATCGCTTTGAATGCCACCACATGGGCCTCGCCGGTTCGTGCCCGGCATTCATGGCGCGACCCGCGCCCGGGCGCAAGCGCTCAGGCGGGAACCGGCTCGGCGCGGACAACCGGCTTTTCAACGATCGGAAGATTGATGACCGCCGAAATGATACCGAGCGCAATCGACAGCCACCAGATCACCTCGTAGGAACCGGTGCGCTCGAACAGTACGCCGCCGAGCCACACGCCGAGGAATCCACCGACCTGGTGACTGAAAAACGCGAAGCCGAACAAAGTCGCCATCCATCGCGTGCCAAACATCAGCGCGACAAGCCCGGATGTCGGCGGCACTGTTGAAAGCCATAGCAAGCCCATCGACGCACCAAAAACGACCGCCGAAACTGACGTGACAGGAAGCGAAATAAAGACTGCAACTGCCAGCGAGCGCAGCAGATAGATGACTGAAAGCAGGTAACGCTTGGGCATCTTGTCGCCGAGCCAGCCGGCGGCAATCGAACCGAAGATATTGAACAATCCGATGACGCCGATGGTCCAGGCGCCGGCATCGACCGAAAGCCCCCGGTCGACGAGATAAGACGGCAGATGCACGGTGATGAACAAAAGCTGGAAGCCGCAGGTGAAGAAGCCGATCACAAGCAGGACGTAGCTGCGGTGGCCGAATGCTTCCGACAGCGCCTGCACAAGTGACTGCTTCTGCACGCCACCCGGCGCCGCCGCATGGTCCATCGGTAGTGTGCGCACACCGAACGCACAGGGGATCATCAGAAGCGTAAAAATACCAAGCGTGATGAGAGCCTGCTGCCAGCCCATAAAGTCGATGAGCCCCACCGCCAGCGGCGAGAACAGGAACTGGCCAACCGAACCGGCGGCTGTGCCGACGCCAAAAGCGAAGCCGCGCCATTCTGCCGGCATCAATTTGCTGAAAGCCGCCAGCACAAGTGTGAAAGACGTCCCCGCAATGCCGAGGCCGGTCAGAATGCCGGCGGATAAGTTGAGCGTGCCGGGCGTGGTCGAATGGGCCATCAGGACGAGACCGGCGCAATAAAACAGTGCGCCGACCGACAGCACGCGCACCGTCCCGAAGCGGTCAGCGATGGCGCCGGCGAACGGAGTCGCTGCACCCCAGATCAAGACCTGGATCGCAAGCGCGAGCGCGAACACATCGCGGCCCCAGCTGAAGGTCGACGACATCGGCGTCAGGAACAGACCGAGCGCCGCGCGCGGGCCGAAGCCGATAGCGCCGATCAGGCAACCACAGGTGATGATGACCAGCGGCGTGCGCCATGCACTCACCGCGATCATTTTCCCCGTCGTTGATTGCACTGACATGAATTGCTCCGGCCGAAAGGATTGCGCGGAACATATAGGCTCATTCGGTGCCGCCAAAACGAAAATTCGTGATCGTCCGCATTTGCACGGCATATACGCAGTTTGGATGACGCGCTATTTACGGGCGCTCTGGCGGAGTGACGCCTGCCCTTCTGCCGATTTAAGCCATTCTTTGCTGTGACTTACCGGGCCGTGCCCTTCTTCCTTTGCGGCCTCTTTCTCGGTTTCCGCAGGATCTCCCCAGGTCGGTTCGTCCTCGCCGTTGCCCCATGCGCGCGGGCGATAGAAGGTATGCACGCCGAGCTTATAAACTTTCTTCATCTCGTTAACCCAATCCGGGTGGACCCAGTATGCGTGGTAGTGGGTCGATTTCGATACCTCCGGCATCCAGAGCCTGCCGTCGAGCATATCGTGCGCAATTCGTTTGGCGCGCTCCCAGGCGTCGGGTTCCGTGACGATGTCGGGGATACCGTCGCAGGCAAAGGTGAACTGGCAGGCCAGGTGCCGGCCGGAATTTTGATAAACCACGCCACAGACATCGTTCGGATAAAACGGCGAGAAGACGCGGTTCATGACGACCTGCGCCACCGCGATCTGGCCGCGGACGGATTCACCGCGTGCCTCGAAGTAGACCGCGTTGGCGAGACACTTCTCGGCCTTGACGCGTGCAGTTCCCGAGAGCGCGAGCCGCTCTGCCGGCGAACGTGGCCGCTGGTCGGTACCGGTCACTTCGCCTTTGCTCGCGACGCTTTCGCCGCCTCTACCTTCGTCGCCTGGCAGCGCCGGCGCAAGCGCCGACTGCTTGATGTCGGGGTCACCATGCGACGCGAGCACGACCGGCGCTTCGCCCGGCGCCCACGGCACGATTTTTGGCGCGATTTTTGGCGCGATCTTCCCCCCTCCGGCTGCCATCGAGTCGACGCCGAAAAACAATTGAGTGGCATCCTTGCGCGACGCGTTTTGTGGGGCCGTCGGCGTCAGGTTTGAGGGTGGAATGTCCGCATAAGGAATATCGACATCCGGCGAGGCCGTCCGCTGATCAGGCGCCGGCACAAACTCGTATTGCGCGTATGGATCGAAGCGCTCGTTTTCATCTTTCTTGAGCGAGGCGTCGACCTCGGCCCGCGGCACGGACTCGATATCAAGCGCCGGCGGCAAAGGCGGCATCGGATCGCGCGGGCGCGCGGCCAACGAGTCGCGCTTGGCCTTGCGATTGGCTTTTGGAAACTGGATCGGCGCCATCGGATCGCCGAGCAACTGCCTGCCGATCGAGCCGGTGATGTCGGCCGGATCGAAATTTGCCAGCGCATAGATCGGCGGATGCGGAATGCTGGTGCCGATCGGCCGGGGCAGGCTGAACATGGCTGCGTGGATCGTCCCGAACGGCGACGCAATGAGGTGTTGCTGCCAGCGTTTGGCAACCGCCGGCTGCCGCGCGAGTAAGGCGCCGAGATCCTGAAAGCCAATCACGTCCGGAAACATCGCGAGCAGCGCGAGCCCAATGCCGAACGACGCAGCACTTGGCCGCCGACGCAAAAGCGAAACTGCTCCCCGTCCGCTCAACGCCACACTACAACGTCCTGCCACCGCCCGCCGCCGGGTGGCGACAACGCGACATGTTTTTTTATGAACCGATTAACCTTGCGAAGGTGTTAACTAGAGGAGTGCGGGCGGCGCCGTCGTAAATGCTTTGTCAACGGCCGACCAGATGCGCGGCGATGAAGTTCCCGGCGAGGAAGAGGGCAACGCCCGCGGCACACCCCAGACCAAGCGTGCGTTCCGGGATGAGCTCCGGCACCGGCCGCTGCCGAACCAGGCGAATAACGAGAAGGCCCGCTGCCAGCACAAAAGCATAGACGATGAATGGATGCGCGAGGATGTTCTGTCCGAACGGCCGCCTCTCGCCCAACAGGCCGAAGCCGAGCCCCGCGACGCAAACCGCGCCATACCAGTAGCCCAAAAGCCGTTCGCTCCGGATTCATCCTGCCGGTCCGCGCCCTGCCGTTGTGCGCCCGGAAAATCACACCAATTGGTACCCCGCAGCGGCCGTCAACGAATGAGAAAGAACAATTAACTATATCGCAATCGCTGCATCCCAATATCGCCAGAGGTAATTTTAGGACCAGCATGTTCGAGTCCCTCCTGCCGTCGACTGTCGTAGGTCAACAGGTCACCGCCGGCGTGTGTTTTATCGCCTTCGTCGTGGCCTGCCTCGCCCATCGGCGCCTGCGCAATCAGAACCGCAGGGTCTCTACCGCGCTTAACAACATGTCCCAGGGCTTGAACATGTTCGACGCGCAGGGCCGTATTATCCTGCTCAATACGCGCTACCTTGAGATGTACAAACTTGATCCCAAGGTTGTGAAACCAGGCTGCACGCTCAAAAGGCTCATCGAGTATCGCAAAGAGACCGGGCTGTTTTCCGGCGATGTCGATAGCTATGTGCGGAAAATTTTCGACGCGATGGCACAGGGTACAAGCCAAGCACACTACGTGCAGGCGAGCGATGGCCGCATCGTGCTCGCAAAGAATGAGCCGTTGGCAGGCGGCGGCTGGGTCTCCACGCACGAGGACGTGACGGAGCAGCGCCATGCCGAGCAGGAACGCGCCGCCATCCGCAGCCAGGAGCAGCGGCGTGCGACAATCGACTCCGCCATCGCCTCCTTCCGTCCAAATATCGAGAAACTCCTGTCCAGCGTCAGCAGCAGTGCCACGGCCATGCGCTCGACCGCGCGCGCTTTGTTCGGCTCGTCCGAGCACACGTCGCAACGGGCGGAGAGCGCGGTTCAGGCCTTCAACGAAGCATCCGCGAACGTAGAGACTGCTGCGGTTGCAGCCGATGAGTTGTCGCGATCAATCGGTGAGATCAGCCGCCAGCTGACGCAAACCAGCAACGTCGTCGGCCTTGCGACTAACGAGGCGCGAGCGACCGACGGTGAGATTGCGGGTCTCGCAAACGGCGCGCAGAAGATCGGCGACGTGGTCAAGCTGATCCGCAACATCGCGGGACAAACGAATTTGCTGGCGCTCAACGCCACCATCGAGGCGGCGCGGGCAGGCGAAGCCGGCAAGGGCTTTGCCGTGGTCGCGTCCGAAGTGAAATCGTTGGCGGTACAGACGGCCAAGGCCACCGAGGACATCGCCAGTCACATCCTCGCTGTCCAGGAATCGACGTCGGGCGCGGTCGAAGCGATCCGGCAGATCGCCGCGCGCATGCAGGAGATCAATGGCAACACGTCGGCCGTCGCCGCTTCGGTCGAGCAGCAGAACCTGGCAACCGGCGAAATCTCGCGCAGCGTCACAAGCGCGGCCGAGGGCACAAATCACGTCGTGGCGGTGCTTGGCGAAGTCGCCGGCGCGGCGACGCAGACGCGCAGCTCGGCCGAGGTCGTACGTGATGCCTCCGAAGCGGTGGAGCATGCGGTCGCCGACCTGCGGCTGGAAGTCGGAGACTTCCTCGGCAAGGTAGCTGTCTAGGCTCTTGCAGCCGCTATCCCGGATCAAACCTGGGCTGAATATCCACCGTCGACAGCGATCGCCACGCCGGTAACGAAATCCGAGGCAGGTGACGCCAGGAACACGGCGACCCCCGCAAAATCGCCCGGAGATCCCCAACGCTGAGCCGGCGTGCGGGCCAAGACTTTTTCATGCAGGCCCTGGACCTGCTTCCGCGCCCCTTGGGTGAGTTCGGTGTCGATCCATCCGGGCAATATCGAATTGACCTGGATATTATCCTTGGCCCAGGCGACCGCCATTGATTTCGCCAGTTGGACGATGCCGGCCTTGCTCGCAGCGTAAGGTGCCGCGTAGGACGAGGCGAATACCGACATCATCGATCCGATATTGATGATCTTGCCAGCGCCGGCACGCACCATGTGAGGATAAGCGGCCTGCGAGCAGAGAAAGGCGCCGGTGAGATTGGTGTTCATCACCAGATGCCAATCCTGCGCCGTCAGATCTTCCGGCTGTTTGCGTACCGTGGTCCCTGCGTTGTTGACAAGGATGTCGAGACGACCGAATCGGTCGACGGCATTCTGGATTGCTTGACGGCAAGATGTCTCGTTCACGACATCCAGTTCCACAAATTCCGCCGGCGCACCGAGTGAGCGAAGCTCCGACAGAGCCGATTGTGCTTTGGTCTTGTTTCGTCCAGCGATGACGATTGAAGCGCCGGCCCCAGCCAGGCCTTTGGCCATGCCAAGGCCGATGCCGCCATTGCCGCCCGTTATGAAGGCCACCCGATTTTTCAGGTCAAAAATTGCCATTGCAGGCTAGGCCTGACTGGCGACCGCTTTGCCGAGCGCGGCCTGCGCCGCGGCAAGGCGTGCGATCGGCACCCGGAAAGGCGAGCACGACACGTAATCCAGTTTGGCCTCATGGCAGAAGGCAACCGAGGCAGGGTCGCCGCCATGCTCGCCGCAGATGCCGACCTTGAGCTTCGGACGCGTCTTGCGGCCGCGTTCGACCCCGATCTTTACGAGCTCGCCCACACCCTGCGGGTCGATCGACACGAATGGATCGACCGGCAAAATTCCGCGCGCGGCATAGATTCCGAGAAAACTCGCCGCGTCGTCGCGCGAGATGCCGAACGTCGTTTGCGTGAGATCGTTGGTGCCGAACGAGAAGAATTCGGCGGTTTCGGCGATCTCGCCCGCCATCAGAGAGGCGCGCGGCAGTTCGATCATCGTGCCCACCTGGTAATTGACCTTGGCGCCCTTTTCTTTCGCGACCGCCTGCGCCATCGCGTCGATGTGCGATTTCACCAGGTCAAATTCACCCTTGGTCGCAATCAGCGGAACCATCACCTCCGGCACCACCGGCTTGCCGGTGCGCTTGGCAACATCGACAGCCGCCTCGAAGATTGCGCGCGCCTGCATCTCGGCGATCTCGGGATAAGCGATCGCGATGCGGCAGCCGCGAAAGCCGAGCATCGGATTGAATTCGGAGAGCTCGCTGGCGCGCGCCGCCAGTTTCGCCGGATCGGCGCCCATTACCGCCGCGACTTCTGCGATTTCCTCCTCGCCGTGCGGCAGGAACTCGTGCAGTGGCGGATCGAGCAGGCGGATCGTCACCGGCCGCCCGGCCATGATCTCAAACAACTCGACGAAGTCGGCTCGCTGCATCGGCAGCAGCTTGGCAATCGCCGCACGGCGCGTTTTCTCGTCGTCGGCGAGAATCATCTCGCGCACCGCCTGGATGCGGTCCTCATCGAAGAACATATGCTCGGTGCGGCAGAGGCCAATGCCCTCGGCGCCGAAACGGACTGCCGCTTTCGCGTCTGTCGGCGTATCGGCGTTGGCGCGCACGCCCAGCTTGCGAACCTTGTCGGCCCAGCCGATCAGCGTGGCAAATTCTCCGGACAACTGCGGCTCGATCATGTCGACCTTGCCGGCCAGCACCTGGCCGGTCGATCCGTCGACCGTGATGTAATCGCCCTTTTTGAACGTCTGCCCGCCTGCCGTCATCGAGCCCCCGGCATAGTCGACACGCAGCGAGCCTGCGCCCGAGACGCAAGGCTTGCCCATGCCGCGCGCGACGACCGCAGCGTGCGAGGTCATGCCGCCACGCGTGGTGAGGATGCCCTCGGCTGCGTGCATGCCGTGGATATCTTCGGGTGACGTCTCGACGCGCACCAGAACGACTTTCCTGCCATCGGATTTGAGTTGCGCCGCCTCGTCTGGCGAAAAAACGATCTCGCCGCTGGCGGCTCCGGGCGACGCCGGCAGCCCGGTGGCAATGACCCGCCGATGCGCGCGCGGGTCAATGGTCGGGTGCAGAAGCTGGTCGAGGGCGAGCGGATCGATGCGCAACACCGCGTCGCTCTTGGAAATGAGCCCCTCATTGGCAAGCTCGACCGCGATACGCAGTGCGGCCTTAGCCGTGCGCTTTCCCGAGCGCGTCTGCAGCATCCAGAGCTTGCCCTGCTCAACGGTGAACTCGAGGTCCTGCATGTCGCGATAATGACGCTCGAGCACATTGTAAATACGCTTGAGCTCGGCATAGGCCTTGGGCAGCGTGTATTCCATCGACGGCTTGTCGGAGCCCGCCTCCTTGCGCGCCTCTTCGCTGATTTCCTGCGGCGTGCGGATGCCGGCGACGACGTCCTCGCCCTGCGCGTTGATGAGGAACTCGCCGTAAAGCTTTTTTTCTCCCGTCGATGGATTGCGCGTGAAGGCAACGCCGGTCGCCGAGGTGTCGCCCATGTTGCCGAAAACCATGGCCTGCACGTTGACGGCCGTGCCCCAGTTTTCCGGAATGTTGTGAAGCCTGCGGTAGGTGATGGCGCGCTGATTCATCCATGAGCCGAACACCGCGCCGATCGCGCCCCAGAGCTGCTCATGCGGATCCTGCGGAAAGTCGTGGCCCAGCTCATCCTTGACGCGCTTCTTGTAGCGCACGACCAGCTCGGCCCAGTCGTCGGCGGAGAGATCGGTGTCGAGGCTGTATCCCTGACGTTCCTTGTGGTGATCGAGCAGCTCCTCGAAATGCTCGTGCCCGACACCCAGCACAACGTCCGAGTACATCGTGATGAAACGCCTGTAGCTGTCATAGGCGAAGCGCCGGTCGCCTGATTTTTTTGCCAGCGCTTCGACGGTCTCGTCGTTGAGGCCGAGGTTGAGCACGGTATCCATCATGCCCGGCATCGAGGCACGCCCGCCCGAGCGCACCGAGACCAGCAGCGGGTTGGACTTGTCACCGAAGGTCTTGCCCGCAATCCGGCCGACCTGGGCCAGGGCCTTTTCAACCTGGCCGCGCAGGTCTTTCGGATATTGCTTGTCGTGCGTGTAATAGTAAGTGCAAACGTCGGTGGTGATCGTGAAGCCCGGCGGCACCGGAAGGCCGAGGTTTGCCATTTCAGCGAGCCCTGCGCCCTTGCCGCCGAGCAGGTTGCGCATCGAGGCTTTGCCCTCGGCCCGGCCATTGCCGAAGCGATAGACCCACTTGCCCTTGGCTTGCCCGCCAGTCGGCTTTGCCTTGCGCCGGGCGGACTTGCGTACCGTCTTTTTCTTTGATGCGCGCGGACGTTTTCGTTTGGCCATGGCTCAATAGTCTATCGGTAGGGACGACGGCCCTTAAGAACACTTCCGAACAGGCGGGCGCAAGCCGGAATTTCGGCTACTTGAAAAGTCCGAGACCGAGCAGCCCGGCGGCGATGAGATAGACGGCTACAATGATGTTGAGCAACCGCGGAATGACAAGAATGAGAATACCGGCGATGAGTGCGATAATTGGCTGCAAATGCGCAATACCGATGACCATGGTGAGCTCCTCAATTGGTTGGCAATCGAAAGCAACGGCGAAACGGTGGCACTGGTTCCCTTGTGTCACACGCAGTACTTCGGCGCGCGTTCGGAGTGGGCGCTAGCCTTCGATCTTGGAAAAATCCGCAACCGCGCGAGTAGCCTCACGGATTTCGTTGAGCAGCTTGAGACGATTCTCGCGCACGGGCTTGTCGTCGACGTTGACGGTCACTTTGTCGAAGAAGGCATCGACGCGCGGGCGAAGCTTGGCGATCGCCCGCATTGCTGCAGCGAAATCCTCCTTGCCGACGGCGGCGGAAGCTTCCTTCCTGGCGACATCGATGGCCTCGGCGAGCGCCTTCTCTTCCGGCAGCTGGTAGCGCTTCGCATCGGGCGCCCCGTCATATTGGCGCTTGTCCTTCTTCTCCTCGATGCGAATGATGTTGGTCGCCCGCTTGTAGCCGGCGAGCAAGTTCTTGCCGTCTTCGGTGTCGAGGAATTTGCCGAGCGCCTCGACCCGGCGCACGATCATCAGCAGGTCGTCCTGGCCCTCGAGCGCGAACACGGCGTCCACGAGGTCATGCCGCGCACCCTGCTCGCGCAGCTGCACCTTAAGACGGTCTGCAAAAAACGAGAGAAGATCGGCGGACACACCCGATATCTTTGCCAGATGGAGTTGCAATGAATTGTCGAGAACGATGCGAATGACACCCAATGCCGCGCGACGAAGCGCATAGGGGTCCTTGCTGCCTGTTGGCTTCTCATCGATTTTCCAGAATCCGACCAGCGTGTCGATCTTGTCCGCAAGCGCGACCGCAATCGACACTGGATCTGATGGGACAAGATCGTCCGGCCCTTTCGGCTTGTAGTGATCCTCGCAGGCGTGCGCGACCGCTTCATCCTCGTCTTGCGCCTCCGCGTAGTAGCGGCCCATCAGGCCCTGCAATTCGGGAAATTCGCCGACGACATCGGTCAACAGGTCGGCTTTGCAGAGTTGCGCTGCGCGCTCGGTCTTCGCGACGTCGGCGTCGACCCACGGCGCCAGCTTGCCGGCGAGCGCTACGATGCGAGCGATGCGCTCGGCCTGCGAGCCAAGCTTTTCGTGGAACACAATATCCTTGAATTTCGGCAGCCGGTCTTCGAGCCGTGTCTTGAGATCGGTGTCGTAGAAGAACTTCGCGTCGGAGAGGCGCGCGCGGATCACCCGCTCGTTGCCGGCGATGATCGCCTTGCCACCGTCGGCAGCTTCCTCGTTCGCGACAAGAATGAACTTGTTGACGAGCTTCGCCGTCTGCGGGTCGCGCAGCACGAAGCACTTCTGGTTGTTGCGAATAGTGGCGCGGATCACCTCGTCAGGCATCGCGAGAAACGCCTTGTCGAAACTTCCCATCAACGTCACCGGCCATTCGACAAGACCGGCAACTTCGGTCAGCAGGCCTTCATCCTCGACCAGCTCGAAGCCCTGCGCGAAGGTCAGATTTTTCGCATCGGCCAGGATGATGTCGGCGCGCCGCGCCGGATCGAGCACGACCTTGGCTTTTTCGAGCTTGGCCACGTAGTCGTCGAAGTGGCGCACCTTGAACCGCGCCGGCGCCATGAAACGGTGTCCGCGCGTCTCGTCGCCTCCCCTGATGCCGTCAACATCAAGTGGAACGATTTCGGGCTCTTCAGTTTCAGGTCCAAACGTCGCGACAATGGAATGTAGTGGACGTACCCACGAAAGTGACCCCGGTTTTGCCGATTGAGCGCCCCAGCGCATCGACTTCGGCCAGGGAAAGGTCACGATAGTGGCCTGAAGCACATCTTCGATGACGTCGATCGCGTCTCTCCCCGGCCTATCGAGCACCGCGACGTAAAAGTCGCCCTTTTTATCCGGCTGCACCTTTGCTTGGCTGATCGACGTCAGGCCTGCAGCCTTTAGAAACCCCGCAATAGCGTTTTCCGGAGCGCCAACCCTTGGACCCTTTTTTTCTTCCTTTACATCTGGCTGCTTTGCCGGGAGGCCGTGGATAGTAAGGGCAAGCCGCCTTGGTGTAGCGAACGCTTTGGCCCCTTCATACGTCAGGCCTTCCGCCACCAGCCGGTCGGTCACAAGCTTGCGCAGGTCCTCGGCCGCACGCGCCTGCATGCGTGCCGGGATCTCTTCAGACAAAAATTCGAGCAGCAGGTCGGGCATTCAGACGGACTTTGGAAGAGATGTTCGCGCGGGGCTTGCCTAGCAAGGCGGCCCGCGGCTGTCACGCGCGCCCACGGGTTTTACCAGCCTCCTCCACCACCGCCGCCTCCGCCGCCGCCAGACCCGCCCCCTCCGCTGAAACCGGAGGACCCTGAGGAGACCGGCACCGAGCTGGCGAGCGCGCTGCTCACACCTGAGATCGACGATGACACCGCGCTGCTGAAGTTGCTGCTCGACCAGCTGCCCGAGCTCCAGCCGGAGCGGTAGTGGCTCATCGGGTCCGCGTCGTCCGGATGCGCACGGCGCAGCGCTGAGGCAAAGGCATCGGACCAGGGCTTCTCCACGTCGAGCGCAACCGCATAGGGCAACAATGCCTCAAAGCGTTCCGCGGTGATCTCGGGCGCATTCATGTTGAGGCGGTCGGATTCGGCCGTCTGCAGATAAAGCCGCAGACCGGCGAGCTGGTCCATGATCGGTCGGCCGAGCACGGTCGGCGCGCGCAGCAGATAGAAGAACAGGCCATTCACCATCGCAAACGCGCCGACCAACACGAAGGAGAATGGATAGTTCTCGACATAGGCCCAAACTGCCGGAAGCGAATCGACAAGTGCGCTTGGGGACCACTCCTTCAACAGCGAGTTTGCGATGGAAATGAAAATGGCCAGAAAAACGATCGACATAGCTCCCCGGATCAATCCATTGAGACTCACGCCGGCAAAAAACATCTGGAGCAGGTGAACCAGGAACATCCCACTTATAAAACCGAAAAATACAAAGCCGCCGAGGACTGCCAGGTCCTGGTCCTGCAGTCCGCCGAAAACCAGCACGCCGCCGATGGCGGCGGCCGTCATCGCGAGGCCGGCGATCACGTAACCAAGATTGCGGCGGAAGAATCGGTTGCGGTTTTCGCGCTCGATGCTTTTCGTGAAACTGTCGCCGACCTTGGCGATCGATGCGCCATGAGCATCGCTGATGATAGCAAGACCGCCCTGTCCATTCACCCAATCGAGGACTGAACGCTCGCCAACCGGCAACCTGCCCGGCGCTTTCTTGCCGGTCGCCTTCAGCGCCAACGTGCCGCTCGAAGTCATCGAAACGCAAAAGTTCCCGCACGGCGAGCGACAAAGCGGCAGCCGTAAAAGCGCGCCATTTGTCGCGGCCGAAACCCCAATCGTGGATGTAGTTGGCAAGTGCTGGCGAAATATTCGGCGGCGGATGAAACAAGGGGATGACAACGCCGCCCTTGGGGTCGCGTCCGACCACTCTCCACGCGACGAAATAGTAGCCAAACACGACAAGCAGACCGACGCCGGCGAAAATCCAGGCGCGGTTGTCATAAAGCCGGTACCGCAGCAGCTGCGACTCGCTCAGTGGATCGACCGCGTCGGACGGGAGTTCGGCGACAACCGTCAGCCCCTCACCTGGGGCGAGCGGCCGCGTGGTCGCGACCATCAAGGCGCCGGACGTATCTATTGTGGCGCGCCAATTGCCCCCGCGCGCACCCAGCCGGCCGGTATAGGCGGTCCAGCGCAGAGGTCTCGCTCCGTCGGCGAGCTCGAGGTTGTAGTTCGCCTGAAAAATCGGGAAGCGCCAGAAATTCCCGGTGACGTTCCAGTTGAGCTCGGGCTTGCCATCGAACCAGCGGACCTGCCGTCCCGTCCGGTAGCGAAAGACATAAGTGTGCTCGCCACGCGGGACGTCGAGATCCTTGCTGCCGGCGTAAATGCGAACGACCCCGTGTTGGCGCGTGGTGGAATATTTCTCCGGCCTGCCATCACGCTCGACTCCCAGCAGCTTGAAGTCTACTTCGCGCACCGTTCCGCCCGCATCTTTGAAGGTCAGCGGAAAATCCCGGTAGATGCCGTGCCTGATCTCACGCCCGTCCGCCTCGACTCGAATGGCCTCGGTGACGGTCAGTTCGCCATCCTTGGCAACGCGGACCGTCGAATCGAATGAGTGAATGAGTTCAACCGCAAAGGCGGTCGTTGCACCGCTCAGCACAAGGGGAAAAATAAATATCGGCCAGGCCCGGATATATTTCGATATGGCCGGTCGTATGCCTCTCATGATCGTCCGGACAACGCGACCTGCGGCACGTCGCGCTCGGCCGCATTCGAAAGCTCGAAATAATCCCGCGGCGCGAAACCGAAGGCCCCGGCGACCAGATTGGCGGGAAACGACTGCACCAGAACATTCTGGTTTCGCACTGTCCCATTGTAGTAACGGCGCGCCATCTGCAACTCGTCCTCGATCTGGCTCAGCTCGCGCTGCAATTCCAGGAAATTCGCACTGGCCTTGAGGTCGGGATAGTTCTCGGCCAGAGCGACGAGCTTGCCGATCGCGGCCGTCAGAGCGCGTTCCGCCTGCGCGCGGCCGGTAACGTCGCCGGTCGGAATCTCGCGGGCAGCGTTGCGCAGCCGCGTCACCTCTTCGAGGACGGATCGCTCATGCGTCGTATAGCCTTTGACGGATTCGACCAGGTTGGGAACGAGCTCCGAGCGTCGCTTGAGCTGGACATCGATGCCACTCCACGCCTCGTTCGCCATCTGGCGCGTGCGCACCAGGCTGTTGAATATGATGATCGCGTACAGAACGACTGCTGCCGCGATGAAAATGAGTGCCCAAAACAGCATGATCGCGCGGCGCCCCCGTGCCGGATCAAATAATTATAGCTGTCAATTATCGGAGTCGACGCATCCTCGCCGCAATGTGCACCGGAAATGTGACGATGCTCCGCCGCCCTCGGTCTTAAGCCACGCTTCGCCGCACGCTTTGGCAAGCTCACGCACACGCAAGATGTAGCTCTGTCGCTCGGTCACCGAGATGACACCGCGCGCATCGAGTAGGTTGAAAACGTGGCTCGCCTTGATGCACTGGTCATAGGCCGGCAGCGCCATTAGGTGGCGTTCCTTCTTGCCGTTGGTCCATCCTGCCGCGAGATATTTCTTGCACGCCGCCTCCGCCATCTTGAACTGCTCGAACAGCATGGCGGTGTCTGCGAATTCGAAATTGTGCCGCGAATATTCCTGCTCGGCCTGCAGGAAGACGTCGCCATAGGTAACCTTCTTGTCGTCGTCACGGCCATTGAAGTTGAGCGCGTACACGTTGTCGACGCCCTGCACATACATCGCGAGCCGCTCAAGGCCGTAAGTGAGTTCGCCGGCAACCGGCGCGCATTCAAATCCCGCGACCTGCTGGAAGTACGTGAACTGCGACACTTCCATCCCGTCACACCAGCATTCCCAGCCGAGTCCCCAGGCGCCAAGCGTCGGACTTTCCCAGTCATCCTCGACAAAACGGATGTCATGGATGTTGGGGTCGATACCGATTGTCTTGAGCGAGTTGAGATAGAGGTCCTGAATGTCCGGCGGCGACGGCTTCAGGATCACCTGGAACTGGTAGTAGTGCTGCAGCCGGTTCGGGTTTTCGCCGTAGCGGCCATCCTTCGGACGGCGCGAGGGCTGTACGTAAGCGGCGTTCCACGGTTTCGGGCCGAGCGCTCGCAAAGTGGTCGCCGGATGAAACGTGCCCGCTCCCACTTCCATGTCGTAAGGCTGCAGGATCACGCAGCCCCAGTCGGCCCAGTACTGTTGCAGCGCAAGAATGAGCCCCTGGAAAGACCGGGATGGGTCCAGGTTGTCTGGATGCGTGCGCTCGCTGGCACGAAGTTTGGCTTCAGCCATCGGATGGAAACTGATTCTTAAGCACAGGAAGAGATTCGACCCTAGATGCGGCCCCAAAGAGGGTCAAGTCGAGGCGAATTTACGTGCCGTTGAAGGGGCGACTGCTACCCACGCGATCCGAGTGGGGGATCGTAGGGGAGACCGCCGTGGTCGAGTTTCAGATTATCGGATGGGTGCTGATCGTGCTGTTCTTCACAGCCATGGTCGGCGGCCATCGTAGCGTCACCAACCGCCATCCCGATTAGGCCGGCAGCGACTGCCGATCGTCAGAGCCGATACTCGCCGGTCGCCGGATCGCGGCGCAAGGTCGGACGATTCTCCGCATCCGTGATTTTCGCCTTCACGCGCCTCGCCTGCGCGAGCTCTTCATTGATGCGGCGCGCTTCCTTCACGGCCCAATGCACAACCATCGCGCCGCCCAAAGCGGCGAGCGACCATTTCACAAAAGGCGACAACAGAAACGACGGCATGGTGAGCTCCAGTCAACTACCGACGGCAACCTCGGGCTTGAAGGCGGCAATTTCGGGGCAACTGCCCTTGCGCCGTACGAGACAATAGCGCCTGTCCTGCGTCAAGCTGGCAGGATAACCGGCGGATGAGCTAAGCTTGCCCGGGGTTATTTCAGGAGCGCCACAACGGCCACCGCGACGAATGGCCGCCCGGCTCCGGGAGGATTCATGAGCAACCCAGCAAAGCCCGCTTGGGCATTTTCGATTCTGGCCGCGGCACTTTTTCTGCTGTCGCCTTTGCAGTCACAACCCTGCGCGGCGGCGGACGCCTGGCCCAGCCGGCCGGTGAGATTCATCATCACGCTCGGTCCTGGAAGCGGCGTCGACATCGGTGCGCGACTGTTCGCCGACAAGCTCTCGGCAAAGTGGGGTCAGCCCGTCGTCGTCGAGAACCGTCCCGGCGGCGACGGCATGGTCGCCATCACCAGTTTCCTGCAAGCGAACGACGACCATGTGCTGCTGGTTTCGCCGGTGAGCTCATTCACTGCCCACCCCTATTTCCACGACAAGCTCCCCTACGACCCGAAGGATCTCATTCCGATTGCCAGGATCACGAAGACCGTGGTCGCGGTGAGCGTGGCAACATCACTCAACGTCAATTCACTCAAAGAGCTCGAAGCGCTCGCGCGGGCGAAACCCGGCCAGCTGAACTGGACGACCGCGACCGGCTTCACCGACTTCGTGTTCGCCGGTTACCTGCACTCGGTCGGACTGAAGATGGCCAAAGTGCCCTACAAGAATCCGGCAGGCGCCGCGATCGATCTCGCAGCCGGCGTGATCCAGGTGTACATGCCGGCCTACGCAATCGTACGGCCGCAGGTCGAAGCAGGGAGAGTGAAGGTGCTCGCCGTGACCAATCGCGAGCGGGCGCCCGCGATTCCTGACATTCCAACTGCGGTCGAAGCAGGCTACCCGTCGCTGCAGTTCGACGGGCTGGTGGGACTGTTCGGTCCGCCGGGGATTGCGGACGAGGTGCGCAACAAGATCGCGACAGACGTCAAAGAGGCGGCCTCGGATCCCGAAATCGTCAAGCGCCTGACCGCAACGGGACAAATTGTGGCCCCAGGCAACGCCTCGGAGTTCGCGGCCTCGATCGCCGAGCAACGTGAGCAGGTCGCCGCCGTGGCAAAATTGTTCGGGAACAAGCCGGTCCAGTAAAATTACAGGCCGTAACGGTTCCACATCGCGCGCACCTCGAGCGCCGATATCAAGTCATCGGCAAGGCCAGGATAGCGGGCGACCGCGTCCGCAAGATTGACGCCGGGCAGCCGCCGTCCGAGCAACGAGCGTTCGGAGGAGATAAGAGGCGTGTAAACCTTTTCACCAAAGCGTTCGCGCAAGATCGAACGCAGATCGCCCATGCCGTCGGCCAGTCCGAGCTCAATCGCTTTGTCCGCCGTCCAGAATTCTCCCGAAAACAGCGCCTTGTCCGAACCGTTGAGCTTGCTGCCGCGGCGCGCCTTAACCAGCGCGATAAAATGCTCATGGATGTCCTTCTGGACGGCCTTGATGCGTTTCACATCGTCGGGCTTTTCCGGAAGGAATGGGTCAAGCATGACCTTGCGGTCGCCGGCCGTGTAGAGCCTGCGCTCGATCCCCAGCTTGTCCATCAATTTCGTAAAACCGAACGTCCCGCCCACCACCCCGATCGACCCGACGATCGAAAACTGATCGCAAATGATCTCGTCGGCCGCGCAGGCCAGCATGTAGCCGCCGGAAGCACCGACGTCTTCAACGAAAGCCAGCACCGGAATGTGTTTTTCATCAGCCAGTTGCCGGATGCGGCGGTAAATCAGGTGCGATTGGGAGGGCGAGCCCCCCGGGGAGTTTATGATGAGCGCCACGGCACGGGCGCGCGGCGTCTCAAAGGCGCGCTCCAATGTTCGGGCAACCGTCGACAGAAGGACCCCCGGCCGCAACGGCGTAACCACGCCAATAACGCCGCTGATCCGCACGACCGGAACAACAGGGATATCGCTGCGGAAGCGACGTGGCACCAGCCGGGCGAGAAATTGAATCATGCGTTTACCTGGATTGTGCGGGCAACACTCGCTGGACCTGCATACCACTCAAATAGGTAGCTGCCACCCATTTGGTCAGAGCCTGTCGCGCACCGAGGCAGACCCTGCACGACCCTACCGTTGCCGGCTATCGCGGCACATCAAATACCGGGGACCCCGCATCGAAAACGCCGGGCGTTTCATATTTTTTAACTTTGGAATGCTTTTTGCACCGTGGCCGCGTGTCACGTGTTGTGCCGCATTGAACAGGACCACCCGATGGAGCCCAAGATCGCACTTTTCTTTCTTCTGATTGCCAGCGTCATTGGGCTTTCGCACCTGAACGATGAGGTTGTGGGACGCATGCGGCGTCAGATCGGTGAAGGGCGCTGGCGCGAAATTCTGCCGCGGCGGCGCAGAGTCTAGGCAACCTCAGACTTCTGCGATCTGAAGCGTTTTTCCGTCGCGCATGACTGCTTCCGCGACGGGGGTTGGCCGGCCTTCTTCATCGTTGAGAACAAGCGGCGGATACGTCTTCGGCGAAGCACCGCCTCCTTTTGCAGCGCGCACCAGTACACGGATCGGTGCGGCATCTTCCCGCGGGTGCACAGGCAGCACCGCGATATCCCCGAACGCCGGTTGCAACGTTTCGATGACGTCATCCAAGGCGTCAGCGCGCCAGATCAGAACCAGCACGCCATTTGCTTTCAGAAGCCACGCTGCGCTGGCAGCCCAACGCTTGAGCAATCCGGCCCCGGCGGAATGCGCCAGCCGCCGGCCGGGGTCGGGAGAGACGTTATGCCGGCGCGCCTCATGAAACGGCGGGTTCATCAGCACGCGGTCGAATTCTTCGGCTGACAGGCCCGCCGATTTCAGGCTGTCGATACTCTCCGCATCAGCGTCAAACACGGTGACGCGATCTTCCAGTTTGTTGAGCCGTGCATTGTGTCTCGCCAACGCACACAGCACCGGGTCGATTTCCACCAGCGCCACCATCATTCCGGGAGCGCGCGCGGCAATCGCGAAGGCCGCGGCGCCCACCCCGGCACCAAGCTCAACCGCACGCTCGGTTGCACGCGCGCACGTGGCGGCAGACAGCAAGATGGCATCATGGCCGACGCGATGACCGCGCAGGGGCTGACGCACACGAAGCCTGCCGCCGAGAATGGCATCTTCGCTGGTCTCGCTATCGGCCATCGTCGGGACGCAGCTCATGGCCGAGGCCGGCGTCCTCCAGCAGCTTGCGCGCGCGAAGCGCTTGATCCTCGGTGACGAGCACGCGGCGTGGCAGCACGCCGAGCGAGCCTTCGAGCACGCTCATATTCTGGTCAAAGACCATCGGACGGATGTCGGCACTTTCCAGCAGCGCGACCACCGCCGACACCAGAACTGCATCATTTGTACGGATCAATTCGCGCATGTTTCCAGTTGTCGTAAGGGCGGAATATCCCGTGACTGCAGGTGTTGACCTTGTCGCAGTTACGGTTCTTATGCCCACTGCACCTCGCATCAGATCTGCGGTTGGCGCCAATCTACCGCACTTGCCGCAGGAGCATAGCGTTTCTATGCTCGCTTTTCTCACTGCCGGGAGATGTGTTTTGGCCGTTGTCCTTCCCTTTGAAAGCCCAAACCCGGCCTCACTCAACCGTCTTGTCGAACTGGTGGCGCCTGACATGGAGCGGGTGAACGCGACGATCTTGGCGCGCACCGGCTCTGAGGTCGCGATGATCCCGGAGGTGGCCAATCACCTCATTGCCTCTGGAGGCAAGCGGCTGCGTCCGATGCTGACGCTCGCCATGGCGAGGCTCGCAGGCTACTCCGGCGACGGCCACATCAAGCTCGCCGCCGCGGTCGAATTCATGCACACCGCGACGCTTCTGCACGACGACGTTGTCGACGAAAGTGGCATGCGGCGCGGCAAGGTCGCCGCCCGGATGCTATGGGGCAACGAAGCGAGCGTGCTGGTCGGCGATTTCCTTCTCGGCCAGGCGTTCAAGATGATGGTCGAAGTCGCCAACCTGCATGCGCTCGAAATCCTATCATCGGCCGCGGCCGTGATCGCGGAAGGCGAAGTGATGCAGCTCGGCACGGCCAAGAACACGGCCACCAACGAAGACGAGTACCTGTCGGTCATTCGCGCCAAGACCGCCGAGCTTTTCGCAGCTGCCTGCGAGGTGGGGCCGGCGCTGGCCGCAAAGGAAAAGGCCGAATTGGCGGCCTGCCGGTCATTCGGGATGAACCTCGGCATCGCGTTTCAGCTCATCGACGACGCGCTGGACTACGGCGGCAAGTCGGCCAAGCTCGGCAAGAACGTCGGTGACGACTTCCGCGAGGGCAAGATTACGCTGCCGGTTGTCCTGTCGTTTCGCCGCGGCACCGAAAGCGAGCGGAAATTCTGGAACCGGACATTAGGTGACGGCGACATCCGCGACGGCGATCTCGACCAGGCCCTTTCATTGATGGCCAAGCATCATGCGATCGAGGATACCGTCGGACGTGCCCGGCACTATGGCGCAATTGCCACTGACGCGCTCGCCCTGGTGCCGCCGTCGGACATCAAGTCGGCGCTGGAAGAAGCGGTCGCGTTCTGCATCGGTCGCGCGCACTGAACGCGCGAGATCGGTCGCGCTAGTTCTGGAATGCCGAATAGCCCGTCGCCGGATCGCGCATCAGCTGCAGCCGGATATAGGGATCGGGATCCTGTCCGATGTATTGGCCGTAATTATAGACCGGCGGCGAACAACCATTCGGCCGCGGCGCAGGCTGGCCCGGGAGGAGGAAACTCCACGAAAACTGCTGCGGACTATCGACGCATTGCGCCCGCGCTTTTTTTGCTCGCGCGAGCGCGGGAGATGCGGCGATGACAGAAAGCACCGCAATCGAGACAACCGTCAGACGAATCCTCATCGTGCACCCCACGTTCCGCCGGAAATCCGGCGGATTGCCAACCATCTCGTGCAAAACTGGCGAATTCATGTTGTTACCCCACGGCGCCGATCGCGGTCGCCCGAACCCACCAATTGTTGTGCTTGCTTCCGAGCCGTTGCGCCGCCCCTTCCGCCTCGTCGCGAGAGTCGAACAGCGCAAAGCATGTCGCACCCGACCCGGACATTCTGACGAGCGCGCTCCCCGGCGTGGCGCGAAGAGCCGCCAGCACTTCCGCGACAACCGGTGCGCATGCCGTCGCTGCGTCCGTCAGGTCGTTGTCCTGCTGTTTAAGGAGTTCAATCAATGCACCGGTTTTCGTCGGCACGTCGGCGAGGCCGGCGCTCGCGTGCGCGCCCTTGAATTTTCCAAACACCGCGCGCGTCACCAGCGTAACGCCCGGATTAACCAGAACCGCCGGGATGGGCGCCAGATCGATCGGCTCCGAGAGCATTTCGCCGATGCCGCGCATGATGCGCGGCATCGAATCCAAACAGACCGGCACATCGGCGCCGACAGCCTGCGCCGCGGCCATGAGCGAGGAATCGTCGAACGCAATTCCGTTTGCTTTCGCCAGCAGCCTGAGCGCGGCCGCAGCGTCCGCCGAGCCTCCGCCGATGCCGGCGGCCACCGGAAGGTTTTTTTCAAGGCGAAATCGTCCGCCTTTCAGGCCGGCAACACGCCACCGCAATTCGGCGAGCGACTTGAGCACGAGGTTGTCATCAACCGGCCCGCTCTTGCCTGCGAACGGCCCTGACATCTCCAGGCCGTCGGTCGAGCCTGGCTCAAGCGTCAGCGTATCGGCGACGTCCGCGAACGCGACCAGGCTTTCGAGCTCGTGATAGCCGTCGGCGCGCCGGCCCAGCACGCGCAGAGTGAGGTTGATTTTGGCAAATGCCCGTTCGGACAGCGGCGTGCTCACGCGAAAAGCCTGTCGCTGCGCATCAACTAGCCGCCGTTGCCACTCTTCTTGCCGGCCTTTGCCTGAGAGGACGTTTCTTCGGGCAGACCGTCCTTCAGTTTTTCCTCGATCTTCGGAAGCTCTTCCGGATCCGGCTTGAGATCGCGTGCATGCGCCCATTGGAATTTGGCCTCTAGCACGCGGCCGACCCGCCAATAGGCGTCACCCAGGTGATCATTGATAGTCGGGTCTTCGGGCTTGAGCTCAATAGCCCGCTCAAGCTGCTTGGTTGCTTCCTCGTAATTGCCGATCCGGTAATACGCCCAACCAAGGGAGTCGACGATGTAACCGTCGTCTGGACGCTGCTGCACGGCTTTCTTGATCTTTTCCATTCCGTCGTCCAGGTTTACGCCCTGGTCGATCCAGGAATAGCCAAGATAATTGAGAACATGGGGCTGATCGGGGTACAGCTCGAGCGCCTTTTTGAGATCGGTTTCCGCTTTCGGCCACTGCTTTGACCGCTCAAAACAGATGCCGCGGAAATAGAAGAGCACCCAGTTCGCCTTTTCGGGATTGGGAATGCCGGCGACGCCCTTCGAGTACACGTTCGCGCATTCCGCAAATTTCTTGTGCCCGCGCAGGACGTTTCCAAGCGCCATAATGGCTTCCATGTCATCAGGACGCTGCTTGATCAGCCCTTCGAGATGCTTTTGCGCATCGTCGGCGCGGTCCAGGCTATCGAGGTTTGCGGCCAATTGAATGGCCGCGTTCCGGTGCAGTGGCGAATTTGCCGGTACGCGCTCATAGACCTTGATCGCCAGCTCCGGCTTCTTGAGCGATTCATAAAGATCCGCAAGCGACAGCAGCGCCAACGGATGACTTGGCACAAGGAAAAGCGACAGCTGCAGATAAACCAGGCCCAGATCTTCTCCGCCGCGACGTCCCAGCGAAGCGCCAAGCCCGTACAAAGCCTCGCCGGCTCCATTCTGCGCGTTCGACACGAGCGGCGGCAGCTTGTCGCCGGCCTTGAGCTTGTTCATCGCTTCGACCACAAGAGGATGACGCGGCAGCGACTTGTCGAACGTCTCGAAAATCGTCAGCGCTTCTTTCGGCGAGCGGTTGCGCGAGACCCAGCTGCCATAGGCCTCGACCACGCGAAGCGCGGTCGCGTCTAGCTTATAGGCGTGCTCGAGACGCTTGCCGGCTTCCTTTTGGTTGCCCGCGAGATCGTAGATCAGACCCGCGTGGAGTTCTTTGAAGATTGCGTACCAATCCGGCCCGGCGAGACGGTCGATCGCAGCTACGGCGCCCTTGGAATCGCTGCCGCCGTACATGCTCCAGGCCGACAGCAATGTTGCGGTAAGATCGGTGATCGGTCCGCGGATCGACTGGGCGAGATCGCGGCGCGCCGCCGGATATTGCTTGCGTTTGAGTGCGTGCACGCCGAGCACCAGCCGCGCGACACGATCGTTCTTGTCGACCTGAACGACGCGGTCGGCGTATTTGACGGCTTCGTCTACCTCGCCGTCCACGAGGAACGAAAGAAACGCACGGTCGAGCAGTTCGCTGTTGCCCGGGTCACGTTTGAGCGCCGCCCGGTAATAGGCTGCGGCTGCTCCGGCATCGCGTTGCTGGCCGGCATGACGGGCGGCGAGGTAGTTTCCCGATGCCGTGATGCTGCCGAGTTGCGGTGGACTCGACGCCTGCGCGGCAAGCTTGACGGGTGCTGCCGCGAGAATGGCGGCAAGCGCGCTGCCGGCAACGCAGCGGGCGAGGCTCGAAGACGTCACGGGCTAATGCTCCAATGAGGCGGCCGGTCGCGGATTACGCGCGAACCGCAATGTTGCGACGAGAATGGCCTTTTTGCACCGCTCCTGCAAGAACGTGCCGGGCGGCACCGACGAAAATCAGCATGAAAGCCATGATGTGGCGTTATCGTGACGGTGCTGACACTGCCAAATCACATCTTTCTGTTCGGCCGGAACCACCGTTCCGCAACTCAGCAGGGCGCTCTCGCATTACATATTCGGGTAGTTCGGCCCGCCACCGCCTTCGGGAGGAACCCAGGTGATGTTCTGGTTGGGGTCCTTGATGTCGCACGTTTTGCAGTGAACGCAATTTTGCGCGTTGATCACGAATTTCGGCGTGCCCGCTTCCTCCACCCACTCATAGACGCCGGCCGGGCAATAGCGCGCCGAAGGACCAGCGAACACGTCGTGCTCGGAGCTTTTTTGCAGTCCAAGGTCGGCGACAAGCAGGTGGACCGGCTGATCTTCTTCGTGATTGGTGTTGGACAGGAATACCGACGACAGCCGGTCGAACGTCACCTTCCCGTCCGGTTTGGGATAGGAAATCGGGCTGCACTCGGCCGCGGGCTTGAGCGAGGCGTAGTCAGGCTTGCCGTGCTTAAGCGTACCGAACAGCGAAAATCCGAACAGGGTGTTCGTCCACATATCAAAGCCACCGAGTCCGGTCCCGAGCGTGGTGCCGAAGCGCGTGAGGAGCGGCTTGACGTTGCGCACCTTCCACAAATCCTTGCCGACGGGGGACGTACGCCAAGCCTCCTCGTAGCCCGGCAGCTCGTCGTGCGCGCGTCCGGCCTTGAGCGCCCCGGCACAGGCTTCGGCCGCCAGCATTCCCGACATCATCGCATTGTGCGTGCCTTTGATCCGCGGCACGTTCACAAAACCGGCGGCACAGCCGATGAGCGCGCCACCGGGAAAAATGAGCTTCGGCACAGACTGAAAGCCGCCCTGCGTCATCGCGCGCGCGCCGTAGGCGATGCGCTTGCCACCATCGAAAGTGTCACGCACAAGCGGATGGGTCTTGAAGCGTTGAAATTCCTCGAACGGCGCGAGATACGGATTTTCATAATTGAGCGGCACGACGAAGCCGACTGAAACGAGGTTGTCGTCATAGTGGTAGATAAACGACCCGCCGCTGATCGAGGTGCCAAGCGGCCAACCGAAGGAGTGCTGCGTCAGGCCCGGCTTGTGCTTCTCCGGCGCAACCTGCCAGATTTCCTTGAGGCCGATGCCGAATTTCGGAACATCGCTGTCTTTCGCGAGATTGAACCGGTGCAGGAGGGTCTTGGTCAGGCTGCCGCGCGCGCCCTCGGCGAATAGTGTGTATTTCGCGCGTAGCTCCATGCCGCGGGTGAAACTGTCCTTGTGCTCGCCGCTTTTCGCAACGCCCATATCGCCCGTCGCGACGCCGACTACCGTACCGTCCTGGCCGAACAGAACTTCCGCCGCAGCAAAGCCTGGATAAATCTCGACACCGAGCGCCTCGGCCTTGGCCGCGAGATATTTGCAGACGAGGCCGAGCGAACCGATGAAACAGCCGTGATTACTCATCAGAGGCGGTGCGAACACGAGCGGAAAACGGATCGCACCCTTTTCGGAGAGCCAATAGAAGCGGTCGTCGCTGACTTCGGTTTTAAGGGGCTTCTCGGGATCACTGCGCCAGTCAGGCAGGAGCCGATCAAGCGCCGAAGGATCGATCACGATTCCGGAGAGAATATGCGCACCGACCTCGGAGCCTTTCTCCACCACGACAATCGAAATATCTGGGCTGATCTGCTTGAGACGGATGGCAGCCGCCAGCCCGGCGGGCCCGGCGCCGACAACCACCACGTCAAATTCCATCGCCTCTCGTGCAGGCAACCCGGCCATGAATTGCTCCCAGGACATTCTCTACTTTTGCACATGGGGCGGCAATCGCGTGACCTCCATGCTAGTGTGCATAAATGGTCTCCGGTCACGAAAAATCGGCGCGCGATCTGCTCGAATTCTATATCGAGGCGGGTGCTGACGCGCTCGTTGGCGAGCAACCGGTCGACAGATTTGCGACAGAAGACGCGGGTTTGGCAGCGCGCACGCCTGTTCCGACCACCGCGCGCGCCGAGCCGGCGGCAAGAGTCCCCTCACCCCTTGCACCTCCCGCCCCCGACGAAGCGACCATGGCCGCGCGCGACGCCGCGAAGCGTGCGGAAACGCTCGAGGAACTGCGCGCTGTGCTCGACAAGTTCGATGGTTGCGCCCTCAAGGCGACCGCGACTCAGCTGGTCTTCGCGGATGGCAATCCGCAGGCGCGGCTGATGTTTGTCGGCGAAGCACCAGGCCGCGACGAAGACATCGAGGGCCTGCCCTTCGTCGGCCGGTCCGGCAAATTGCTCGACCGGATGCTGACAGCGATCGGTCTCGAGCGCTCATCGGTTTACATCGCCAATATCGTGCCCTGGCGGCCGCCGGGCAATCGCACGCCGACGCCGCAGGAATCGCAGATCTGTCTGCCGTTTATCTCGCGCCAGATCGAGTTGGTCGACCCGGATATTCTGGTCTGTCTCGGCGGTCCGTCAGCGCAAACCCTGCTTGGCATCAGGGAAGGAATCACCAAGACGCGCGGGCGCTGGTTCACCTTCGACACCGGAAAGCGCGAAATCCGCGCCATGCCGACATTTCACCCGGCGTTCCTGTTGCGCAGCCCGTTGCAGAAACGCTTCGCCTGGCGCGACTTCCTGGCAATCAAGAAGGCGCTCGACTAGCCGGCCACCGCAAATTTAATCGCGAACAGCACCGCCAGGACCATGACCGCCGGCGATGCCTCGCGCGCCTTGCCGGCTATGATCTTGCACAACGCATAAGTGATGAAGCCGAGGCCGATGCCGGTCGCGATCGAATAGGTCAGTGGCATGGTTATCGTCGTGACGACCGCCGGCGCGTATTCCGTGATGTCCTCCCAGTCGATCTCAGCCAGCCCGCGTGCCATCACGCAGGCGACGTAGAGCAAGGCCGCCGCCGAGGCGTAGGCGGGAACCATGCCTGCGAGCGGTGCAAAAAACAGCGCCAGCAGGAAGAACAATCCGACGAAGGCAGCCGTCAATCCCGTCCGCCCGCCCGCCGACACGCCGGCCGCGCTCTCGATATAGCTTGTGGTTGTCGATGTGCCGATGACCGCGCCAAACATTGCCGCGAAGCTGTCGGATATCAGCGCCTCTTTCATGCGCGCGAGCTTGCCATTTTTCATCAGTCCGGTGCGGTGGGTGACGCCGATCAAGGTGCCGGCATTGTCGAACACGTCGATGAAAAGGATCGAAAAAACGACGATCAGGAACGTGAGTTCCCAAAGCCGCGAGAAATCAAGCTGGAGAAGCGTCGGGGCAATCGACGGCGGCATTGAAACGACACCGGTGAATTTCGCGAGCCCGAACGGCAAGCCGATGACTGTCGCCACAAGAATGCCGATCAACGTACCGCCCAGCACGCGTCTGAAGTTAAGCGCAGCGATCAGGACAAAGCCGAGCAGCATCAGGGCCGCTTCCGGATTTCTCAGGTCGCCGAGCGTGACGAGAGTCGCCGGGTGATCAACAACGACTTTGGCTTCCTCGAGTGCAATGATTCCGAGAAACAAGCCGACGCCCGCCGACACGGCGAGCTTCAGGTTCTGCGGGATCGAGTTCGATGACGTATTGCCGGATGCGAAATACAGAAATCAGGAAGAACAGCACGCCCGAACAGAACACAGCGGCCAGCGCCTGCTGCCAACTGTACTTGTAGGTCAGGACCACCGTGAAGGCGAAGAAGGCATTGATCCCCATGCCCGGGGCCAGCGCGATCGGGTAGTTGGCATAGAGCGCCATCACCAGGGTGCTTACCGCCGCAGCAACGCAGGTCGCGACGAAGACCGCGCCCTGGTCCATGCCCGCTTTGCCGAGGATGATTGGGTTCACGAAGACGATGTAGACCATCGTCAGAAACGTGGTCACGCCCGCTATGAATTCGGTGCGGACGTCGGTGCCCTGCTGCGCAAGGCCGAAATAGCGGTCCAGCGCGGCGGCGAAGTGAGCCTCGTTCTTTCCCTTGGCCCGTTTGACCATATCGACCCCCCAAGCAAACCACCCGGGGGCAACCCTAACGCGCCGACATGCGGCCCGTCAGAAGCGATTGAGATGCTGTGGATAGCTTTTAACCAATTGCTCCGCTTCGATTTATCGCAGCATTGGAACGCAATAGGCTCGCCACGATTTATTGCACGCGACTATAATTGCGTGAGCGACATCCGGTCGGAGGGTGTGATGGATTTTGATCCTGTCCTGCTGGCCCGTCTGCAATTCGCTTTCACGATTATCTTCCACATCATTTTCCCGAGCTTCACCATCGGGCTGTCGGCCTATCTCGCGACCCTCGGCGTGATATGGCTGCGCAGCGGCAATGACCGCTACCAGCGCCTGATGCGATTCTGGACGAAGATTTTCGCCGTGTCGTTTGCGATGGGCGTGGTGTCGGGGATCGTGCTGTCATACCAGTTCGGCACAAACTGGAGCCGCTTTTCGGTTGCGACTGGCAACGTGCTGGGGCCGCTGCTCGGCTATGAGGTTCTGGCAGCATTTTTCCTTGAGGCGACTTTTCTCGGAATACTGCTGTTCGGATTCAATCGCGTGCCGCCCTGGCTTTACGTCCTGTCGGCCGCAGTCGTCGCTACGGGCACCGCGATCTCGGCGTTCTGGATCTTGTCCGCCAACAGTTGGATGCAGACGCCGACCGGTCATGAAATGCGCGATGGCATCGCCTACCCGCTTGATTGGCTGAAGATCGTCTTCAATCCAAGCTTCCCGTACCGGTTCGCGCACATGCTCAATGCAGCCTATCTCACGACAGGATTCGTCGTGCTGGCCGTTGGCGCGCGCTATCTCATAGCCGGACGGCACATCGAGGAAGGCCGCACGATGCTGCGGATGGCGATCGGCCTGACCGCAATCCTTGCGCCGTTGCAACTGGTGCTCGGCGACCAGCATGGCCTCAACACACTCGAACACCAGCCGATCAAAGTGGCGGCGATGGAAGCGCACTGGGATGGTAGCAAGCCGGGCGACTTTCACATCTTCGCGTGGCCCGATGAGCAGGCCGGGGTGAACCATTTTGAATTGTCGATCCCGAAGGCAGCTTCACTCATCCTTACTCACCGAATGAATGGGCTGTTTCCGGGCCTCAACAGCGTGCCCGCTTCCGAACGCCCGCCGGTCAAGATCGTCTTCTTCGCATTCCGTATCATGCTGGCGGTCGGATTCTTCATGATCGCCGCGGCCCTGTTCGGTGCGTTCTTGTGGTGGCGCGGCACCTTGTTCGAGACGCGTTGGTACCTGCGCGTGATGGCGCAATGCTGGTGGATCGGCTTCGTTGGCGTGATCGCGGGTTGGATCGTCACCGAGTGTGGACGCCAGCCCTGGATCGTGTACGGGATCATGCGCACGGCGGACGCAACGTCTCCGGTCCCGGGCGCTACCATTGCGGGCACACTGGCGCTTTTCGTGCTGGCCTATGGCGTCGTGTTCTCGTTCGGCATCTATTATATCAACCGGTTGATTGCGCAGGGACCGCGCCAGGTCGGGGCGGAGACCGGGCCTTTCTCACCGAGCCCGATTTCAGCCGCGCAGGACGCCGGCCGCGAAGCATTGCAACGCTGAGGGAGCAAAACCATGGAATGGTATCTCCCGCTGATCTGGGCCGCGGTGATCGGTATCGCCGTCGTCATGTACGTGCTGCTCGACGGCTTCGACCTCGGCATCGGCATCCTGTTTCCGTTCACGCAAAATGAAAGCGAACGCGACCAGATGACACGCTCGATCGCGCCATACTGGGACGGCAACGAGACATGGCTGGTGCTCGGTGGCGCCGGATTGTTCGTGGCTTTTCCCAAGGCGTATGCAGTCATCATGCCGGCGTTCTACCTGCCGGTGATCGTGATGCTGCTGGCGCTGGTCTTTCGCGGGATCGCGTTTGAATTCCGTCACGTTTCGCGCAGCAAGACCGGCTGGAACATTGCATTCGCGGCGGGCTCGACGCTCGCAACGTTTGCGCAGGGCGTCATTCTTGGCCGGTTGATCCAGGGGATTCCGGTAAAGGATGGTGCCTTTAGCGGCGGCTCATTCGATTGGGCAACGCCATTTGCATTGGTCTGCGGACTTTCGCTGATCGCCGGCTACGGCTTGCTTGGCGCAACGTGGCTCGTGATGAAAACTGAAGGACCGGTTGCCGAAAGGGCGCGTGCGCATGCCAAGATACTGTTGATGGCAGTGCTCGCGTCCATGGTTGTGGTGAGTTTGTGGACGCCGCTCACCGAGCCCCGCATCGCCGCGCGCTGGTTTTCTTTGCCGAATTTCTATTTCTTGTGGCCGGTGCCCGTTATCACCGCCCTGACCGCCTATCTTGAATGGCGCTGGCTTGAGGCGCGGCGCGACGTTCCCCCGTTTCTCGCGACGATGGCGCTGTTCTTGCTCGGCTATCTGGGGCTCGTGATCTCGAATTTTCCCTATCTGGTGCCGCCGTCCCTCACCATCTGGGACACCGCAGCCGCGCCCGCGAGCCAGATCTTCATGCTGTTAGGGACCTTGCTGCTGCTGCCGATCGTGATCGGCTACATCGTATTCATTTACTGGTTGTTCCGCGGCAAGGTTCGCGAAGGCGAGAGCTATCACTGAGGCGCCGACGGGCGTTGCATCGACCAGCCCAGACGAATGAGCGGCAAAACGCCTTGCATGGTGCGCGGGAACGAGCGTGGCACCTCGGTCACCAAGTCAGGAAACTGTGCCTTTAGCGTTGCGGGAGGCGTGCCCGTATTGTCGGCGGCCGGCCAGACAAGGATCCCGCCGTGCGTGCGGAAATCCGCTGGGCTTGCCCAGGGGCTGCGGTGGGGCGCCCACGCAAAATAGACGTGCGGCCGACTGGGAGCAGCAAGCGCAATCAGCGGCGCAAGCCGCGGATCACCGCTCAGATACGCGAGCGGCTTACCTGTGCGGCGCTGAAATATGTCTCCGTAGAATTGCCCTTCCGCGTTGGCCGGCTGCATGATTCTGAGGTCGATGCCGACGATCCAGGGCGAGATCACAAGGCCGGTCACAACCAAAGCCGGCGGCGCGAACAGCAGGCCGAACCAGGCCGACGACACCAATCGTTCGCGATAGAGCAGGATCTTGTCGCCGGCGGCGAGCACAACCGCGAGCCCTGAAAGGACGACGATCGGTGTAACGCGATCCAACGGGCCGAGACGGTTGCTGGCAAACACAACCGCAATGGCGACCAAGGCAGGCGCGATGGCAAACATGTAGACGAAGGCGCGCGCGAGCGGCTCAACGGGGTGACGTTCGATCTCGGGAGCGCGCTCGCGGGGATGACGCGGCCAGCCGCTCGCCAGTGTGACGAGGAGTGCAAGCCCGAGATGCGTGAAAAGCAGCACGGCGAAGAGCCATATCCCCGGCGCCACCCGCCCGGCAGCACCGACGCTCTCGTCGAAACCTTCCATCACCAGTGAACGATTTCCACTCAGCCAGAGCGCATGCGGGAATACAACGAGGAACAGAAGGATTAGCGCAATCCACGGCTCAGGATGCAAAAGGGATGCGCGACCGCGCGGCGTCAAAGGAGTGAAAACAACGAACAGCGCAAAAAGGATCAATCCTGCATAGCTTGCGAGCATGAGCAGGCCGAGAACAAGAGCAAGCAGGAACCAGTATCCGCGACGCCTCTCGCCGAGGGCACGCCAATAATAAAGCAGCGCCAGGGCCCACAAAGGTGCGGCAAGGATTGCCGGCCCGAAGTCAGGGCTCGGCACCGAAAATGCGGCGATGCCGACCATCAGCAGGACCGCAAGAACCGCGTGGCGCGTGCCGACGATCGCGCAGCCGAGCCGGAACACCGCCCAATAGGCGAGGACGATACAGGCTTGCGCCAGAGCATAGAGCCCGAAGGCTCCTGCAATCCGGAAGGCGATTTCACCGAGCCAGAATGCCAGCGGTGGCCCAAGATAGCTGCCGAGCACGAATTCATGGCCAATAGTCAGCAGCATCGGCACTTCGCCCGGCGGTGCGCTGTAGAACAGGGCTGGAATGAACGTCCAGAGCGCCGCCTGCGTCAGCGCTACCGTCCAGAACACGACCGCGGGACGCCCGCGTAGAAATTCAATGAGCAGGGAGACGTAATGCATTGGCCCGGGCGGGTGAAAACGACGGAAGCTTATTTTTCGCGCATGATCTTAGCCGAAAAACCGCCTTTCGGTTTTCCGGATCATGCGTCCGGAGGAATAGAGAAGCCGGGCTAAAGAGGCAACAACTCGGAAATCACCTCATCCGAGGCGCCGCCAAGAGCTGCGAGCTTGGCAGCCACCGGCGCGAACGACCTGCGGTGGTGGACCGTCGGCCCGAGCCGCGCCAGCGCGGCGAAATGCTCCGGCACGCTATAACCCATATGCCGTTCGAAACCGTAGCCGGGATGGGCAAGGCCGAGGCGCATCATCAGCCGGTCGCGTGTCACTTTGGCGACGATCGAAGCCGCTGCGACCGACTGCACCAGCGCGTCTCCCGACACCACCGTGACGCACTCACAGCGGCAATCGATCTTCTGGTTGCCGTCGACAAATACGAAGTCTTGGCGCAACCGGCAGTGCTCTCACCGCACGCCCCAGTGCCCAAAGCGATGCACGGAGGATATTGTCACGGTCGATGCGCTCGACCGCGCCGAACGCGACCGCCACTTGCGCGGTGGCACAGATCTTTTCGTAGAGCCTCTCGCGCGCCTCAGGATCCAGCTTCTTGGAGTCGTTGAGGCCGCGCGGAATCCGGTCGGGATCGAGGACGACGGCGGCGGCCACCACCGGTCCCGCGAGCGGACCACGGCCGACCTCGTCGCAACCGGCGATTGGCCAGATGCCATTTTTAAGAGCGCGCCGCTCGCGCCTGAAGGTTGGACGCAAAATCGGCTCGTCGAGCGGCAGTCGCAGACCCGGCTTGGAATTTCTTGCCATCGCCGCGATGAGTGCGCTGGGCGCGGCTCAAGTCAACCTGAACGTTCGAGCCTGTGAACAATTTGAACCAGCGAACCGCTATTCCGGCAGCAGCAGGCGTCCATCATCGGTGAGGGGAAAGTGCGGATTATACGCCACCTCCCACAGGTGGCCGTCGAGATCGGAGAAGTAGCCACTGTAGCCACCCCAGAACGCGTCTTGCGCAGGCTTGCGGATCACCGCCCCCGCCTCGCCAGCGCGCCGGATCACGACATCGACGTCGTGCTCCGAACGGCAGTTCCAGGCCAGCGCAATGCCGCGAAAATTTTCAGCCATGCCTTCGGACGCAATGTTGGCATCGCTTGCAAGTTCGTCCGAGGGAAATACGGCAATCGCGCAGGCACCGGCCTGAAAAAACCCGACGCCGTCAGCCGCTACTGCCTTGCGTCGAAAACCCAGCGTTTCATAGAAAGCGATGCTGCGCTTGAGATTGGCGACGCCGAGTGTCACCAGCGAGAGGATCCCCGTGGGTTCGCTCATGACTCGAACAGACTCAGCTGTTCCGTGCCCGGCTTCGGCTTGCGGAAGTGTTCGGTTGTGAGCTGCGTTCGCGAAACGTTGAGCCCGAGTTTTTCACATGCCATCTCGAAGCGACGGCCGATCATCCAGGCGTAGGGTCCGGTGCCTTTCATGCGCGTGCCCCACGTCGAAGTCGTAGTCCTTGCCGCCGCGCATATCGCGGATCAACTTGAATACGTGCCGGTACCGGTCGGGATAGTTCGCGATCAGCCATTCGCGAAACAGATCGCGGACTTCGAGCGGGAGACGCAACAAGACGTAACCGGCTTCTTTCACGCCGGCCGTTCGCGCAGCTTCGAGGATGCGCTCGATTTCCATATCGTTGAGGGCTGGTATCACCGGCGCGACCATCACCGTCGTTGGTACGCCCGCCTGTGTCAGCCGGCGCAGCGTCTCAAGACGACGCATCGGTGTCGCTGCCCGTGGTTCCATCTTGCGGGCGAGCGCTGCATCCAGGGTAGTGACCGACAACGCTACCTTTGCCAGATTTCGCTCGGCCATGCGCGCAAGTATGTCGAGGTCGCGCAGCACCAGCGCCGACTTTGTAACGATGCCAACGGGGTGGCCCGCACGGTCGAGCACCTCGAGTATGCGCCGCATTACTTTGTAGCGCCGCTCGATCGGTTGGTACGGGTCCGTATTCGTGCCGATGGCAATGACCTTCGGCTCGTAGCCGGCTGCAGACAATTCCTTTTCAAGCAAGTTGGCCGCCTCCGGCTTCACCAGCAACTTGGATTCGAAATCAAGGCCGGGCGACAGGCCGAGATAGGCGTGCGTCGGCCTGGCAAAACAATAGATACAGCCGTGCTCACAACCTCTGTAGGGATTGATCGAGCGATCAAACCCGATATCGGGCGAGTTGTTGCGGGTAATGATCTTCCGTGTGGAGTCCACGGTGACGGTGGTCCTGAAAGGCGGCAGTTCGTCCAGCGTCCGCCAGCCGTCGTCGAATGCCACTCGCGCCAGCGGCTCGTATCGTCCCGAAACGTTGCTCTGCGCGCCGCGTCCGCGGCGGCGCTCGTGTTCAACGACCACGCCAAGTAATTCACTGACGCCGTCGTAGGCGCCCGCCGGTGCGGAGGGCAGCTCCTTCACCGGCGGACGACTGTGGGCTGCGTTTGATCGAGCCATGGGTCCACCCTATCCGCGGGATATGAACATAACAAGAACAGATTTTGGCAGTCCACCGCCCGGCTCTTATTTCGCACTAACTGGCTTATCTCGTAGCGGCGGACGCCATACGCCACATGATATGGTGGCAACCGTATTGACGGGCTGTCGTTCCATGTTGAGTGCGATCATTTCCACGCAAAACTCAGAGCGGGGTCTGGTGCCGACCCTTTCGGCGCTCGTTCCAGCGGCAGCCGCCGGGCTTTTGGCTGAAGTTGTCGTTGCCGATGGCGGATCGCGGGATGCCACGGCTGAGATTGCCGACATTGCCGGTTGTCGGTTCATAAGCTCGACAGAAGCGGTCGGGATCCGTCTCAAAGCTGCAGCGGCCAGCGTACGGAGCCCCTGGATCATGTTTCTGCGTGCCGGCGCGGTGCCGCAGCCAGGATGGATCGACGCCGCCGAACGTTTCATTCAGACAGCCGGGCTGCCGGAAGGAAATGAACAAGCGGGCATCTTCCGTCTCGCCGGCGCCGCCAACGCCGTGCGCCCAGGCTTTGCGGAGCTTGTGGCCTTGGTGTGCGCTGCGATTGCCAGGGGCCCAAAGCCCGAACAGGGCCTGCTCATTCCACGTCGGCTTTACGATGCAATTGGCGGCCATTCCGCAGAGGATGATGCCGAGGCCGCCATCCTGCGTCGCCTAGGCCGCCGACGCCTGGCGGTGCTTCCCGTCGCAATCACAGGGCCAATTACTTGACTTTGTCAACTAATTGATCACGATGCTGCGCCATGGCCAGCCAGCACACGATCCGCGCTGTCCGCCGCTTCAATCGCTTCTACACGCGGCAGATCGGGGTATTGCGCAAAAACTATCTCGACGGTCCCTACTCGCTCGGCGAAATGCGCGTACTCTACGAACTGGCACAAAACGAAAAGCTGACGGCGAGTGATATCGCGCGCGCACTTGATCTCGACATGGGATATCTCAGCCGGCTCCTGCGCAATTTCCAGAAGCGCGGAATCATCAGTCGCACGACTTCCGAGACCGACGCGCGACAGAGCTACCTCGCTTTGACCGCGCGCGGCCGGAAAATGTTCGCGCCAATGGAACAGCGCTCGCAACAATTTGCCGCCTCGATGCTCGCCAGACTCGACGGCGCACAGCAGGAGCAAGTCGTTTCCGCCATGAACGCGATCGAGACATTGCTGGCCGGCACGCCGGCTGCGACGGCCAGCGCGCGACCGACATACACGCTGCGCGAGCCTCGGGCCGGCGATTTCGGCTGGATCGTGTCGCGCCACGCCGAACTTTATTTTCAGGAATACGGGTGGGCCGGTCCGTTTGAGGGGCTGTGCGCGCAAATCGTTGCCGACTTCGTCAATAATTTCGATCCCGCGCGGGAGCAATGTTGGATCGCCGAGATGAACGGCGAGAATGTCGGTTGCGTCATGCTGGTGAAAGACGACCAGCCCAATGTCGGGCGGCTGCGCCTGCTGCTGGTGGATCCGAAAGCGCGCGGACTCGGGCTCGGCGCCAGGCTCGTCGACGAGTGCGTGCGCTTCGCGCGGGCCAAAGGTTACGCGAAGGTCACCTTATGGACGCACAGCGTGCTGTCTGCCGCACGGCACGTCTATGAGGACGCAGGGTTCAAGCTGACATCGAGCGAACCCCGGCATAGCTGGGGCAAGAACGTTGTCGCCGAGTTCTGGGATCTGGAGCTCTAAGGTCGGTCAGGCCGTCGCAGCACGAGCGCGGCCAGCAAAAGTGGGCACCGGTTTTGCGTCCGGCCGCGCTCGCGTTGTTACATGAGCACGCAATCCGGGCGGCTAACCGGTGCCCACTTAGCCTGATTGCGTGCGTGCCTTGGACCGCCGCAGATGCTCGTCGAGCCTTGGCAAAATTTCCACGAAATTGCAGGGCCGGTAGCGGTAGTCGAGCTGGTGCACCAGGATTTCGTCCCAGGCATCGCGGCACGCGCCCGGCGAACCCGGCAGGCAGAAGATGTAGGTCGCATTGGCGACGCCGGCCGTCGCCCTCGTCTGGATCGCCGATGTGCCGATCTTCCTTTCGCTGACCAGCAGGAACATCGTCGCGAAGCCATCCATTTTCTTCTCGAATAGCGGCTCAACCGCTTCCGGCGTGACGTCACGGCCGGTAAAGCCCGTGCCGCCCGTGGTAATGACGACGTCAATGAATTTGTCGGCGATCCACGCCTTAACGTGCTGGCGGATCGCCTTGACCTCGTCTTTCACAATCGCGCGCTCGGCCACGACATGACCGGCGGCGCGGATGCGCTCAATCAGGGTCGCGCCTGACTTGTCCTCGCTTACTTCGCGCGTGTCAGAAACCGTCAGCACCGCGATCTTCAGCGGCACAAACTGTCGGCTTTGATCGATACCGGGCATCGCCGCCCTCTTTGGAATGTCCCGCGACAATTCTTGTGTCGCATTCTAACGCATCAAAATGCAAAGGTACTCACCGGACACCGGCGACGTGCAGAAATTAACGATCGACGAAAGTCTCGGGCGTTGGAGACGGACGCAGCACCCACAGCACGCAAATCGCCGAGACGCAGGCCGCTCCATAAACAGAACGGAAGCGGGTTACGAAGCCAGCCCCGGCCCGCGATCTGCCGTGCCGGCACTGCAACCGCAATGGCCTGATGTGTGAGCGCACCTAAAAGCGCGACAGCGAGAAGCGAGTGAAAGATGAGCAGGATGGTCCGGAACGTGCTGACTGAAATGTAGTCGAGGACAACATCCATTCTCCGCCTCCGCCCTTATATTTGGGACGCCGAGAAGGTATTGCAGGCGGAGACCTTCCCTTCCTTCAGACCGATTGTGAACCAGCGCTGCCGCTGCGCCGACGAGCCGTGTGTGAACGAGTCGGGCACAACATGGCCGCGCGATTGCTGCTGCAGACGGTCGTCACCGATCGCCGCCGCAGTCTGCAATGCCGCTTCCACGTCGCCGGGCTCAAGCGATTTCCAGCGCTGATTGGAGTGATGCGCCCAGACACCGGCGAGGCAGTCAGCCTGCAGCTCGACCCGCACCTGGATACGATTTGCCTCGGCGCGGTTTCCAACTTCGCGTTGCGCCGCTTGCGCCTTCGGCAGGATGCCGAGCAGATTCTGCACGTGATGCCCGACCTCATGCGCGATCACATAGGCTTCCGCAAATTCGCAAGCCTTGCCACTGCAGCCGCGGAAGCGAACCTGCATGTCGCGGAAGAAAGAGGTATCGAGATAGATGCGCCGGTCGTTCGGGCAATAGAACGGGCCCATTGCCGATTGTGCGAATCCGCAACCGCCCTGGATCGCTCCCGAGTACAGCCGCAATCGCGGCACACGATACTGCTGCCCCCCGCTCTTGAAGATTTCGGTCCAGGTATCCTCCGTGTTGCCCAGAACTGCGGCGACGAAGTCGCCCAACTGATCCTTCGGCGCGCCGGTCTGCCGCGGCTGGCTCGGTTCGTAGGGCTGCTGGTGGTGCCTGGTGGTGTTCACCATCTCGGCGCCACCAATGAGGATACTTGGATCGATGCCGAGCGCCCAGCCGATCAGGCCAAGCACGACGATTGTTCCGATGCCGAGACCGCCGCCCCCGACCGGAATACCCATGCCGCCGCCGCCAAAGCCGCCGTCGTCCCCTCGACTATCCTCAACGTTGTCGCTGCGGCGGAAATCATCCCAACGCATCGTGCATTCCTCCAAGCTCTTACGCGATCATTGCCGAACGGCACGCGCGCGTCCAACACATGCTCGGTATCCGCGTAAGCCCAGCTTAAATAGGCAGAATTTGCCCAGTTGCGAGCCGCAAACATAAACCGGTTTTTTACCTTGGACGCTCAAGATGCAGGCCTGTCGGTTGTAGGTCCCGCGTCGCCGACCGCGTCACCTGAGTCAAAGTCCTGAGTCATGGTTGTGTCGCGTCGCGGGGCGCCCAAAAGGGCGCCCCGTGGAGTTTCAGAGAGTCCGCAAACGCATCGCGTTCTCGTCGGCAACTGTATCGCCGGAATGGCGAAATTGCCGGCGGCCTCCGTCGATCTCGTGTTCGCCGACCCTCCTTACAATCTGCAGCTCGCGAGCGATCTCAAGCGCCCGGACGATTCGCGCGTCGACGCCGTCGATGATGACTGGGACAAATTCGCCAGCTTCTCCGCCTATGATGATTTCACAAAGGCCTGGCTCGCCGCGTGCCGGCGTGTGATGAAACCGGCCGCCACCATCTGGGTCATCGGCTCCTATCACAACATCTTCCGGGTCGGCACGATCATGCAGGATCTCGGCTTCTGGATCCTCAATGACGTGATCTGGCGCAAGTCCAACCCGATGCCGAATTTCCGCGGCCGGCGTTTCACCAACGCTCACGAGACGCTGATCTGGGCGTCGCGCGATGCCGACGCGCGCGGTTACACGTTCAATTACGAGGTGCTCAAGGCCGGCAATGAAGATATCCAGGTTAGGTCAGACTGGACCTTGCCGCTTTGCACCGGGGAAGAGCGCCTCAAGGGTGGCAATGGCAAGAAGTTGCATCCGACACAAAAGCCGGAAGCACTGCTTGCACGTGTGCTCCTGTCGAGCTCGCGGCCGGAAGACCTGGTGCTCGACCCGTTCTGCGGCACGGGCACGACCGGCGCGGTCGCCAAACGTCTCGGGCGGCGTTTCATCGGCTGCGAGCAGGATCCCAAATATGCAACGGCGGCCGAGCAACGCATCGGCCGGGTCAAACCGCTGGAAGCGCCGACCATCGCGCCGTTCATGACCGCACGTGAAGCCCCGCGCGTGCCGTTCTCGGCGCTGATCGAACGTGGCCTGGTGACGCCGGGCGCACGATTGGTCGATGCCAAGAAACGCCATCAGGCACTGGTGCGCGCCGACGGCGCGGTATCGCTCGATGGCAGGGTCGGCTCGATTCACCGCATCGGTGCAATGGCGCAAGGCCTCGAAGCCTGCAATGGCTGGACCTTCTGGCATGTGGAAACGCCGAAAGGACTCACGCCGATCGATGCGTTCCGCGCCGTCATTCGCTCCGAGATGGCCGAAGCCGCCGAGTAGCTTGCTTAAGCGGCAATCACTTCGGTGAGAAGTTCGAGCGAACGCTTCGCGAAAGCATCCATATTCGCCACCCTGTCGGCACTGCCCGTGCGCAAGGTCGTCGCGCGTTCGGCCGGGCCAGCGACCGCCAGGCAGGTGTGTCCCGCCGGATCGCCGTAGCGGTTGCCGATCGGACCGGCCGCGCCGGTTTCGCCGAAGCCCCACGTTGCGCCGTGGCGCTCGCGCACAAGCCGCGCGATCATCAGGGAATAGTCTTCGGTCGCAGGGCGCAGGCCCTGCATTTCTGCGTCGTCGATGCCGAGCAGTGCGGCGCGCGAGGACTTCGTATAAACAACCGCGCCGCCCAGAAAGTAAACAGAGGCGCCGGGCACAGCAAGCAAGGCCGCAGCGACGAGACCGCCGGTCGACGATTCTGCAATTGCGATCGTTTGCTTGGCTGCAATCAGGCGGGCGGCGATTGTCTCTGCGAGCGGCAACAGCGCTTTCACAGATCGCCTCGTCCGAGTTGACAGAGCACGCGAAACACGCCCACCTCCGCTCCGGGAAACTGCTGCGAAAACCGTGCGCCCAGCGCCTCCGCGTCCGACTGGCGCAGCGTATCGATCATCAGGCAGCCTTTGATCTTCTTATCGCCGCCGCGCAGCTGTTCCTCCATCGATACCGGCATACCGGCAGGATCGAGCGCGACCCAAATTTCGCCGCCGGCGACATTCGTGTCCCGCACCAGATCATTCAGCGTCGCGGTGAGCACACCGGCATCCGGTGTTTCGTTGAACCGTGTCGTCACTGCAAAAGCGCCGCGAAAAGCGCCGCGCCGGATTGTCCGCCGGCACACCGTGCGGTTCATATTGATGAACACCTCGGACATGATCCGTTTGGTCATCGGAGTCGGATTGTCGAGTCGTTCGAGATAGGGCTTCGACGTCAGCACGTCGGGGGACTCGACAAGATAGAAGTTGAAATAGCCGGCGCTCCCGGAAATTGCCTGATGCCGGCGCCCGAACAGAAATCCAGGAACGCCAAGGCGCTCTTCAAGATGCTCGCCCTGGAACCAAGCGTCGAACTCAGCCGCGCGGCCGGCACGGCAGTCGTTCCAGATCGCCAGTATCCCGGGTTGCGCCGCCGCCATCGCTACTTCGCCGCCACCACCATGATCTCGACTTTATAGTCGGGCGAAGCCAACCTGGCCTGCACGGTCGCGCGAGCGGGCGTGTTGCCCGGCGCCACCCAGGCGTCCCAGACCGCATTCATCTCGGCGAATTCCGCCATGTCGGTGATCCAGATGTTGGCTGACAGCAGCTTACTCTTGTCGGTGCCGGCCTTCGTCAGAAACCCGTCGATCTGCCTGAGAATGTCCTGCGTCTGGTCTTTGACGCTCTTGCCCTTCGAATTATCGGCGACGATCCCTGCCAGGTAGACGGTATTGCCGTGAACCACCGCCTTGCTCATGCGCGGTCCCACATCGTGACGTTCGATGGCCATGCCACTCCCCTTTCAAGAATTCAAAACAAGCCGCGCCATTCCTACCGATCTTTGGCGGCTGTGGGAACCGGCATGGCCGGCGCGACTTAACGCTTGGAACAGCAGTCAAGGAGGCACGCCATGGGATGGTTTTCACCCGACATGCAGACGATGAATGACCTGTTCCTGCACTCGATGCAGGACATCTACTACGCAGAGCACCAGATCGAGAAGGCTTTGCCGCAGATGGTCGAGAAGGCGTCCGACTCCGAGCTCAAGAAGGGGTTCCGGACTCATCTCAAGCAGACCAAAGGGCAGATCAAACGGCTCGATCAGGCCTTCAAAAAGTTGAAAGTAACCCCGCAAGGGACAAGGTGTCCGGCAATCGACGGCATCATCGATGAGGCCAAAGAGATCGCCGGCGAGATCGAGGACAAGATGGTGCTCAACGCCGCGCTAATTGCGGCGGCGCAGGCGGTCGAGCACTATGAGATCACGCGCTACGGAACACTGGTGGCCTGGGCCAAGTTGCTCGGCCGCAACGACGTCGCCAAAGTCCTGAACATGAATCTCAAAGAAGAAAAGGCGACCGACAAAAAGCTCAACGGGATCGCCAAGCGCAAGATCAATCGCAAGGCTGCAGCGCGGGAGCGCAAACGGCCCGATGCAGTCGAGCGCGCCGAAAACTCAATGCTCGTGGCGGCTGCAGGAATTCCCGCGGTCTAGTGACTGTCGAGGGCGTACGCCAGCACTTTGCGCATGACATTCGGCAAAGCTTCGCCGGGTGCATCCGCGAGCCTGACCCAGCGCGCGCCTCTCGGCGCTCTCGCCGCGCGCGGAACCCGCGCGACAAACACCGCGAGCTCGAGCGGGAAATGTGTAAAGACGTGACGGACAACGCCCGGAATGCGCCGCCACGTCGCCCGCGGGATCGTCGGCGCAAAGCGCAGCGCGCAGTCGAAATCAAAATCATGCACCCACTCGCTGCCGGGAACCTCGCTCATGCCGCCGAGCAGGCCTTTCTCCGGGCGACGGCGCAAGAGCACGCTCGCATCATCACGCAGTACAACGAAGGCGGCGCCGCGCCGTAGTAAGCCCTCGCGCTTCGGCGCCTTGCGAGGAAATGTCTCCTGGTCGCCGCGAGCATTCGCGGCGCATGTGCGGCTCCACGGACAGAGTACGCAGGCGGGCCGCTTTGGCGAACAAATCGTAGCGCCGAGATCCATCATCGCCTGCGCGAAGTCGCCGGAGCGTTTGTCCGGCAATAGCGATGACGCCAGCCGCTTGATCTCCGGCTTGGCACCGGGCAATTCCTCCTCGACGACGAATAGGCGCGCGATGACGCGCTCGATATTGCCGTCAACCGGAACCGTCGGACGATCGAACGCAATCGCCGCAATGGCTGCGGCGGTGTAGTCGCCGATGCCCGGCAGCGTGCGCAACGCGTCGACGTCTTCCGGAAATTTCGCGTCGTGCCGCTCGACCACGACCTTTGCGCAGCTATGCAAATTGCGGGCACGCGCGTAGTAGCCAAGCCCCGCCCATGCCCGCAAAACATCCTCGAGGTCAGCCGCGGCCAGCGCCCCGACTGTTGGCCATTGCGACAGGAACCGCGCATAGTAAGGCGCGACCGCTTTGACAGTCGTCTGTTGCAGCATGATCTCGGACAACCAGACACGGTAAGGATCGGCCCTGGCTCCCGATCGCGCTCGCCACGGCAGCACGCGCGCGTGCCTGTCGTACCATGCCAAAACATCGGCGGCTTCCGGCCGGAGAGGTTTCTTCCGTGATGGCGATCGGACTGCTACGGTCATGGTGCCGACGATGGCACAAGGCCCGTCCCCATGAGCAAGCCCTCGCGCAGTTTTCCCCGGCCGCTTTCGGAGCTGTTGAGCGCAACCCTGAGCGACGTCCTCAAGGCGCAGGGTTTTGCCTCGACCGAGATCATTTCCCGCTGGGGCGACATTGTCGGCCCCGAAATTGCCGGTCACAGCGAGCCGCTCAAGATCAACTGGACACGCGCGACGACCGACGGGAAGCCGGAACCCGCCACATTGGTCCTGCGGGTCGAGGGCCCCGCGGCACTCGAAGTCCAGCACCTGTCAGCGGTCATTCTCGAACGGGTCAATCAATTCTTCGGTTGGCAGGCCATCGGCCGAATTGCCATTCGGCAAGCCCCGCTCCGGCGCCGGGAACCGTCCCCGCCCCCCAAAATCGATGACGCCGCGGCTGCACGGATCGCCGACGCTCTCCCTGACGTCCAGGATGACCGTCTGCGGCAGGCCCTCGGCCGGCTGGGTTCGGCGATCAAGGGAAATTGAGCCATCCGAACGGCTTGGCAGGCGGGCGTGCCATTGCCACAATCGTGCGGTCCAGCTAGCCAATACGCTGAATTTGACCGGCGTTCAGCCTAGGAGTCCTCTTTGCAAATGACCCGACGCAAATTTTGTCAGACCACGGCCACCCTGGCGCTTGCCACCAGCATGCTTGGCTTTTCGTCGCTGTCCCCGTTCGCCGAAACGGTGCCGACGGACGAATTGATGAAGGCAGATGCGTTGCCTGAAATGGCAATGGGCAACGACAAGGCGCCCGTGACTGTCATCGAATATGCCTCGATGACTTGCTCGCACTGCGCGCACTTCCAGGAGGTGACGTTCCCCGAACTCAAGAAGCGTTACATCGATACGGGGAAGGTCCGCTACATTTTCCGCGAATTCCCTCTCGACAGTCTTGCCGCCGCGGCCTTCATGCTGGCGCGCTGCGCCGGCAAGGACGACAAGGACAAATATTTTGCCCTGGTCGACACACTGTTCCGGCAGCAACGGCAATGGGCGGTGGAGAAGCCGATCCCGCCGCTGCTTACCATCGCCAAGCAGGCGGGCTTCACCGAGCAAACGTTCAATGCTTGCCTCGCGAATCAGCAGACGCTCGACGGCATCGAAAGCATCCGCCAACGGGCTATCAAGCAGTTCAAGGTGCAGTCGACGCCGACATTTTTTATCAATGGAACGGCTCATCCCGGCGCACTTTCCATCGACGACATGGCTAAGGCGATCGACCCCTATCTCAAGGGCTGATAAGGGTTTTTTGGGCTGGGAGGAGGCCGGTAGGGCGCGGTTTCGCGCGCAACCTTGCCGTCCCAAACCCGAAAGGTCTGGAAAACCGCGCCCGTCGTCCGCAGGGCAGTTGCCCTTGCGCGCGCGGCGATTCATTCTCCGAACTAGGCGGCAAATGGGCGGCCAAACCCCGGCCAAGCCCCGGGAAGGCCTGCTGAATTAGTGAATGCAAAAATCGATGGACCGGCGGGTTCTCTCGTCCCGCCTTGCGCAATGACCCAAAGAGTCGCTGTTTCCGCAAATCCGATTTGGCGGCACAGGAAGGTCGCAGCTATGCGCCAACAAAAGAATGCAATGAGGCCGTAACGTAATGAAGCTCACAAGGCTGCGCCTGCTCGGCTTCAAGTCCTTCGTGGAGCCGACCGATTTTGCGATCGAGCCCGGACTGACCGGCGTCGTGGGCCCGAACGGCTGCGGCAAATCGAATCTGGTCGAAGCGTTGCGCTGGGTCATGGGCGAATCGTCGCACAAATCCATGCGCGCCGCGTCGATGGACGATGTGATTTTTTCCGGCTCGAACACTCGACCCGCGCGCAACAACGCCGAAGTGGCGATCGCCATCGACAATTCGTCGCGATCGGCGCCTGCCGCCTTCAATGACCAGGATTCGCTGGAAATCGCGCGCCGTATCGAGCGGGACTCCGGTTCGAACTACCGCATCAACGGACGCGAGGTGCGCGCCCGCGACGTCCAGATCCTGTTTGCCGACGCCTCCACCGGCGCGCGCTCGCCCGCACTCGTACATCAGGGCCGCATTGGCGAGATCATCCAGGCCAAGCCCGAACAGCGCCGTCGCGTGCTGGAAGAAGCGGCTGGTGTCGCCGGCCTGCACGCACGCCGGCATGAAGCGGAGTTGCGGCTCAAGGCTGCGGAAACAAATTTGCTACGGGTCGAGGATGTCATCGGACAGCTCGCCGCGCAGGTAGACGGCCTGAAGAAACAGGCGCGGCAGGCGATCCGCTACCGCACGGTGTCGTCGCAGGTCCGCAAGGCGGAGGCGACCCTGTATCATTTGCGCTGGACTGCGGCCAACAGTGAGGTGGCGGAGGCCGAGCACGCCAAAGACGTCAGCGTGCGCACGGTTGCCGATCGTGTCGGGGCCGAGGCGGAGGCCTCCAAGCGGCAGGCATTGGCGGCCGCGGCATTGCCCGAGTTGCGCGAGGCAGAGGCGCGCGCCGGCGCGGCCCTGCACCGCCTCAATATCGCGTTGCAGGATCTTGATCGGGAGGAGGCCCGCGCCAAGGACCGCATCGCCGAACTCGATCTTCGGCTCGTGCAGTTCGCCGCGGATACCGAACGCGAGCAGCGGCTTGCCGTGGACGCCGAACAGGCGATCGCGCGCCTCACCGCCGAAGAGGAAACCATTCGCGTGGAGGCACGCGAGAGCGCGGGCCGCCGCAGCGGCATCGATGCCAAAGTGGCCGAGGCCGAGGGCGACCTCGGCGCTGCCGAGACAATTTTTACCGACGTCACGACTACGCTTGCCGACCTCGCTGCCCAGCGCAACCGTTTCGAGAATACCGCGCGTGAGCAGAGCGAGCGCGTCGCAAAAATCTCTTCCGAGATCGCCGCAATCGAACGTGAACTTTCGACGCTACATAGTGCCGACAATGCTCCGATCGCCGCTGCGGTCGAAGGGACACAGGCCGCGCTGACCGAGGCGGAAGCAGCGGCGGTTGCCGCCGAAGCTGCGCACAACGTTGCGAGCGGCGACTTGGAAGCGGCGCGCGAGGCGTTGTCGGAATCGGAAAAACGCGTGCAACGGCTGGAGACCGAGGCGAAGACCCTCTCCAAGATGCTGTCGCTTGAAACGCGCAGCCTGTGGCCGCCGGTCATCGATCACGTTGCAGTGGAGAAAGGCTACGAAAAGGCGCTGGGTGCTGCGCTCGGCGACGATCTCGATGCCCCTATTGATCCATCGTCTCCCATGCACTGGAGCGAGATCGCAGGCGATGGCGGCGACCCTACCCTGCCGGAGGGGGCGGAGCCGCTGGCGCGCTACGTGAAAGCGCCGACGCAACTCGCGCGGCGGCTCGCTCAGGTCGGCGTTGTCGAGCGCGATGTCGGTATTCGTCTTGCCGCGAACCTTAAGACCGGTCAGCGGCTGGTATCGCGCGATGGCGACCTGTGGCGCTGGGACGGTTTCGTCGCAGCTGCGCATGCCCCTACTGGCGCCGGACGGCGCCTCGCGCAGCGAAGCCGGTTCGCGGAGATCGACACCGAGCTCGAAAGCGCGCGCGGCGACGTGGAGGCCAAGCGCCGTGCGCTGCAGGTAGCGCAGTCGGCTTTCGATGCAGCAAGCAGCACTGAAACGGAGACGCGGGCACGCGAGCGCGATCTCAACCGGCAAGCTGCGCGGCTTTCGGCGCTCTCTGAGGCGCGGGCACGGCTGACCATGAGCCGTGACGAGGCTGCAACGTCAAAAGCTGACGCTGATTCTTCGCTCGGCGCGCTTGCCCCCGCTGCGGATCTGGAAACGAAGCTCGCGCACGTGCGCGACGATATTGCCGGCAAGCGCGCCAAGCTTGCTGAAGTTCAGGCCGAGCAACAGGCAATCGCGCGCGAAGCGGAACTCGCCGACCGCCGGCTGTCGCAACTCTCCACGGACAAGGGCAGTTGGGTCGAGCGCCAGCAAGGCGCCCGCACGCAGATCGCGACGCTCGAGCAGCGCACCGCCGAAGCCAAGCGTGACCGCACTGAGCTGGAAAATGCACCCAAGATATTCGCGGAAAAACGCAGCGCCCTGATCACCGAGGTGCAATCGGCAGAGGCTGAACGCCGCGCCTGCGCCGACCGGCTCCAACAGGCCGAGAACGCGCTGGCGGAAGCCGACCGCGATGCACGCGCGGCCCTCGAGGCGGCCAGTGCCGCGCGCGAGGACCTGGCCCGCGCCGAGGAGCGTTTCGAGGGTGCCAAACGACGGCTTGCGGATGTCGGCCGTGAAATTCACGACATGCTGGAGATTCCTCCCTCGGCCGTGGCGGATCTTGCCGAGATCAAGCCGACCGACCCTTTGCCGGATCTCGCCGAGATCGAATCCACGCTTGAGCGTCTGCGGCGCGAGCGCGAGCGGCTCGGCGCAGTCAACCTCCGCGCCGAAGAGGAACTGCGCGGGGTCGAGGGCCAGCATGCATCTCTGACCACCGAGCGCGATGATTTGGTCGAAGCGATCAAGAAACTCCGTCTCGGCATCCAGAGTCTCAATCGCGAGGCGCGCGAGCGACTGCTGACATCATTCGAACAGGTCAACAAGCATTTCCAGCACCTGTTCTCCCAACTGTTCGGCGGCGGCACCGCCGAGCTTCAACTGATCGAAAGCGAAGACCCGCTCGAGGCCGGCCTGGAAATTCTGGCAAAACCACCTGGAAAGAAGCCGGCGACACTGTCGCTACTGTCAGGCGGTGAGCAGGCACTGACCGCGCTGGCACTAATCTTCGCCGTGTTCCTGACAAATCCGGCACCGATCTGCGTGTTGGACGAAGTGGACGCCCCGCTCGACGATCACAACGTCGAACGTTTCTGCGACCTGCTCGACGAGATGATAAAGTCGACCGACACGCGGTTTGTCATCATCACGCACAACCCGATCACCATGGCGCGCATGAACCGGCTGTACGGCGTCACCATGGCCGAACGTGGTGTGTCGCAACTCGTGTCAGTCGATCTCGAAGCCGCCGTGCAGTTCCGCGAAGCGAGCTAGGCCGCAACTATCTTCTGCAACGGGTGCTGCGCCACGAGACGGGGCTCGCCGGAAAGCCAGGCGGACCTGACCGTCCATTCGTGGTCGCACCCACAGGCCGGGCAGCGCATCTGCGCCGTGACCTTTGGCAATCTGCGGAATGAACTCGGCTCAGTTTCGATTGCAGTCGAAACTGCCCTGCCTGTTATGGGACATTTGATCATCACCAAGCTCATGGGTGATGCCCTCCGATTTGCTCCCACCCTTTCCCGAAAACCATGGAACTTCAGGACCATGACCGTCTGACGACCGATTGCGACCCTGTGGATAAGATACCAGGGGCATTCCGCTACCGCCCGGAACCAATGGCCGCTGCCTGCGTTAATGGCGCGTGTATTTCAGCCGGGCGGCTCCCCCCTTACCCCCCGAATAGCCGTCTGGTGAAGAGACCCCGGGTCAATAGCTCGGGGTCTTTTTTTGTCGCGTCCGCGCCGGTGAAGTTTCAACAACCTGGGGGCGACTACCGGGATGCCGCGTGCACCCCTACCCGGTTGCCGTTGGCCGCGCCCGTCTTACTTGAGATAAACTGTGTCCGTTCGAGGACTCACCGTTTTCCCAATCCGGAGCCGTTTCATGTCCACCACCAGTTGGGTCGTGCTCGGTGTCATCGCCGTGATCGTGGTCTGGGCGATCAGCATCTACAACCGCCTCGTCGCCATGCGGCAGCGAACCAATCAGGCCTTCGCGGACATCGACGTGCAGCTCAAGCAGCGCCATGACCTCGTTCCAAATCTGATCGAGACAGTGAAGGGCTACGCCGCGCACGAGCGCGGCACGCTCGAGGCGGTCGTCCAGGCGAGGAACGCGGCGATCGCGGCACCCGGCGTCGAGCAAAAGGTGGCGGCGGAAAACGTGCTCACCGGTGCGCTGCGCCAATTGTTCGCGCTCTCGGAGAGCTATCCGGACCTGAAAGCCAACGCGAACTTCCAGCAGCTGCAGAGCGACCTGTCCGACATCGAGAACAAGCTCGCCGCCGCGCGCCGCTTCTTCAACAACGCAGTGCAGGAATACAACACTGGCATCCAGCAATTCCCGGCGTCGCTTTTCGCGGGCGTTTTCGGCTTCACCCAACGAACGTTCTTCGATCTCGGCGAAACGCGCGCGCAGCTCGATCAGGCGCCGAGTGTGAAGTTCTAACGTTCTGCCATCCGAGGCGCGGACGCCTGCCTTCGGCCGTCCGAAGTGACGGAAAAAACCCATGGCCGCCTACGGACTCTATAGCCATATCCAGTCGAACAGGCGCCGTTCGATCGCGCTGCTGCTCGGATTATTCTTCCTCGTCTATTTGCTGGTGTTCGCCGGCGCGCTCGTCGCCGAGGGCCTCACCACCAATGCGCCGCTCGACTATCTCGTGCAGGCCGCCATGTATGACTTCACCAAGGCGGCACCTTTCGCCACCGTCGGCGCGATGGTCTGGGTGGCAATCGCCTACAAATTCCACCAGTCGATGATCGACGCGGTGACCGGCGCGCACGAAGTATCGCGCGCGGAAGAGCCAGGTCTCTACAACCTGCTCGAAAATCTCTGCATCTCGCGTGGCATCACGATGCCTACGCTGCGTATCGCCGACGACGACGCGCTCAACGCCTTCGCCACGGGTCTCAACGAGAAACAATATTCGATCACCGTGACGCGCGGCCTGATGAATGCGCTCAACGACCTGGAAATGGAAGCCGTGCTTGGCCACGAGCTCACGCACATCCGCAACGGCGACGTGCGGATGCTGGTGATCGCCGTAGTGATCGCCGGTGTGATCTCCTTCTTCGGCGAGATGATTTTCCGCCTGTTCTTCCAGAACGCATATTATGGCGGCCGACGCAGCGGCGGCGACGGCGACCGCAAGAGCGGCGCAGGGGCAGCGATCGTTATCGGGCTGGTGCTCATCGCGGTTGCCTGGATCCTGTCGATCGTGATCCGCTTTGCCTTATCGCGCCGCCGCGAATTCCTCGCCGACGCAGGCTCGGTGGAGCTGACCAAAAACCCCGACGCCATGATTTCCGCGCTGCGCAAAATCGAAGGGCGCGGCGAACTGCATGCCGCCAATTCCGCCGTCATGGAAATGTGCATCGACAATCCGCGCGAAGGTTTCGCCGACCTCTTTGCCACGCATCCTTCGGTCGACGCTCGCGTCGAGGCGCTGGTGGAGTACGCGGGCGGGCACGACCCCGGGCCGCTGGCGATCGAGTATGACGAGCCCGGCCGCCTTCCGGCGCCGGAGCCGGATGGTCCATGGGGCCACGGCGAGCAAAACGAGAGCCAAGGCAGGCCGTTTCGGCCAGACGAGCCGCCGGTCGATCTCGGCGGCGGCCCGGGTGGGCCCTGGGGCCCGCGCCGCGGCTAATGCCCCTCGAATGACATCAGGGTACGCACCGGCACGTCGAGCTTGCGCAATTTGTCGGCGCCACCGAGTTCGGGCAAATCGATCACAAAACAGGCAGCCAATATGTCGGCACCCAGCTGCCGCAACAGCTTGACGGCGCCTTCCGCCGTGCCTCCGGTCGCGATGAGGTCATCGACGAGTATCACCCGTTCGCCTTTCGTCACCGCGTCCTCATGCATCTCCATTTCGTCGATGCCGTATTCGAGCGAATAACCGATGCTCACACGTTTGTATGGCAGCTTTCCTTTCTTGCGGATCGGGATGAAGCCTGCCGATACCTGATGCGCGACCGCACCGCCGAGAATGAAGCCGCGCGCTTCTATGCCGGCAACCTTGTCGATCTTCATCCCGGCCCAGGGCTGCACCAATTCGTCCACGGCGCGGCGGAACGCGCGCGCATCGCCTAACAACGTGGTGATGTCGCGAAACATGATGCCGGGCTTGGGATAGTCGGGAATCGACCGGATCGCCTCGCGCAAATCGTTTTGAAAGACCCCGGCGGTCATCGCACGGCCTCACTAACGGGCAGCCACCGCCGCGGCGTCTCGCGTTTGTCTTCGTACGCAGCCTCGAAGACCGGCGACGCGAGCGTCGACTCGATATACAAGACGGTTTTTCCGGCATTTGCAGAAGCCATGTTTCCGGCCGGCCGGCACGATCACCAATTGCCCGCTCGTCAGCGTGACATGCTCGTCATCGATCCAGACGTCGGCCGTGCCCTCCCGCACGCACAGCACCTCCTCCACCGCGTGGAGATGTGTCGGCGCCCCGTGGCCCGGGTCGCACCATTGCTCGAACATGCAAAGTTGCGTGGCATTATTGACGGCGGAAGCTTTCATCCGCGTCACGACGCCGGATCGCCATTTCTCTTTGGTCTGTTGTTGCAGATCGACGATGCGCATCGGACCCTCGTGCATGTTGCGGCAGTCTGACCAACAATATCGGCAGGTACAATAGGCGAAGTTGTCAGCGTGACTTGAGCACCCTGCCTGCGACTGCGTCGAGCTTCCTGATGATCTCCGGATCGCGCGCCTCAGGCGCGGTAATCAACGCGGTGTCGAGCGCACGATCCGAGCCGACCGGACAAGGCTCGTGCTCGCGCGGGAAATCGCGCGCGAGACGCGCAACAAGGCGCTTGGCTTTCTCAGCGTTCGACAGCAGCACCTTGACGATGTCCTGCACCGTCACTGCATCATGGTCGGGGTGCCAGCAGTCAAAGTCCGTCACCATCGCCGCGGTCGCGTAGCAAATTTCTGCTTCGCGGGCGAGCTTGGCCTCGGGCATGTTGGTCATGCCGATCACCGAATAGCCGAGATGCTTGTATGTGAGGCTTTCGGCGAGTGTCGAGAATTGCGGTCCCTCGATACAAACGTAAGTGCCGCCCCAGTGCGGCTCAATCCCTTCGGCGCGCGCCGCCTCGCGCAGATGCGCGCGCAAGTTCGGCGAGACCGGATGCGCCATCGAGACATGCGCTACCATGCCCTTGCTGAAAAAAGAGCTCTCGCGCTTGTGGGTGCGATCGACGAACTGGTCGACCAGCACAAATGTGCCCGGCGAAAGGTCCTCGCGGAACGAACCGCAGGCCGACAGCGAGACCAGGTCCGTCACGCCGGCACGCTTGAGGACGTCGATATTGGCCCGGTAGTTGATGTCGGACGGCGAAAGACGGTGGCCCTGATCATGACGCGACAGAAAAACGACCGGCAACCCGCCGACATCGCCGATGCGCAATGCGCCGGATGGCTCACCCCACGGGCTTTTTATGTGCTCGTCGCGCACATCGATAAGTCCCGGCAGGTCATAGATGCCGGACCCGCCGATAATGCCGAGGACTGATTTGGTCATGCCGGCTTTCCGCGACCCCGGATCATTGTGACCTAGTCCCTTCAATTCTTGCCGTGTATATCTTCGTCAAACACAGGGCGCTGCAATGCGTTGTCGAACAGTAGCAGCGGACTTGGGTGAAGGCATTAATCGATTGTCGGCATTCCCAATGTCTTTAGATCGCCTGACCCCGCTGGGCTGGACACAAGGCCTTCTTGCGATTCTCGCGGGACTGATTGTCTCGTTTTTTCTGTTCGGTTTTTTCAATCCGTATTGGCGCGTTGCCGATCAGGACATCCTCCTTATTTTCGATGCCTTCCTGCAAAATGACGGCCTGCCCCGACAGGTCGACTTCCATCCAGCCCATCTTATCGTCGCCATGCTCAGCGCAACCTATCGCGCGCTCCATAGCCTCGGCCTGCTGGAAACCTATTCGCTCTCAACAATGCCTTTGGCAAGCGACGTAAGTGCGTTTACGCGAAGTTGGACCAGCGCCGTCCAGATCGCGCGGCTGCTCTGCCTGCTCATTGTCCTCGCCTACGTAACGACGTTCGGATATCTACTGCGCGCCTTGGTAAAGGACTGGCGCGTGGCCCTGCTTGGGACATTTGCAATTGCGTTTTCCGGTGGAATTGCGATGTCGGTTCGATCGGTGAAGCCCGAACTTCTCTCCGGATCGCTTTTCGCCATTGCTTTGCTCGTCTTGCTGATTTCAGCGCGTTCCCCATCCCTGGCGATACGGCCAATATTGATCGGTATCAGCGCGTTCTTCGCAACGCTGGCAATGGATAACAAAGTCCAGGCAATATTCCTGATCCTCACGCTGCCGGTCCTGCTGCTGCCGTTTGGAGAGCCGTCGCAGCGAGGCGGCTATTGGACACAGCGACGCGCCGGTTGGGCGCTGGCAGCAATTGCCATGTTGGCTGTATTGGCCACGATGGCCGCAGCATCTCTTGTGCGGCAGGGCCTTTTTGCTGATGAGGCATTGCTCACGATGCGTCGTGTCTTCGACACAGGTGTTTTCCAGGCAATGCTGGTTGTCTGGATCGCATCGGGAATGCTCGCATTCGGCCTGCTCTGGCGCGTACCGCTGACCGAAGGCCTGGCCGCGGCGTTCTCGGTTATTGCCGGCATCTCGCTCGGGCTGCTGCCGCTGTATTTTTATCGAGCCACGTCGTCGATCGCGAAGGTCATCAGTCCGCTCGACGCGCTGTACTATTTCGTCGCTCCTGCGGACTCACAATGCGGGCCCGGTGGCTGCGGACTTCCATTTGCGATGCTCTTTGACAGCATCAAGGGCTTGCTCGTCCATCACACGTTTTTTCTTCAAACTTCGCCGCGCCCGGAAATTTTCCTTGAGTGGATCATCATCGCGGGAGTCGCAATCGCGTTCCGGCGGCGCGAGTACAAGGTGGCGCTACAGGCTTCGTTCCTGATCTGCACCGTATTTGCGGTCGATACTCTGCAGGCGGCCCGCGCGCTGAAACAGGAGTATTTCAACTATACCGATCCGCTCATCATCATCGCCGGAGCGCTTTTGCTCGCGAAATTGACGGATCTGCAAAACCACCGGTGGA